>NZ_VKDC01000040.1 GCF_007097395.1 Fulvivirga sp. M361
ACTAGATTTGAAGTAGTACACACAACACTAAGTTAACCCTTAGTCATCAAAAAGGCCGACAGCTTCTCGCTATCGGCCTTTACTTTCTTTACCATAAAAAGAAGGTGACTTTTGAGACACCCTCCCTCTTAGTTCAAAACCGCAGAACGTCATTATAATATCTGAGCGGTGTGATCTTTCGTTTTTACTTTTTCTATTATATTAACGATCTTTCCTTCTTCATCAATTACAAAGGTCTGTCTGGCGGTACCCATATATTTTTTTCCATACATGGATTTTTCTACCCAGGTGCCGTACTTTTCATGCACCTGCTTTTCTGTGTCTGCCAAAAGCTTGAAGGGTAAACTTTGCTTTTCTATAAAGCGCTTATGTGATTTTTCATTGTCAGTACTTACACCTAATATTTCGTAGCCTTTGTCCTGGAAAGTGCTGTAGTTGTCTCTTAAATTACAGGATTCAGCCGTACAGCCTGGGGTATTATCTCTTGGGTAAAAGTAGATCACTACTTTTTTTCCTTTGTAATCAGAGAGCTTTACCGATTGACCGTCCTGGTCGTTTACCTCGAAATCGGGTGCTGCATCACCTACTTTTAATGCCATGGTTATTACTCTATTTTAGTTGAATATTCAGTTACGTTATTAACATTATCAGTGACTTTTAGTTTGACCTCCCCTGTAAATGGCTTTGACTTGTCCAGTTTTTCTGACCATATTAATGATCTTTTGTAATCATAATGCATGAGTACCCATGTGTTATTAACACTACATTCATATTTTTTTAAGCCGGATAACTCATCGTTTATTTTGAATTTAATACTATTAGCATTGACAGCTATTGGTGTTATCATAGGAGGTATGGTATCCATGGCAATTGTATATTGACCAAAGTTCCTGGTTTTAAAACTGATCTTGCCATTGTTCCAGCTCCCACCTGCAAAGCCTAACAACTCCCCGGAAGAACTGATGCCAAAAACACCCGCCTTACCAGGTTTAGCGTAGTTTTGTGTAGGTTTTAGTATTACGTTTATATTGCTTCTCAGAGGATTGGTCGGATCACCGATCTCAAAGACTTCCTTTTGTAATGTTGAGTCATAGCGATAGCCTGCTTTAAGGTATATCGTATCAAAGAGTGATCTTTTGTAAAACTCGATATCAGCTTTTTCACTATAAAAAGTATATGCTGATCCAGATGGTATCATGTCTTTAAAGTTAAGGCTTTTATAAAAGTCGCCTTTTTCTATACTAGTGGGTACACCCTTTCTTAAATCCCAAAGATAAACCTGCTGTGACGCGTCGGTACTATAGGCCTGATCTATGATTTTAGGCTGTGGGGCATAAAGTATAAGCTGGGATGAATCTTTTACACGGGCACTTACCATCAGTGTATTGTCAATCACCTGGAGTGGTATTTTATTTTGAGCTGTTTTGAGAGTTACATCAGTCCTTTCTTCTCCTATCAGTTGTAGGGTGATATAGCTATTATTGCCATAAGTGTCTTTCATGGATATTTTAAGCTCATGTTTGCTGCCGGGTACTATCTTTAATTTTCCTTTTAAATTATTCGTAGTGTAGAATTTAAGCTTATTGCCGTCATCGATATAAAGTTTATGAAATCGATTTCCCGTAGTGGATAATACATGATAGTTCATGTGCGCCAAAATATTACGCTGCTCACTGAAAGCGAATTTGTCAATTTGTTGATGAAATATACGTTCGCCATCCAGCTCCATTTGGATGGTGTTTATACCGCATCGGAAGCGTGCATTGTCCAGCTTATCATGAGCCAATAATTCCACGCCGATTAACCCCGATAAATGTATTGGTCTATCCAACACGTAATTGTTGCCTGTTCTGCGTAGTGTATATTCTTTTCTGCCAAACTGCCCTTCAATTCTCCCATTCATATCCATCGTTTTGACTGCTATTTTCTGTGCTACCGGCGGTATATGATCCTGTATTTCACTAAATCCGTAACTTAACGGATTGAGAGGGCGCTGGTACTTATCCCGTAGATCAAAGTGCAGATGCGGGCCTCCTGACGACCCACTGTTACCCGAAAGTGCAATGGTATCTCCTTTGTTAACGGGAAACTGACCTGCTCTGAAATAAAGGTTGATTTTAGGAGATTTTCTACGGTATTGCTCTTGTCTTACATAATCGGCTACAGGGCCTTTGAATTTATCCAGATGAGCGTAAACGGTTGTTTGACCATTTGGATGCATAATGTACAATGCATTGCCATAGCCTGTTGGAGAGATAGATGCTCTTGAAATATAGCCTGTTGCTGCCGCATGTACGGCCAGGCCTATACGCCCTTCGGTACGGATATCGATACCGGAGTGGAAATGCGTGCTGCGCAACTCACCCATTGTGCCGGCAAGCGTATTTCTTACCCCTGGTTTGATAGGGAACAGGTAATAATTTTCTGCAAGGTCAAGGTCTTCACTTAATTGACCAAGTACCACATGATTAAAGCAAACTAAAAACAATAAATAGGCAACTTTACTTGATCTCACACTCCAGTAATTTTTCATCTTCAATATACGCCTCAAGTTTCTGGCCAATTTTTACCGGGCCTACTCCTGCAGGTGTACCTGTAAAGATCAAATCTCCCTTTTTTAAAGTGAAAAAATTCGATGTGTAAGAAATAATATGATCGAACGGGAAAAGCATATGCCCCGTATTGCCCTTCTGCCTGATTTCTCCATCTATCAGCAGGCTGAAATTAAGGTCTTTGAGATTTTTGAAATTGCTTATATCCTGAAAATCAGAAATAGGCGCTGAACCGTCAAAGCCTTTTGCAAGTTCCCAGGGAAGTCCCTTTTCCTTTGCTGTTTGCTGTAAGTCGCGTGCTGTAAAATCTATTCCGATCCCAATTTCATCATAATATTTGTGTGCGAATTGCTCCCGGATTTTTTTTCCTTTTTGATTGATCTTTATCACCAATTCAACTTCATAGTGGATGTTCTTTGAAAAATCCGGATAATAGAAAGGATTGTTCTTTCTGAGAATGGCCGTATCAGGCTTGGTGAAGATCACCGGCTCAGAAGGCTTTTCATTATTTAATTCACGGATATGCTCAACATAATTCCTACCGATGGCCAGAATCTTCATGCAGGTTGGTTTTTGTTAACTTTATTATTATGAAGTAAATGTGTTACACAAAAGTGTTATAGATTTGTATTATTTAAAATAGAATTACGTTTAATTCTGAAAAAAAGTCAATCATGTTTAGAAAAGCCATAATGCTCTTGTTTTTAGGTGGGATGATGTACGGTTGTGCGAAAGTGCCTGTAACCGGTAGAAGACAACTTAACCTGGTGTCGAACTCGGAGATACTGCCGTTAAGTTTTGATCAGTATGCGCAGGTATTGAAGGAAAACAAGCTTTCCGATAACAAAGAATGGACTGCTATGATAAAAGAGGTAGGTAGAGACATTCAATTAGCTGCTGAACAATATATGAGGCAGATTGGAGCGCAAGATCAACTCGAAGGCTATGATTGGGATTTTAATCTAATTGAATCAGAGACTGTTAATGCCTGGTGTATGCCTGGAGGTAAAGTGGCGTTTTATACAGGCATTATGCCTATTTGCAAAACAAGAGATGGTGTAGCTGTTGTTATGGGGCATGAAGTAGCACATGCTATTGCCAATCACGGCCGTGAGCGTATGAGTCAGGGGTTGGTTACCAATCTGGGATTAGGTACGGTAGGAGCAGCTATGGGTTCAAACCCAACGCTTACTCAGCAGGTATTTATGCAGTCAGTAGGTGTGGGTTCTCAATTGGGGATGTTAAAATTTTCTCGTACACATGAGTCGGAAGCAGATAAGATAGGGCTCATTTTTATGTCAATAGCAGGATATAATCCAAAAGAAGCGCCTGAGTTCTGGACAAGAATGCAGGCCAATGCAGGAGGCGATAGGCCCCCTGAGTTTATGTCAACTCACCCTAACCCCGAGACAAGGATACAGGACCTCAATGCAGCCATACCGGAGGCCATGAAATATTATAAGAAGAAATAACAGACGGGCCGTCCTTCAGAACGATCAGCTAACCTGGCCTTCTCTGACAATACAAACCTCAAATGAGCGTAAACCACGAAATTTTGAGGTTTTAGTCTGTCTTTCGTTCATACTTTACTTTGGATGACTATGATATCAATCTCCCGTGTCCGGTCTCAGTACCTGATACGCTAGGCACTATGCCCTTTCCTCTATGCTCTTACCCTCCCAGGTTGGATAAAGCTTTTAACTTAATTTCAGTTAGCCGTCGTTTAGTATCCTGGGGAAAATCACCATTCATCATCCAGTCGTAGTAACTGGGTTCTTTTTTGAGTACTTCAGCTACGGGCTTATGGCGATGTTTCCCAAAATTGAAGACAGCTTCCCCCTGATTATTTAGCATGATCCTGCCTGCCAGATCTACCATGTTAGAAGCAGTAAGTTTGTGAAGGCTTTCTATATCATTGGCTACTACTCCCACTTTTTTCCCTAAGTTATCAAAGACCTCCTGACCATCGTAACGTACAACCTGCGCTTTAAGCACTTCGGCTGTAGCGAGTGTGTCGGCTTCCGCACTGTGTGCATCATCGAGTGTTTTATCACAATAAAATTTGTAAGCAGCTGAAAGCGTCCGTTTTTCCATCATATGAAATATCTTTTGAGCATCAACTACTTTTCGCTTGGATACATCAAATTCTACTCCAGCCCGAAGAAACTCTTCGACCAGGAGAGGAATGTCAAACTTTAGTACATTAAAGCCTGCCAGGTCTGAGCCCTCCAGAAATTTGGCCAGGCTCTTGGCCACGTTTTTGAAGGTTGGGGCATCCTTTATATCGTCATCATAAATACCATGGATCAGGCTGGTTTCTAAAGGTATGGGAACGGTTGGGTTGACCTTATTTGTTTTTACGATTTGCTCGCCATTAGGCATTAATTTCACTACGGATATTTCTACTATCCGATCTTTTACAATGTTAGTACCTGTAGTTTCCAGGTCGAAAACGGTAAGCGGATTTCGTAAATTTAGTTGCATGATAGGTTTTTTTAAGCCAGGTTAGAACGGGTGTTGTTTAATCAATTATATGCTTGAGTTCATCAAAGTCCAGATTGTCAAAAGTACCTGATGACATCATAAGCAGGTTTTTGTCTTTCCAGTTTTGATCTTTAAGATAGCCAATAAGTGCTTCTCTGTCATCAAATACTTTTAAATGACGTTCATCAAAAGCAATGGTAATGTCTTCTTTAGAAATAGGTGCCAATCCCTTGTGGGTCAAAGTGTCCGGGTTAAAATAGACTACAGGGCGATAAGATGCTCTCATAGTACCTTTGTATTCACTTAAAAAGTCTTTGGTCAAACTACTGAAAGTATGCAATTCCAGACATGCCACCAGGTCCCGTTCCGGATATTGATCGCGTAACGCTCTCGTGGTAGCTTTTACTTTGGAAGGGGAGTGTGCATAGTCTTTAAACAGGATGGAGTCCTCATTTTCTTTTACCAGTTCCATCCTTTTTGAAGCCCCTTCAAAATTTGATATTGCTTCATAGAATTGATCCGTTCGAATGCCAATTTTAGATAGCACCGCCATAGCTCCGCTAATGTTTTGCAAGTTATGCTGACCAAACACTTTCAATGGAATGTTCATGTCATCATGTAGTAAATAAGTAACACCATTTTCGATAATATGTGGATGGGTTTTATAAGGTAACCCGCTCACATCGGTACGCTCTTTACTACCTATCAGGGAGGTCATTGCATCTTCTTCACAATAAACGATGGCACCTGCTTTTGGAGTGGCATCAGCAAAAGCATCGAATTGTTTGACGTATTCATCCTCGGATGGAAATACGTTGACGTGGTCCCAGGCCACACCAGAGATCAACCCGATGTGATGATGGTATTTAAGGAACTTAGGTGTCGGGTCAATAGGAGAGGACAAATATTCGTCACCTTCTATGATGATCAAAGGAGCGTCAGATAATTGCACCATAGTGTTAAACCCTTGAATAGATGCACCGACAGCATAGTCAAACTTTCTGCCAAAGTAGTTTAATACGTGCATGATCATAGAGGTTATGGTAGTTTTACCATGGCTTCCGGCAATGACCACTCTATGTTTATCCAGAGACTGCTCGTATATGAATTCAGGGAAAGAGTAGATCTTTAGGCCTAATTTCTGTGCTTTGAGCAGTTCGGGATTATCCTTTCGGGCGTGCATCCCTAATATGATAGCATCCAGTTGATCATGTACTTTGTCCGGATGCCAACCGTTTTCAGGAGGTAACAACCCTACAGCTTCTAATTTTGATTTTGAAGGTTCAAACAACTCGTCGTCTGAGCCCGTTACTATATGCCCTTTATGATGCAGTGCAATTGCCAGGTTGTGCATAATGCTACCGCCAATAGCTATGAAATGAATGTGCTGAGGTCTGTTGTCCATGATGCTGATTTTGCGCGCCAAAAATACTGGAAAAAAAGTAAAATTTAATTCGTACTTTGATTGTTGATATATATGTGGATAACATATTTTTTTGTTGATATCATTTCTATTTTTCAACAATTGAGTCACATGACTTTTATGAAAAATGTGGAAAAGAGTAGCGGGTTCTGGTGTTTTTTGGTAGTATCAACAGCCAGCGTTAGTTTCTGTAAACAACACTGCAGATACCGGTGTAATACACAGGATTTTATTGTACATGAATTTCTTTTTAGGTTTGGAAATTGATTGAGAAGTAGTACCGAGAGATTGCCCTATGGAAAATAAATCAGCGCCTTTGCGAGTTGGTCATAAGTCGAACAGATTACATAAAGAATTAACGGAGGGACTAGGTAAAGTCCCACCCCAGGCGCTTGATTTGGAAGAAGCGGTGTTAGGAGCGCTCATGCTTGAAAAAGATGCACTTTCTACCGTTATCGATATTCTGAAACCCGAGAGTTTCTATAAAGATGCCCACCAGGAGATTTACCGATCTATTGTAGAGCTTTTTAATAATTCAGAGCCGGTAGATATGCGGACCGTAGCGGCAAAACTCCGTAAAAATGGTCAGCTGGAATTTACCGGTGGTGCTTACTATATTGCTGAATTAACCTCAAAAGTGAGCTCTGCTGCCAATATTGAGTACCATGCGCGTATTGTGACGGAGATGGCGATCAAGCGTGAACTTATTCGTGTAGCTTCAGAAATACATCATGATGCCTACGAAGATACCACTGATGTCTTTAACCTGCTGGATAAAACGGAGTCAGCGCTTTTCGAGATATCTGAAGCGAACATCCGTAAGAATTACGACAACATGCGTTCGTTAATGGCGCAGGCTATTCAAGAGTTAGAAGAGCGCAAGAACCATAAAGATGGATTAACAGGGGTGCCAAGCGGTTTTACAGCACTGGACCGAGTTACCTCAGGGTGGCAAAAATCAGATCTTGTCATTATAGCGGCCCGTCCTGGTATGGGTAAAACAGCCTTTGTGGTTTCTGCCTTACGTAATGCAGCGGTAGACTTCAATCATGCCGTTGCTATATTTTCATTGGAGATGTCATCCGTACAGCTGGTGAACAGGTTGATTTCTGCCGAAGCTGAGTTGGAAAGTGAGAAAATCAAAAAAGGAAACCTGGCTGAGTACGAATGGCAGCAACTTATCCACAAAACAAATCGGTTGAGCAACGCGCCGATCTTCATTGATGATACTCCGGCGCTTACCATTTTGGAGTTACGAGCTAAATGCCGTCGATTAAAAGCACAACATGATGTGCAGCTGATCGTGATTGACTACTTGCAGCTTATGTCGGGTGATTCTTCCAAAGGAGCGGGTAACCGGGAGCAGGAAATTGCTTCCATTTCCCGAGCCTTGAAGGGTATAGCAAAAGAGTTAGATGTACCTGTCATCGCACTTTCGCAGTTGAGTCGTGCCGTGGAAACCAGGGGGGGAGATAAACGTCCACAGCTATCCGATCTTAGAGAATCGGGTTCCATTGAACAGGACGCAGATATGGTAATGTTCCTGTACCGGCCGGAATATTATGGTATCACTGAAGATGAAAGCGGTATGCCCACACAAGGAGTGGGTGAGGTGATCATCGCTAAACATAGAAATGGCTCTCTGGAGAATGTGGCGCTTAAATTCATAGGTAAATTCACTAAATTCAGTGATTTGGATACGATGGGCTTTTCAGGAGGAGAGTTTCCATCCGGAGGAGGTATTCCATCAGAGTTTGATGATACCGGTACCATTACGTTAGGAAGTAAGCTCAATGAGAGCGAGCAAGGTACACCTGATGCCGGATTTGGACAAAGTAGTCCGGAAGATGATGAGGACGCACCTTTTTAATTATACAGGAAAGCCTGTTTTCTTTACTATAAACTATTTTCAGGTATCAGGGAATGACACAAAGTCCTGATACTTATCATGTCTGAAGTGTCATTAGCATTGTTTGTGGTATTCAATTATTTGATAATCATATTTTTATAAAATATCAATTAAAAAAATACTTCAAGACGTAATGTATATTGCTAGATAGGCTAAGTAAGTTTCTTTATTTTTATTGAAGAGTAGTTTAAACAATTAAAAGCAAAGATCTTGAAAGCATTATCCCTCGTTGAAAAAGGTAAAATTGAGATTGTTGATAAGCCAAAACCTACGTTAAAAACCGGACAGGTATTGGTTAAGGTTTTAGCAGCAGCGTTGAATAAAAGAGACCAGTTTATTCGGGAAGGAAAGTACCCTGGGATTAAGGTGGGTACTACACTCGGTTCCGATGCTGTGGGTATGGTGGAATCAGTGGGTGATGAGGTGGACACCTCGTGGATAGGGAAGACAGTTATGATCAACCCTAACATCAAATGGGGAGATAATCCGGAGGTACAATCACGTGAATATTCTATTCTCGGGCAGCCTGATGACGGGACTTTTGCGGAATATGTGGCGGTGGAGGAAAGTCGTATTTATGAAAAGCCCGGCTATCTTAATTTGACGGAAGCTGCTGCATTTCCGCTCGCAGGGCTAACGGCTTACAGGGCCTGCTTTCATCATGGTCATATCACCGCTGACAAAAACGTTTTGATTTCCGGTTTTGGTGGTGGAGTAGCGCAGTTTGCATTTCAATTTGCAGTGGCAGAGGGTGCAAGGGTCTATGTCAGTTCGAGTAATGAAGAAAAACTTAAAAGAGCTTTAGACATGGGGGCTGTCGGGAGCTTTAATTATAACGAGGAGTGGAATAAAAACCTATGGCAAACACGGGGAGGCTTTGACCTGGTCATTGACAGTGCAGGAGGAGATCAGATCAACCAGTTCATTAAAATGATGCGTCCGGCGGGGCGGATTGTTTTTTATGGTGCTACCAATGGGTTACCTGCTAACCTGGACCTCTATCGAATGTTCTGGAATCAGATCACGTTACAAGGCTCTACCATGGGAAGTGATCAGGAGTATGAAAAGATGCTGGACTTTATTGAAGATAAAAAAATAAAGCCATTAATAGACTCGGCCCGCCCGTTTGACGAAATAATTTCGGCATTTGATGACATGGCAAATAATTCGAAACTTGGGAAATTAGTAATTGAATTGTAACTATAAGTATTGGTATGTAACTTCCTGATATTAAATTATATATATTTTAAAATACTAAAAATTTTAGTATTTTAAAAATGATGTTTTGCCATAAGTAACCGCTTTGTATGAGGTAGGTGTCTTGCCCTTATTTAATCATCAAATAGAAATTCATTATAGGCATTTTGCAATTCACGTAAGGCGAGTGAATTACCTTGGGCCCTGGCCAGTTGTATCCCTTTTTTGAAAGTGCTTTCAGCTTCATCGTCCCTGTCAAGCTCAATATAGAGGTTTGCACAATGATAATAAGTAGGTAAATATTCCGGGTGTTGCTCCAGGAGTTGTTCATAATACTGTTGCGCTTTTTCAGGAGAATTTGTCCTATATTCGGTAGCAATTGCATACAGGTTGAAAGGGTCATTTGGGTCGTTTTTAAGGTACTCTAAAAGAAGGCTTAAGCGTTGCGAATTCATCTGAGATACAATTTTTATTTGCTCCATTATTCATTATCTTCACGGCAAAAATAATCTGATTATTAGAAGTTTTTTAACCTTTTTTATTTAATGAAGATATTAGTTTGTATCACGCATGTCCCTGATACTACTTCTCGGATAGCATTCACAGATGGCGATAAGAAATTTGATTCTAATGGGGTTCAATACATTATAGGGCCTTATGACGATTATGCATTGGCAAGAGCGGTGGAATTAAAAGAGCAGTTAGGGGGATCGATCACTGTATTGAATGTTGGAGAAGCGGAAACAGAGCCTACCATTAGAAAAGCTTTGGCCATAGGAGCTGATGATGCCATTCGGGTAAATGCGGAACCTGCAGACTCTCTTTTCGTAGCTAAGCAAATTGCCGCACAGGCTAAAGAAGGTGGATACGATCTGATATTGATGGGCAGAGAATCCATCGACTTCAATGGTGGTATGGTTCATGGTATGGTCGGTGAGATACTTGGGATACCGTCCATCTCTCCCGTAATGACACTGGATATAGAAGGCGATAGTGCCAAAATGTCAAGAGAAATAGAGGGGGGTAAAGAATACATAGAAGTTAAAATGCCTTTTGTGGCTGGATGTCAGGAGCCTATTGCAGAATGGAAAATACCGAATATGCGAGGGATCATGTCGGCAAGGACGAAGCCTTTGAATGTCATTGAACCAGTGGATAACGAAACAGGTACCCAGCTGGAGAATTTTGAGCTTCCTCCTGCTAAGGGAGCTGTTAAAATGATTGACCTGGACAATGTTTCCGAGTTGGTCGGTCTTTTGAAAAATGAGGCGAAAGTAATTTAATTTAGGGTAAGATTTAAAACATTAGAAATGGCAACACTTGTTTTTGTAGAAAGTGCGGACGGAAAAATTAAGAAAACCTCATTAGAAGCCATAGCTTATGCTTCCGGTATGGGAGGGGAAGTCGTGGCATTAGCACTGGGGTCAGAGACTGCCCCGGCAGCATTAGAGGCGCTAGGTAACTATGGTGCCAAGAGCGTATTACATGTAGCGGATGAACGTTTAAATGAAGGTGTGATACAGGCGTATGCAAGTGCAATTAGTCAGGCTATGGATAAGGCATCGGCTGATACACTTGTGCTGGCTAACTCTTCCCTGGGTAACCCTGTGTCAGCCAGAGTTGCCATAAAACAGAATGCCAGCCTGGTATCCAATGTAACAGAGCTGCCGGATACGTCTGTTGGATTCAAAGTAAAACGAAGTATTTATACCGGAAAAGCTTTCGCAGTGGTTGAGCTTACCAAGGGAAAAAAAATACTTGCCATCAAAAAGAATGCTGCCGAAGCGAAAGAAGTGGGAGGAACTGCTTCTGTTGAGGCTTTTACTCCTGAGCTTGGAGATGCTGATTTTGGGGCAAACATTACAGGTGTAGACAAAGCGACCGGAGAGGTGCTCCTACCGGAAGCAGAGATCGTTGTTTCAGGAGGCAGGGGATTAAAAGGCCCTGAAAACTGGGGTATGATAGAAGAGCTTGCTTCAACGTTGGGAGCGGCGACAGGATGTAGTAAGCCCGTTTCTGACATCGGATGGAGGCCACATCATGAACATGTTGGGCAAACTGGTGTTAAAGTAAGTCCGCAGTTGTATATTGCTGTTGGAATTTCAGGGGCGATACAGCATTTAGCCGGAGTGAATAGTTCAAAATATATAGTAGTAGTTAACAAGGACCCCGAAGCTCCTTTCTTTAAGGCCGCCGACTACGGTATAGCGGGAGATGCATTCGAGGTAATCCCTAAACTAACAGAAGCCTTGAAGGCAGCACAGTAAATCCGTGGAGAAGATAAAGCTAGAAATATTAGGCCTTTCATCGAGTCAATCACAATCTGGTTCGTTTGCATTGGTATTAGGAGAAACCGAAGGTAATCGTCGTTTACCCATCATCATAGGCATGTTTGAAGCTCAAGCTATCGCTATTGAAATTGAGAAGATCATACCTAACCGGCCGATGACCCATGATCTTTTCAAATCGTTTGCGCATAGTTTTGACTATAAAGTGGAGGAGATCATAATCTCTGATTTGAAAGAAGGAGTGTTTTTTGCCAAGATTATCTGTAATAACGGTGACAAAACGATTGAGGTAGATGCTCGTCCGTCAGATGCTATAGCCATAGGGTTGAGGTTTGACTCACCAATTTATACCTATGAAGCAATATTAGCCGAAGCAGGGATTGTACTTACAGATGAAAATGAAGATGAAATTGCCGAATTAAAAAGTGAGGTAAAAACCGAGCAAGCCCCGACTAAGAAGAAAGCGGATGATCTCAAAAACCAATCAGTAGATAAGCTTAATGAGCTTCTGAAAGATGCGATTGATAATGAGGATTATGAAAAAGCCGCTAAAATCAGAGACGAACTGAGCAGGCGCAACTAGCCCCTGGTTATCAGAATCAATGGATTATATCAGAGGGATAATCGGTCTGGCCTTTTTAGTAGGGGTCGCCTATCTGTTCTCTGCGAATAAGAAAAAGGTAGACTGGCGATTGGTTTTGGTGGGCCTTGGTTTACAGATCATATTTGCCCTCCTTATCACGAAAGTAAGTTTCGTAGCCTCAGGCTTTGATTTTATCAGTGAAAAGTTTGTTAAATTCCTTAGTTTCTCAACAGATGGCGCCAAGTTTCTATTTGGTGATCTGGCTACCAACAAGCTTGGATTTATATTCGCCTTTCAGGTGTTGCCAACCGTGATTTTTTTCTCAACGGTTTCTGCGGGTCTTTATTACCTGGGTGTTTTACAAAAGATCGTTTTTGGTATAGCGTGGCTTATGGCTCGTACAATGAGGTTAAGCGGGGCAGAGAGCCTTTCCGCCGCAGGTAATATTTTTTTAGGACAGACGGAGGCGCCATTACTCGTGCGTCCGTTTGTGAAGAACATGACCACCTCAGAGTTAATGTGCCTTATGACGGGTGGTATGGCTACCATAGCAGGTGGTGTTTTAGCAGGCTACGTAGCGTTTCTGGGTGGTGATGATCCTGTAGAAAGGGCCAAGTATGCTGCCTATCTACTCAGCGCTTCTATTATGAACGCTCCGGCTGCCATAGTACTGGCTAAGATCATTCTGCCGGAGACCAGGCAGGATGAAATAGATACAGAGCTTAAGGTAACGAAAGATTCACTTGGCGTAAATCTTATTGATGCGCTGGCCAGGGGAGCGGCAGACGGGCTTAAGTTAGCCCTCAATATTGGAGCGATGTTACTGGCGTTCATTGCTGTGATTTTTGCACTTAACTGGATATTGGTAGATGGTATAGGTTCCTGGACCGGACTAAATGCCTATGTAAGGGAAAGTACCCATGGAGTATTTGAAGGATTTTCACTTGAATATATTCTAGGTCAGATATTTCGCCTGTTTGCCTTCGTAATGGGTGTGGAGTGGTCAGAAGCTATCAAGGTAGGTAGCTTGTTAGGACAAAAGATCGTGGTCAATGAGTTTGTGGCTTACCTGAGCCTGGCAGAATTTAAGCAGGCCGGTGTGCTGGGAGAAAAGGCCATTGTCATTTCAACATATGCCTTATGCGGTTTTGCTAACTTCAGCTCCATCGCCATCCAGATAGGTGGAATAGGAGGTATGGCTCCCAGTAGGCAAGGTGACCTCTCACGGCTTGGGTTTAGAGCATTACTGGCAGCTACCTTGGCTACCATGATGACGGCTACTATTGCCGGGGCTCTGTTTGGATGACTTCAAGTTTAACTTGTGGCGAAAAGAATAGTTATACTACTTTATCTTTTATAATGTGGTAATTTGATACGCTTGGGTGTACTTTAAGAATCGAGTCATACAGCTTTCTGGCTATATTCATTACGAACAGTTATTACCCACATGAACAATAATCACTGCAATTGTTTAAGTGATGTCCAGATACTATTGGTTCATCAACAAAATTGGAATTCAGGTGATGAAATGAAGGAGTTGCAAAACATGTTTTACATCCCTGCATTGATATCTTATTCAGCTAGGAATTAAAAAAAAGAGGCTTTGTGATGAGAAAGCCTCTTTCAAACAAGATATGATTAGTGTTTATTTAGTCAGTAGATATCAGCACTGTCCTGTAGGTTTGTATATCTACTTTTGGTATGCTAGCTCCAAATTCACGGTTAATCAAATCGATCAATTCATTGGTTACTATAGCATTGCCTCTTGGGTTAATATGTACTCCATCAGTAGAAAAAACACCACTAGGTCTAAAATCAGGAGAGTGTGGAATTCCGTCAACCACAATTCCTACTTCTCCATCACTAAGACCTACCAGGTCTAAGAATAGTGGGTTAATATCATACAGTTTTAATCGATCGCTATTCTGTGCTACTAAGGTTGCAATGGTAGTATTGAAGGCGATAGCTCTTTCTGTAATTGTCGTAATTTCTTCTTTAGTTAAAACGAATTCATCACCCAAAGGGGTGGCAGGAGAGATACCTGTGCCTTTAGGGATTTCTTGTGAAGCAGGAAAAGGAAGAAGTTCACCGGTTCCAGGTGTTGGGTCTATGTTCCGCACTTTAGGAATGACCAGCATGTTACCCATATCGTCAATCGGTACTGCTGCATCAGACAGGCTGAGGTCCTCTATTACCAGAGGATAATTATCAAGGTCCGTATTAAGAGTTGGTCTTAATAGAGCTGCTTTTTGTTCATCACTTAAACCAGGGTTTGCCTGTACTCCCATATTCCAACCATTGATCGCGGTGTTTAACTGTGTAAGTCCAGCGCTTAATTCAGCTCTGGAAGCTTCAGGGACGGATACGACCCGAGGTACTGCCTGAAAAAATGGAATAGTTGTTACTGGAGGAATGTTGATGACAATCCCGTTTGCTTCAGTATTTGAGAGTAGTGTATTGATCAACGATTCATATTGAGCGTCAAAAGCTGTCGGAGAAGTAAAAATTGCTTCATTTGATGCACCGGAAATCGCATAACCCAGTACATCATTGTTACCTATCCAAAGTGTAAAAAAAGTAGGCTGCCGGGTGATGGCGTCACCTAGGATGGTAGAAACACCTGGATTGGAAGCAAACCTGGCATATAAACCGTTGTATAACGGATTTCCTTCGGCAGGTCCGCCAGTTGCCGGAGAAAGTACCTGGCCTAATAAAACACCAGGTACTCCAAAATTATTTAAAGTACCTTTATCACCAGTGAAAGGTGTAGGAAGTTCGCCATCCTCCAGTGCTTTTGGGCCAGCGTCTGATGTGCTGGGGTCATTATCGAGGTCTAAATCCAGTACCAATCGTCCCCGGATAAGGCCCATGCCCAAGTCAGAAAAAGCACTGTTAAAACCATTGTTAGAATTAATATCAGGTTGATTGAATGCTCCACCACCCACTCCCTCAACACGAAACTGACCGGCTAAGATATTCGGGAAGGAGTTTTGCTGTCCATCCGTATAGAGTGCATTATCCATAAATCCTGCTGTCAGTGAATTACCTATGGAAACATAAGTCGTAAAGTCAGCAGCACCAGACTCCCCTGTCGGAATTTCTTCCCCAGGTAATGGGTTATCTGCTTTTCGTTCGTCTATTAGGTCCTCTTCTGAGTCACATGCATTGAATGCTAAACTAACAGCCGCAAGTATGAGTATGTAATATATTTTTTTCATTTCAGTACAAGGTTTGAATTAGTTTAAAAATTCATCGAAGGTGATGGAAATATAGTATAATGCCCCAATTCTCGGATTAGCAAAGGAAGTAGTATAACGTTCATTAAGAACGTTAGATCCTCCTAACTTAACGATGGACTTCAAATCAGGGATTTTGTAGCTGACTTGTGCGTCGAGTGTTCCAAATGCAGGTATCACACCTGTTCCAATGGCGGATGACCATAAGAAGGCATCTTGCCAGCGATAGGTGACATTAAAGCCTAATTTATCTGTAACTTTTCTATTGGAAAAGGACAGATTGAAACGTGTTTCAGGTGTATTGAATTGTACTTCCAACCCTTGTTCTTCGAGTTTATCTTCATCTAATAATTTATTGTAGGAAAAGTTACCACCCAGAGAATATCCTTTTGGCAATGCATATTCAACCCCTATGGCAAACCCTTGCACGTCGATTTGCTCGTCTGAATTCACGTCAAAACCATACCTTTGAAGTGGTACAGAAGCATCTGTAATTTCTTGTGGTGTGGCAGGTGCACCATCATATAAAGGTGTTTGGCCTGGTGAAGGTTCAAAGTCCGGATCGGCAAACCGTCTGGCATGAGAGAAGTCTACCTCTGTAATAAAGTCGTTGTATCTGCTGAAATAGTAATATGCGTCTACCAAAACCCTATCGTTGATCAGGCCTTTATAGCCAACCTCATATGTGTTTACTTTTTCAGTTTCGAAGTCAAAATCATCCCATATCACCAGGTCATTTACATTTCCTGATGCTCTAGCGGCATTTACACTTTCAGTTGTATATACCGTATTGGTCCGGAAGTTGAATTGGTCTACTAAGGCTGAGTTACTCCCTACTAGTCTTCTGGTTGTTACGTCCAGATTGATAAATTGATCTTGGGTAGTCGGTATGCGGAAGCCACGTTGAAAAGACGCTCTGAAATTATGTCTTCCGGCAGCAGTGAATACCCCTGATATTCTGGGAGAGAACTGACCTTCGAAATTCTCGTTTTTATCATAGCGAATAGAACCGGTCAGGTCTAGTCTGTCATCTAAGAGTTTTTTTGTAATCTGAGCGTAACTACCCCATTCAGTGATAGAAAACTCATCGCCTCTATCAATATTTTCCAATGCAAATAGTGTTCCACCGGATTTCAAGTTATACTGCCTGAAGTTAGCGCCGACAACAATTTCAGCCCAATCAATTTGATTAGAGAAATTATACATGCCTTCAAAATGATTTAAACTGGTTTCGTCCAGAAACTGTGCCCCACCCTGAGAGATGGGAGTATTCCTGAGTTGATCAAATGCTTCGTTGTATTCTGCAGAGCCAACTTCTAGTCGGGCTGCTTCAGAGGCCTGAAAGGCAGTTGCATGAGCCTGATCTATTGACGCTCCCAAAAGCCTGGCACCTGCAAAGCCTTGAATATAGGCTGGAATAGATGTCTGTATATTGAGTAATGTGGCAAGGGTGTTGGCAGCATAACTGTCACCTGCATCCTCTCGTGTGGTGTAGGCCCGAACAAAGAAATTACTACCTCTCACTTCCGCCTTACCTGTCCAAATGGAGAAGTCATCCAATACGAATCTGTCATTGGCAGTATAAACTGTACTTCCGAATCCTATATTATATTGAACCAATGCTTCTATTTCATCATTGATCCTATAGTGAAGTGCACCTCCAAGTTTTAAACTTTCTGTTTCATTATCAACCAATTCACTTTCAGTAAAACCTCTAACACTAAAATTACCTCGAGCATCTGTAGGAAGTAATGCTTCTGCACTGCTTCCCTGCCCCAGAGCACCTATGTTTAAAACATTGTCTCCATAGACACTTACGCCATTGTAGGTGGTGACATTATCTCTATAACCATCCACTGTAGGGTCAAACTCTACACTCCTTTCCACAATGCCTGATTGATCTCTATAATCTACAGACCTCCAATCCTGGGCATTAAGCCAACTTGCCGTCACTTTAAAGGCAAATTTGTTATTGAAGGCCTTGGCATATCTTAATTGGTAGCTATTGTATAGGGACATATCATCATCTTCTTCATCTACATGGTTTACACCTAATTGGGCCTGAACCGTCAACCCCTGATAGTCAAAAGGGCTTTTACTATTCATAAGAACAATTCCCTGAATAGCGTTAGGGCCATAAAGTGCTGAAGCCGCTCCGGGCAGTATTTCCACACTTTCCAAGTCTACATCACTTATACCTACAATGTTTCCAACCGGGAAATTTAGTCCCGGGGCCTGGTTGTCTATACCATCGATCAATTGGACCGATCGTGTATTACCATTGGCGCCGAAACCGCGTATATTGATCGAGTTAAATGTAAGACTTTGGGTACTTACGTCAATACCTTTCAGCGACTTGATCTGGTCATAAAAGTTGGGTGCGGCTGCTTCCCGGATGGCCCGGATATCCATCTTTTCAATGGAAACCGGTGATTCCAAAATGTTTTCTTCCACTCTGGAAGCTGAAACCACTACCTCCTGACCTAACAGCGATTGTTCTGTCATAGCAATTTCCAGACCGGTGGTTGCACTATTGGTAATCTCCAGTTCCTGTGTTTCAAAGCCTATAAATGAAAAAACCAAGGTTAGGGGAGGGGCCTGGTCCACGGACAGTTTAAAGTCTCCCGTTGCGCTGGATATAGTGCCAACTACTTTGCCTTTAACAACAATATTGACTCCGGCCAGTGTTTCGTTGTTACTTTCGTTGATGACCTTACCTGAGATGGATGTACCCTGGGCATGAACAAGCCCTATGGAACTACACCAACCCAGTAGCACGAAAGCTACATAAGTAGATATCTTCTTCATAGTGTGGAGTTTGATTTGGTTTAAGTCTTAAAATTGTCAATAATCTATGAATCTACGAGAATTTTACAATATTTAGTAGGCATGCATACTTTTTCTTTCCAGATTTATGGAAACGTTTGCATTAGAGGGTGTGTTTTTTGATTTAAGACTTATTGTTTATTGTATTCGCGTTGTAAGTGTTCTGCCAGCTTTTCGCAGAGATCATTCATTTGATTTGACATGAACTCATCACCTGTACTATTGAGAATGCTTTGGGCCATGCCACCCAGACAATCTACATAAAATCGTTTCATTTCATCTACAGGCATGTCTTTTGTCCATAGATCAATGCGCATGGTATTTTTCTGCAGGTCATCCCAAAGTGCCACACTTATTGCTTTGGTTTCGGACGGGCCATCTTCGGGCTTTTCTGTAGCATCCCAATGGATGGTATCCGGGACGTTGTCATTATCTAGTTCTATGGTAAGGTTTATTTCTGATTTTTTCATCATGTTATGTTTTAAAAAGTGTGTATATTACAGGACGCGGTTTAAGGTTCTGCGTATTCTGTGAATGCGAGATACCGGAATGCATTTTTCCGGCTTAGTGTATTACAAAGTTTTAGCTAATTCAACAAAAAAACTAATCGCTTCGGGATTTTTGAGCGCGTCTTTGTTCATGGATTTATCGATATCCAGTCCCATTAGTATTTTCTTTACAGGCATTTCCGTTTTTTTTCCACTGATGGTATAAGGAATATCGTTAACCGCTATAACTTCATCGGGAACATGACGCGGTGTGTATTCTTGCCTGATGGTATGTCCTATCTTTTTGATCAATTTATCATCAAGTATCTCACCGGTCTTCATTTTCACAAACAGAGGCATGTAGAATTCACCGCCTTCTTTTTCAATACAAACTACCAAACTGTCTGCTACTTCTTCAACTTTGTCTACTGCTCGATAAATTTCACTCGTACCAATACGTATGCCACCCCTGTTTAACGTGGCATCAGATCTTCCGTAAATGATAAGCCCCTGATGGTTTGTGATCTTTACCCAGTCACCATGCCGCCATAGACCATCGTATTTTTCAAAATAACTGGAATGATATTTTTCTTGGTTACTGTCGTTCCAGAAATAAATGGGCATAGAGGGCATAGGTGCTGTAATCACCATTTCTCCTACTTCGTTATTTACTGAATTACCGGTTTCGTCCAATGCTTCTAGTTTACATCCCAGCGCCCTGCATTGTATTTCTCCCACATACACGGGCCATAAGGGATTTCCCCCTACAAAAGCGCTGCATACGTCTGTACCTCCACTGATTGAAGTTAGCCAAACGTCAGATTTCAATTTTGAATAGATCCACTCAAACCCTTCGGGAGGAAGAGGTGAACCGGTGGATCCTATGGAAAGCAGCGAAGACAGGTCATACATTTTCGAAGGTTCCAATCCTTCTTTCATGTTGGCAACGATGTATCCGGCGCTGGTGCCCAGGTGATTAATCCTGATATTTTCTGCCAGTTGCCATAGTGCATCAGTTTTGGGCCAGGCAGGACTTCCGTCATAGAGTACCACAGTTCCTCCTGTTAAAAGTGCGCTTTGAATATAATTCCACATCATCCAACCTGTAGTAGTATACCAAAAGCACCGCTCACCTTTCTTAATATTATTGTGAAACGTGAGATATTTCAGATGTTCCATCAAAATACCACCTTGGCTATGCGTGATAGCTTTTGGTGCACCTGTGGTTCCTGAGGAGTATAATACCCATATGGGATGCTCGAAGGGTACTCTGGTAAATTCAATAGTGCTATCCGAGTGGTTATTTACAATGATATCTTCCCAGGTTACTGTTCCTTCTATTTCCTCAGCATCGATCATATCAATTATAATGACTTTTTCAAGGCTGGGCAGTGCTGAAATGACTTGTTTTACTACCTCGCTTTTGTTAAAGACTTTACCACCGTATTGATAGCCATTAACAGCTACTAACACTTTTGGATCAACCTGAGAAAAGCGATCTATCACTGAACTTACTCCAAAATCAGGAGAGCAGGATGACCAAACAGCACCAAGTGCATTAGTACCCAAAAAAGCAGTGGTGGCTTCAGGCGTATTTGCGAGGTAGCCTACCACCCGGTCTCCGGGCTGTACTCCCAGTTGCTTTAAATACTGTTGGAAAGCGCTTACATTATTTTTCAGAGTAACCCAACTTAACTCTTCCGGTTCATTACCCTCTGTTTTATGAACGATGGCAGGGTATTGATCATTCTCATTACGGAAAACATGTTCTGCATAATTCAATCTCGTGCCCTTAAACCAATGATAATCCGGCATCTTAACACCTTCCAATACATTGTCATACTCACCTTCATAGATGATATTGAAATACTCCCACTGGCTTTGCCAGAACGCGCTTACTTTCTCTACTGACCATTGCCATAAGGACTGATAATCATCGAAGCTTAACTGTTTGTTTTTATTTAGCCATCGGATGTAATCGGATAAATTGGTATCGCCTTTGGACGCTGCTGAGGGGGTCCAGATGGGCTTTGCTTGTTCAAAAGACATAAGCTAATATTTTTTGAGAAGTGTTAAGGCGTCGTTCTTATCCTGAACCAATTGCTTTTTTAAAGCTTCTATATCTTCGAACTTAATCTCTCTCCGGATCATTTTTTTAAAATGAACGTAGATGTTATCGCCATAAATCTCTTTTTCAAAATCAAAGATATGAACTTCAATGGTTTTCACCTTACCTCCAACCGTGGGTCTGAAGCCTATATTCAACATTCCTTTCCAGACCTTGTCTTCATGTTGGATTATCACTGCGTAAGCGCCATCAGCAGGAATTAGCTTGTGTTTAGAGTCGATTTCGATATTGGCTGTAGGAAAACCAATCATACGTCCAATTTTTTCACCTTTTACCACCCTGCCTCTAATGCTGTAATCTTTACCAAGCAATGCACTGCTTTTTTCTACTTCTCCGGCCAGTAAAGCAGTACGGATCTTTGAAGAACTCACTCCAATATGTTCCACCTCGTGCTTGGGAATTTCTTCTACCTGAAATCCATAGGTGGATGCATTTTTCTTTAAATGCTCAAAGCTACCCTCACGGTTTTTACCAAAACGATGGTCATAACCAATGACCAATTTTTTTGTGCCTATCCGGTCTACCAAAATCCTTTTGATGAACTCTTCTGATTTAAGTTGTGAAAACTCTTTGGTGAAAGGGATCCTAAGTAAATGATTTACTCCCTGTGCCCTTAGCAAATCAGCCTTTTCCTCGAAAGTGTTAAGAAGTTTAAGCTCATTTTGTTCAGGATATAACACCAATCGTGGATGTGGCCAAAAGGTGATCAAAACGGTTTCACCATTATTTTTTATCGCAATTTCATTTAGTCGTTTTAGTATTTTTTGATGTCCAAGATGTACTCCATCAAAAGTTCCACTGGTCACCACTGCAAAGGGTAGCGGTTTAAAATCTTCTATACCATGATAGATATTCATACTGTTTTTATATCTTCAATACGCTTTGCATCTTCTACTCTGAACTCACCAATACGTGTCCGTCTAAGCGTAGTTAAATGTGCACCCACGCCCAATAATATGCCAAAATCACGTGCAAGGCTTCGAATGTACGTACCCTTAGAACAAACGATTTTAAAAGATACATAAGGCAATTCAATGGAAGTGATCGTAAATTGCTTAATTTCCACTTTTCTTGATTTTAATTTTAACTCCTTACCTTCCCTGGCACTTTCATACGCACGTTTTCCTTTTACTTTTATAGCGGAAAAGGCAGGAGGGACCTGGTCTATCCATCCTTCAAATTGACCAGGTGCTTTGAGTATGGACTCAGTAGTTAAACCACTGATATCAGTTTCTGAATCTACCTCAGTTTCCAGATCAAATGATGGAGTGGTTTTTCCCAGTAGAAACTGACCGGTATATTCTTTTTCCTGTCCCTGGTAATGTTCTATTTGTTTTGTTTTTTTTCCGGAA
Organism: Fulvivirga sp. M361; assembly: GCF_007097395.1. Classification (GTDB taxonomy): domain Bacteria; phylum Bacteroidota; class Bacteroidia; order Cytophagales; family Cyclobacteriaceae; genus Fulvivirga. The sequence goes on from NZ_VKDC01000040.1 coordinate 22,467, forward strand.
CATACAATGAGTAAACCTGTAGCGAGAGGGTCCAGCGTGCCTGCGTGACCTACTTTCTTTACTTTAAGCTTATTCCTAAGTTTTTTAACCACATCAAAGGAAGTCCATTCCAGCGGCTTATCTATGAGCATCACTTGCCCGGGGTCTTGTGGTGCAGCGTTTGGGTCCATTAAAGGAGTGTGATTGTAAAAACCAATGCCGATACCGCAAAGCAGTAGATCGCAAAATAGATGAGCTTCCCTCTTTTTACAATGCTGATCATCCATTGGCAAGCTACTACTCCTGCAATGAATGCGGATATGAAACCAATAATTAAAGACATAGCCGGGATATCTGTATTCATTTCCGGTGTTTTAAAATAATCAATGGCTTTTAGTAAGGAGGCCCCCAGGATGGGAGGTAGAACCATAAGGAAAGAAAAACGAGCAGCTTCTGTTTTTTTTACCCCGAGCAATAATGCAGTAGCAATTGTGGCCCCTGACCTGGAAATACCTGGAAATATGGCGGCTGCCTGTGACAGTCCTATAAGGAACGACCTTCCAAAGGATATTTCCTTTTCCTTTTGTCCAATAAAATAGGTCAATAATAATAATACACCTGTAATACATAACATACCTGCTACCAATAGTACCTTACCTGTAAAAAGTGCTTCTATTCTATCTTCCAGGAGAATACCAACAAATGCTACAGGGATCATACTTAGAGCTATTTTGGCAATGAACCGGGTAGATTCATTCCATTCAAATTTGAAAAGGTCTTGGGCTAAAAGTGCAACATCTTTCCTGAAGATGACTAAAGTGCTTAAGGCCGTAGCTCCATGTACGATAATTGAAAACAGTAAATTGTCAGAGCTATTTACGGACAAAAGATGAGCACCAAGCTCAATGTGTCCGCTGCTGCTAACCGGTAAGAATTCTGTCAAACCCTGAACAATACCCAGGATGAGTGCATCAATTACACTCATTTTTATTGTTTGGGATTATGAAGTATGGCCACTATTTCAATGATGAAGCCAGCCATGACGACGATTGGCCCCAGTGTCAGACCAAGGAAACCAAAACCAAAAGGCTCAGAATCAAGGCCCATAATGACAAAACCAATTATCAATGTAATCAGTCCACCTAACATGAGCATATAGTTCCTTTTCCCGAAAGGGAGCTTCTTATTTTTTTCCATTTTAATAAAGTTGATCTAAAGACAGTTTTAAGTATTTGTTTATGGCTCTGTAGGTACTGCCAAACCCGATAATAGCACCGAGCAAAAGTAACGTCAGGGATAAGATAAAAAGCATTTTGTTATCCTGCAATGAAGCAAGATCTTCAATTTTGCTGTTGGCAAAGTTGAGTAATAAAAACAGGCCCATTGAAGCGACAATTCCCGCTAATGCACCATGTATTGATGAACGCACAAGAAAGGGTCTTTTGATGAAACCAGGTTTAGCACCTACTAATTGCATACTTCGAATAAGAAATCGTTGAGAAAAAAGAGCCAGCTTAATGGTATTATTAATTAATATAACGACAATAATCAATAATATGACTGCAAAACCGATTAGTACGAAGCCTATTTTTGTTACATTCTGATGGATTGATTTTACCAGACTTTCTACGTACACCACCTCAAAAACCCCGCTCATGCTCTCAATTTCTTCTTTAACCAAGGCCAGCTTTTCCTCACTTTGATGGTCAGGATGTATCTTTATAGTGTAAGCATCGCGTAATGGGTTTTCACCTAAAAAGTTCGTGAAGTCTTCCCCGGTATCTTCAATAAAGGTTGTTGCCGCTTCCTCCTTCGAGACAAAGCTTATCTGTAATTCTTCATTTTTTAGCCCAATGTACTCTTTGGCTGAGAGGGTCTTCTGTATTTGTATCCTTTGATTGTTGGAAACGTTTTTATTAAGGTATATCTGAACTTCGATATTCTCCTTTATTATAGCGGTCAGCTTACTGGTGTAAAGAAACAGAAGCCCGAATAATCCTATGACAAACAGTGAGAGAAATATGCTGAAAACTACACTGACATATGGGTAACTACCTAAGGTCTTTTTCTTTCGATACTTTTTTTCCACACAATCGTATTTATCTGTCAAATTTAGTAATTAAAACCAAATTCATAGGACGGTGGGATATAAAAGAAAAGCCCTTGTTTAAAAGGCGGAAAAACAAGGGCTTTTTATCAGATTCGGTAAGCAGTTAATTCATTCCTCGTGCTTCCTTTAATTTCATTATGAGCGACCTGTCCTTGACAGATTCAAGACGTACAATTTTTTCTTGTGTATTATCCAAGGAATAATAATTATTCTGGAAATAAAGGAACAGTGTTTTATCATTTCTAGGATTGAATTCAAGAATTTCGTACAGTCCACTACTGAAGTCACCATAAAGGAACAACTTACCTCCTTTGAATTGATAATGAAACGTATACTTCTTTCGTGTATTGTCAATAGCAACATCAATCGTTGAAAGATTTGATTCTTTTTTCTTTGAAGCAATAGTACCTGGGGCTTGCAGGCTGTCTGCAATTTCTTCTGCTCCATCAAAACCAGTGATCGTTTCAGGTTTTTTAATGTCAGGCTTAATAACTTCTCGCACTTCAGAAACGGATTCTTCGGATTTTAATTGTGGGTTTTCACTCGCCTCAGTATTTATCAAGGCTTCAGAATCTTTCGGAATATCGGATTCTGCAACGGATGGAGTTTCCTCTGCATCAGGTACATTTTCACTCTGGTCATCTATTAATTCTTCAACAGTTTCTTGATTAGCATCTGCTACAGGCATGAATTCCTGGGGCGTTTCATCATCATAAAGGCTATATATTCCCCATCCGACAAGTCCCAGAATAACTATTCCTGCAATTAATTTGGATAAATTAAGCGACTGACCTACACTATTTCCCCCTACGGCTACATTATCCAATCGTGCTTTCAACTCCAGCCTACGTGCTTGTTGAATACCAACGATCAATTCCTGTTGGAAACCGAGTTCGCGTTTCAACTCAGCATTACTACTCAGCTGCTGCTCGAAACGTTGCAGTTCCTCAGGATTCATGTCGTTATCCAGATAAGCGTCTATTAAATCAAAATTGTTCATAAGTGTTTAGTCCAAAAAGTCACTTTCCGTATACTGTGATTTTACCAATTCATCTAACTTTTTTTTGCACTTGTATTTTTTTGTTTTAGCGGTATTTGTATTTGCAAAGCCCAGGTCATCAGCGATATCCTGCATTGACATTCCATCAAAATAATAGTACATCAATATCTTCTTACAAGTATCCCCGAGCTGATGGATACATTTATTAATAATTTTTGCTCTTTCTTCTTTATCATGTTCGATATACTCTATCGAATCTTTCTCTTCATTGGATAAACGTTTTTTTCTATCCAGTTCTTTTCTCCATAAATTTTGACAAATGCTGTAGATGTATGTACTTATTTTAGAAGTTAACACCAAATTGCCACTTACAGCCTTTTGCCAAAATACAACGAGAGCATCTTGATAAATGTCTTTTGCTTCCTGCTCTGAACCACTATTTGAGATCACCATTTTAGTCATCATCCGATAGTATTTCTTATACAGGAATTCCAGGGTTTTTTCGTCGCCACTACATATCCGTTCGAAAATCTCCTTATCCTTCATCGAGCTCTTTGTTTTATACAATCAACTATCCGGTGGTAACCAACCATTATATTAGAAACTGCAAATATCAGTTGAAACACCTATTTAATAGTCCTGTGGTTTAATTTAAGGTTAATTTGCCTTGATCCATGTCTGAGTTCTATAGAATATACCCCAATAACCACGGATCTTCAGTTTGTCTTTTTCCAACCATATTTTGCACTTAAATATTTTACCTTCGTCAGGCTTTAAAACCGTACCATTTGCATATTCCTTACCGTCCTTTTCAAGGTTTTTTATGATTTCCATACCTATGATCTTTTGACCATATCTGGAATCATTTTTGGGGCAGAGGTCACATATGGGATCAGGGTCTTCATCCCCATTTCTAAAAAGCCTTATGATCTTACCGTATACTTTATCTTCCTTTTTATAAATTTCTACAATTGATTTTGGATCACCGGTTTCGTCATCAATGGTTTTCCACTTTCCGAAAACGCTTGTTTGGGCATTGCATAATACAGGCGAAACAAACACAAACGCCATTATTGATATTACGTACTTCATTTTACCGTAAATTCAGCTAAAGATATTCAATTCGTATAAACAAAAAAAGCCCCTGTTCAGGGGCTCTTTACATATTCTTTTTGAAAACTACTGTCTTGAGTCTGATGTAGTTGTTGTAGATTCATGAGCTTCATCTGTCAATGGCTCAGACATAGTCAACTCAACGGCATTTGTTTTTACTGTATCGCCATGGACATTCCCATGATGTGTACCGCTGCCAAAAACCTCACCTAATATTGGGGCAATGACCAGTCCAACCAGACACGTAAGTTTAATTAAAATATTCATTGAAGGGCCGGAAGTGTCCTTGAAGGGGTCGCCTACCGTATCACCTGTCACGGCCGCCTTATGTGCCTCGGACCCCTTATAGGTCATTTCACCATTGATCTCAACACCGGCTTCAAAAGACTTTTTGGCATTATCCCATGCGCCGCCGGCGTTATTCTGAAAAATAGCCCATAATACACCTGAAACGGCTACACCGGCCATATAACTTCCGAGCGCTTCTGGTCCCATGACGAAACCTATAATAATAGGCGTAACGATGGTAATGGCACCAGGTAACATCATTTCTTTGATGGCTGCCTGAGTAGAGATATCTACGCATTTTCCATATTCCGGGGTGCCGGTTCCTTCCATTATACCAGGGATCTCTTTAAACTGCCGTCTTACTTCCTGTACCATTTCCATTGCGGCTTTTCCCACAGATCGTATAGCCAATGCGGAAAATACTACGGGAATCATTCCACCTATAAACAAGGCTGCCAATACATCTGCCTTGAAAATGTTGATACCATCAATACCTGTGAACGTGACATATGCTGCAAATAATGCCAGTGCTGTAAGTGCAGCGGAAGCAATGGCAAAACCTTTGCCTATAGCAGCTGTAGTATTACCTACGGAATCCAGAATGTCTGTTCTTTCTCTTACTTCCTTAGGTAATTCACTCATTTCAGCAATTCCACCTGCGTTATCTGCGATAGGTCCGAATGCGTCGATCGCCAATTGCATGGCAGTAGTAGCCATCATAGCAGAGGCGGCAATGGCTACACCATAGAAGCCAGCGAATTCATAAGCTCCCCAAATGGCCCCTGCAAAAAGTAGGATAGGGGCAAAGGTAGAGATCATACCCGTTGAAAGCCCTGCAATAATATTGGTAGCAGCGCCGGTAGATGAATTTTTAACAATTTCCAGGACCGGACGTTTTCCCAGGCCTGTATAATATTCGGTAAAATAAGATATTAAACCACCCACGGCTAGTCCCACTAATACAGCGAAAAATACATCCAGTGAAGTCACTGAGGTAAGACCTTCTCCAAAAAAGTTCATTTGTAGGGTGGAAGGTAACATCCATTTTATGATAACGTACGAAGCAATACCCGTAAGTATAATGGAACTCCAATTGCCTAAATTCAAAGCAGATTGCACCTGGCCTTCCTTGGCAGAATTGTCTTTTATTTTGATGAAAAAAGTGCCGATTATAGAAAAGATAATGCCCAGGCCAGCAATTACTAAAGGAAGTAATATCGTACCAATACCGTTGAAATCATCTTCAATAGAACCACCCATGTCACGAATCACATAGTTACCCAACACCATAGAAGCTAATACTGTGGCTACGTAAGACCCGAATAAGTCTGCGCCCATGCCTGCTACATCACCTACATTATCGCCTACATTATCGGCGATAGTCGCTGGGTTGCGTGGGTCATCTTCGGGGATACCTGCTTCTACTTTACCGACAAGGTCAGCGCCTACATCTGCGGCCTTTGTATATATTCCTCCACCCACACGTGCAAATAAAGCAATGGATTCTGCGCCCAAAGAGAAGCCTGCCAGGGCTTCGAGCACTACAGTCATATCACTTACTCCGTTAGCACTCCATTGGCCGCCCATGAACCAGTTAAATAATATAATAAACAGTATACTGAGCCCAAATACAGCTAAGCCTGCTACTCCAAGGCCCATTACTGTACCACCTGTAAAGGACACTCGTAATGCCATCGGTAAGCTGGTTCGTGCCGCTTGAGTAGTACGTACATTGGCAGCTGTAGCTATGCGCATTCCAATGTTTCCTGCCAGAGCAGAGAAAAAAGCACCGATGACAAATGCTACGACTATAAACCAGTGTGTAGTCTCTACGACGCTGGAAACAATTCCCAGTAATATTCCGGCTATAACTACGAAAATTGCCAGGACTCTGTATTCTGCTTTGAGAAAAGCCAGCGCTCCTTCGCGTATGTGTTGTGCCAGTGTCTCCATTTTTGGATCTCCGGCGTCTTGTTTTTTTACCCAGGCTGATTTTACAGCCATTACAACGAGACCTAGTATGCCAAGGAGTGGCACCAGGTAAAGTACATTATTCATTCCGCTTGGTTCAGTTTAGGATATAACTAATTAAAGTTTAGAAATGGCCCATTGGCCCTTCGATTTGATTGGGGCAAAGATATAATAACCTGTGTTATAATGAAATAAAATAGTCGAAACAGTAAAGGAGTAAAAAGTGGTATTTTGATCAATTTTTGACAATCAATAAAATATGTAATTTTTCATATATTTAAAATATAAGTAAATTTTGTTATAAATTGTTTAGGAATAAATTAGGGGCATTTAATTCGATTTTTGAAAAATATGATTGATATTGATTGTATAAAATAATATTATTTTATAACAAAATATTGTTATTTAAAACATCTATTCAATGAACATTTTTTGCAGTGCATTCCACAGCATTTTCTTTTTACTTAAGTCATAAATAAGGTCATTCAGAGGGTCCGAAATTAGTCGCGTTTTTCCGTTATCGATAACGGTTGAATATAGCGCTGTTGGGCTTTCTGCCAGGTCATAATCCGGGTAGAATTGAAGAATTTTGGTTGCGCTCAGTGATTGTAAAATAATGTTATCTACTTTGGTAAATGCTGTGTTGACAAGAAGCATGTTCTCTTTCGAAATTCCCACTGCTTTTAATATTTTTAGAAGTAATTCTTCCTGTTCTTTATTAAGCGCTTCGTTGTTTCTATCATTTACCAGTACTATGACGCTTCCATTTTTATTTCCTTTGAAGTTGAAATCAGAAGCAGACACTTCAGCAGTCTCTTTTATATCGAGTGGAGGAGAGGTTTCCTGAGGTGCCTTGGGTTCAGTAATTGGAGAAGCTGTTGTCGTCGTTCGATTCGTTTCGGGGATGAGGTAAATGTCTTCCGTTAGCAAATACTTTAGTGTATTAAGATCCTTCATTACTATCTGAGCTAAAGTTAAACAGTGATTTTAATTCAGTAGCTTCTTCGGGATTCATACGTCCGGCAAGTACTAACCTCAATTGTCTTCTTCTTAGTGCTCCGTCATAAAGTTCTTTTTCTTCGTTCGTTTCAGGGATAACTTCAGGAACATCTATCGGTCTTCCTGTCTGATCTACAGCAACAAAAGTAAAGAAAGCACTATTACTTTCGAATTTTTTACCACTTGGGATATCTTCGGCTTCTACGTCTATACGTACTTCCATTGAACTGTTGAAAGCTCGCGTTACACGAGCTCTTAATGTTATGACATTCCCAAGCTGGATGGCTTTTCCAAATGAAACATTGTCAACTGAAGCGGTTACGACAATTCTGTTGGAGTGCTTTTGAGCTGAAATGGCCGAAACGATGTCCATCCAGTGCATCATACGCCCTCCCATTAAGTTGTTTAGAGTATTCGTGTCATTAGGTAACACCAACTCAGTCATGGTAACATATGAATCCGTTACGTATTTTTTGTTTTTTGACATTAGCTTAATTTAATGAATATGATAATCGGTTGGTGAAGCATTGACCGTTTATTGAAAAATACTCCTTTACTTTTTCAATCATTTTACGGGCATTCATTGTTGAATGTATCCGAAAGTTTTTGTCTGGATATTAATTAACTCTTCCAACCTTCATTTCCTAATAAAGGTACAAAGCTGAAATAATCGAAAGTCTCCTTTTTAATCTTTTTGTCAGTAACTTTTGTTATTCTAAACATCTTTTGCTTTGTATTATCCCCTACTGGAATTAAAAGTATTCCACCTTGTTTGAGTTGCTTAACTAAACTTCCGGGCACAGAAGGCGCCCCGGCCGTCACTATGATCTTATCAAAAGGGGCATGACGTGGCAGACCCATCGAGCCATCCCCTTGAAAAAAACGCGGTTTATATCCCATAACAGGAAGTGCTTTTTTCGTTCTTTCGTACAACACTTTGTTGTATTCTATGGTGAATACACTTGCTCCTAACTCTAACAATACGCATGCCTGGTAGCCTGATCCGGTCCCCACCTCCAACACCTTATCTCCCGGGTTTATGACTAGCTTTTCTGACTGAAAGGCCACGGTGTAAGGCTGTGAAATGGTTTGCCCCTCGCCAATAGGGAAAGCTTTGTCCTGGTAGGCATGTGCCAGTAGGGCATTATCGAAAAAGTAATGCCTGGGTACTTTGCCTATGGCAGATAAAACGCCTTGATCTTCTATTCCTTTCTGCTTCAGTAGTTGTACCAGTCTGCGCCTCATTCCCTGGTGTTTGTACGTGTCCTGCATGATGGCACGAAATTATTATTTTCTATTCAAGAAATTCAATTTTTTTAAAAAAACTAAAAAAATTAGTAATTTAACTTGCTTTTAATACCTTTTAAAACTTTATTTGTTATTGTACTAAATAAATTAGTAATGCATGATTATAAATTAAAACTTATCAGCAAACGCCTGTTGTCCGGAAAATGTCAAATCAAATTTTATGTTTCTTCATCAGAAAAGCCAAAGTATTATGGCTATTTGCTGACAGAGTCCGGAGCTACATTAAAAGAGGTAGTTAAAAAAATTGAAAATAGGTTAAGGTTAGAAGAGAGTAAGTGTGCCTTTCCTGATCATTTGTATAATTTAGCACAACGCCCCATGGTTTCGGACAGGATCGTTATGTACAATAATTAATAAGATGAGCCGCATAAGTGAAAATATAAAATTCTTACGAAAAAAAATGGGACTGACCCAAGGTCAGTTTGCTGAAAGAATCGATATTAAGAGATCACTGGTAGGAGCTTATGAGGAAGCTCGTGCTGACCCAAGGATCAGCAATCTCATAAAGATGGCTGAGCTTTTTGGTACTTCACTGGATATTTTAATTAACAAGGATGTGATGAAGTTATCTGACGCGGAGTTACTCACAAATGAATATCAACGGGGAAAAGAAGTGCTTTCCATTACAGTTGATCAGCGGGGAAAAGAAAATATAGAATTAGTTCCTCAAAAGGCAGCAGCGGGTTACTTAAACGGATATTCGGATCCTGAATATGTGGAAGAACTTCCTAAATTTCAATTGCCCATTCTACCGGATAATGCCACTTATAGAGCCTTTGAGATTGCGGGTGATTCTATGCTGCCCATTCTGCCTGGTACTATTGTTATTGGTGAATTTCAGGATGACATCCGTGACATTAAAAATGGCAAAACCTATATCCTGGTAACACAGTCTGAAGGTATTGTATACAAGCGCGTTTTTAATTATATTAAAGATACCGGCAAATTATTTTTGGTATCGGATAATCGGCAATATGCTCCATACCAGATAGATGCAGAAGATGTGCTTGAGGTTTGGTCAAGTAAGGCCTATATCAGTGTTCAATTTCCGGATATGCAAGAAAATAAAGAGGTGTCCACGGAGCAGTTGGCTTCTATTGTACTCGACCTTCAGAAAGAGATTGTACAGTTGAAAGGGCAAAAAAGTTGATTTTATTACGCATTAAACACTAAGAAATAATTGAAAGTGTTTTTTTACGGTCTATTTTTCCCGTAGGCGTTTCAGCGAATTTTTTGATAAAGAACATTTCTTTAGGTGTGTGATAAGCTGGAAGAAAAGATTTTAAAGAGATAAGTAGTGAAGAGTTTAATAATGAGGAAGCCTGACTACCTTCAAGGCATAATATCATTTTTTGACCAAGCTTATTATCTTTCATAGGGCCGACAAAAAACCTTTGGTTTATCTTTTCCCTTTTGAAGTAATGTGCCACTATTTTTTCCACTTGTTCTACCTGGATCTTTATACCGCCAGAATTGATGATGTTGTCCCACCTACCCAACCATTCAAACTCGCGATTATTGACAATTCTTACCTTATCATTGGTGACGATGGTCTTGTAATTAGTCATCGGAGCTGAAATGGTAAGGCATTTTCTTTGATCCATACCTATTTCTACACCTTCCAGCGTCCGGTAAAATTCAGATTTATCAGATCCGTTCAATTTACATAATGCAATGTGTGTGGCTGTTTCCGTCATGCCAAATGTGGCATAAACCGGACATATAAGGGATTGTAACTTCTCAACGAGTAATTCGTTCACAGGTGCTCCACCGACTATGATTGCTTTGAGTTTATTCAGAGTGGTAATAGTAGTACCATTCTTTAAAAGCCCTTCCAATTGCAATGGTACTAACGCTGTGAACCGAATGGTATCATCAATTCGTTCAGGTATATTTTTAGGTTCTTCCGCTATTATATTCATTTGGCCTGTTACCGCCCGCACAAGCATCATTTTTCCGGCAATAAAATTGGTATTAAGGCAAAGATGTATAGGATCGCCGGATTTCAGCCCAAAGGCTTTTATAGAAGCTTTTGCACTGGCCTCCATTTGATGTCTTGTGAGGATGATATCCGATGGTTTGCCAGTGGAGCCTGAAGTCTTCATTTTGAATGTGCTGGCACCACTGCACCATTCTTTGAGAAAACGTAATGTGTCATGTTCAAAAGTACTTTTAGGCGCATAACGGTTAAGGTCTTCCAACGCTAAAACATTTTCCCCGAATGTAATGGTTGCAATGCTCACAATGTCTTTAAATCGTTTTTCAGTCGGTCTATTACAAACTGCTGTACTTCTGATTTGTAATAAATCCGGGCCACTGCCTCTATCACCCTTAGGGTAGTGTCTTTTAGTTCAGGTGTGAGATACTTTTTGTACCGTCGAAACTCGTGAATTGCTTCATTATAAGCATGGTCGATGGTAGGGTGTATTTTTTCATCCAGTATTTCAAAACGACTTTCAGCAGACCAGGCATCAAAGTCCAATTCTTTTTCTATGATTTTAAAGAAAGCTTTTTTTTCATCCAGTTCATGACCGGTTTGCGCCCTGGAAATAACATAGGCAAGTTCGCCTATCGCTCGGTGGATCTCTCTTTTTTCATACATCTTGTTTGGCTTCTGGTGTATAAGAAAGTTAGAAAATTTTCACTAGTTTGAGGCTGATTAATATCAGATTTTTAGTCTGATCTTTCAAGGAAATCCAAGACTTTAGCCTCACTTTAAAAATCTATGGAACAGTACTGAAATTTTTGAACTCTTTCAGAATGCGAGTGTTCTCGGCTGCGTCGCTTTCAATTTCGAGTATTTTCGCTTTTCCGTTGTTTTCAAAGAATTGCTCAAGGTAGTTTTTAGCCTTACTTTTTTTATCACAGAGCAAGTAATCAAAATCAAATTCTTCTGCCAGCGCTTTGGCCGTCAACGTCTGCTTTGTTTCAAAGAACTCTTCCATTTCGGGAAGTTGGTCCGGGCCGGGGATCATTCGAAAAATGCCACCACCGTGGTTATTCAATACCAGTATTCTAAGGTTGGGTGTAGGATAATTATGCCAAAAAGCGTTACGATCATAGAAGAAGGCCATATCACCGGTGATAAGTAGATTTATTTTATCACTTTCCAATGCGGCACCCACGGCCGTACTATTGCTTCCGTCTATCCCACTGGTGCCACGATTTGAAAAAACTTCCACCTGGTTTTTAGGGCTTTCCAGACCTATAAAATTAGCATATCGTACGGACATGCTATTGGCAAGATGAAGATTTATACTGTCGGGAGCTGCCTGGATGGTTTTATGTACCATCTCCAATTCACCCCATGTATCGGTACTAAAGAATTTTGCAATATTACGACGTGCTTTTCGCTCTTCTATTAACCAGATGTTGCAATAGTTTTCCTGCTTTTGAAAATCAAACGATTCTTCATGTATAACAGATGAAAAATGTTTGAAGAAGTCCTCCGGTTGTACTCTGATTATTTTTGTTAATGAGTTGTAGGTATCAGGTACATCGCCGGCAAATTGTATGTGCCAATGTGCATCAGGACTATACTGACGTAAAAGTAACTTAAGATTTTTGGAGATCGTAGATAGTCCAAATGTGATCAGTAAGTCCGGCTGAAGGCTTTCTTTGAGGCCCTTTTTATTACTTCCTGCAAAAAGATCAGTATGTGCTACTACTTCTTCAATGGAATGGAGATTCGATAAGATATCTCCAACTACCGGGACCTTTTTTTCTTTATAAATGGTGGATAAAGCATCCGTTAGCGCTACATTTTTTGGCTGTTGACCAGCTACTATTAATTTCTTTTTATATTGATTCCATTCTTTTTGCACCCCTTCCCAGTCTAGCTGAGACGTTTTGGCCGGAGTGGTATGTATTACTTTTATATTTTCTTGAAATGTCGGCATTTCTTTCCTTTCAGGGTAAAAAGGCTCTCTGAATGGAATGTTTACATGTGCAGGTCCGTATGGATATTCTTTTGTGCAATTTATAGCCTCATTGATAATGCGATAAGCATGTGTTTCGGACGGAGGTAAGTTAAGGTCTACAGGAAGGGTGAAGCTCTTTTTTATATGATTACGGTACAGATCATTTTGACGAATCGTTTGTCCGTCAAGTTGGTTAATCCATTCCGGGGGACGATCAGCGGTGAGGATAAGAAGTGGTATGTGTCTGTAAAAGGCTTCTGCTACAGCTGGAGCATAATTATAAGCAGCTGAACCCGAGGTGCAGCTCAGGATAACAGGTTCTTTAAGTTGTTGTGCTATGCCCAAAGCTATGAAGGCGGCAGATCTTTCATCGCTAACAGAACGACAGTGTATGTCAGGGTGACGCGTAAGAGCCATGGTTAGGGGAGCATTTCTAGAACCGGGAGAAATAATGGCTTTGGTAACTCCCAGCTTATGGCAGATGTCAACTATATTAAAAATCGGTTGTAGGTTCAACTATTGATAAGGTTAAGGAGTGTATTCATTTTCATTTCGGTTTCCTGGTATTCCTTTTCTGGGTTGGAGTCTTCGGTAATGCCTGCTCCAGCATATAATGTTGCATGATTTTCACGAACTTTCATACATCTAAGGTTAACAAAAAGGCTTGTTTTGTGCCCTATTTTAACCGGCCCCAGGTAGCCACTAAAATATTCCCGGTCATAGGTTTCAAAGTTCCGTATGAATTCCTGGGATGCCTCCAATGGCATGCCGCATATAGCTGAGGTAGGATGAAGGAGTTCAAGCATAACAGATCCCAGGTCAGGAAAATTGGTGGCTTCCATATCTACCACATACTCGGTTTTTAAGTGGATGAGGTTCCCCGCTCGTGCTGTTTTAGGCCCATATTCTTCAAATTCCCTTAACCGGATCTTTTTGAAACAATTGATGATATACCTACTCACCAGGGCTTGCTCTTCTATCTCTTTTTGTGTCCAGGCTACCTCTGACATGGGCATAGCCGGATCATAAGGCTGAGTACCGGCTAAAGCTACTGTTTTGAACTCATTTTTATCCAGTTCCAATAATAATTCAGGTGTAGCACCCAACCAAATGCCACATTCAGGGCTGTAGACCGTGGAAACAAATGCATTTGGGTAAGCTTCACACAACTCAAAGAAAAGCCTGTTGAGTTGCAGCCCTTCGGGAAGCTCAATTGTTTTGGAACGGGAAGGTACTACTTTCTGTAATTCGCCACTTTTTATGCGATTGATGCCTTCTGTCACAAGTTTGGTAAACTGAGCATTACTCTGTTCATTCGAACTGATGGCACTGCCATCTTCATTGTTATTAGCGGTAGTTTTAGACGGGTCTTCGTTGCCTGATATATAAGCCTGAAACTCATCAATTTTATCAGAACTTCCAGTAAGGCCTTTGGTATTCAGGTTAATATGTATCTCTTTCTCAATAAATACCGGGGACTTTTTTTTATCAAAGGGAGAAAACATGAATCCTGATGGAAGGTCTTCGAGGGAAGTTCCTTTGACTTTGTCCTGTACAGCCGAACCTATGATCAGGTGAACTTCATCCTGGTTTGGTATTCGCCATGAAGCCATAGATGAACCCAATTCTTTACAAAAATCAAATGCATAGGCCTGGAGCTGACTTTTAGACAAGCTACCTATCTTATTTTCAGTTATTATACCACCCATCTACTTTCTTTCAATCACTGCCATGGTTAATCTACTAACACATACCAATTCATCCTGTTCATTCACTATTTTGATTTCCCATACCTGTGTTGATTTACCTATGTGTAGAGGATGTGCTGTCCCTACTACAAAACCTGACCGAACGCTTTTCATGTGGTTTGCGTTTATCTCTAAGCCAACCGTTAATTTATTGGGATCTTTTACAGAATAATGTGCGGCCACACTTCCCAATGTTTCGGCTAAAACCACACTGGCACCTCCATGTAGCAAGCCATATGGCTGATGATGTCTGTGATCAACCGGCATTTTAGCACGTACGAAATCTTCCCCTACCTCCGTGAATTCAATGTCCAGATGTTGCATCATGGTATTTTTAGACATCTTGTTAAGCTGCTCTATGGTTACGTTGCGTTGGATCATTTAAGATTGGTAAATTATTCTATTTTTGCGCTCTAAAATAAAGACAAATTGAAAACCAAAAAAATATACCTTGTTCGTCACGGTCAAACCGATTACAATTACAAAGGCATTGTACAGGGAAGTGGGATTGATGCTGACCTAAATGAAAGAGGACAGCAGCAGGCTGTTGCTTTTTATGACGCATTCAAAAACGTACCCTTTGACAAGGTATATACTTCAGCTCTCAGGCGTACCGTGCAGTCAGTGAAACGTTTCATAAGCGATGTGCCTCATGAGTCGCTGGCAGCGTTGAACGAGATCAGCTGGGGCACACGCGAGGGATTAGTTATTACACCGGAAGAAGATGCCTATTATTATAATGTGATCAAGCGATGGCAGAATGGGGAAACGGATCTGAGAATAGAAGGAGGGGAGTCTCCACAAGACGTATATGATCGTCAGAAATTGGCATTGGATCATATACTGGCCCAGGAAGAAGAGCATACCATACTTATTTGCATGCATGGCAGGGCCATGCGTGTTCTTCTTTGTCAAATACTCAACTACCCGCTGAAAAGTATGGATATGTTTGAACATTCTAACCTATGCCTTTACCAATTGAATTATACAGGCAGTATGTTTACCGTAGAAAAATTTAATGACGTAACACACTTGAAAGAATTGGCTACAATTTAGCCAGCGCGTTTTTTGCTTTTTGATCCAGGCTACGTTTGTATTCATGTTTGGGATAGCCGCTTACTTTAGTAAGGTAAGCTTTAGCTTTTTTCGTTTGCCCTAGCTCTGCGTATATCAGTCCTAATTGCAGGCATGAGTTTGGAGCGTAATAAGAAGCTGTTTTGAATGTAGTAGCGGTTACTTTCTCATAAAATTCTATGGCTTTGCTTATTTTACCTTGCTGGTGCGCAAGGCGGGCTTTTCTATAGGTAAATTCAAGTTGCTCTTCACTGTCGTTAAACTGATGATGCTTTTCTGTTTCGAGCAGGCTGTCTGCTACCGAGTAATAGCCACCATCCGTCAATAAGCGGATGCGCATGATCAACACATTTGGCCATTTATCTTTTTTAAGTGATTTATTAGCGTGTTTATCAGCCTCAGTTTGTGTATTCCCTTTTTCCTTTGCTAGCAGATAGTATTTTTGGGCATTACTTGCTGAACCACTTAAGTGATAGGCCAGGAATATTTTGTAATGCGCATCCTTTACGTTGGCTTCACCCTTAGCTTGTTCAATAAAGTGTTGGTATTGTTTGACGGCATTTACAAAGTCTCCTTGCCGCAGGTATGCTTCGCCAGCTAAATAATAGGTGACCGGGTAATCCCACTTGCATTGCTTCAGGGTATTATATGATTCAATGGCTTTCGGTCCGGAATTGCTTTTTAGTGCTACGAGTAAGTTAACAAAGTGTTGTAATGCAGAAACAGACTTCTCTGCTTTGTTTGATATGTTGGAAGATCTACCTAATAAATAAGCCTGAAACAGGCTAAGAAGCATAGCCGATTCAGAAGCTGTAGCGTCTGCAGAAGCAGCATGTATACTTAAAGCGCTCAGGCCTTCATCAATAGAGCCCTTCATTCCCAGCACTGACAACAACCAGTGATAATCCTCCGGAACGGAACCCATTAAAACTTGTAACAGTCCCCAGGTTTTTAGATAAGGAAGGTAATCGGGAAAGTTGTTTTTCTTTTTCTTTATTAATCTCAGGCTCTGGCGTATTGACCAGGCCGATTCCAGTTCATAGCCAAATTTCAAATGAACAAATGCACTTTGTAACAGCAATTCAGCTTTGATGAAAGAGTAGATAGGGTCCGTAATATTCGACTCTTCAAGTATTTCGAGCCTGGCCTCTTGGGCTTCCTGGTATCTTTCAAATTGTTGCGGATCATTTGATAATATCAGTTCAATGCTATGATGAAGGTTGGCAATATATATGGAAGCAGGGGAATCATGATCCGTAGTTCGCCGAAGGTATGTATGGTCCATTTCTCCAAAAGCAAGGTAATTTTGTTGTTCGGTTTTGGTAAAGGTGATAAATTGCTGAGTGTACCCGGTCAGCACTGTCCATAAAAAAAGGCAAGCTAGTAAGCTTGCCTTTTTGTAATAAAAATTGTAATGGTATAAAGCCAATTAATTATGCTTCTTTCTTTTTTCTTGTAGTACGCTTCGGTTTTTCTTCCTCGTAAGAAGTTGTATCCACATCGGCAAGTATTCTGCCAGAATGCTCATCGATCACTATCTTCTTTTTCTCGCGTATCTCAGCAATTTTCTGAGGTGGGATAACTATGTTACATCCTTCTGCTGCTCCTCTGCGTACGGTTACTACTGCCAAACCATTGGAAAGATTAATTCTTAATTTTTCGTAGTATTTAAGGAGTTGATTTTCTATTTTTTTGGTGGCCTTTTCACGGTCTGTCATGAGCTTAGATTCTTCTTCCTGACTATCATTCAGGATTTCATCTAGCTCTTTTCTTTTCATATCGAGGTCGGCATTCCTTTCATCTATTAAAGCCTGTACTTTATCTATATCCTCTTTCTTAGCTTCAATGTTAAATCCCGCTTCTTTAATTCTCTTTTCAAGAATTTGAATTTCCAGTTCTTGCAATTCTACCTCTTTCGTTATAGCATCATACTCTCGATTGTTTCTGACGTTTTTTTGCTGATCGGTATATTTTAAAATCAGCTTTTCAGCCTCCTTAATATTAGTCTTACTCGTTTTAATGCTATCTTCCAGCGCTTCGAGTTCGCTAATAAATCTTCCGGATCTTGTGTTATAACCTTCTATTTCATCTTCCAGGTCACGCACCTCATCAGGAAGGTCTCCTCTTAATTTTTTTATTTCGTCAAGTTTTGAGTCAATGGCCTGGAGTTTTACTAAAGCTTCAAGTTTCTGTGCTACGGTGTTGCTTTCCATTTATGATAAATAACTGATCGGATTCGTTACGATACTAGATAAATTGAGTGCGAAGTTACTGAATTTTTCCTTTAAAATGTCATATAATAACTCTTTTGTATATACTTCACTTTCATAATGACCAATATCGGCGATCATCAGCTTATTTTCTGCATCAAAAAATTCATGATATTTGAAATCTGCAGTGACAAAGGCGTCAGCCCCCCTGCTTTTGGCCGCACCGAGCAGAAAGCTTCCGGATCCTCCGCAAACGGCTACTTTATTGATTTTTTTATGGATCATGTGAGTATGTCGAATACAGGTGAGATCCATTTGTTTCTTTAAATGGTTAAGAAACTTTTCTGCGTTCATCGACTCTGGTAAGGTTCCTATCATGCCAGCACCTATTTCCTGGTTTTCGTTTTTCAATTCAGTGAGGTAGTAGGCTACTTCTTCATAGGGGTGCGTTCTGTTCAACGCGGTGATCACATCATTTTTTTTATGTACAGGTAATATGACTTCAATACGTTGCTCTTCTACATGTTCCTCTTTATTTGCCTTGCCGATATGTGGATCAGCTTTGTCATTTGGTTTGAATGACCCTTTTCCGGCAGTTCGAAAACTACAATTACTGTAATTCCCAATGTTGCCAACACCAGCGGCGTAAAGACTTTGCAATACGGATCCTTCATTGGTTTTAGGTACAAATGTCACGAGCTTTAATAGCGTGTTCTCTTTAGGGGCAAGTATGGAAGTTTCAGTTAAGTCAATTTTATCACATATCTTTTTATTTACTCCAGTATGAATATTGTCCAGGTTAGTGTGAATAGCATAAATAACGATGTCATTTTTTATTGCTTTAATGATTGTCCGCTCTATATAATTTTTGCCTGTCAACGATTTAAGCCCTTTGAATACAATAGGATGATGTGCTACAATAAGATTACAGTTCCTGGAAATAGCCTCATCTACCACGGATTCTATGGCATCTAAACTGATCAATACGCCTTTTGCCATTTGATCGACATCTCCGCAGATCACCCCGGAGTTATCGTATGCTTCCTGGTATGTCGGAGGGGCATAGATTTCTAAATGCTGAAGTATATCTTTTATTTTGAGCATAAAAAGGCAATTTTACAGCTGTCAAATTTATACAATTAATTACGTAAACAGGCTTATCTGATATTTTGTGTCAGAGATGATAAGTAACTATACCTGTTAACAGGAAATATTTTTGGACATGAAATTCATTTCGATTTTGCTTTTCCCTTTTGCTTTATTGTATGACCTGGCTACACGGTTTCGCAATCATCTTTATAATATCGGATATAAGCGGTCTTTTGAGTTTGAGGTCAATACTATTGCCGTAGGTAATTTATCGGTTGGTGGTACGGGTAAATCACCCATGATAGAATACCTGATACGCTTGCTGAAAGATGATTTTAAAGTGGCAACATTGAGTCGCGGATATGGACGCACTACCAAAGGTTTCCGTCTGGCGGGTGAAGAGGATAATGCGATTACCCTGGGTGATGAGCCTTTCCAATTTTATAGAAAATTCAAGGAGCAAATACGTGTGGCAGTAGGTGCGGAGCGTGCGCTGGCTATTCCATTTATGCTGGCAGAAAATGACGATATCGAAGTGATACTCCTGGATGACGCTTATCAGCATAGGTCAGTGAAAGCGGGGGTCAACATACTTCTAACGGATTATAGTCGGCTTTTTTATAAGGACTGTATTCTGCCGTCCGGGCGACTTCGTGAGTCAGGGAATGGGGCCAAAAGGGCAGATGTTATTATTGTTACCAAATGCCCCCATAATTTGGGTGAGAGTGACATGAAAAGCATCAAAATACAACTGGAAAAATACAATGCAAATGCCCCGATTTTTTTTACAGGGATTCAATATGGTAACTTGAAACCATGTTTTAAAACTGGCAATCCTATCGAAATGCCGAACAAGCTTTACCTATTTACCGGGGTTGCAAACCCGCGCCCTCTTCACAACCATCTAAAAGATCAATTTATATTGACAGATGAGAAAATATTTGCCGACCACCATCAATATTCGGAAAGTGATATACGAAAACTTGCAGATGAGATAAAAAAAGATCATTCCGGAATGACGGGCTTAGTGACGACCGAAAAGGACATGGTGAAATTTTTGAAGCGTGATTTTAGGAATATTTTAGAAAACTTACCGGTTTATTATGTGCCAATAGAGACTTGTTTTTTACAAGATGGCAAACTATTTGATGATCTTATTTTAAAATCAATCAGGCAGTATTCCAATTAGACCTATTTCTTTAGCTTTGGGGGTGTTTTTACGTAGAGCGACATTTTTATTTTTTTGTATCTCATTGTTGGGTGTTGAGGTATTTTCACAAATCCCTGACCTTGAAGAGCGTGCTCCTCAGGATCGTCGCGGATCCAGTATTCTGGATGATAGTACCAAGCAGGTCTATGGGCCAACTACCAGTCGCTTTACTTATCTCAAAAACATTAAATACAATCTACCTCATTACTGGACGATCGATACCACCATTCATAACTGGCACAGGTTTCAATACCCACCACGTTACGAATACGGTTATCATGACCTTGGAAATATAGGTACGGCGATAAATCCTGTTTTCCCCCAGACCCCGGAGGTGATTGGAGCGTCTTCAGGATTTACTTTATATGACCTGTATGCTACTGACCCTAACGACGTAAAGTACTATGATACCAAATCGCCGTATTCAAATTTTAAGATCATTTGGGGCGGAAAAGGCAGGTCTGTTACACACGCCAACTATACGCGAAATATTGATGAGCGCTCGAACATGTTTTTTGACTATCGGGGAATGTTCATCGATAAGCAGATCGGCCGCCAGGGAAGAGGAGATCGTAATGTTCAAGGCATCAATTATCGTATGGGGGGTAATTATGCTACTAAAAACCTTCGTTATCAGCTTTATGGTAATTTTACCCGCAACAGGCAGGCTGTAAGTGAGTCGGGCGGAGTTTTTGTGGACGACGAAAATGACCTGGCAGCCTTTTTTGATGACAGCCGGCGCCAGCCGAACCTCCCTGATGCGGAAACCTCGGAGCTACGCACAAACTATCAACTTTACCACCAATATAAAATTAAAGAGGGGCTTCAGGTGTACCATGAATACAATCGCTATAAACAACAGAATGATTTCCCGGTTGTGCAGACGAACGATGTGTTCTTTGATTCGGCGGTAGACTCAATTTCCACATTGGATCGATCTAAAATAGTATATCGGCAGAATGAGTTTGGGGTGAAGGGAGATTGGGGAAAGTCCTTTTATAACTTCTATTATAAAGTGAAAGACATAAATTTTGATTATGCTTATTTAAGTCCCGATTCTGTGGAAACGGATCTTTTGGAGAATTATGTAGGTGTTAACTTACGATTTGGAAATGATTCGGTGAGTTACATTGAAGCGTATGGTGAGTACCTTCTTGATGGTAACTTTAGGCTTGGCGGAAGCATTCGCAATAGCTGGTTTGAAGCAGAGGGGTCTACTTCATTGACGCAGCCTACTTTTATGCAGCGAGGCTACCGTGGCCGTTATGACGAATGGCTCAACAGCGATTTTGATGACCCTATCACCACCAGTGTGAAAGGTAAGTTGTTGCTAAACTATGGTCCGTTCTCTATTCAACCGGCAGCCTCCTATACGCTTTTGAACAACTACATCTACTTTGAAGATAAAAGTACTTCCGAGGCGCGTAATATTTCTCCAACTCAGGTTTCTTCTGAGATAAGTATCCTGACCGGGGAAGTCAGGCTCAGTGTGGATTTCCTTCGCCATATGAATTTTAGTGCCGAGGCAGTCTATACCAATGTCTCCGGTGGGTCAGCACAAGCCGTACAGGTACCGGATCTGCTTACAAATGCACAGGTGTATTATACCCGTATATCGTTCAATGGAAACCTGCAGTGGCAACTAGGGGTAGATGCGCATTGGAAGACGGCTTATTTTGCTGATGGATATGACCCCGCGATTATGCAGTTTTTTGTTCAGGATGCGTCCGAAATTCCGGAATATCCCATCATTGATGTTTTCTTTAATGCAAAAATGAACCGTGGCCGCTTCTTTTTAAAGTATAACAACTTATATGAGATTGCGAATGGCACAGGCTATTTTGCTACACCAGGCTATCCTGGTCAGGGGCCAATCTTTGACTTTGGATTTGACTGGACCTTTTACGATTAACCCTGGCCAGGGGGGATGAAATAGAGTGCACGGACATAAGTGGAAGGCATACCGAATAATAGAATTATGGAAAAGCATGTTTTGGGGCTGGAACTGCCCACCGACCCTCGCTGGGTAAATATTGCGGAAAAGAAAATCGAAGATATTCTGGTGGATCATGCCTACTGTGAGCAGAAGGCTGCTACCTCTTGTATCTCTATGATTGTTAAGTTTCCTGAAAAACAAAAACTTGTGGATTTGATGACCCCTGTAGTGGCGGAGGAATGGAGTCATTTTGAGCGGGTACTGGAGCAACTTAAGAAAAGAGGGTATGCACTCGGGAAGCAACGTAAAGATGAATATGTTGTGCGGCTTACCCATATTGAAAAAAAGGGAGGAAGCCGGGATGAACAACTGGTAGAAAAATTACTGATCAATGCACTGATCGAAGCCAGAAGCTGTGAGCGATTCAGGTTGTTATGGAAAAACATTGAGGATGAAGAACTTCAAACGTTTTATTATGAATTAATGGTGTCGGAGGCCAGTCACTACAAAAACTTTTTGCAGTTGGCTAAAGAATACATGCCTGAAACGTATGTGATGGAGCGCTGGAAAGAAATTCTGACAGCAGAGGCCGAGATAGTAAAAACGCTGGAAGTACGCGGCGACAGAATGCATTAAATACTGCAACATTTGATTTTTCTTTGGATTCAGGTCCAACCTGTTTCTGTTCCATTCGCTGGCTTGTTATTACCAGTATTTGATACCCTGATTACCGGAACCCACATTGATTTAGGCTCGGTGCTCTTCGAAATGTGCTCTTCTTCGAAGAGGTCAAAATAAGTTTTGAGCGAAGTCCTGATATTATAGTGATTACAGAATTTAGGTCTTTTGCTTTTTTTTCTTAGCGGCCGGAAATAATATGTTATTCAGAATAAGACGGTATCCCGGAGAATTGGGATGAAGATTCAGGTCAGTAGGTTCTTCATTTACCAGGTGTTGGTAATCTTCCGGGTCATGTCCACCATAAAATGTCCAAAAGCCTTTGCCAAACACTCCGTGGATGTATTTCACCTCTTTGATCGACTTTGTTTCCCCCATGATCACCACATCTGATTTTACCAGGCGTTTTTTGTAGCCTGTGGTCTGACCGTAGAACCCTTTGATTACCCGTGTGTGGTTCTGTGTAAGCATCGTAGGGATAGGGTCCCATTTCGCGGAGAATTCAAAAAGATTAAAAAAGTCATTTTCTTCACGCAGACCACGTTCCGCATATTTATTGTCAATGTTGGAAAACTCGTATTCAAAAGGATCACGTTCTATCTTAAAGTTTTCAAAAGCAAAGGTATTGGTGTAGCTAAGCTTCTCCTGCGCTCTGGGATCAGGAGGGTCTCCGTCAAACATCCGGTCGATCATGTCTACACCTTCCCCTGCCAGTGCAATATCATACGTATCTGTGGCTGAACACATGGCGAAGAGAAAGCCGCCACCACTTACGAATTCACGAATTTTCTTTACAACAGATGATTTTAGATGTGATACTTTACTAAAACCATGCTTTCGGGCGGATTCCTCAAATTCCCGTTGCTGCTCAATATACCAGGGCATATTTTTATAGTTCCGGTAAAATTTTCCATACTGACCTGTGAAGTCTTCATGATGCAGGTGCAGCCAATCGTATTTGGGAAGATCCATACTCAGTACTTCGTCATCAAAGATCACGTCATAAGGAATTTCGGCATAGGTTAAAACCAGGGTGACCGCATCATCCCAGGGTAGTTTACTTTTAGGGGAGTAAACGGCTATTTTGGGGAACTTATCCAGCCGCATTACATCTGAATTGGATGAGGGGCTGGCAATGTTTTCCAGTATGCTGTTAGACTGCGCATCAGACACCACTTCATAGCTTATTCCCCTGATGATAAGCTCATTTTCAAATTTTTGATAGTATTTAAATAGAAAGCTGCCCCCCCTGTAGTTGAGCAACCAGTCCACTTCTATATCATTTTGTAATACCCAATAGGAAATACCATAGGCTTTGAGATGGTTGGTTTGTCGCTCATCCATAGGTACCAGCAAGTAACTGCTGAAAGCAGACGAGGCAAACAACAAAAGAAGGAATGTTAAAACGATCGATCTCATATGCATACTTCAACCCTTGAAATTACCGATAAAACTTCTTATCGTCTAATTAAATGATTTACAATTTGTCTAACGGAATTGTTTACTACTTTAGTTTCATCAGTAGATGAAAAACCTGTAAAGACCATGAATTTAGCAGAGAATATTCGAGAAGGGTTACGATCTATTAATGCTAATTTACTGAGAACCATTCTTACAGCGTTAATCGTAGCGATTGGAATTACATCTTTGGTTGGGATACTTACGGCTATTGATGGTATACAAAGTTCTGTAACGGATTCACTATCGGATTTGGGGGTCAATACTTTTGACATTTATTCCAAACGTAATCGTCGTGGGCGCCGTGGAGGTGTTTCAGAAAAAGCCCAGCCGCCACTTAAGCTGAAACAGGCTTTACGGTTTATTGATAATTATCGTTACCCGGCAGAAGTGAGTCTTTCTACTTATATAACAGGTACAGCAGAAATTAAGCGCGGATCTGAAAAAACGAACCCATCGGTTCGCGTCTTTGGCGCTAACGAGCATCATGTAGCATTAGAGGGTATGGATATTGAAAAGGGGCGTAATTTCTCCTCTGTAGAGATCCAATATGGATCAAATGTGGTGATCATAGGCCCGGATGTGTATAAGGCGCTTTATAAGGATAATGAGGAAGTCATTAACTCGGAGATCTCCGTTTTGGGTGGTAAATACAAGGTGATTGGCCTGTTGGTAGAACGAGGGGAGGTAGGGGGCGGATCTCCGGACAATACCGTTATCATGCCTGTTTTAAGTGCCAGCCGACTGTCATCCAGACGTGTACTGCGGTATTCGATGACTGTGGGCATAAAAAATGTACAAGACCTGGACTATGCTATGGGTGAAGCTACCGGACTGATGCGAAAAATACGCAGAGATGAGCTTGGCAAGCCAAATTCGTTTGAGATAGCTAAAAGTGAATCTTTGGCAGAACAACTGGCGAAAGTCACTGGCGCGATGAAAATGGGTGGTTTTGGTATTGGTTTTATCACCTTACTCGGCGCCTCTATAGCGTTAATGAACATTATGATGGTGTCGGTCACGGAACGTACCCGGGAGGTAGGTGTACGAAAGGCGCTGGGTGCTACACCAAAGCGTATCCGTCAGCAGTTTCTTATCGAAGCCATTGTAGTTTGTTTGCTTGGCGGAATTGCTGGTGTGTTCATGGGAATTGGTGTGGGGAACCTGATGGCACAGGCCCTGGATATTGATGGTTTTGTTGTGCCCTGGATGTGGATATTTATTGGTTTGGTAGTGTGCGTTGTAGTAGGGCTTATCTCAGGCTACCTTCCTGCAAATAAAGCAGCGAGACTGGACCCGATCGAATCATTAAGGTTTGAATGACCGAGCGGAGCGCATAGAGCATGGAGCGAAGAGGAAAGAGCATGGTGCATAGAGCAAAATTTGCTTTGGAGTTTAGTATAGAGGGTTAATTATCCAATCTATAATCTCACGACTCACGACTACAGACTAAGTACTCACGACTAAAGACTAACGACTTAAACCCAAGCACTTGCATCAAAGCGAATAATTGACCTATTTAGCAGGCACCTATGCGTTGGATCATTTTATCTTTTTTTTATCTCATTTTTAGCAACGTAGCTTTCAGCGGTGAAATTGTACTTTCCGGAGCGTATCAGGGACGTGATATTTTTGTTCAAAACCCTTATAACAGGGCAGCTTCTGGCTTTTGCACCCAGGCAGTATTTGTAAATGATCGCTTGGTGTTAGAGTCCCCGAAAGTATCTGCTTTTAAGATTGACCTTTCTTACCTCCGTACCAATGATCTGGTAGTGATCCGTATAGAGCACCTGGAAGGGTGCCGGCCTACTATTATTAACCCGCAGGTGCTGCATCCTGTGGATAATTTTCAATTTCTGAGTGCAGAAGTGGACCATAACAGCATTCGCTGGGCTACTTCAGGGGAAAAGGAAAGCGGGCAATTTGCCATCGAGCAGGAACAGGAAAATGCCGAATGGACAATAATTGACAGGGTCGTTGCTAAAGAAGAGCTTCAGGGTAGTCAATATGCTGTGTCTACTCAGCATCACAAAGGTGAAAATAAATACAGAGTGATGTATGAAACGGACGAGGGGTTCCAGGCGTATTCACTGGAATTATATTACACACAGACCGATACCTTGATCACTTTCCGTCCGCAGATCGTTACCTCACAGATCACTTTATCAGATAGTGCGAATTATCAGGTGTTTGACTTTCAGGGTAAGGTGATAAAGAAAGGTGTCGGCCGCGAAATTTTTTTATCAGACCTGAAACCCGGGGAGTATTACCTTGAGATACAGAACAGGAAAGAGAAGTTTATTAAGAGGTGATTAATAAAAGATCGTTACTGTGCAGGAGGGCACAAATACAGTCTCCTGATCGTGTGATGTGCAGTGATTTATTCTACACCCAACCGATTATGAGATTGCTTTGTCCTCCGCACAATGATGTTAGGAAGTGAAAATATCATCATAATTAATTACGCCAGCTTCTTAATCATGGATAATCACTAATCGTTGTTTCACCAATTCTCCATTAGGTAAGTCCAGTTTAACGTGGTACATGCCCGGTACAAAGGTGCGGGTATCTACTTTAAATAAGCTGGTGCCTGCAGCTACTTCTTTTTCGAATACCAGCTTACCAAACGTATCGAAGATGACCATTGGAGTCATGCGCTGTAACGGTTGTTTGAACCGGATGATCATCTCTTCGTTTGCCGGGTTAGGGTAGAGGCTGAGCAATGAATGGATTAGCTCTCCTTCGACACTTGTAACCAAAGAAGGAAGGGTTACATTGGCAATTCGTTCAGTCTGGTATACCTCGCGGGTCACTTCATCTTGCACGAAAGCTATGATGGTTACATTAGCGGGATCAAAGATCTGGGTGGTGGGTTGCCAGGATACTGTGAATGCTCTGGTTTCACCTTCCGGGATCTGGTTTTCAAACTTGGTTCCGGCCGCTGTAGGCAGCATTTCTCTTACCACGGCATTTAATGTGGTCTGGCCGCTGGGTACGCTGGCTCGATTATAATCGTCCGTAATGGAAATGTCATTCTCAACAATAGCTACATGCACCACTGCATTTGGAGCAATATCCTGCAGTGTAGTGAAACTGATATTTATGTCCAATACGTTTCCATTGACCTGGGGATCTATGGAAAGATTGATCGGTGCATTTGACAGGGTCCGGATACCATATTCGGACGTTCCCCATTGAGAAAAGAGATCACCCAAGTCATCTCTGAAGGTGCCGTCCATTCTTGCCCTGGGTACTTCTGAAATACCATAGTATAGCGCCCGGGCGCTGGTTGCAGCTGTGTTATCCGCATTAGCAGGGTCTTCCCCCGGGAAGGCTGTATGATAATTGAGGACGACACGTTCCTGCGTGGTGCCTATAAAGTTGTCTAAGGTGGTAGCCTCGTCGAGTGTATTCGCTACCTGGCTGGTATTGGTGAAATTCTCTATTAGTATGATACGGGTACGATTGCCAATAAATACATTGTCAATGGCAAAACCGTCCGGTTTATCCACCGCATCAGAACCTTCTGTGCTTTTGAATGAAAAACGGAACAATACCTCTTGTCGCTCGCCAGATGGGATCTCATCCAGGCTATGTTTAGATTCCAGCCATCCTTCTGAATTTCCTGACCATCCAAAGAAACCTACAGACTGATCTCCCGGGTTAGCAGAAACATCGCGCTGATTGTACCAATTGATACCGGATTGTATACCGTTGTCAAAATTACCAAGCCGCTGCCAGGTACCGTTGATGCCTGTTGTGGAATATTCTACAATTACACCATCTTCACCGTTAGCGGTATTCACCCAGTAATCAAAGGATAATAAAGGTCTATCGAGGTCACTCAAATCAAAGCAAGGACTATAAAGGAACGATTCTTCGTTCTTATTGTAAGGGCCATCCAAACCGGTAATCCAGATGACAGAACCGCTGTTTGGACCGAGGTTGATGGAAGTATTGCCAGCTCTGGGAGAGCCGTGTGCCCAGGTATTGTTTAATCCACTTCCTACCCAACCACTACCATTATTATCTTCGAAGTTTTCGAAATAAGTAATATCGTTTGTAGCTGTTTCCTGTGAGGTTACTACAATGGGTTTACTGATAGAATCTATACATCCATTTGCTGTAGAGATTTCCAGTTGAACGTCATACAGTCCCGGCTCTGGAAAATTGAACGTAAAAGATGGGACAACAGGGCTGATTTGTGTACTAACCACAGTATTATTTACTTTCCATCTGAGCTGTGATACAGGGCCGGTGGTTTGTGTAAATTCAATACCACTTGAGGGGTTCAGACAACTACCATTAAATGCAAAATCAAAATCATCTACTTTTTCTATCACCAGTCTGACAGTTTCACTTAGGCAACCATTAACTTCTTGAGCAACAAAAATTGTTTCGGCACCGGTAATGTCTTGAAGAATAGTTTCACTTAGTTCATTTCCATCATCAATATTTACCCCATTTTCATTAAACCACCGTATGGAAACAGTGCCTTCTATAGTGACATTATTTGTAACATTCACACCAACAGCGCTTACACGAGGAATATCATCACCAATAATGCACACTTCAGTGGCATTGACCAATGGTCTAGGTGGTTTTTGGTTCACGATTACCTCTTCCGTGATCAACGTATCACATCCTGTTGAGGCCGTATATTGATAATTTACAATAACCGTTTGTGGAGCAAAATTATTATCAGGATCATTTCCTGGCATTGGAAACATTACATTTCCCGGGATGAATTCAAATGTGCCCGCATTGATTTGGCGAATAGTATTTGCCTGGTTGGGTGAAGATATCAGTGCAGTTTCTCCGCCGCTGATCACGTTATCCACTAAGAGTGTTACTGTATCAGCGTCTTCACAGAAATTTCTTCCTCTGACTTCTCTCAAAGTCTCATTAGGACTGGGCTTGGCATTAATGGTCACAGTTCTTTGACCCAATCGCCTGACTTCGCGAGAGGCGCCCCTGGTTACTGAATCTTGATAAAAAATTGTAATTTCTCTTACCGGCCCAAGTTCACCTGCATCAGAAAATGCTTGTTTAGGATTCAAAACTGCCGTAACCTCAACGTCGCCACCCCCAATCACATTTGTCACATTTTGATCTATTCCAGGCCCTCTGAAAGTAAATGACCCGTCCGATTGTGGCATTATACCAGAGGATGGGTTTAATGTGATGGTAAATGAATTTGCATCTTCACAATATTCATCCAGGACTATGGTCAGGTCACTAACATCGAGTAAGGAGGATTGTCCATCCCTAACTACAAAATCTTCAGATACTGATCCGGTACAACCATTAGCGTCTGTGTGTAAAAATGTGATTTGATGCTCATTGCTTGGTGTAGTAAGTCCGGCACTGCTTGGATCGAAAAACCATCTTGGACCACCGTCATTAATAAAAAAGACGCTTGTACCCATGAAATCTCCATCCACTTCGTTAGGAGGGGATGGGGAGCCCAAGGGTACTATGCCGCCAATGAGCTCAACCGGATCTGCATTGATATCAAAAGCCCTGATGTTGGGTGATATGAAAGTTAGATCAGGCAGGTCATTTATTACAATCGGTAAAACTTCAGGGTTGCTTATACATCCATTTAGATCTGTTTCAACGACTTCAACGCTGAAATTTCCAGGAGTGCTTTCCCAGTTCAAAAGTATCGCGCTAGTTCCTTGACCAACAATGTCATTCCCTGAAGTTGTCGCTCCGGTGACCATCCATTCGTAACTACTTCCTATCCTGTTTTGCACTTGATAAACTACCGCTGCTTCATTAATACAAACATTGCCTTTTGGAGATTGAAACGATGGGTCAGGAATTTCTATGGGGACAATTCTTAAATCGGATGTCACCCCGCTCCCGCAGCTACCTCCATCCGGAGTAAGTCGAACGGTTGCCTCACCGGCAACTACGTCATTTGGACCAAAAATGTATACAGGATTATTAATATTTGTAATGTTGCCTTGAAACGAACCGTCACTACCGGAGGCAACAGACCAAAGTGGACCGGACCCACCACTGACAGAGCCGTTTAGCTGTACCTCGGGATTGCTCACTCCATCCCAGCAGAAATTTAACTCACCGCCAACACCACCGGGATTGGCTGTTGCGTTGGAAATGAAGTTTACTGTTAAGGTATCGATGACGAATTCGCATGCTGTTGGATTATTGGTACTTTGTAAAGTCAGTTTTACAAATCCATTCAACAAATCGTTCGTACCTATGTCATATCGTGCATTAAGTAGTGTGGTTGAGTTCGTGAAAGCTCCATCACCACCGTCTGTAGCCCATAATACACCACATCCCGGCCCTGGACAGCTCCCAACATCAGTTAAAGAAGGTGTTTCTGTTCCAAAAAAAGCATTATTAAGAATTAATGTAGTTCCTTGTGCGGCAGGACAATAGTCTATAGACCCACCAGCACCTGCATCTATGGAGGGCCTTTGGTTTAAGGTTACATTAAAGGTTCCTAAAAGTTCTGTAGCAGGAACAGGACAACCTATGGCTCCGGAATTATCCGAAACAGCATTCAGCCTGAAAGTATTTGTTCCAATGTTAGGAGGGGTAACACTTTCAATTTGGTTATTTATGTAGTCATTATTAAATGAACCTACATTATAGTCTATAGAATATGGTCCGTTACCTCCAATAATTTCTATTTGAATTTGGGTTTGGGTTGTTGTTCCTGAAGAACAGACTGGGTTATTAGCGGGCGGAGCCTGTGTGATAGTGGCTCTTGATGGACCGACCTCAAGCGTTTGGGCTGAAGTGGCACTTCTCGGATCACCAGGATTATCATTGTTTGGTTTTTCTATATAAACTTGTCCATTCAACGATGAACCGTTGTAAAATGGTACTCCGGCAGTAATCTGGGTATCGTTAATAATAGTAAAGTTTGCGGCATCTAACCCTGCAGGCCCATTGAATCTAACAATTGTGACACCAGTAAGAAAGTTTCCGTTTATGGTAATATTTTGCCCTACACAACCGGCGTCAGGAAGGCCATTACCATTGATTATAGGGGTTGCGAAGGTGGTGAAATCCCATATGGTTTTATCTGAAATGCCTGCAAAATCATTACCTGCCGCATCTCTTACCGCATCATTATCGATTAGTATGTAGTAACTTGTCCCTTCTGTGAGGCTAGCACGAGCGGTTCGGTCAATAGTAAGCTCATTTGTACTAAATGTAAGTTCACCAGGATTATATGTTTCAATTTCACTATCGTCACTGGTTAAACGAAGTCTAATAGTGCCGACTCCCCTTCTGATATCTTCACTGAATCGGACCACCAGGTTCGTATTCACAGAGTTGTTAAACGAATCATCAGCCGGAGAGAAGGGAGAAATTGCTTGAATTACCGGAGGAGTATTATCTAACTGGTAAGTTTGCCCTGAATCGAAGTTAGCCACATATGCATTACCGGCAATGTCAAATATGGAGGCAGGCGTACCTGAGGGAGGGTTACCTAGTACATGTAAACCAACATCTGCTGTTATTCCAGCCAAGCCACGGACTGTTACGATATAAGTATCCCCTGTGCCTGTAACATCTCCAGTTGTTACCGTACCGGCAGTTGGTCTAAAATCA
Source organism: Fulvivirga sp. M361 (assembly GCF_007097395.1). Taxonomy (GTDB): domain Bacteria; phylum Bacteroidota; class Bacteroidia; order Cytophagales; family Cyclobacteriaceae; genus Fulvivirga. The sequence continues at coordinate 54,157 of NZ_VKDC01000040.1, forward strand.
CTTATATCAACACCTGTTACATCTTCCTGGAATACTACCTGAAACCGGACACTGGTAGCATTGGTTGGATTGTCGTCTAATGTTGTGATCGTAGATACTGTAGGAGCCGTATTGTCAATGGTGTAAGAAGTGACACCGGTAACCGTGCCAAGCGGGTTACCTACTCTGTCTGATGCTGTAATAGTAATAGCGGCTGGGCCATCATTGCCGCCAGGCACGGTCCATTCAAAGGTCCAGTTTAGGTTATTATCACGTACCATGGGCTGATTAGTTATTACACTGCCTATGGAGATCATCGGTGCAAGAGTTTCATTGATTTGATCGTTTTCAGTGAATGCAACGGCTATATTTACCACATCATTCTCTTTTACGATCTTATCAATGGCCTGATCATCACTTATTACGGCTGTAGGTGCAGTCCCATCTACAAATACAGAATTACTGACCACGGAAGATAGTGGGGAACTGGCTACTGTTAATGTACCATCCCCCTCTCCGTCGTACTGAAAGCCTGAAAATGTTAACGTTCCATTGCTATAACTGGCTGGTACGTTTACCATAGACAGGTTATCTGTATTGGTGACGGTTACAGTCCCATTGTAATCCAGGTCCTGAATGTTATTAATATCCTCCGCTATGACCACAGGTTGAGTAGGTATAGGAAATCCCTGCCTTACCGGACTGTCTGGCTGCGTTGTGAAGCGTTGTCTTGTGGCTATTACTTCTATTTTGTTGTCATCACCGGTAACAGATGAACTGGCATTACCCGCATTGGATGTGGCAAAACCGGAACTTGCCGGATTAGCTTCAGCCCGGTCAATCGTGAACGAGAATTGCTCATTATCTTCTACCGTATTGGTAAAACTAGCTCTTAATACGAAATTTTTATTTCCATCATCCGGGGCAGTAATCGATATACCGGTGAAAGTTACAGTATTGCCGGAAACTACTGCTTCGGCTATTTCTGTTTCATAATCAGGGTTCAGGTCCTCATCCACATAAAGCGCCAGCCTGCGGATATATGTAGGATTGGTAAGTGTAAACTCGATTTCAGTAAGTTCGGTATCCAACTCGTCCCCATCGTTTGCGCCTGAACCTCCATCACGAATGGTAAATGCTGCAACCTCTATGCTGGATCCGCTAACCACAATATTGCCTGCCTCCTGGTGGTTGATATAAGGGATGTTTTCGGCGTATACAAACCCCCCGTCAGCTACGATATCTGAATTAGTAACCGGGGCAAAGACATTGAATGGGTTGGATGGACCGGCTTCTGTCAATAAAGGGTTTGAATTGGCAGTAGATAGTGTACGTCCCGTTTCAGCTACAGTATGTATAACCTCAGTGCCGGAAACTGTACCATAAGTTCCAAGGCCGGCAACAAAAGAGGCAGTGGGTGTAGCCTGTAGTGTTCCCAATGATGTGATATCAACAGTACCCGTATAATCTAAATCACGGTTCCCGTTAGCGTCGGTAGCTTCTAACGTTACATCGGGTGACATAGTGGAAAACACAAACACATCACTAGGTTGTTGAATAAACCTTAGTTCGGTCGCTTCCACAACTATTTCGTTATTGGGCGCCCCAATAGCATCAGAATTAGTGCTTTGGCTTGGAGCCAGTGAACTTTCCGAGGCTTGCGTTTGGATATCCGATGTTTGTACGGAGAAAATTAAGTGTCTTCCATCTACCACCGGACCAAGACCACCCATTAATGGATTTTTAAACAAGATGCTCAGTGTATACGTCTTACTTGTGCCTTCGTCTACATTACCCAGTGTTCCTTGTCCGGTTGGTATATTACTTATCGTAATTTGATCTCCACTGATTGTGATATTGCTCTGTGTGAAATTAGCATCATCATCTCTGAGGTCTGCACTACGGATCAAGTTACTCAGGTTAGTACTTGTAAAGTCTACACCAATTTGTGTGAAAACTATTTCTTCAATATTGGTATCCCTGCCATCATCCCCCTGATCTTCTACGGTAAAGGAAAACACAGCAATTCGGCTACCTCCACTCGCTGTAGCCGGTAACTGATCAGGGCCTGTGCCTCCTGAGATTGTCGAGGTACTACTTGGAGCGTTAGTTGCATTGGACCCGGTGAGCGGTCCTGCCAAATTGTAACAATTATCAGTATCATTATATTCATATATGGCAAAATGGTAGGTAGTACTGGCATCCAAGCCTGTTACTAAAACATTATTACCATTGCCACGAAAAACAATCTTAGTGTCCGTTCCAACTGCTGAAGCGTTGTCGAAATTGGAATCTACCCCTGATGGATATCCATTTCCATTGGCGGGCACAAAAGTCACTGCGGCACCTTCTCTGGCAATGACGATCACTCCGTCGCCGTCACCCCTCTGCCAACTAATGTTCATTGAAGCGGCATTAGTTGCACCAAAGGCAATATTACTGGCCTGGACTGCAGGTGCCAGGCAATCTGTGGTAACAGTTTCAATTTCATCATTACTTTGCCGATACTCCCAGTTACTATTAAAATTATTGAATGGAAGTATTCTGAACCTATATTCAGTCAGTGCATTGAGCCCCATGAACGTGTAAGAATTGGGGCCAATTTGATTATCGAGGATAACTACCGCGTCTCCGTCACCAACATCCGGATCTTCTATGGTTCCGGGATCGTCACCATCACTTGCTACGTCTCCGTCCGATAAGTTTGAAGTTGAAGAAGCATAAAGCAGATATCTTTCTCCATTATTTGTAGCACCTGTCCAATTCAGTTGAACAGAGTTTCCCGTTACTGTGCCAACAGCAAGGTTTGGGACTGCTCCCGGAGTACCTGCGTCCGCTGTATTGAAAATACTACTTTCATTGGTAAATGGTACTTGAGCTGCCTGCGTTTCTACCTGAGTACCGTCAAACGCCACATAGTAATTTCTTCGGCCAAATAATTTATTTTCTGATACAAGCTCATCCGGCACTATAGTGATTTCGGTTTTAGCTGCGTTTATTGTTGCGGTAAACCCGGCGTCATCCCCCGACATATCATCGAATTTGAATGTGATCAAACCTGCGAGGTCCGTGTTGACAAGTGCACTATTATCAATTTTTTGAACAGCTTCACTGAACGTAATTTCAATGTCTCTGTTCAGGCCTACATTATTAGGGTATGAACCTCCGGAATCATCAAACGCAATGGAAGGGGCAGGGGTGTCGTCATCTGTGATGGTAATTGTTTCCTCTTGTGGCGTACTGTCTTCCACACCGTTGGTGACAGAAGCTATTTCTACCGTGAAGCTTTCATCTCCTTCTACGTCGCTATCATCCTGGCCTGTAATAGCTGTAGTAGCGTTCATATCACCGGCTGGAATAACAATGCTGGTTGCTCCCGAGTAGTCGGCCGCTGTGGTGCTGATATTTAT
>NZ_VKDC01000041.1 GCF_007097395.1 Fulvivirga sp. M361
TGCTCAAGACAAAGTTCGAATTAAACTTTGAATCACATAGCTATGGTTTCCGACCAGAGAAGAACACCCAGCAGGCGGTGACACAAGCCCTGAAGTACATCAATGATGGTTACCAGGACATAGTGGACATTGACTTGAAAGGTTTCTTTGATGAAGTAGACCATTCGATACTGTTACAACTGATCTACAATAAGGTAAAATGTCCTACGACCCTGCGATTAATCCGCAAGTGGCTGAGAGCACCGATCCAGATAAAAGGAAGGCTGCACAAACGTCGCAAGGGGATGCCACAGGGTTCTCCGATCAGCCCCCTGTTGTCCAACATCCTGTTGGATGAATTGGACAAAGAGCTGGTCAGGAGAAGTCTTCGCTATGTTCGATATGCGGATGACTTTAGCATTTATGCTAAGTCGAAAGCAGAAGCCCGGGAGATAGGAAATGCCATTTACGAGTTCCTTCGGGATAAATTAAGGTTGCCTATCAACAGGGAGAAGTCGGGCATTCGCAGACCGGTAAACTTCGAGTTGCTGGGGCATGGATTTGCCGCAGTATACAAGAAGGGGGTAAAAGGGCAATACCAGTTGATAGTATCGAAGCAAGCGTGGATGAGCCTAAAGCGCAAGCTCAAGGACATTTCCAGGAAGACCAGTCCGATGAGTTTCGATGAGCGGTTACAAAAGCTAACCGAAGTGTGGAAAGGTTGGGTGAATAATTTTCGCCTGACGAATATTTCAGCCAAACTCAAAGTACTTGATGAATGGCTGAGGAACCGTTTAAGATACTGTATTTGGCACGATTGGAAGAAACCTGAACGCAAGCGCAAGAACCTCATTCGACTAGGTATGGATCAGAACAGGGCATATGCCTATAGCAGGACGAGGATGGGAGGCTGGGCAGTAGCTCAAAGCCCTATCTTAAGGACCACTATCACACTGTCCAGACTTAGAAGGAGAGGGTACGAATCGATGCTTTCCTATCACCGTAAGTCGATTCCTGAGATTCAGTGAACCGCGTAGTACGAGACCCGTACGCTACGTGGTGTGAGAGGCGCACCAGTGAGTCATTGACTCACTGGCCGTCTACTCGATTATATGTTGTTATTTTCTATTCTCAACCCACTCTTGTACTAAAATAGCATGATTCTCTGGGTAAATAAGTTTTTCTCCATTTTCTAAATATCCAATAGACTCTTCAGTTAGATTATACAAATAGTATAAAAGATTATGCTTTTCAATCCCGATCTCTTCTGATGGGTAATCTAGTAGGCTATATAAGTCTGGAATTGTTTTATGAGCTTCAAGTTTGGATAATGCTGCGATAAGCTCATGATTTAAGGATTCATGAATTCCCCATTCGGTTATGCCATTATAATTACTGGTGTATGACTCTCTTTCATGACCAGTTCCTTTTCTGATATTCGATTTGAGTAAATTATGCAAGAAGTCTATCGTTCGCTCGGAACTTCTATCAACAGATAGTTGTCGAATTGCATTCCTTGAAATTTGCGCCTTCTTATAGTCCTTTTTTATTTGTTCAATCAATTGGTGAGTGTCTTCCACTTTATCAAACTCAAAAGCATCGTATTTTGGCCTATTTTTTACTTTGCCGTAATACAGAAAGTAGTGAGAAACGATGACCTGCTCTTTCTCATCTACGATAAGGGCATAAAAATCATAGTTCGATCGAGGTTCGTCTATCAATGAAAAATCACCATTAGGACTATACAATGGAAATTTATAGAGTCTTAAAGTATCATTATACTTTTTGTTAACCAATGACCTCATTAGTAATGATCGAAATAGTTGTATAGGGCTTCTATGAATCATCTGGTTATCAAAGTATTTCAATGCAGCAAGGTGGTGGCCAATGAATTCCTGATCGCTGGATTCCAAGGCACGCTTACAATTTATAAAGCTTAAAATTGAATCATTATCAAGTTTCGGAAGATCAGGATATTGCTTTGGAAGATTAAATATTATGGGTATAACATATCTTTGATCGGCAGGTTTGCCTCTTGACAACTGGTGTTTGATTGTTCCATAAAACTCTGTAAAAAGGGATAGAGCCAATTCGTCACACCCATAACCAATCCCTTTTACAACTTTAGGTTCAATAATCTTCCCTTCTTTTGTATGTATAAATTGAACAAAAACTTTCCCTTGGATTTGGTTATCAAGGGCTTCATGGGGGTATTCAATATCAAATGATCTAATGTATTCGTAAAATTCATTAATAGAACTAAAATGCTGTGAGGTATCCATCTGAGCTGAAATCAGGTGGCAAAAGAGAAAGAAAAATATATTAATGAACAATACCCTGATCATTGGCTTCTAATAAAATATAACGTTTAGTATATAGCCAGTAGGGCATTGGAAAGAGATAAACTTTTGAGTTTGCACTGAGCCAAAGCGTTGTATTTTGTTTTTATCTTTTTCATTTTAAAAGCCAAATCAACGATTTGGCGGTATTGGTAAATCGCATTGGCCTTTCTTAAAGCACTGAATGCCCTATTTGCTATTACCCACATTTTCCAACCAGTTTTTTAGTAGATCAGTAGGGAAATTTGGGTGTTCAATAATTGTTTTTTCATTTATACTACACAATGCTACAACCGCAGCTGATTCGAATGACCAATAACCAAAATAATACTCTTTATCATTTACTGAGTTTATGTAATTATGCCATGTCAGTAGCTTAGTATTTTGATACCATGTTTTTAAATAAGCTTTTACTACTTGTTGATTTATATCTTGAAGTCCCTTTTTCGTCAGACCTTTAAATGGTTTGTAGGTAGTTGCTTTTTGCTGAGAGTATTTTTTACCATTTAAGCCTGATAAGAGAAATAGTATAAGTTCATCAGTAATATTTCCTGATTCTATTAATACAGTGATTTGATTTTTTTGTTTATCTGTTATTCCAATAAGAATCGAAATGGAAAGAAGCCAAACCATATAACAGTAAGAGTTAAGCCAGTATTGGTCTAAAGTTTTTTGAGGTCTTCCTTTTTTAAATTTAGCAGCTTGATCTGTCCATGAAATTTCTAGATCGCTGAACAGAACATTCAGATCCTCTTTTAGTGATTTAATTGAATCTCCTCTTCCATACTTTGCTATAAGACATTCAAGTTTATCGAAGAAAATTCGATGTATTGTGTTCGATACGTTGTCCTCTGGCACATTGCCATTTATGATTTCAGAGTTAGATTCTTGAATTAAGTGAGTTTTGGTTTTGATAAACCTGCTGTAATAGTTCTTGTCACTTATTAGCCTGTCTCTCATTATAATTTTAGTTGTGGGTAACAACCGTATATACGCCATTACACTTTCAAACACTTACAAACGACATACAAGTAAAGATAATCAATCCTCCAAAAGACATAAAATACAGCCTAACGCATTGCTGAGTTACAGTTCCATGATTCATTGAGGTGAAAGAATGGATTGAGAGGGCTGATGAAGAAGGGTTTTTTCCAGCATGGCTGCCTTTTCGTCCTTCTCTTTCAACGGGACTTCGTAAAGTTTTTTGTTTTCGTCAAAAGATCCAGCGCATTTATCCAGTGGGTTAAAAGTGCAATGATCATTTCGTGACCCGTTTACGGATGTATTGGTTTGTGCCTATATAGACCTCCCGGATCACAAGTGCTATTCCTGGGCAGACATGCATGGCGCTATCGCTATATATGCGCGAGGTGGTTTACCCCTGACCACTATTGTGTTTTTACCTCGTGGTATGCCATTTTTATTCCTTCTTTAGGTTAGCAGTTTTGAAATAGGCTGTAAAACTTAGAATAATAGCCGCACTAGAAACCAGCGTCATAACCGTTCCCGGGACGAAATTCACATATCCCCCTAAATCCATAAAAAGGAAATATCCTAAATCTGCCAGTCCACCGGTGAGTGCGGCAAGGAAGATGGCATTTTTACTCCCTTTCCAAACATAAAAACAACAGATCAGGGTAGTTAGTCCTATCCAAAGTAGATTAAACCCATGCTGCCCGATGACTGCTCCTGTTGCATCCGGGTAATTCATTTGAAGTGTAGCAGGGTCTACCGCATCAGCAATTCCTCCCACAGCCCCTGAAATATCTCCACTAAGAATGAACTTATCCGTCATGACTCCTGCCAAAATGTGTACGGCTCCCCAGATGAACCATAAGACGGCAGCTGTTTTTAGAAGTATGCTGTATTTTTTCATAATCCCACACGATAGTATTGTGAACATCAAAGCTCGTAGTCTGATAAAAGCTATGCATTATGATTTCATAAGAAATTGATTTATTTGCTCTTTTTGAAATGCTTTGATTTTGCAGCGCTCAACGTCTCCGGGGTAACGCCAAGATATGAGGCGATCATGCGTTGAGGAACGCGTTGAACAATATTCGGGTATGTTTTTACAAAGTGTTCGTAACGCTCTATCGCATTTGTACTGATGAGCATTAAGATCCTGTTTTGCAAAACGCTGAGTCTTTTCATTAAAGCGGCAATATTTTTCTTTTCTCTTTCCAGGTCTTTGGGTAAAATCGTGATAATCGAATTTTCAAGGGCATCAATAAACAAAACAGATGGTGTCGCTGCATTATTAGTGTCTGCGATTACCCAACCTTCCGGGGCGAACATGAATATATTTTCTTTGCCACTTTTGTCAATAGAATAGCTTCGTAACAAACCGGACCTGACAAGGTAAATCTTGGTGTTTAATTCACCACTTTTTTGCAGTATTTCTCCTTTTTTAACTTTTATTTCCGTCAAAACGGTAGGGTTATATCTTTGTTTTTATGGTGTATTACGTTTTTAATAAATGCTCGTTGAAAGGGGTTTGTTTTTTGTTTGGCATTGCCAGAAATTTTTGGATATCTGAATTTTCTTATGGTTCTCCTGCTTTAAATATGTTTTGGATATGCTCACTGACGGTTTGTTTAGCTTTACCAAAGGGTTTTTGCATGCCATTTGGGTGAACCATACGGTTTCATCCTGCAAAAGTACATCTACTTTTTCCTCTCCATTTTGAGAAGTATAAAGAATAAAAGATGATTGATTCGGACTTAGGTTGTTTTCTATCAAATCATTTCTTTTCTAAGATGAGACCTTTTTATAGTGCGCTTAAGAGCACAAATCTGCCCTGATTACAATCTGTTTCTAAACTGGCACGCATGACGCTATCGCTATGTGTACGGCAGATGTAGGTCAACGGGGCCGTCAGCCATCTACTTGTTTAGGTGTATTTTTTTGGAAACTCATAAAATCGTTTTAAGTATTTAATTCTATTTTCAATTTCTTCTACTGTACGCTGTAAATAAGAATTAGCAATGTCAGTTACCTCAATATTTAATTTGCAACAAGTGAATAAAATATCGTTTTCCTCGTTTTTCCATTTGGTATAAGCGAACTTATGTTCAATTCTTGCCTCCTTGATTTTCAGATGTTTTAATTCTCTTTTTCTTCTAGAGGCTTTCTTCTCGAATTTAAGTATCTTTTTACTCGGTAGTTGTTTGAATAACATTATTTCGTCTTCACCAAAATCCGGTAAACTAATAAAGTCAAACTTGTATTTTGAAATATCTCCTGTAAACTCAATTTTTCCAAGAAATGACATTCCATGCGCATTAATGTGCGATTCTATTGCAAAGTGAGTACGTATCATTCTTTGAATTTTGGACTCTAACGCTAATATTCGCTCATGATCGTCAAACATTTCACATGTCCAAATTTCAATGTTTTTGATGAAAAAATTGGATACATAATTTTTCCAGAAAAGGTTAAAATCATCGTTGGAGTTAAGGTCATTCATTATTGACTCTTTCTCAATGGTTGTATGGGCCCATAATTTTCCATTTTTGGCTAGAGAGGCGTAATAACTGAATCTGGAAGATTTGCCTCTGTTACCTTGGCAACTCATTAATTCATAAATATCTTCAGAGGATGTAAGTCTCCAGATAGTTCTGTTTCCAATTAAATATCCTGACTTATGTTGAGCCATTCTTCTTTGAAAAGACTTTGTTGTGCCAACGTAAATGATTCTTTTCGGGGATCCTTTAAAAACAAGGAGATAAACTCCTCCATTTGAACTTACAGAATAATCGTCAAGTATACCTCCATATTTCCAAGTGTATTTTGGCATTAAAAGTTATTTTTACCGTGTTGAATAAACACTCGTTTTGGTGGCGTTTATTTTTGTAGGCAATCGTTTTATTAATATCCTTTATATCTTTCACGGACTTCACCGTTGATTTTGATTTCAAACATTTGAGGTCTAAATCCAGCAAAGAATAATGGCCTTTTATGTTTTATTTCGACCTTGTGCTTTTCTTCCTTTCCTATTTCAAATATGTAATATTTTGTCAATTTAACATTGAAATGAGTTGACGGGTCCAGAGAACTCCTAAGAGTGTTTTGCCTACCGTTTTCAGAGTATGTGAATTTGCCCGTAAACCAATTTCTTTTGATTAATAGGCTTGTTTTTTCGGTTTCACCTATTTCAAATTCATGACTACTAATTTTATTATTACCAACAACGGCATGTACGTCATCCCACTTTCAAATATTTACCAACAACATACAAACGCCTTCTACTTAAAGTTAAGCAATCCTCCAAAAGACATGAAAATACAGACCAATTCGTAGTTGAATTACCGTTTGTCCGCTTTTCAAAAGAGGATCTTCAGGTACACCTGCCGTTGTATGATTTTGGCATGCGGCGTTGTAATTTTTGGATGCCGCAATGTTATTTCCGGATGGAGCGGAACGATTTTTTCATGCGGCTTTGTGATTTTCGGGCGCCACAGTGCTATTTCCGGATGGAGCGGAATGATTTTTTCATGCGTCTTTGTCATATTTTGATGCGGCAGAATGATTTTTCAGTGCGGCAAAACGATTCTGTACCGACCTTTAGTGATTTTGTACAGCATTTTTACCTATTGATCTTGCTTTAGATAAAGCCTGGCCCGGTTAAGTACTATTTTTAGCAGATTGTGCCCTGCTTTGGACCCCGTGTACCGTCCTATTACTAAACTAACACGTATGACGCTATTACTATATGCACGTCAGGTGGGAAACAGACTTAGCCGCTATTAATCATATATGATTTTAGGCACTTTTTACTTTTTGATTCGGACTTTAAGAGCTTTTATTTTGCTTTCATCAAGCCCTGTTATTGTAGCAATTTGCTCATGTGAAAGACCCTGTCGCTTCATTTCTTTGGCTAACTCTACTGTATTATTTCTTTTGGCTATTTCGGCAGATTCTTGCTTGGCTTCTTTTATCAGTTCAAATGTTGGAACATACTTTTTACTGTTTCTCAGTTCTTCCAGCAAACCAATGTCATTAAAGCTCAAATAGCTTTTATCAGAAATTATTAAATGATCTAATACTTCCGTTTCTACAATTTTACCCACTTGAATGAGTCGGTCAGTTATGTTTTTATCCGGTTCGGAAGGTTTTAGCTCTCCGCTTGGATGATTATGAACCAACATGATTTTTACCGCTCTTTTTTGCAAGGCAAGACTGAAAACCTCCATTGGTTTTACCAATGTCGCATTGATAGTCCCTTTACTGATTAATTCAATGAAAAGAAGTCGATGGTTGTTAGCTAAACCAATCACCCAAAAATGCTCTCTGTCCTGATCTATTTTATTTTCTCGAAGCAGAATTCTTTGCATGATTCCATACAAGTCGTCTGAATTGAGGATTTTGATCTTATCATTTTCGCTCAGGTTAACGTTCATAAATCAAAAATAGGTTTTTTACAGTATCATTATTAGGCTCTTTTTTCACTTTCGTCAAAAGTTAATTGTATTTCCATTAGATACTGCTTGCTAATTTTCTACTTTCAAACATTCGCAAACGAAGTATAAACACCTTCTTCCTAAATTTAAACAATCCACCAAAAGACATAAAACACAGCCTGATGCATTACTAAGTTACCAGCCGTGAACGCCCATTGGGGCTAAAGAATGGGTTGAGAGGGCAATGAAGAGGATTTTTCCTGGATATAGATAAAGCGCTATTTCAGTTTATCCAGTACTTTTTCCAATAACGCCACCTTTTCGTCCTTCTCCTTCAGCAGTGCCTCATAAAGTTTTTTGTTCTCCTCGATAGCTTCCACCCATTTTTCTATGGGATTAAAAGTGCATTGATAGTTTTGTACTGACGCTTGACCACTCAAAACTGAGGCATGATCACTCAAGGGGCCGTGATTTGCGACAACATTATAAACCGTTGCATTCTCCTGTAGGTTTTTAATAGCTTCGGCAGAAATACCCATAGCTTTAGCTATTCTATCCAAGGTAGTATCATCTACCTCTTCCTTTTGCTCTATTTTAGAAATGGCCTGCTGGCTAATGCCTAATTGCTCCGCTACAGTTTCTTGCGAAATGCCTAGTAATTCACGCATCTGCATAACTTTTCTGCCAAGGTGTACGGGACGAGGGTGTGTAGTACTTTCCATGGACCAAATATATCAAACCTCGGCACAGTTGGCAAGTGGCCTTGCAGGTGGGTTGTGAAGGTACAACCGTAAGTTGTGACATTACAACCCGTCTACAGCCGGTCTTTGTCACGTTTTGCCCTTTGCCTATTGCTAACGGGTCAAGAATTTACCAACATTGAAATAGAATTCACCCTCTAATATTCAACATCAATTGGACTGTGACACGACAATAGTGTACGGGCCGGTTAAAACTTACCAAACTTGAAAGATACTCCTGCCGTCCAGCTGGATAGATCGTTATTACTAATATTATTTACATCCAGGTCAACTCCTTCTACATACCGGTAGCCTCCATTAGCGGAGATACGGAGAAAGCCGGTAATGTTCATCTCGATTTCTACGCTGGGCTCTACTACAAAAAAAGCGGACCTTTCTATGGTGGCCCGCAGGTCATTCACTATGGGCCTGGAATCATCTACTACTTCTACACCACCGGCGCCGATCAATATGGGAAAAGACACATGGATAATTTCTTTTGGCGCGATGATATACCCTAATACCAGGCCGCCATAACCTCCGAAGAGGTCAAATTTTTCCGTAATGTTGTCATTCGTAACTTCAAAATCATTTTTTGTGGTGAGCCCATAGCCTCCGCCTCCGAGAATGAAGTGCTTGTTAAGGATCACACCCCCATGGCCCCCTAAAAAGAGCGCATTTTCATTATTAAATTCAGTGACTTTAATATCAAATGAACCAAAACCCCTGACCTCTGATTTTCTGCCGAAGAGGGTTTTCATTTCATCGTCGTCATCCTGGGCATTAACGGATAACATCACGATACTTGCGAATAGAAATAATAAGACCTTTTTCATTATTTAAGTGGAGTTTTTAGTGTTAACAAATACCTTCTCATTACACATCAAAAAATATATTTGAGCGTCAGGGCTGTATCCCAGAACCGCATCTTTGTACGGCGCATGCCTATAAAATCCAGGTAGGGTTTGATATCTATTCCGATGGTAGCGGGAAGCTTTAGCAGCCTGTATTCCATTCCAATGGTAGTATTAACCCCCATAGTGAAAAAAGAACGTTCTTCCGTATCAAATTCACGTATTGGGCTATTGGAAAGTGGGAATGATTGTTCGGCCAGTTTCTGATCTAGAAATGATTCAAAACCGATATGTCCACCTACACCATAAAAGAAATAGAAATCATCATTAAACCCTATTGCTATCGGTCTATGGAACAGGTAAAGGTGGGTGAATTGAAGCCCGTTATTTCTGTTGCTGACCATAAGCTCCATAGCTTGCTCCTCCGTAATAAAGTGCTTATAGGTAGCTGCGGTGGTATAACCCACACGGGCGCCTGCGGAGTTTTTGTAGTAAAACTGTGCTTGTGATACTCCATAAGCGGACACAAGAAGTAGTAAAGCCATTATAACTTTCATGGATCTGGAATTAATTGGCGCGTTAAGCCGTCAGTCAGTGCGTAGAGTCCTGATTGAAGTGATTAGACTGGTAACTTATCTCGCATATTTATTTTAGTTATTTATTTACAGAATGACGTACACCCGAAAGCTCAAGAGCCACCTCTCCTCCTGAAGAATTGATCTCTACATAGCCCGGATAATTGTTTTTTTCACCTATAGAACCTGTTACGTGGATAACCTTTTTCTTATCCAGGTATTCTTTTTGAATGTCACCACGTACTTCCGGAATATTTAACTGTTCTGTTTTAGCGGTGATGTCTACGGTAATGTAACTGTCCGGGTCAAACATCAGCGAGATGTCTGTATATTTTCCATCTAACCTTATCCTTGAGAAGCTAAATGGAATACCCTCGAAGTCAATCTGACCGTAATTCATGTCAAGGTCAGCATTTTTTACAAGTCGTTCTACCTCTATCTTGGAAAACAGGCTCTTACCCATTAACCGGTTTACTTCTTTAATTCGTAAACTTTTGTCGTTCCTGGAATCCAATTCAAGTTTGTCTACCTTTTTTATGGTCAGGTGGGACGTACTGCTTCTTAATTCAATGTTGCCCGCTTCTAATAACTCTCCCTCTACTGTTTTTAATGTCAATACTCCGGAGGACAGCTCCTTTATTTTTATATCCCCATAAGCCACTTCTACAGAGGATACACCATGAAACCGGTTGGCCCTCATGTTGCCATGCATGATATTGATATCACATTTGCCATACATCTCAGCCAGGTACAGGTCGCCGAATTTGTTCTGTAATTCAAGGTTTATCGTGGCAGGCATATATATTTCGTAATCTATTTCAAGCTTGGTCTTACTTAAAAGTGTTTTTGAGTAGTCAGAGATATTGTTCCATAACTCTTTGAAGAAGCCTGACTTTCTATCCAGTAAAGTGGTCACGGTAACATACGATCCGGTTTGACGAAAATCAATGTCTACCCGGTCCAATAATTTATTCGCGTCCGAGTAATCTTTGCCAAATGCGGTAATTTTTGCATTTACCTTGATAGAGTCCTTATCCCAGGTATTGATCACCACCTGGCCATATTTATTGATCAATGTAAAGTTCGCATTAGAGGATACGCTAAATGAGCGATCAACCGATTTGGACAGTTTAGTGTCAACGTCAGGCTTTGCCACTGCGTAAAGGCTTACGGTGCCTAGTACCAGTAAACAACTAAATACTAATCTCATCACTCCCTTCTTTATCATGGTCCTTTATCTCTAGTAAGATCTGTTCCAAGATCTGTAGTTTTATCCGGTAGTTAGTGATCATAGCATTTACTACCTCTTCATTATCTGCATTATCTTTTAAATCAATCTTTAAGTCCTGATAGGCGCTATCCAATGCAGCAAGGTTATCCATTACTTCCGGGTCTATCACCCGGTTGCTTGCTTTGATCAGTTGGATTTTCTCAGCTACCTGCTGCGAGTAAAAAAACTCAGTTTCTGCCAGTTCCGGAGAAATATCGCTTAGTGAAAATCCATTTTTATAGGACTGCGCGTCATAGTTCAGCAGGATCCATGACAGGCCCACACCCACCACCAGGGCCGCCGCTATCCGGCTGATGGTTTTTATATTAAAAAGTGTCCTGCGAGACTTAATACCTTGATCTATACCTGTCCAAAGTTCGGCAGCATCTACTTCATAAATGTCAAAAGATGGCCTTTCCTGCTCTATCCGATAGTTAAGCTTGTCTTCTTTCATGCGGTTCAGCTATCTGTTAATAATTGTCTTATTTTACTCTTCGCTTTACTGTACTGTGCTTTTGATGTAGCTTCAGTAATCCCTAATATCTCACCTATTTCCTTATGATCATACCCCTCAAAGAGATATAAGTTAAGCACTGTTTTACACCCCTCAGATATTTTGTCGATGGCCCCCATAATACGTTTTGCCTCATATCGATTGTAATCCATATCTTCATGGTCATCATCAACAAAATCGTCATTTTCACCCAATTCCACGGTCATTAGCTTCTTTTTCTTTAATGCATTTAAACAGTGGTTAACTACTATCCTTTTGAGCCAGGCGCTGAATGTCACTTCATTTTTCAATGACCGGATCATTGAAAAAGCAGTTATAAAAGCTTCCTGTAGTACATCCTTCGCTTCTTCGTCATCCCCCATCATCCTCCTGCAAATATTGTACATAGCCTGAACATACAACTTATACAGTTCATTCTGGGCTTGCCTGTCCCCTCGCTGGCTACGCTGTACCAGGTACTTATGTATAGTCTGCTGTCCCGACTCCACTTATATTTTGACCTTGCTTCAATGACAACCTGATATTAAGCAGGTTTCTATTTTACACACATTTTTTTGACCCTTCCAATATACGGATATTGAACGCTTGTTCTTTATCTTTGAAATAAGCGGTTTTTGAAGATTACTAACGCAAAATAATAGTACGTCATGAAAAATATCCAGCCTTTTCACCTGGCATTTCCGGTAGACAATCTTGAAGCAGCACGAAAGTTTTACACGGAGATTTTGCAATGCCCTACCGGCAGGTCGTCTGAACACTGGATTGATTTCAATCTTTTTGGCCATCAAATCGTAGCGCATCTGGCACCGGAAGAAGCCGGAAAAACCCGGACAAATCAAGTGGATGGTGATCATGTGCCTGTAAAACACTTTGGTGTTATTCTGGAGTGGCAACAATGGGAAGCTTTGGCCGAACGTCTTGAATCTTTGAATATCGAATTCATTATCCAGCCCCATATCCGCTTCAAAGGAGAGGTAGGGGAGCAAGCCACCATGTTTTTTCTGGATCCCAGTGGGAATGCACTTGAGTTTAAGTCATTCAAAACAATGGATCAGATCTTTGCACATTAGTGGTGCAACGAAATAATCTCTTTTCCGATACGTTTACACTCAATACTTTTGATTAGTCTTACCAAATTCATTTATTTAATCATCGCCAAGTTGAACAAGGACCAAAAGATGATAAAGCGGGTATTCGCAGGTATAGGGTTATGCCTGGTGTTATGTTTTGCTGCCAACGCACAAGAAGCCACCTTTTCTCAGCGCTTAAGTAGCCTGTCCTTTTCTAATGCGTTCCCTGAAAACTTATTGAAAACAAGGTCAGTTGTTTTGTATGATATATCTCCTGAACAAACTCAGCCTGTTATCCGCGGGGATTGGCAATCTGTGGCAGAGAAAATACAGCCCACATTGAAAAAAAGCGGGATCGATGGAGTAGTCCATTATTATTTGAGAGACCTGTTCAGTGGAAAAGAATCTTACAATACCTTTCTGGACTACTATGATGACCGTGATATTAAGAATGCAGTCTTTGTAAAGGAAAATGCAGGCAATTATGAGATCATTGTGACGGACTTGCAAGATCGTCAGTTTTTACTCAAAGAAGGGCAGGCTGCCTGGAAACAGAGCGGGCCTAATCTGGAAGAGATATTGGATAATCTCTACCGGGCCGTAGCTAATGCAGGCCTTGACAGAGAGAACAGACTGATCCTGGAAGGGCCTGAATTTGGACAGCTACTAAGCCCGATAAAAGCGAAACGTAATGAATTTTACGACCTCAATTTCTCCAGTGAAAAACTGGCTATCCCTGTTTTTGAGGATACCGCAGCCATTAATAGCGCCATGGATGCCTATCCCTATGCTTATGGTTATGTTGCCGAAGAAACCGCTGAGAAAGAGCTACGCACCCAGGGATATCAATATATATTATATTATGTAAGATCAACAGGTAGATCTGTGAAGGAAATACTGAAGTATAAAACTACCTCTTCTGAAACCGATTATATTTCCGAAGTAGTAAAGGACAAAAAGCTAAGTGTAGAATCTTACAATATCCATACCCCTGTATACAAGTTTTACATCAAACACATTTATTCCGGCAATGTATTTTTAGGGAAAAAATGGGATGCCGCTCCTGAATGGCAAAAAGCACTAAACAACTATATGCTCAACCTTAGAAATGAATTGGTAAGAAATTGAGGCCTGCTTACCTCCTTTAAATTTCTATTTCGAACACGAAAGGTCAGTACACGACACTTTCATTCATTAATACACCCTTTAAAGCTATAACAAAGGTCTGTTGGCTTTTCGTGATTCTTTTGTGACCCTTTCGTGATATCTGAATTTCACATTTGCATGAGAAAAAAATAAAACTCTCATGAAAAAAACACTTTTAATTTTAATGATATCTCCGCTCGCCTTTTTATTTAGCTGCGGAGATGACGATGAGTCCATCAACTTACCTCCCAGCTTTTCCGGGGCTGTATTCTCAGTGCTGGAAAGCGCAACAGACGGAATGACCATAGGCACATTAAGTGCCAGCGATCCCGAAAGTGGCACACTTACCTTCTCCATTACCGGTGGGAATACCGGTGATGCGTTTGCACTGGATGCCGGTACAGGTGAGCTCACCGTCAATAGTATGGACGCTATTGATTTTGAATCTGCGCTATCGTTCAATCTGGACGTAACAGTTTCTGATGGGATAAATACAGTTTCAGGCCTGGTAGTGGTGAATGTAGGAGATGATGTCGGCGATAATCCGACCACCTTCAGAATTACCGTTTATAACACCATCAATTATTTAAATACGGTGGTATTTAATACTCCTGACGGTGCCGCTGAGGCCGGGCCTATTGCTGCTGCAGACGGTAGCTATTCGTTTCGGTTCAAGGCTACACCGGGTACTAACCTGTCATTTGCTACCATGCAGGCAATGTCTAACGACTGGTTCTTTGCACCTGATGGAGACGGTATTACTCTTTTTGATGGAGATAAAAAGCCGCTGGAAGGCGATATTACAGGTCAACTCATGCTTTGGGATTCGGGTAACGAAGAGGAAGACCCTGCTGCCTGGGCTTCTGCTGACCCTATGGACGAGAATGGCATGGACGATGATAATACCAGTGTCAGATTAGTAAAAAGCGATGTTACGGCATACATATCCGCGTACCTGGAATATGACATGAGTACATCAGAATTTGAAGTGACTATCACCAATTTATTAGGTGGTGCAGGAGGTGTTGTCATTACTCCCGGTCTGGCCATAATACACGCCCAGGACTATCCTTTGTTTAAAACGGGAATGCCTGACAGGGGCTTTGGCTTAAAAGAGATAGCGGAAGATGGTAATCCCCAGGTGCTGTATGATTACTTTAACGAGCAAGGTACCGCCGGAGCGCCGCTAAGATTATCCTCCTCTTATTCACCTCTTGCTCCCGGGGTAGCCTATGTATTTCCAGGTGCAGCGTCAGATCCTTTGTTTACCCAGGGACAGCCCGAGGTGAGTGGAAGCGGGCTGGAACTGTTAGCAGAAGACGGTAGTGCGGCTACGGCAGTAAGCTTTTTGAATGATAATGGGATCAAAGCGGTAGCGGCGGACCAAATGGCTCCTGTGTTCCCAGGTGAAAAAATGACATTTACCATTGAAGCTAAACCCGGGTACAAATTTGGATATGCTACGATGTTGATCGAAACGAATGACTGGTTTATTAGTTTTAACAATGCCGGAGTAGAACTATTCAATGCGGATGGTACGCCTAAATCAGGCATGGACTACAGTATCCAGTCCTATTTATATGATTCCGGAACGGAAGAAGATCAGCCGGTAGGTGTGGGTGCGGACCAGGCCCCAAGACAGGCAGGAGGAAATACCGGTGCGGCCGATGATGATACTTCAGTAAGAAGAGTGGCTGAATTGGATGATGTTCAATTTGGAAAGGGACTGATCACTTCAAGCGCTGGGGTGGTAAGTCAGGGAGACCCAAGAGGAGGTTATAATCTGGTGTTAGTTGATATTGAGCCCTTGAATTAATTAATTAAGTTAACGATGTGTTGAAATATAGGGGATGTGTCAGAAGGATGCGTTCCCTATATTAATTTCTGCCGTTATGAAACAAAGATGTGGAGAAGTACACTTCATACTAAAAATGAGCAAGGGATGGACCGTTTGTTACAGGCATTGAAGGATTTTCCAGTCTTAAACTTTTAAATGGAAAATTCTGTTAAAAATGAGTGCCAGCTTGGTTAATAAATAAAATCTTTTCATACGTTTAAGGGAAATTTAGTAGGAAAAATAGGCTTTTAGGCTTCTTTTTTACCGGCACGATATTGGATGGAGGTTAAAGAGTAAATGATATTTTTTTGGTATTCATGGTGCATATTGGCTCACTCTTAAAAAATAAAGACTTATATTTAACTTTTGGCTTAGAGTGACTTTCAATCTAAAATATCATGTAACGGTCTGTTTGCTGTCTTTAGTAGCTTCAAAAGCTATGTGTCAAAGCAGCTATCGGCCGAAAATAGCCGAATTCAGCTACCGGTCTTTATATGATTATAATACAAGATCTTCATCAACGGAGTTGGGGAACTCTTCCTCTGAAGTGGAAGCGGATGAACAACTTAAAATAAGGCTTGGCATCCCTTTGGTACTCAAAGATGATAAGTTGGTGGGTTTGCAGTTCAAATACGATGTTCAAAATTTCACGCTTGATCACAGTGGAGTGAACAATGAGCTTTTCTCAAGTATAGAAGACCGTACTTTTAGAAGCATCGGGGCCCGTTTTCTTTTTCAGCAAGATCTAAATGACAAAAAAAGCCTCACTTTCTTAGGGGGTGCAGAAATACAAAGTGACCGGCTGGTCTGGAATCGCAATACTACCCGATTTTACTTCAGTTCAACCTATCAGGTGCAGCGGAATGCCCGTACGCAAATAGGCGCCGGCCTGGTAATAGGTTATGAACAGGGTACTCCTCAAATATATCCATTGCTTACCTACGAGCGCAAACTTAGCAGTAAATGGACGTTAGATGCCACGTTGCCAAAGTCTGTAGCATTTAGATATGAAGCGAGCAACAGGTTTTTCATTACGGCTAAAACTGAGGTCAAAGGCTGGAGATATGCTTTGCATGATAATCGGCTTTCTGATTCAGAAGTACTGACACTTCGAAAAGCAGACCTAAACATTGGTGTCTGCTTTGAGCGAGAGATCCACGACTGGCTTTGGGCAGGTTTTGACATAGGCCTGTCTCGCAACCTGCGTTACCATTTGGCAGAACCCGGGGATGGAAGGCGTGATGCTCTGGTGCTGCTGAATGCCAATGAAGCACCCTATGTGAACTTTAGTTTATTCATAGTTCCTCCCAGGAAATTCTTTAAATAAAAGGCAAGCCTTTACCTGTTTTCAGCGTTTAGCAACTGACAACCACACCATGTAGGGGACAGGTATTTTCTCATCACCCTGATAACCTAATGCTTTCAGTTGTTCCGGCATTACCCTGCCCACCTTTTCTATAGAAATACCAACCAGGGCATAACCTTTATCAGTCAGCAGGCTTTCGAGGGGAGCATATACATGCTGTTCCTGCATTATCTGACTGATCATTGCATAGTCAGGCTCCCTCTCATTTTCGCTGACGAATTTTTGCCACTCTTTTGATTCGGAAAAAGCTTCGATCTGGTTTTTTAAAATATCAGTGTACCGCAAAGGGTAGCCTGCTGAGAGGCTTGTGAGGTGTATGTCAATGCTGTCTTCAGCCACATTCCATAAGTTATGAATGAAGGTCATTTCATCAGCAAGTCGGACCATCGAATCTGATGGGAAAGTGTACTTCATGAACTGGTATGTATTTGAGTCCTGAGATCTGGTTAAGGTCAGGAGCCTGAAGCTATCTCGTTTGAACTTCAGGCGGAAATCTCTTGCCGATCTATTGACGATAACGCCAGGATCTGCCGGCATTATTTGAGGCTGATCATTGGCATTACGGACTTCAGAGGAGCAACTCCATAACAATAACAGGACGAAAAAAAGCTTTTGCATGATGTAAATGTAATTTAATCTAAAATTCCGGATAACAGATGTAACCACCTGAAAACAATCCCTTGTTATAAATTGATTATTATCGCCGGGGCCTGTTTCGAACATTGAATACAAAATGTCGCCCCTTTTCCATTTTATGCCTTTTTCATAGCTAATTGAAATTTTGGCATAAGCCTTGTTGTTATGGCAGAGTGTAGCAAATAATGAAGGATATGAAAAAGTTGATGATTTTGCTGTTTTTGGGAAGTATGATGATTTTTCATTCAGTATCGGCAGGGAGTGCTATTATGCGGTTTCAGGGAATGAAAGGATATAATATCCAGGTGATCGTAGATGGGAAGCTTATGAATAAGGACCCGAGATCAATTGTAAGGATCAGGGGAAGGTCCGGTCAGCGCAATGTAAAAATTAAGGTATATGACAGATATGGCTATGCGCGTTGGACCCTTCATGATCAAATACTGGCAAAAGCAGGGTTTATCTCTAATTTTGAAATACTGTATAGCAGAAGAACCGGTACTCGACTTAAAAAAACAGGCGTGGGCATTATGGACATTGAACGTTTTAGAAGGCCTGAGAGATTTTATAATAAACGATACCTGACAAATACGGATAAAAAGATCAATGTTCCCGGAAAGGCAAAACCCGTGGCACGATGGCAATTTGACACCGCTGCCTGAGAAGTTGCGGAGATGACCGGGGGTTAATACTCTATTGAGTATCGGATAATGCTATCCACTGGTCAATTTTATCTTCCAGTATGTTTAAGGGTACACACCCGGAAGAGAGTATGATATTATGAAACTGCTTAATATCAAACCTGGCGCCAAGCTGATCCGTAGCTTTTTTTCGAAGTGCCCTGATCTTTAGCTGACCCACTTTGTAAGATAGTGCCTGTGCAGGCATAGCCATGTAGCGTTCTATCTCGGAAATAATACTTGCTTCAGACTCGGCTTCATTTTCTAAAGAATATTGAATAGCCTGTTCCCTGGTCCATTGCCTGGAGTGCATACCGGCATCTACTACTAACCTGACAGCACGATGCATTTCAGCGCCAAGCATCCCAAAGTATTGATACGGGTCTTCATAAAGAGCCAGTTCTTTCCCTAGTGATTCGGAGTACAATGCCCACCCTTCACCATAGGCACTGTACCACAGCGCTCTTCTGAATTCAGGAAGATCCGTATTTTCTTGTTGTAAAGATATTTGGTAGTGATGTCCGGGAATGGCTTCATGAAGAAACAGAGACTCGTCAGAATAGCGATTGTAGTTTTTTACATCCGGAATAGGTACGTAAAAAATTCCGGGTCGCGTACCATCAAGTGAACCGGGTTGATATTCGGCACTGGCTGATGCTTCTCTGAAAGCTTCGGTCCTTCGTACTTCAAAGGCGGTTTTGGGAACAAGTTCAAAAAGGCCGGAAAGTGCAGGTTTCATACGCTGGTGTATTCCATTGAAGTCATCGATCACTGCCTGGGCGTTATCGTAAGGCATCAGCTTTTTGTTAGATCGTACATGCTCAAAAAAGGCCTTTAAATCTCCTTCAAAACCTACTTCTGCTTTTACGGATTCCATTTCCGAGAGCAGTCGTGCTACTTCTTTTTTGCCCAAATCAAACACTTCTTCGGCAGTCATGGAAGTAGTCGTGAAGTGTTTGATCTGGTAGTCATAATACGCTTTTCCATTAGGGATATCGGTTATGCCTGTACTTTCACGGCAGTTAGGTAAGTATTCTTCCTTGAAAAAGTCATGAAGCGTTTGAAAGGTGGGGATTATGGTTTCATTGATCATTGTAACATACTTTGCCGTGAGCTCCTCTTTTTCTTCTGCAGTAAAGTCGTTAGGCAATTGATTTATGGGGCCATAATAAAGGTGACTTTCCGCCGGACCATGGCTCAGTACTGCTAATTGTGGTATTACCTTTAGTGCTAACATTTTTGGTAATACATATCCCTGCTTCATGCCTTTATTCATATTCACCATAGCTGTATCACACCAAACGGAAAAATCTTCCAGACGGGACAGCCAGTGGTCGTAATCTTCAGGTGTTTTGAAAGGCTGTGCCGATAGGCCGCTTGCCCATTGTCCTATAGTAAGTTGTAATGACCAGAATTGATCTATCGGTGTAAGGTGTGTAGGGAAAGTCAGACCTTCCAAGTTGATGTTACATTCCCACTTGAGTATATCAAAGCTCATTTGGTCGCTCTCATCCAGGGTAGCCCGCCGTACGGAGGCTAGTCGATCCAGGTATTTATTGTAAAAGGAACGAAGCGCCGCCCGATGACCCTCAGAGATATCCAGTGTCAAAGTATCGTTGTAACGGTTATCACCGGCCATAGTAGCTTCCATGGGGTAATGCTGAAGCCTTTCCTGGTAATATTCAGCTAATATCGCTTGAAATGATGCCCGGTCCGTGTCACCTTCGGGAGTAGTGGTGGAGGTATTGCATGAAAACATTATTGCAGATAATAGGAATATGTACAATGCTAGTCTCATAGTTTCTTTTTTGGTAAAGATAAAGGTATGCGTGCTTATTCCTAGTGAGTTGTTATTTCCCTAAATAGAAACTAATTTGTGGAGCTGGTTTTGACCTGTAGATCACGGGTTGGAAATGGTATCCACTATGAATTAATATGATCAGAAGTTATTTAAAATCACGTGTACATCTGGATGTGGTTTTTCAGCCAAGAGGGACCGGCCAGGACCGGCTGGAATCATTGAGCGACGGCGTTTTCTCTTTAGCCATCGCGTTGCTTGTATTATCCTCTTCCACGCCCTCTAACTACAACACACTGCTCGATTCCTTGGCAAACATATTGCCCTTTGCTGTTACCATTACTTTGATTATCAGGATCTGGATACAGCACGTCCTCTATTTTTACTACTATGGATTTAAGGACAATGTAGTACTGGCGCTAAATGTTTTCTTACTTTTTCTTATCCTTATTTATGTGTATCCACTAAAATTTCTCTTTGTTGTTTTCTTTCAAATACTAGGTACGCTACTTTTTGAAAATTCAGCTAACATGCCTTACATTATGTCCCAAACACTGAGTGGCTCAGATGGTACAGGCCTGATGATCATCTTTGGCATAGGCGGATGTCTGATCTATGGGATCTATGCCTTACTTTACTGGCACGCTTACCGGTCAAAGCAATACTTGAAGCTGGCTGCCGAAGAGTGTCATTTCACGCTTACCCATATGTATATTAACATAGGTAAGTGTGCTGTGCCACTCTTTTCTGTGATCTTATCCATTTTTGCAGTTGGGGGTGAATATGCTTTCCCATTAGCTGGTTTTTGTTACCTCTTACTCATACCCGTAACACGGTTGATTTTTACCTCAAGAAAGAGATCATTCAAAAAGCTCTTCAAAATGGTGAAATGACCATAAAAACGAGTCATTTCACCATTTTAAATGATTACCTGATTTAGCGATTAGTTCAAATTGCCTTCATTCGGTTGTTCCGTTTATTGTGTTCTACTTCCGCCAGTCCCAGGGCTTCCATCAGCGGGGGGATGTACATAGCAAACCTACCTCTAAATCCTTTTTTTAATCCATACCAGCCACCTACTGGGTTCTCCTCTGAGCGTGCCCAATGCTCTACAGTACCTTCCGCCGTGATCGCTTTTTCATCTTTACTGCCCAGCAACATCCAGTCGCCATGTGCTTTGAGCATTTCAAAAAGATCGTCTATGCACCTGAGCTGATAGTGAAGAACCGTTGATCCGACCGTACAAACTAAGATCTCCTGCTCCTCTTTTTCATCTGCGTGCATGGTATAATTTGATGTAAGCGGGGGTGTTTTTAGCTGGAGCGGGTGTTCTTTTGTTCCTATTTTTTCTTTGTAGTTCATGGGTTATTAAGTTTTAAAGTTATTTAGTAGTCATAATTGCTTCGGCTTCTCTTTTCAAGTCAGCAGCAAACTGTTCAAATGCTTCGTCAAAAGGCGGAATGTATTTGGCGTAAAGCGGAAACATCAGGCCTCCCATTTTCTCACTCATATGGAAGTTGACCGTATCGTCACTATTCTGAGTCAGTGTAAATACCCTGTTTCCTTTTGAATCCCCCCAAACCATGTGTTCTTCAGGGGTAAATTCTTTTACCTTTATTTTAAAGGTCCGTTTTGGGTCCAGTGTAGATTTCAGATGGATCTTTTCTCCCAATGCTATATCTCCTTCCAGTGAAATAATCGTGGAGTTCCATCGGCTGTAGTCTGAAGCATTGGTGAGTAACGTCCATACTATCGCAGGGTCGGCTTTAATGGTAATGCCAATGGAAGTGGACCTGTTAAACGTTTTCTTTATTGTGGTTGCCCGGCCATTTTGTGCCGTTAATGTTGTGATTGTTGCCATGATCATTAATAGTGTTATCCCGTTTTTCATAGTTTTTTTCACTTGGACGAACGAGCACCTTAAAACGATAGGCTAATCCTTATTTTTTTCTAAATATTTTTCCATAACCTCTCTGTTATGCTCCAGGTGATGTAATTGTAACTCAGCTGCGTCAGATTCAAAAGGGTCTATTCCTTTTACAATGTTCATTCTTAAGTCGAAAAGATGTTCTTTATCTGCACTCTCGGCTTTTCTGGCCATTTCTATTTTTACCAGTTCTTCCTCTGCCTTTTGTTGCGGATTAAATATGCCGTTTAGTTCTGTGCATTGATGGCAAACGCCTTCTTTATGGATCAACGCACATCTTCCCTGGAATACATCGACCATTTTACTGCGACCGGTATGGAGGTAGTATTTTACCATCGCTTCACTGATTTCAGTGATCCTGGCAATCTCTTTTACTTTAAATTCATAGACCTCTTTGAGCAAAAGGCATACATGTTGT
This sequence comes from Fulvivirga sp. M361, assembly GCF_007097395.1. Taxonomy (GTDB): domain Bacteria; phylum Bacteroidota; class Bacteroidia; order Cytophagales; family Cyclobacteriaceae; genus Fulvivirga. The sequence continues at coordinate 22,552 of NZ_VKDC01000041.1, forward strand.
TCAAGGGGGAGTGACTTGGACACACAAGTGAAGCAAAAAGCAATATGTTCTTTAATTTCAAACTGACCTTGCGGGGATGTAGTCCTTATCTCCATGGCTTTTTGGAAAAATGGTCGGTTACTCATTGCGGCTTCCTTACAAATGTCAGTTACATTTTCGGTCCACCTTTTTTTAACTCTTAGATTATCTTTAGCCAGGTTAAAAGAGATGGCAAAGATCCAGGTCTTTAAAGATGAATCACCTCTGAACGTATCTATCTTTTCCAGGGCTTTTACATAGGTATCCTGAACAATATCTTCTGCATCCTGAATGCTGGCTGTTACACGTAAAATATAGGATTTTAATGACCCCTTAATCTCTTCGAAAGTGGTGGTCAGTTCTTCTTTAGTCATTGTCATACTTTTGAAATATAATAAAAGTATTGAACAATAAACACTTAATTTTCAGTGGTTAAGATTGGGCTTGCCCCTGGTGTCATGTCACATCTCAAATAACGTTCAAACTTTTTTTTGGTCCCGTTCCCAAAGTCGGCAGTAGGCAAAAATCAGTAGGCAAAATTTTTTGTCCCGTCCTAAGATAAGGCTACAGGTTCAAAATTAATTGCAATAGACTGTGGTATTGGTCAGGTCGCGATTCTTCAAGACTGCACTGAACCCGTTAGCTTTGGCTAACGGGCAGACGTTTGATTGAAAATCACTAACCGATATACGGTCGGTATATTCTGTGAGAAATACAGCTTTACCTACCCCGCTGTAAGGTGAAAGCTGATCGGCAAAATTTTTGACAAATGCATCTTCCACGAGTATCCAGTCGAATTCATCGACCATTTCAGGGACAAGTTCCGGGGCATTTTTCTGACCTATGCTAAGTCCGCGTGAGTGCGCCTCGTTAATAAGCCACCTAGAAAAGATAGCGGCATCCTCTTCTGTAAGTGGGAAGCCTGTATCAATTTTATAGCCGTTGATATTATCTGGTTCTATACCATCAAACCCTTTGTCACGGATCATATCAAATCGAGCTGTCAAAATAGGGGCAAGTTGATCGATTTCACGTATGTCAAGCCATAGCTCACTTTCGAAACTTTCATTTCGATTGCCTAAAACCAGGATGGGGAAAACACCGGAATCCGGCCGGAAGTCTTCAAATGAACCCACGGAGACATAGGCTACCACCTTTTTACCCTGAGCTTTCAGGTTAGCCACCAACTCAGGGGTAGCGCTAAAAGCGTCAATGTCTATTACATCCGCTTCAGTGGAAAAGTCATCAGGAAGATCATCTAACCTCCATTCAAATGTCAGGCCTTGTTCAAAAGCGAAAGGTCCAAGTGGTTTTATGGGAGGCTTTTCCTTCTCTGAACCACAGGTCGTTAATACTGAAATGCATACTATACTAAAAATGGAAGATTTTAATAGAGACATCAAAATTATGTTAGGAACACGGCTTCAATAAAGGCGCAAAACTATCAACATCTCACTGACATTCAACAACTCCCGGAGAAAGGTTTTTCTTAATCTACATGCAGAAAAAAAGTGCCGAAGTTTTGAAATTAGTCTGTTTTTGAAAAAATAAGATCAAGTTCGAGTTGGATATCATCAGAGATAATCCCGTCCTTCAAGTCTGCGAAGAAACTGGCGGAGTTATAAATGATATCCCACCGGGTCCTGTCGATGACTATGGTGCCGGTTATCCTGATTTGGTCATGTTCGAAACGGATGTAAGGCTTACAAGTAATCTTTTGCGTTATTCCTTTTATGGTGAGTAACCCTGTAACCACAAACTGTGGGGGAGTGGAAAAGCTGGCCGCCGGATGTATGTTTGACATAGAAAAATGAGAGACAGGAAACTTAGCGGTTGAAAAAAAATCGTCGGATTTCAGGTGTTTATCCAGGTCGTTACGACTTTCAGCATTTTTCATATCCGTACTTTGAATAGTAGTCATATCTATAACGATGTTACCATTAATCATACTTTTTGTATCTGTGGTAAGGATATTGCCTGATTGAAGTTTGATAATTCCGTTATGACCACCTCCTAACACATAACTACTCGCCCATTTGATCTGGCTCTCTTTTACGTCCAGTTGATAGTTAACCTGCGAAAACCCCGGAAAGGATATCAACGTCATAATGATTACAATCTTGTTCATGCTACAATAGTTTTAAAATGGTATGTTACTTTTATTGAGATAATACCGTCAAGCTAATTTGTACAGTGAAGAACGATGTAAAACGAATGTAAAAAAGTGTAAAGCGGGTGTAAATCTTTAAAAAAATGAAAGGAAGGTTCTTAATTATCGGTTTGTATATTACGGTGAACGCTGTACTTTCTTTCACGGTCCTTAAAAGTGGGGGTTCTGACGGTTTTCCAAAAGACCGTGCTGCTTTGGCCATTCGTAATGTCGGACATCAATTGCTGTGGCATATTGGCGATTCTTCCTCCAGAGTGCTGCCTGTCACTCAAGTAACTGATAATACCTTCAAGCTGGAGTTTAAAAGCGCTTTTTCTTTTTCTCCCGATACATTGGTAAAGATTGTCAGGCACAGTTTAGCAGCGATTAACCCCACTCCGGATTATCTTGTCAATGTATTTGACTGTGGTACGGACCAGGTAGTGTACGGATTTGAGATCAGCCGGCAACGAAAAGACCTGGTTCCTTGTGTGGGGAGATTACAGCCGGAAAAATGTTACTTCATTCACATAACTTTTGAAGGTGTTTCTGCAAGCCATGTTGATCACCCCTATTATTTATATGGGTTGATGCTGGTGGGTTTAACCCTTGTTACTTTAGTCACAAGAAAACCCCGGCCCCAGGCAAAACAGGAAAGCCCGGCCGAAACAATGATGATCAGGTTTGGGAAGTATTCTTTTTTGCCATTTAAACGCCAGCTTCAGATTGATTTGAATACGATCGATCTTTCTGACAAAGAATCAAGGATATTGGAAATTTTAGCCCTTCAACCTAATCAATTGATCACTCGTGACGAACTGCTGAAACGGGTATGGGAAGATGAAGGTGTTTTTACCGGAAGAAGCCTGGATGTGTTTATTTCCAAATTAAGAAAAAAACTTAAGAACGATCCTACTGTTCGCATTACCAATATACACGGAAAAGGGTACACGTTAGAAATAGAGTAAACCGGTTAGTCTCCAGTGTTCATGATTTACTATCTACTGATGATCATTTGAATACAAAGCCTCCTTGTAAACACAAAAAAGCCCGGACATAGTGCCCAGGCCTTTCCCCGTTTGTGGTTTAGGTTAAAAATTAAAACGGATATTCATTTTTCTCGATGATATAGTCAGCGATCCTTCTTCTTGCATTTTTTAAATTATATGGTTCCAGTTTTGTGAATCGTTTGAGTCCCATTAACATCATACGTTGTTCATCGCCTTCTGCAAACGCGTAAATGGCTTGCTTACCGGATGAAGCGGCTTTCTCTACCGCATCGTACAGGTAAACACGCATCATATCAATTTGTGTACTTACAGCCTCTTCTCCTTGTCCTGCGACCAGCTTTTCTACTCTTAACAAGGCAGATTCGGCAGCATAACCTTCGATCAGCATATCTGCCAGGTTCATCAGGATCTCCTGCTCTTCCCCTAGTTTCTGCATGTATTTTTGAACAGCAGCTCCGGCTACCATTAACCCTGCCTTTTTCAGGTTAGCAATGACTTTCTTTTCCTTTCCAAAAGGTACGTCATCATCAGTTGCACCAAAATCAGGAATAGACATTAACTCTTTTTGTACCGCCATGGCCGGACTCATCAGATCGATTTTCCCTTTCATGGTACGCTTTAATAGCATATCGATGCTCAACATACGGTTGATCTCGTTGGTTCCTTCAAAAATGCGGTTGATACGGGCATCTCTGTAAGCGCGGTCCATGGGCCCTTCAGCTGAAAAGCCCATGCCGCCATAGATCTGCACCCCTTCATCTACCGTATAATCCAGCACTTCGGAGCCATGCACTTTCAGGATCGCACATTCTATAGCAAATTCTTCTACGGACTTCAGCTTGGCCTGAGCTTCATCCATGCCTTCTGCAACCATGGCTTCATATGCATCGTCTATATTTTGGCCCGCCCTGTAGTGTGCTGATTCTGAAACAAATACCTTAGACGCCATCTGTGCTAATTTGTGCTTAATAGCGCCAAAGCTGGAAATAGATGTGCCGAATTGCTTTCTTTCATTCGCATAGTTTACAGCATTTGATATGACTGCTTTTGAAGCTCCAAAAGCGGCAGCGCCAAGCTTGATGCGACCTATGTTTAAAATATTTACTGCAATCTTAAAGCCGTTCTCTCTTTCCGAAAGTAAGTTCTCAACAGGCACTTTACAGTCATTCAGGAATACCTGACGAGTAGAAGACCCCTTGATTCCCATTTTCTTCTCCTCTTCATTCATGGTGATGCCACCAAAATCTTTCTCTACGATGAAAGCGGACAGATTTTTATCATCATCAATTTTGGCAAATACGATATAAATATCAGCGAAACCTCCGTTGGTTATCCACATTTTTTGGCCATTGATGATATAGTGTTTTCCATCATCAGTAAGTACTGCCTTAGTTTTCCCACTGTTAGCATCAGAACCGGAATCGGGTTCGGTAAGGCAGTAAGCTGCTTTCCATTCTCCTGTGCCAAGCTTGGGTAAGTATTTGCTTTTTTGTGACTCGTTACCATAATAAAGAATGGGCAATGTACCGATTCCGGTATGTGCAGAGATGGCAACAGCAAAGGAATGACCTGCTCCCAATACTTCGGCTACCAGCATAGAAGTATTAAAATTCATGCCAAAACCACCATATTGCTCAGGAACGGAAGTGCCTAATAGTCCCAGCTCACCGGCTTTATCTAAAAGACCTGGCATTAATTCAGGATGCTGCATAGAATCAATTTCATCTAGTTGAGTATAGACCTCTTGTTCTAGAAAATCCTGACAGGTTTGAGCGATCATCTTCTGCTCTTCGCTCCATTCTTCAGGAATAAAAATGTCTGACGCCTGTGTTTCTTTGATAAGAAATTCACCGCCTTTGATTGCTTCCCTTGCTTCTGCTGCTGTGCTCATATCTTTTATGTTTTAGTATTGAGTCGAGAGTCCTGAGTCTTAAGTCGTAAGTACTTAGTATTGAGAATCCCGACTTTAATGTTTTGTTTATGTTATTATAGTCTCGAGTCCTGAGTCATAAGTCTTAAGACTCAGGACTAATGTTACCCTCAGTTCAAAAATTCATAAATCCCCGCTACACCTTGTCCTCCGCCTACGCAGGCTGTTACCATACCATATTTACTGCCTTTTCTTCTCATCTCATTGAGTAGCGTAATGCTGAGTCTTGCACCCGTGCTTCCAAGTGGGTGTCCAAGCGCTATGGCCCCGCCGTTTACATTGATCTTTTTGGGGTCCAGATCCAGCTCTTTGATCACCGCCAGCGACTGTGCGGCAAATGCCTCGTTTAATTCGATCAAATCAATGTCATTTTGTTTCAATCCCGCTCTGCTTAATGCCTTGGGTACAGCATCTACAGGTCCAATACCCATGATCCTGGGCTCCACACCGGCAACGGCATAGCTCACCATACGTGCTTCAGGTTCTAAGCCTAATTCCTTCATTTTCTTTTCTGACATCACCACTACAAAGGCTGCGCCGTCATTGGTGGGAGAGCTATTACCGGCGGTAACAGATCCGCCCATGGCGAATACAGGCTTTAGCTTTGCCAGCACTTCTTTACTGGTGTCAGGCCTTGGTCCCTCATCCGTATCGACGGTATACTCCCTGGTTTGTTTCTTACCCTCCTTTACGAAGGTCTCTTTAACAGTGATGGGTACTATTTCATCTTTAAACTTACCATCTGTCTGTGCTTTAGTAGCTTTCATATGCGAATTGTAAGCAAATTCATCTTGTTGCTCTCTATTTACATCGTACTGTTTTGATATCTGCTCTGCTGTTAAGCCCATGCTAGTGTAATAATCAGGGTTTTCAGCTGCTATCTTATAATTAAGAGCGGTTTTCCACCCCATCACCGGCACCATCGACATAGATTCGGTACCTCCTGCAATAACGACATCCGCCATGCCGGCCTGAATTTTTGCAGAAGCCAGGTGAATGGCCTCCAGCCCTGAACCGCAGTAGCGGTTGATCACCATTCCCGGCACTTCAATGCCAAGTGCCATAAGTGAGATCATACGCCCCATCTGCATGCCCTGCTCAGCTTCCTGTACCGCATTACCTACGATCAGGTCATCTACCATATTTTTTTCTAACCCAGGAACGGAATCCACTAAACGGGTAATTACGTCCACCGCCAGGTCATCAGGACGAGTAAAGCGAAACCCACCTTTTTTAGCCCTACCTACCGCGGTTCTGTATCCTTTGATTATGTATGCATCCATGTTATTGTCTTTTTAGTCGTTAGTTTCTAGTCGTAAGTCTTGAGTAGCTGGTCTTAATTTTATGGGAGCTTTAATGATTTTTTTAAGCCGTGGTTCATTTTTTGAATTTCATCGATTTCAGATTGAAGGGTTTGAAAATGCTCCTCCTTTAAAAAGCCAATTCTACTTGCTATAGTTAATTGAGTATCCAATTCATAAGAACTGCCATGGGAGATTCCCAGGAAATGATTGAATTCTTTGCTTGAATTACGACCGGAGCCTTCCGCAATATTAGAGGGTATTGATACACCGCTTCTTCTTATCTGAGAAGTAAGTCCATATATTTCTTCTTTAGGGAAATCTTGGGTTAACTCGTAAACTTTAACAGCAAGGTCCACTGACTTCTGCCATATTTTAAGCTCTTTATAATTGTTCATTCAAAACGCGGTTTAGTTACAAAATCAAGCTTTATTGACGCTCTACTCAAGACTAGCTACTCAAGACTCAAGACTACAATTAATTAATTCCTCAAGGGTTTCCCTCCCGTCAAAATGGATTGAATTCTTTCCAATGTTTTCTTCTCACCTGTTAGTGAAAGAAATGCTTCTCTTTCCAGGTCGAGCAGGTATTGCTCAGACACTTCATGTGGGTAGGAGAGATCTCCACCGCACATGACGTAGGCAATTTTTTCAGCAATTTTCAGATCATGATCTGAAATATAATTACCCATTCGCATGCCGCTTACGCCAGCCATGAAAAGTGCCATACCTGTTTTCCCCTGTACTTTGATGTTGGTAGCCTGGATAGGTTGGGTATATCCTGCATTAGCCAATTCAAGTACCGTTTCTTTTGCATCAGCGATCTGCCTGTCTTTGTTTATTGTAATGTTATCTTGTGCTCTCAAGATATTCATGTCAACGGCTTCATGCGCTGAAGTAGCGACTTTAGCCGTAGCGATATTCATAAAGGCATTTTGTAATGCATTAAGTTCTACATCACCCGTTTCCAATCCATCGGATACACGCTTTGCAAGTTCTTTTGTGCCGCCACCACCGGGTATGAGTCCTACGCCTACTTCCACAAGACCGATATATGTTTCAGAGGCAGCCTGAACTTTATCCGCGTGCATGGTCATCTCACAACCCCCTCCTAAGGTTAGTCCGTGTGGAGCTACTACAATAGGTACACTGGAGTAGCGCACACGCATTACAGTGTTTTGGAAATGACGGATCATAAAGTCTACTTCATCGAATTCCTGTTCTATGGCATACATAAATACCATACCCAGGTTAGCTCCTGCTGAGAATTGCGCTCCCTGATTTCCTATTACAAGGCCGCGGTAATCTTTTTCCGCCATATCAATGGCTTTGTTTATCCCTTCAACGACTTCTCCGCCAAGGGTATTCATTTTAGTGTGGAATTCAATGCCTAAGACTTCATCACCCAAATCAAAGATGGTAGCGCCGGAATTGCTCCAGACCACTTTTGTCTCACGAATATTATCCAGGATAACATATTCTTCTGCTCCCGGGACAGCTTTGTACACGTTAGATCCGATGTCATAATAATGACGAACACCGTCTTTCGCTGTATAGAACGATTCTATTCCGGCGTCCAGCATATCATACACCCATTGGTTAGGCTTGTAGCCCATTTCTTCCATTTTCCCGACTGTCTTTCTAATGCCTACAGCATCCCACGTTTCGAAAGGGCCTATTTCCCACCCGAATCCGGCACAGATAGCGTCGTCAATCTTATATAGCTCATCGGCTATTTCAGGAATGCGATTTGTTACGTATTTGAACAACGCATAGAAAGAATCACGATAGAATTCACCTGCTTTATCTTTTCCTGAAAAGAGTACCTTAAATCGTTCTTTTAAGTTGTCTATTGTTTTAGTAAGTTCGAGGGTGGCAAATTTGGCTTTTTGCTTGGGTTGGTATTCCAGTGTTTCAAGGTCCAGGGTTAATATCTGTGTTTTACCGTCTACCTTGGTTTTTTTGTAAAATCCTTGATTAGTTTTATCTCCAAGCCATTTATTTTCTTCCAGTTTGCCTACTACTTCGGGCAGCTTAAATGTGTCACGAGCTTCGTCGTTGGGTAATCCCTGGTAAAGACCGTTTGCTACTTTGATCAGCGTATCCAATCCTACCACATCTGATGTACGGAAAGTAGCGGACTTAGGTCGTCCTATTACAGGACCGGTAAGTTTGTCGATCTCATCCACGTTCATGTCCAGCTTCTGCATGCTATCTATCACCTTAAGAATGGCATAGATACCTACACGGTTGGCGATGAAAGCAGGTGTGTCTTTACAAAGGACAGTGGTTTTCCCCAGGTAGAGGTCGCCATAATGCATAAAAAAATCGACGATCTCAGGGTCAGTTTTAGGGGTGGGGATTATTTCCAGCAACTTCAGGTAACGTGGAGGGTTAAAGAAGTGTGTTCCACAGAAATGCTGTTGAAAATCTTCGCTACGTCCTTCCAGCATGAAGTTAATAGGAATACCTGAAGTATTGGATGTGATCAATGTACCTGGTTCGCGAAATTGCTCCACCTGGTCAAAGATTTTTTTCTTGATATCGAGATTTTCGACGACTACTTCTATTATCCAGTCACAGTCTTTAATACGCTCCATGTCATCGGAGAAATTGCCCAGGAAAATACGACTTACGAAGCTTTTATGGTACAAAGGCGCCGGTTTGGATTTCACAGCGGTGTCCAGTGACTGCTGAACGATCCTGTTTCTAACGACTTTGTCTTCGAGGGTAAGGCCCTTTTTTTGCTCACCATCGGTGAGTTCACGAGGAACGATGTCCAGTAATATCACCTGCACTCCGATATTGGCAAAGTGACAGGCGATCCTGGAACCCATAATTCCTGATCCTAAAACGGCTACTTTGTTGATTCGTCTGGTCATTGTTTAATTATTCTGTCCGTTGGAGTATATATTGTTATTTTCTATTACATCATTTACGTCATTGATCACCTCAAAAAAGATCTTCAATTTGTCTTCAGCGATACGCGAGCGTACCACATCGTTGAATCTAAGCACCGTTTCCCGCGACACTTCTTTTTTCTTCTTGCCTAACTCGGTAAGGTAAATACGCACTGAGCGCTTATCGACAGCATCAGGCTGCCGATAGATAAGCCCCTTTTCTTCCATATTTTTCAATACGCGAGTAAGACTTCGCGATTCCAATCCCATGAGTGGCGCGATTTTAGTGGCAGGTGTACCATCTTTGGAACTGATATTGAGAAGAACAAAGCCAATAGAAGTGGTGATCTCTTGCTTCGCTGCCTGCTGATTATACATCCTGGCGATGGCATGCCAGGCTGTTTTAATATTGTGATCTATTGTTTCTTCTCTTTTCATAGTATCCTTTGAAAGGAAAATCCTTCCTGCAACCGTTTTAAACGGAGGGTAACAAATATAATAAAATATGTTATGCATGCATACTATTTAATGAAAATATAATTTTGCGGTCTTTAATTTGACAAAAAAACGTTTCTTAAGCAGTGGTAATGTCAGGTTTGAGACTATTAATTTATCATGGAATCAAACGATTAAAATGAAATGCTCAAAATTTTAGATATAACACTTTTCAGCCTACATGTTCTCATTATCCTGGCTAATTTGTTTGCCTGGCTATGGAAAAGGACACAACGACTTCATTTATGGATTGTAGGAGCCACACTTTTTTCGTGGCTTGTCCTGGGTATTTGGAATGGCTTCGGTTATTGTATTTTGACGGATTGGGAATGGGATATTAAAAGAACCCTGGGGGAGAGGGACCTGCCACACTCGTTTACTCAATATTTATCTGATAACGTATTTGGGCTTTACCTGTCCCCTGCTGTTGTGGATGGGTTGACTGTAGGCTGCTTTTTAGCCGCTATTATTGGGTCCTGCTATGTGAATTTTGTTCGAAAAGATAACACCAACTGAAAACCCATCGGACTTGTTTGAATTTGCCGATGGGTACCTTATCTGATGGTTTAATTCAATATAAATTTGACAGGAATGATCTGGTTTACTTTGACGGGTACTCCTCTTTGCTTACCCGGTATCCATTTGGGTGGATTTTTAAATATCCTCAAAACTTCTTTATCGCATCCGGCTCCTACTCCTTTTGCTATGGTAATATCTACCATTTCGCCGTTTTCATCCACTACGAATTTCAAATAAACGGTTCCACCTATTCCCACTCTTCTGGCTTGCGAAGGATATTTAAGGTTTTTGTTTATGAACTTATAGAATGCTTCATACCCTCCTTCAGGTTCAGGCATATCTTCTACAATGTCAAAAGGCAGCTTAGGAACAATTTCCTCGGGAAGATCTTCTATTTCCTCAATCACAGCATCAGGTATTTCCTCAGTATCGAAAACAACATCGGGGACCTCTACTTCCAACTCATCCGGCTCAAGTACTTCGGGATTATACACCACAGGCTTGGGCGGTGGTGGAGGTGGGGGTTTGATTTCGGTAATGGGCACGATCGTTTCTTCTTCAACATAAATGTTAGACAGATCTACCGGCTTACTTATTTCCTTGCTTTTAAACTCAAAAGCACATACGGTTAAAAACATGGCTGATAACAGCCCAATTTGAAAGAAAAGGCCGGACTTACTTCTCAGGTCCTTTTCAGGGTTTTTACGTTTTTCCATTGGTCATTTTATTTAGTGAAACATATTGAGAAATATCCGGCCGGGATATGGTTAAGCTTATGGATTCATTTTTTATAGTATCTTCCTCTGGAATGGTCATTTTAAAAGAGAAATAGACCATAGTGATCAGTAATATAAAAAAGAGTAAAAGGAGTGCTAGCCGGATCGCTTTTTTAATACGGCTGCTCCTTTGATGTTTTTTCATCACTTCATAGTAATTTTTATGCCCTTCCATTCTCCTGGAAGTCATCTTGTGCCGTCTTAATCTTATTTCGTGTCGTCCCATTATTCTCTCCAGCTAATATTAAAATGTGACCGCAATTTTTCTACTGCCCTGTAAAGCCTCATTTTCGCACCACTTTCACCTATATTCAAAATATAGGCAATCTCACTAAAACTGCGCTGTTCGAAGAAGCGAAGCTCCAGGATCTCTACCGTAGCTGTTGGCAATTCACTTAATGTCTTTTTTAACAAATCCAGCTGGGCTTGTGTAAATCCTTCATCCTCTGCATCCATCAACTCTTTCACTCGCTCCTCTTCCAGGCTGAAAACCCGGTTTCGATTGGTTTTATTAAAATGTTTGTTCACCTCATTCGTAGCGATTCTATAGAGCCACGCCGAAAAAGGTAATCCCCTGAATTCATACCTCTTCAGATTTTCCAGTGCCTTAAAAAACGTCTGTGAGCACAGGTCATCAGACAACGCCTCATCATCCGTACGACGATAAATGAATTCAAATATTCCTTCAAAGTACCGATCGTAAAGTGCGCTGAACTTTCTTACGTCCTTCTTTGACGCTTCAATGAGCAGCCTTTCTGCGGCAATCTCTTCCTCGGTCATATGTCGGGACGTTTTCAATCTGTTCAGGCGGATACGATACATCAATAATTAACGGAGTTAAAAAAGACACACATTATTTCTAAAATTTTCCATTGGTCAAAAAAGGCTTTGTTCCGCCAGGGTATAATTTATAGCTTTAATTACTTAACCCAATAAAACAATGCGCAAACTCTATCCACTTATCCTGTTTCTATTCATAGGATGCCAGGCCACCTCTAATTCCACAACCCGCTTACCTAAAAATAGTATAGCAGTATCTTCCATACAGTCTAAGACCGCCGGCATGCAGAAGTTTGAAGGCTATTTTGAGTTTTATTATGATAAAAAAGAGGATAAGGTCTTATTAGTGATAGACAAGTTTGACGAAGAGTTTTTATACGTCAATTCCCTTGCGGCCGGACTGGGGTCCAATGACATTGGCTTGGACAGAAATCAATTAGGAAATTCGCGTGTCGTAAAATTTGACCGGAGAGGCCCAAAAATATTGTTGGTGCAACCTAACTATCAGTATCGCGCTGTCAGTGATAATGTAGACGAAAGAAATTCGGTGCAGGATGCTTTCGCTAAATCGGTACTTTGGGGGTTTAAACTCATCACAGAAGAAGATGGCAAAGTGCTGGTAGATGCTACTCATTTCTTCATGCAGGATGCACATAATGTTATTGGCCGTTTGAAAGCTACCAAACAGGGTGCTTATTCACTGGATAAAAGCCGGTCTGCTTTTTACCTGGACCGCACTAAGAATTTTCCTCAAAATTCAGAGTTCGAAGTAACACTGACTTTTACAGGTAAACCTATGGGCGACTATATTAACAGCGTAACACCTACCAGTACAAATGCTACAGTGCGCCTGCATCATTCTTTTGTAAAGTTACCTGACAATAATTACCGACCCAGAAAGTTTGATCCCAGGGCAGGTTTTTATCCGTTGACTTACCTGGATTATGCCACCAGGATCAGCGAAAATATAGAGCAGCGCTTCATCCGGCGACATCGCTTAGAGAAAAAAGATCCAACTGCCGCGGTAAGTGAAGCAGTGGAACCCATCGTCTATTACCTGGATCGTGGTACTCCGGAGCCGATCCGATCTGCATTGATAGAAGGCGCTCAATGGTGGAACCAGGCTTTTGAAGCTGCAGGATATAAAGACGCTTTCCAGGTGAAACTACTTCCTGAAACGGCCGACCCGATGGATGTACGATACAATGTGATCAATTGGGTACATCGCTCTACACGTGGCTGGTCTTATGGTACGTCTGTGGTAGATCCACGTACCGGAGAGATCATCAAAGGCCATGTATTGCTGGGTTCTTTACGTGTAAGGCAGGACTACCTGATTGCGGAAGGTTTGCTGGCTCCTTATGAAGATGGGAAAGAGGTTTCTGCTGCCATGGAAACGATGGCATTGGCACGATTGAGGCAGTTGTCTGCTCATGAAGTCGGGCATACACTTGGTCTTGTACATAGCTACACTTCCAGTTCAGAAAATCGTGCGTCCGTAATGGACTATCCGCATCCCCAGGTAGATATAAAAGATGGTAAGCTAGACCTTTCCAATGCTTACGACGATAAAATAGGTGCATGGGATAAAGTAAGTATCACTTATGGATACAAAAGTTTTCCAGCAGGAACAGATGAAGACAAGGCGCTGGAAGATATTATTCAAGATGCCTTAAAAGCCGGGTTGACCTTCTTATCCGACCAGGATGCCCGCCCTCAGGGCGGTTCACACCCTTATGCTCATCTTTGGGACAATGGTAAAAATGCTTCAGACGAGTTAGATCATGTATTAAAAGTGAGAAAAATAGCATTGAGTAATTTTGGAGAATCCAACATCAAAAAGGGAATGCCCTATGCTAAGTTAGAAGAAGTACTGGTACCCATTTATTTCTTTCATCGCTATCAAACGGAAGCTGCGGTTAAATTAATCGGAGGGCTTGACTATCGATATGCGCTGCGAGGAGATGACCAGCTTGTCACGGCAATGGTATCCGCAGCAGAACAGAACAAGGCGCTGGACGTTTTATTGAAAACATTATCGGCTGAGCATCTGGCTCTTTCAGAAGATTTAATGGTCATGATCCCCCCAAGGCCACTCGGATATTCACGTAACCGTGAGATTGTCAACATCCGGACCGGTCTTACTTTTGACCCGATTGGGACTGCAGAAAGTGCTGCTAATATGACATTATCTCTCCTTTTTAATTCTGCACGAGCTCAGCGGCTAATAGAGCATAACAGCAGGAACAGTGACCAGCCAGGTTTGCATGATGTGATTAATAAAGTGATCAATAACACGATCAAAAGTACTCTCGAAAAGGGATTCAAGGGTGAGATACATCGTACAGTCAACTACCTGGTTGTCCAGAATTTGATCGCTTTGTCCGGTGACCAAAACAGTAGTCACCAGGTAAAGGCTATCGTCAATTTCAGGCTGAAAGAACTAAGCCGATGGATCACTACTAAACGTGCCAGTACCAACATTCCCAATCGGGCGCATTTTGAATCCCTAAAAGATGAAATTGATCGTTTTCTTGAAGACCCCAAGGTTTATGAGAAGGTAAAAGCGCTGGATCCGCCGGCGGGTTCACCTATTGGGATGATGTGTAGAGGTGGGTTGTGAATTTGATACTTATTCTTTTTGAAGCAACAGGCAGATAAGGGCTAACTATCTTTGATCTATACTTGCTTGACTGTAAATTAAGTATCTAAAGCAAACGAATTAATAGTAAGTAGTCGAAGTAGATAACACCCCGAAGGAGGTTAGCATAGACGATCTGCAGGATGGACAGGCCATGAAGTTCTCAGGTCTGTCGAATTCAAATGTTGATGAAATGCACGATTTACAACAGGTGTGATTACATACCCTGCACTTCCATATTTTTTGATTTTTTTGGTCTTCAACGGCACCACAGCCTGGGCAAGACGAATAATTCTTTAACATAACGGGGGTGTTTAAAAAAATAACATGTTCTTCAAGCAATATAATAAAACTAAGCATACCATGTTCATTCCATTTTCATTTTATAATGGATTTTTTCAGGCATGAAATTTCCGTTTGACTGAAATAGGATAGGGATTATAGTAACACAATGACACAATACCACGCACCAATAAAGTGAGTTTGTAGCTTTTAAGCTGTCTGGGTATGGATAACAGGCGATGGTTTTCTGGTTTGCCTCACACCTGATCTCATTCCTTTTTATTTCACGCATTACAAATGAGCGTATTGAATTAGAGTGACGTTACTATTCATTCTAATTTAGGATGGCCACGGCCAATGAATAGCGCTAAATCAATATCTTTAACCCTATGAAAAAACCGCTGTTCGCTGCTTTGTCTTTTTTACTATTTCATTCACTTTCCGCCCAGTACAGTGAAGTTATTATTACTTCTCGCCCAGGGCAGGCAGTAGTGCCTTTTACTACGGGCCAAAAAGTGTTCCAGGTACAAACAGGCTTTAACTACACGGATAGTGAAGATGATTCGTCCAATCAATCCATTAATAGTTTAGGATACGCAGCTGATTTTCGGTACGGCATTCTTGAGAATTTTGAGATCCGATCAGGATTCCAGACCAGAAGGGATGACCTGACTTTTGAGACTGGCGCTACAGACCAATTTGGAGGTCTGAGTTCCTTGAGTGCAGGCATCCGCTATAACATCATCAGTGGAGAAGGTTTCAAACCTTCTTTCGGGTTTCAGACAGATGTTTCCCTGCCCTGGGTAGATGAAGCCTATGAAATGGAAGAGATTGCCCCTCGACTCATGCTGATCCATAGCCAGCAACTAACGGATTTTTTGGGTTTGACCACGAACTGGTCCGTTTCCTGGAATGGTAATGATAATCATCCTAAGGGAGGGTATGTGATCAATCTGGCATTTCCTATTTCAGGAAAGTGGAGCGGGTTTATAGAAAACTACGGAGAGGTAGCCGACAGTGATTTTGACACACGTTGGGATACGGGACTTGCTTTCCTGGTGAATAACAATTTTCAATTAGACCTTTCGGCTGGTTTTGGTGACAATGAGGAACTGACGGATTGGTTTGTAGATGCTGGTATTTCCTGGCGGACACGATTTTAATTCATTCTATTCATAACTCCCTTTTGTCTTTTTCTAAGATAGTTTAGACGTATTTTGTAAACCCTGGCCAGGTCACTTCAGGACAAGATGTAACCTTAGCCCACTTTTTCACCAGCTTTTTTAAGATGGACCAAAAACCCGGAACCACCTGTGGCAAGTACTTCGCGGTGTGTTTTCAATCTAAATAAAGTTTAATCGGCCGAACGATTGTTTCAATATTTTATCTGCATCACAATCCAGCCATTTATCCAACAGGGTAGCATATACAGAACGAAAGTCGACAGAATGAATGAGGTCACCTTTGTCTAAGTTGGCAAGGTCCGCCGTTTCATTCATTATCCCGGTTTGTTTTAGTTTACCACCGGTAATAAAAACATTATTAGCCGTGCCGTGATCGGTGCCCCCACTTGCATTTTGCTTCACCCTACGACCGAATTCAGAAAACGTAAATATTAGTGTGTTATCCCACTGATTATTTTGCTTTAGGTCCTGGGTTAAGGAAGAAAGTGCGTCACTATATTGCATCAATAACTTTTGCTGTTTATTCTTTTGACGAGCATGTGTATCAAACCCTGTCAGACTGATATAAAATACCTGCGATTCAACACCTGACATAATAAGCTCAGCCATACGCTTCATTTCACTACCAAACTTGCTATTGGGATAGTTTACAGCAGATTTATAGATCTTACTTTTCTCGTAAACATACCTGGCAAACTGCTTGGTATCTGCCAATGTTTTATAAAGATAATTGAGGTTTTCGTTGTCCTTTTTCTCGTGCTTGCCAATCTCGATATGTTTCACGGAATTGTACATAGCTGCTGGCTTTGACACCGAAAAACCTTTATTCATATCGCCCCTTAGCGCCAGGGAGACACTGTCATCCATCTCAATGGCCTGGTAGGGCGTTGTATTATTACACTTTTGGTCCAGGTATCTGCCTAGCCAGCCGGTATCCCAGTTCTTGTTCGAGCTGCTTCCTGTATGCCAAATATCCATAGATCTGAAATGTGAACGGTTGGGATTCGGATATCCTACGTTGTTCATAATGCATACGTCACCATGGTCAAAAAGCTCTCTTAATCCGTTCATACCTGGATTTAAAGCAATCTCGTCGTTGAGCTTTAAGGCGTCACTTTCCTGATAAGATAAGCCGGGCCTTAACTGATAATACAGATCATTGCGGTAGGGGATCACGGTATTTAGCCCGTCATTGCCTCCTGACAGTTGAATTACAATTAGCCTTTTGCCGTTAAAGGCAACTCGTTCCTGGTTAGCACAGGCATGTAGAAAATTAGGAGCCAATAAAGTGCCCACAGTTATAAGAGATGACTGTTTCAAAAAAGATCTTCTGGAGTTTTTATCTAGGTCTAGCATAATTGAAAAGTAGGTTGAGAAGTGAGAAGGACAACTTTTTTGGTGAGTGAACTGGCAGCGGCAAGTTCTGATACATCAACGGTTGGTACCTGGAGGAAATACGTATGGATCTCTTCATCACTGGCGTTTTCGAAATCGTTTTGTAGTTTATTCAACTCAATTTTAACTTCCAGTTTTTTCAGTTTTCCTTTATTCTTTAATTGGTCTCCGATATCACCGGAGTCTTTAGGCATTGATTCAATGAGACCAGCAAGGAAAATATATTTTGGCAATTCTACCCGGAAGGCCAGGGTAGAATTGTCCAGCCAACTTTTACCTCCGGACCAGCCAGCTACATTTGGAGGAAATAAAAGGCGTTGTCCTAACATATTTTGTAAAAAAATGAGGCTTTCCTCTGATTGGATTTTGCTGTAAGTCATTCGCTGAATACCTACGATCAGTTCTACCGGTGATTTGATCTTTACCCCCAGATGTTCTTTGGCATAAAATCGCTTATGAGTAAATAACGTCGCCAATCCTGTTTTTATGTCGTAGTCTGAGGCATAAAACGCTTCACCTACTGCCTTGGCCAACACTTTATCGCCCTTATCATTGACAAAATAAGCGACCCATTTTTCAGCAATGTGCCGGGCAGTAGCTTTATTTTCGAGTAGCATATCCAGGACTTGCTCACCGTTAAAGTTGCCTGTTTTGCCAAAGATTGTCTTTTCGCCATAGTCGTGCTGATACTTTCTAAAGGTGTATTGGCTGGTTTTATTATTGAAACCCCAACCGGTAAATGCCCTGGCTACTTGCTTAATGTCTTCGTCTGTATAGCCATTATCCATACCGAGTGTGAACAGTTCCATCACCTCACGTGCAAAATTCTCATTGGGTGACTGCTTTTTGTTTTGTTGATTGTTAAGGTATGCGAGCATGGCCGGGTCCTTGGCCACTGCGTGGAGAAGGTCACGAAAGTTGCCGAGTGCATGGGTGCGTAGCGTATTCAAGTAATTTTGAACCGATAACAAACTGTTGGACCTACACGCAAAATGATCATGCCAGAACAATGTGAGCTTTTCAGCAACCGTATTTTCGCTTTCGACCATCTGCATGATCCACTTTGTGTTCAGGTTTTTAATAAGAGAACGTCTTATTTTTACCATTTCCTTTTTTTCCTCTTTTGAAGCGGCCATAAAACCTTCATTGCTAAAAGGGATTTCGTCTGTCACCTCAATATCAGGTAATTTGGGGTTCAGAATGGAAGAGACTACTCCTTCTATATCTTTCTGCTGTAAGCGAAGGACCTCCTTGTAGCTGGTTCCGAATCCTGCTCTTAACAATAAATGTTGTACTTCTTCTTGTTTTAACATGTTATTGCGATTTAATACTTGGACTTATACATAACGAAAAGGTTTAAACAGAAAATTGTGATAAAGAATTTGACGTAAAACCGCTTCATAGCACTGTAACTTCTATAACCAGGTATAATTAAAATTAGTTAGCGTATTATCATAATTTGAAACGTAAAAGGGCTGTACCTCGTTCGAAAATGAAATAGCGTTTTAAACATTGGTGGGCGATTTCAGGACTTTTCTAACAAAACCGAATGAATAAGTATATTTAGGCAAGCATACGTTCAGATCAAATGCATTTTCGAGGGTTGTAAAATTAGAATTCGAATTGAAGATAAGTTTTTACCAGATTAAGGAGGGAGGAGATCATAAAGCTTTTGAGGAATTCTTTCATGCTTATTACAAACCATTATTTCAGTTGGCATATCAATACCTTAAGGATACAGAAGATGCGGAGGAGCTTGTACAGGATTTCTTTGTCAACCTTTGGGATAAGCGACAGACCTTGGATATTACTAACCTTAAGGGCTATTGCCTGATATCTATTCGTAATCGTGCGCTAAATCTAAAAAGCAGATCGGACAAAATGCGTCCCTTTATGGGCTTGGAAGCGTTAGAAGATCATATAGCGGACCAAAAAATAGATACCACCGTTCCCCTGGAGGTACAAGAACTGTCAGATCTGATCCAGCAAGCTATTTCGCAGCTGCCCGATCGGTGCAGGGCAGTATTTGTTTTATGTAGGCAAGAAATGCTTACGTATGATCAGGTAGCCAGCCGGTTAGGTATAGGAAAAGAAACGGTCAAATCCCAAATGAAGACCGCGCTTCACCGGATCAGAACTTTTTTATCTGAGCATGGAGAAGGTCTTAGTGTTGCATTACCTGCCTTTTTCATCTTTTTTAAAAAATTCTAATTTCCTTATCCCCCTCACCGGCTTCTGTTTTGTCTTTTAAATAAGGGCCTGGAAAATCTCTCTTTAGAGAAGTATAGTTTTTATGACCAGGACAGATGATGACTAAAAAATGGAAGAAGAAATAGTATTTAGGTACCTCAATGGAAACAGCTCTGCCAGAGAGAACGAAGAAATTGAGCGTTGGCTTCTGGAAGATGATGAGAACGTGAAAACATTTGACTATTGGAAGGAAGTATGGATAAACTCTTCACAGGAAGACATGCCCGAGCCGGACACAGCGATAGCATGGCAGAAAACTAAGACAAGAATAAATGAAGCAGGGAGGTTGACAACCGATGCTAAAGTATTCTCATTGTATCGGTATTTCAAATATGCCGCTGCCCTTTTATTTGCAGTTGGGGTCATTTGGATAATGATCCAAAAAGAAAGCAGTCTGGAGACCTGGCAGACGGAAGACCAGATTGCACACCGCATACTACCCGATGGTTCGGAGGTATGGTTACATAGAAATAGCCAGTTGAAACTACCAACGTCTTTTTCCGATGATAGTCGAAATGTCGAATTACAAGGTACGGCCTTCTTCAAGGTCACTAAAAATCCTGATAAGCCTTTTATTATACATAATGAGGAAACCGAGGTGAAAGTGTTAGGTACCGCATTTATGGTAGAAACGAATGAGCAAAAAGAAGTGGTAATTGTTGAATCGGGTAAAGTGGCCTTTTATTCCCGTCAGAACAATGAACATAAGGTTATTTTAACAGCTCACAAACAAGCTAGTTATAATACAGAAGCCCGAAAGCTCAGCCAGGTGCAACAAAATGACCCTAACCGCTTTGCATGGAAGACGAGGCAACTGGTTTTTGCAGAAACGCCATTGCATGAAGTAATGGAAAGTTTGGAAGATGTCTATGGTATACATATAGAACAAGATGTTGCGTCAGGAATATCAGGCCCAGACTGCAAGCTTACCACGACAATTGACCAGGAACCACTGGAACATATCCTGGAAACTTTAGAGTCATTGTTTGATATTCAGATTGAAAAGAAACTTCAAAATAGATATCTGCTTAAAGGAGAAGGGTGCGCTCAGGAGAACTGAGTAACCGCCGTCAATCATTAGTTTTTAATAGAATTATTACTCAAAATGAATATAAAATATATCATCATAGGAATAGTATGCTTGTTGCAAAGTGCAGGTATTGCTTTTGCACAGCCGTCGTTTCCGGCGTTGGAAAGAAGAATAAGCATTGAAGTTCATGAAAAGACGTTGCAGGAAGTATTGACTCAAATTCAGGAATCAGGAGAATTTCAATTTGCCTATCGATATGGGGCGTGGGTGGAAGAAAAAGTATCTGTAAGTGCTAAAGATGAGACTGTCCGGGAAGTGCTCGTTCGGCTATTGAAAAATAAAGGGCTGACTTTTTCCGATAAAGGCCAAAACAGGATTTTGATTTTACGGAAAGAAAAAGAAAGGAGTTCCAAAACAACAACTTTCAGTGGTTATGTTAAAGATGAAAGCTCCGGCGAATCTTTGATCGGTTGTGTTATTCTCATCAAAGGCAGTCAGGGGAAAGGTGCTGTGACTAATGCTTATGGCTTTTTTTCCATTACGCTACCCGCCGGTTTGTATGAATTTCAAGTCAGCTATATTGGCTACCAGACTCAGTTCATTACACGGCAATTAGAGGAAAGTATGTCAAACGTCATTTTGTTAAAACCATTGTCAGAACAGCTGGAAGAAGTAGTGGTTACGGGATCACTTGAAGAAGACCTTTATTCTATAAAGTCACTGGGAAAAGAAAATATCGCTATATCGAGGCTGGATGAATTCCCTGCACTGGCCGGTGAACCGGATGTAATAAAGCTGGTTCATGAAGTACCCGGAGTACAAACAGCCGGAGAGGGCTCTACGGAATTTTATGTCAGAGGAGGAAATCTTGATCAAAATCTCATCCTGCTTGACGAGGCCATAGTATATAACCCCACCCATCTTTTGGGCTTCTTTTCCGTGTTCAATCCCGATGCCATCAAACACGTGGAATTCTACAAAGGCCCCTTTCCTATACAATATGGAGGCCGTCTCTCTTCAGTCATGGATGTTAGAATGAAGGAAGGAAACAAAGAAAAGTTTTCAGGTTCCGGAGGCATAGGATTATTGTCCAGTCGATTGACGTTAGAAGGGCCTTTGAAAAAGGAGAAGAGCTCTTTTATTTTTTCTGCCAGACGCACTTATCCCGACCTTATATTGAGAGCGCTCCCGGATGACGGGGGAAACAAGATGAATTTTACTGACCTTACGGCTAAGATCAATACTCAAATCGGTAAGTATGATCAGTTGTACTTGTCAGGATACATTGGGAAGGATGTCTTTCGTTTTTTTGATCAATTTGAAAATGAGTGGGGTAATACCACGGGAACGCTCCGGTGGAACCACGTATTCTCACCACGGCTATTTTCTAATTTCACCGTTTCCGGAAGTCAATACCGCTATTTTATCAGTAATATCATTACAGGACAGGAGACATTCAATTGGGAATCCGGCATTACCGACTGGCAGGCAAAAGCAGATTTTTCATGGTTTCCCAGGTCCAATCACGAAATTCGTTTTGGTATTCAATCCATACACCATAAGGTCGAGCCAGGTGAAGAGGGTACAAATAAGATTGCATCCATTGAAGCTAAAAAGAACCTCGAATCAGCAGCTTACATAGGCCATTATTGGAATATTAGTCCCCGGTTTTCCCTGGATTATGGGTTAAGATATAACCTTTTCAACAGCTATGGGCCACAGACGGTGATCAACTTTGATGAAAATAATACTCCCCTGGATACAACCCTACATCGGGCAGGTGAACTATACCAAACGTATGAAGGCCTGGAGCCACGTATAGGACTTAGCTACCAGTTAATGCCCTCAGTAGTATTGAAAATGGGTTATCAGCGCAATTATCAGTTCATTCAACAAATTAGAAATTCCGTCACCTCTTTTAATGCCTTTTTTATTTGGCTGCCATCAGGGCCATCTCTCAAACCGCAATTTAGTGATCAGATCTCATGGGGAGTTTTTAAAGTATTTTCTTCCAGAAAGCTGTCTTTAAATTTAGAAGGTTACTATAAAAAACTGCATCGGCAAATTGGTTATCCGGATCATGCACAGCTTCTGCAAAACCCCAATGTTGAGAGCTTGCTAAGATTTGGTGACGGAACCTCTTACGGTATAGAGCTCTCATTACATAAAGAAACGAAGAAGTTTTCTTCAACACTTGCTTACACTTATTCTAAAACAGAATTAAAAATACCGGAGATTAATAATGGAGTGGCATTTCCAGCCTACTATGATCAACCCCACAGCATTTCATTTGTTACTAACTACCAATTAAGTGAACGGCTATCTTTAAGCAGTAACTGGGTTTACCAGACGGGAAGACCAGTGACATTGCCAGCCGGCAGTTACCGTGTTGGAGAAAGTACCATTCCTGTTTATGAGAGAAGGTATGGTGAGCGATTACCGGACTACCATCGTTTAGATGTTTCTGCAAAATGGAAAGGTAAAATGAGAACAGACAGGAGATGGGAGTCTTTTTGGTTGTTTTCATTGACTAATCTCTATTTCCGCAAAAATGCTCTGAGTATTGATTTTATGCCAGTCAGGGATCGGGCAACTGGGAATGTTCCAGACAGAACTGACGTACGACCTATCAAAACATTCATTTTCGGACTCATTCCTTCTCTTTCATACAACTTTAAATTCTAGAAATGATGAATGCTAAAGCTACTAACATACCGTTAAGGATCTGTAAACTTATCATCAAACTATGTTTTATTTTCATAGTCTTCATTACTTTGGCTTGTCAGGAAATTGTAGATCTGGAAGTGGAGACTTCCGCCCCCCTTCTGGTGGTAGATGGCCTGATAACGACCGAACGGAAACAACATGAGGTCCGGTTAGGACAAACGGCAGATTATGGATTAAAGGAATACCCACCTGCTACTAATGCCTTTGTTACCATCTCAGACGAAAACAATACGTTTCAAATGTCAGAAATAAGTGATGGCGTTTACATAACTGATGATAGTATTGCGGGGGAGGTGGGAAAGGTCTATACCTTACGAATAGCATGGAGCGGCAATGTCTATCAGGCTATGGATACCTTACCGGAAGTAACGGATTTTGAACCTATCTTTTTTGGAGAAGGTTTTCCGAATGAAGACTTTGAGTTTCGCAGGCACCAATTCGGTTTTTCAGAAGCCAACCGCTGGGAGCAATGGGTAACACGCACAGAGCCACTGCCCGGTAATGTAAATCCCAGTTCTCTCGGTCAGCAAATAGGGGTGAGTTTTGATATTGACAACGGATATGTCTTTAACTGGTTTACCCATCCTAAAATTGAAGTAAGCGGAGTCTTCCAATTCGAAGAGACGCATTTTTATGGTTTTCGCGGGGGTAATCGGGTTGCGCAGCGTAAGTTTTCTTTATCGGACCAGCACTATGCTTTTTGGAGAACAGTTTTCCTGGAAACAGAATGGCGAGGAAGTCTTTTTGATACTGAACCGACTAATGTTATTACTAATGTCAGTAATGGTGCCGTTGGTTTTTTCGGTGCCAGCGCAGTAATTGAAAAGACGTGGATGTTAAATTAATGGACCCTTAGAAATACTTCACTGGGAAAACCCCTCCTGTGAAAATCTAAAATGCCAGGACCGGTCCTCTACCTGTTCCCAAGTGTTTAAGAGTCATTACCTATGTTGTACCAATCTATATTTCTCGACATATACATGATGAAACCAAGTATAACAAATAGCGCTACACTGCCTATAAGAAGTGAATAATCCTGGAGTTGGATAATGATATAAATAAAGCCGTACAACATTACCAGAAGTCCCGCAAGCACTTTGGTGAGGAGGCTGTTTTTAAAAATAAAGTAAGAGTAGGACGTTATTAATACAACAATGGAAATACTGCCTGTAAAGTATGCCAGGTAAAATGACATGTGTTCTGACAGTGCTATGAGTAAAGTGAAAAAGAGGCAAAGGGCCAGTCCGATAATCAGGTATTGGATGGGGTGAATGCGGATACTTGTTTTGATCTGTGAGAAAAAGTAAATCAAAAATGTTAATGAAATGATCATAACGGCATATTTGACCGACCTTGTACTCTTCCTGTATTGGTCCACAGGCATGATCAATCTGACCCCAAAATCGGATGGACGTACCTGTATGCCACCTGTAAACTGTTGTGGATAATTTCGATTCAGGTGGAGCACTTTCCAGTGAGCGTTGAACCCCTCTTGTGTAACCTCACGTGTGTCCGGAAGAAATGCCCCGTCAAAGCTCGGTTCCGCCCAGTTAGATTGAATATCAACTATCGTGGTTTTGCCTAGTGGTGTGAAGCTTAGCCCTTTACTTCCGTTGAACTCGAGGGTCAACTCGAAAGGGTAGCTGCTGGTTACGCTGTCTGTCAGGACATTTGCGCTGATCCCGGATTGAACGACGTCATTACTTTTAAGGCCAGGTTCAAAGTAGACCTTTTCTTTAAGCCAGTTCAATTGGACCTCATTTTGAATACTTCTAAGGTCACTCAAGCCTAATGAGATAGTTGCTTTGTCCCAGGTGGCATTAGATGCTTCTATATTAAGTTTTTTGAAATTGGGTTTTTCAAAAGTTCCTGAGATTTTTAGGGTACTGTTATAAACCACTACTTCATAAATGCCTCTATACCGCTTTTCAGGGCTAATATTGCCACTTATATTAAGTTGGTCCGGTAAAAAATGTGCGACTTGTTTTTTCTTGATCAGCTTTTCTGAGCCGTCATCATTTTTGACGGTGTTATAAGTATAATATGGCACGCTTAATATGAGCCCTGTTAAGGTTTGTTCTGTACCCCATTTACTACTTACCTCTTCAATAGCGTTTTGTTGATATTGTTGGCGTTCATATATGAGGTCTTCCACCATTGAGACGGGAATTAATAATATCAACACCAAAAAACCAATGATGAATATTTTTAATCCGATGGAGGTCCTTGTCCAATGATTGAGTCTGTCAAAAAAAGATCTGTTCTCGTTCATAGCTTCATGATAGAGTTCGTCCAATGGCAAGTTATCATAAAATTTAATGAAGAACAGTCATTTTAAGTGTTTGCAGGTATGTATTTGAAAAATATCATGAACCCGTTGGGGCTGGGTCAATGAAATGCATAAGAAATGGATCATCCAACTTTATTGTATTGTTTTGATAAGACACCGGCAGACTTGACCATAGAAGAGTAACAGTGAGGGCATGCGATTAACGTCTTAGGTTGATGGAGATGAACAATGGAGGAAAGGCAGGTATGGCAAAATGTATAGTTGCAAGCTTTACATTTCCAGATTTTTTGATTTTTCCGACTCTCTGCTGCCCCACAGCTTGGGCAGCAAGCATAATTCTTTAGCATTGAGGAGGTATTTAGGAGTACTATTGGTTTTTACTACCAATATATTCCTGTAAAAGGTACTCATGTAACCTGCTGTTAATGCTTTTGATTGGTCAAGATGCAAAATAAAGGTGTTCCAGTTACTTGTTTGAAATAGTATTTATCTGATTGTTAAGGGCTAACTATTGATTCTGCTCAAGAATGATACTTGTTTGCCGAGAGAGAAAAAATATATCAACAGTGATTTTTACCTAAAACATAGCTGATCCTGACCTTACGTTATCTGTGATGTTATCAGATAACCCGATAAGGCTCTTGTGCATATAATGGTGTGTTGCCAGTTATATATTTATGTTAAAACAGTCTGATCGGAACTCTGGAGTTTTCTTTTTTAATAACACCTCTATTGGCATATTAAATGTACATCTATCAGATGCCATTAAAGTGCCACAAGTATTTCATACCATTGGAAGTGAAATTAGTTGGAAGAATTTTGTCGATCACGAATGGACCAATTCGTTGAAGTGATCCAGGTATAGCTTTTTATTTGCTTCAACAGAAAAACGTTCTTTAACAACCTTCCTTCCTTCTATTCCCATCTTTTCTCTCATGAGCGGCGAATCAATCAATATCGAAAGCTTTTGTATCCATTCCGGATCGGACGATGCAAAAAAACCGTTAACCCCGTCCTTTATAATATCCGTATTTACACCCACCGGGGACATGATTGTGGGGATGCCTAAGGCCATGTATTGCAGTCCTTTTAAGCCACATTTTCCTTTTGTCCATTCATCATCAGGCAATGGCATAATTCCAATGTCAATTTCAGACAGGTCCTTCACTTCTGTTTCCTGCTGCCAGGATACACCTTGTATTTCCAGGTCTTCATCTGTAAAGCTCCCATCGCCGATGACTTTAAAGTATATTTTATCCTGATACTTTTTTTTGAG
Organism: Fulvivirga sp. M361; assembly: GCF_007097395.1. GTDB lineage: Bacteria > Bacteroidota > Bacteroidia > Cytophagales > Cyclobacteriaceae > Fulvivirga. Next base: position 49,504 of record NZ_VKDC01000041.1, read on the forward strand.
CTCTTTCAAAGCTTCCAATATATGTTTAAAATGAATGATGGTAGAAAAACTACCGCTCCACCCAATACATACTTTGCCGGTTTCTCTTTTCGGGACCACGTGATAGGCGATGGTATCAATCGTCGTGGGTATTATCTTTACATTGGGATTCATTGGGAGAGCAAAGTCTGCTAAGTATTGATTGCCTGCGAATACCATTTGGGCTGCACGAATAATGTGCTTTGTTTTATTCGGGTTCTTCAGAAAATAGAAGAACCTGTTTTTACTTTTGATCTCTCCGGTTTGCTGCTTCCAAATGGCATCGTCGAAGTCAAATATTAGTTTTGACCTTTTGGCCATTCGTCTTTCAAAGTATGAAGTGCCGAGCATGAATGCCTCACGTTGAACAAATACAATATCGTATTTTTTGAAAAAGGACTGGTTGATCAGCGTCAATGTTGAATGGATCAATATGAACAGCTTTTGCCAGTATTTACCTGCAGCGTAGAATATTCTATCATTTTTTTCATTGAGAAGGTGTACATGTGAACAGTCATAACCTTCCTCATCCAAAAAATCCAGGTATTGCTCAAAGCGAAATCTTTGAGAAGGAGACCTACCAGGCCTATGCAGACAAATAAAAAGAACCTTTTTTCTCATTTATTACTATATAAGCCAATGGTTAAAAACGCCTCGAACTAAAATGGTTGTTCTAATAACCTGTCAGTAAAATAATCCTATTTGTATAGTACAATTGACCCACTGGTTATATCATGAATGGCACGCTTCTCCTGATTTGCGGTGATCGTCAAAAATGAAATCCAGCCGAGTAGATACTTAATAAGAAACCTAAGAGACGCCTGAAATATATTTACCTTTTTGTTCGGTTTACTGATTTTTCGGATACTTACTTTCAAAAGATGGTGCCCTATTGTACCCCCGAATAGTGTAATAAAAATGGGCTCATAGAGATAAATTGAGAAAATAAAGATTAACCCTCTTACCCAATCCGGCGTTTCTTCCACACCACTGATTAGCACGGAAGCCGTCGAAAAAATAATCAGAATTATCATCAAGTCAACCATTAAAGCCTTGACCCTTGTTAATAAACCGGGGAATTCAACATCTTTCAGCGGGTATTGATAATGTGTCTTCATAGTAGTGCTTTTCTTCGGCTTTGAAACCAATGACTAATGAATGAACACTTGTGCAATCGTGACCTTTAACGGCAACTTCTTTACTTTTTAATATACCCTTCAAAGCTATAATGCTCGGAAGCATTCAGTTCTTCTTCCGAAAGCCCTTTGAAAAAGTCATATGTAATGGCCAGTCCTTCCTGTCTGCTTACTTTTGGTTCCCATCCCAATATTTCCTTGGCCTTTGAGATATCAGGTTGGCGTTGCATTGGATCATCTTTAGGGAGCGGTTTATAGATTACCTTTTGCGAGGTGCCGGTTAGTTTTATTACCTCATCGGCAAACTGTTTGATAGTGATCTCATCAGGGTTACCGATGTTCATAGGATAGACGTAGTCGCTCATTAAAAGTCGATAGATCCCTTCTATAAGGTCGTCTACATAACAGAAAGAACGTGTCTGAGAACCGTCGCCAAACACGGTAAGGTCCTCACCTCTTAACGCCTGCCCAACAAAAGCAGGTAATACACGCCCGTCATTCAGACGCATTCGGGGACCATACGTATTGAAAATCCGAACGATTCGTGTTTCCAGGCCGTGATAGGTGTGATATGCCATAGTCATGGCTTCCTGAAAACGCTTGGCCTCGTCATATACCCCACGAGGCCCTATAGGGTTAACGTTGCCATAGTACTCCTCTGTTTGAGGATGTACCATAGGATCACCATACACTTCAGAGGTAGAAGCGATCAGCATCCTGGCCTTTTTGACTTTTGCCAACCCCAATAGATTATGTGTGCCCAGAGAGCCTACTTTCAGTGTTTGGATCGGAATTTTTAAGTAATCAATTGGGCTGGCCGGTGAGGCGAAATGTAATATATAATCGAGCTCACCGGACACATGCACAAAAGAAGAAACATCGTGATTATAGAACTGGAATTGCTCCAGTTTAAAGAGATGTTCTATGTTTTTAAGATTACCAGTGATCAGGTTGTCCATACCCAACACTTCATAACCTTCTTTTAAAAACCTGTCACAGAGGTGTGATCCTAAAAAACCGGCAGCCCCTGTTATTAAAACTCGTTTAGCCATTTACGGTAAATCTTCCTATGCTAAAGTATGTGAAACCTAATTCTTCCATGTCGTGCAAAGAATATAGATTCCTTCCATCAAAAATGACCTTATTATTGAGTCCTTTTGCAATCTGTTCGAAATCCGGTGTTCTGAAAACAGGCCATTCCGTAGCTATAAATAAGGCGTCGGCGTCTTTTGTAGCTTCGTAAGCATCTTTACAAAAAATAGCTTTATCTCCGATCAGTTTTTTCACATTATCCATTGCCTCAGGATCATAGCACTTAACTGTCGCTCCGGCAGCCACCAGCTCATCAATGTTGTAGAGAGAAGGAGCTTCTCGGATATCATCTGTATAAGGCTTAAAGGCCAGTCCCCATAAAGCAATGGTTTTTCCACTCAGGTCACCACCAAAATAATGCTTGATCTTAGGGATCATTTTAGTTTTTTGGACCTCATTGACAGCCATTACTGATTTTAATATGTCAAAATCGTAATTCACTTCTTCTGCTGACTTGGCCAATGCCTGGACGTCTTTTGGAAAACAGCTTCCACCGTAACCGATGCCCGCAAAAAGAAATCGCTTACCGATCCTGCTATCTGTACCCACTCCTTTACGAACAGCATCAACATCAGCTCCTAAAAGCTCACACATATTAGCAATCTCATTCATAAAGGTAATTTTGGTAGCCAGGAATGAGTTAGCCGCATACTTCGTTAGTTCTGCAGACTTTTCATCCATAAATATGATAGGATTTCCCTGACGCACTAGAGGTGCATATAGAGATTCCATCAGATGTTTCGCTTTTTCCGATTGAGTGCCAATAACCACACGGTCAGGTTTCATGAAGTCTTCTACCGCTACTCCTTCTCTGAGGAACTCAGGATTAGATACTACATCGAATTCGACCTTTGCATTCTCAGCAACCTTGGCAGTCACTTTTTCAGCGGTGCCCACCGGAACGGTACTTTTATCTATTATTACCGTATAATTTTCCAATAATGGCCCCAGATCTTCCGCTACTTTCAATATGTATTTCAGATCTGCAGAACCATCTTCACCGGGCGGTGTGGGTAAGGCCAGGAATATGATTTTAGCTCCTTTAATACCTTCTGCGAGATCAGTGGTGAAATGCAGTCGATCTTGTTTTATATTTCTATCAAAAATGATGTCAAGCCCAGGCTCATAAATTGTTATTTTGCCATTTTGAAGACTTTTCACTTTTTCTTCGTCAATATCAATGCAGGTGACATTATTTCCTGTTTCGGCAAAGCAGGTTCCGGTTACTAATCCGACATAACCAGTACCAACTACGGCAATTTTCATAATTGTATTGGGTTTTAGGTATTTACTAAACGCCCAAAAATAAAAGAATAATTGTTGTAATCCACTGTCAACTTTATTTTAAAAATTAAAACAATTATAGCCAAACGAATGTTAGTTCGCTTATGAATTTGTTCTATATTTGCCGAAAACGATTGCATTACCAATGGAAGCAGAAATTATAGAAAAACCAATGGCCTTTGGCTTTGAAGAAAATGAAAACCAAATCATGATCGCGCAAATGATCAGAGATTTTGGAGAGCGGGAGATCAAGCCATTTATGATGGAATGGGATGAGTCTCAGGAATTTCCGGTCCCATTGTTTAAGAAGTTGGGTGAGCTTGGTCTGATGGGGGTCCTGGTTCCTGCAAAGTACGGTGGTTCAGGCTTTGGATATCATGAATATGTAACTGCCATTGTGGAATTATCAAAAATTGATGGTTCTGTGGGTTTATCCATGGCAGCGCATAATTCATTATGTACCGGTCATATTCTACAATTTGGAAATGAAGAGCAGAAACAGAAATATCTGCCTAAACTGGCATCAGCAGAATGGATTGGTGCCTGGGGCTTGACAGAACCCAATACAGGTTCTGACGCCGGGAACATGCAGACAACTGCAAAAGAAGACGGAGATCACTATATCCTTGAAGGGGCCAAAAATTTTATCACACATGGTAAATCCGGAGACGTAGCTGTGGTCATTGCCCGTACAGGCGACGTAGGAGACTCTCATGGTATGACAGCTTTCATCGTTGAGCGCGGCACACCGGGCTTTAGCGGAGGACGAAAAGAAAACAAGTTAGGGATGAGGTCTTCAGAAACGGCAGAAATGATTTTTGATAATTGTCGCGTGCCTAAAGAAAATGTTTTAGGAAATGTAGGAGACGGATTCATTCAATCATTGAAAATACTGGACGGTGGTAGAATATCCATTGCGGCCTTAAGTTTAGGAATAGCGCAGGGGGCATACGAAGCAGCTTTACAATATTCAAAAGAGCGGGAGCAGTTTAATCAGCCGATATCAAAATTTCAGGCCATCTCTTTCAAGCTGGCTGACATGGCGACACAGATTGAAGCCGCGAAGCTTTTGATTAGCCAGTCAGCAGATCTAAAAAATAGAGGGAAAAAAGTGAACAAAGAATCGGCTATGGCTAAATACTATGCTTCGGAAGTGGCTGTATCCGTGGCCAATGAAGCGGTCCAGATATTTGGAGGATATGGATTTACCAAGGACTACCCCGTAGAGAAATTTTATAGAGACGCCAAGTTATGTACGATAGGGGAAGGCACTTCAGAAATTCAAAAACTTGTCATTTCCAGAGCTATTTTATCATAGAATACGGTTCATATGTTGTGTAGTTTGTTGGATAATCTTAAATTTGCAATCCAATTTGAAAAAAGCTGAGAAATGATAGTTATAAACGTAAAAGAGAACGAGTCTATAGATAAGGCATTAAAAAGATTCAAAAAGAAGTTCGAAAAGACGGGTGTTTTAAAAGAACTAAGATCCAGAACTTTCTTTGAAAAGCCTTCTGTAACACGCAGAACTGAAATAATTAAAGCTAAATACAGACAGTCTAAGTACGCTGAAGAAAACTATTAATCAGCCTGTATTTCTCGGTTAATTTCGTTAAATTAGTCTTGATCACATCCCTAGTCTGATCAAGATTTTTTTATGCGCAAATCGTTCCTCAAATATCTGCAGTTTGAAAAAAGATATAGCGCTCATACTATCAGTTCCTACGATAACGACCTACGTCAGTTTGAGTCATACCTTGGTGAATATTATCCATCTACTCTCCTGGAAGATACCACACATTCCATCATCAGAGGTTGGGTAGTAAGTCTGGTTGATATTGGCCTTGACCCAAAATCGGTTAATAGAAAAATTACATGCTTAAGGTCCTTTTATAAGTTCTTGTTAAAGAGGGAGATTATTTCTGATGACCCTACAAAAAAAATTCAAATTCTTAAAACGGCTAAGAAACTACCGCAGTTTCTTAATGAGAACGAAATGAGCCGCCTTTTGGATCATATCACGTTCGGTGAAGGCTTTTCTCAGCAACGTGACAGATTAATTTTAGAACTGCTATATGGGACGGGCACCAGGCTTTCGGAAATCATTCATCTGAAACATTCAGATGTAGATATTGCCAACAGAACTTTGAAAGTACTGGGTAAGCGAAATAAGGAACGCGTTATTCCTTTTTCTGTTGCATTACAAAAAATCATTGAAACCTATATTGAAGAGAAAAATATCCTGGGGATACAAAATGATCACAACTATCTGATCGTTACAGAAGAAGGGCGCCAATGTTACCCTATGCTGATTTATCGCACTGTTAAAAAATATTTGGATTTGTTTACGACTATCGAGAAGCGTAGTCCTCATGTATTGAGGCATACATTTGCTACGCATCTCTTAAATAAGGGAGCTGAGCTCAATGCTGTGAAGGACTTACTGGGTCATACCAGCCTGGCTGCTACTCAGGTTTATACCCATAATTCGATGGAAAAACTGAAGGCGGTATTCGAGCAAGCCCACCCTAAAGCTTAATATATATTTATAACCTTTTAATCTTTACCACTATGAAGTTACAAATGCACTCTATTCATTTCGATGCTGACAGTAAGTTGTTGGATTTTATCCAAAAGAAAGTTGATAAGTTGGAAACTTTTTATGATCGTATGGTAGATGGCGAAGTGTTTTTAAAGGTAAACAATGACTCCATTGAGAATAAAACAGTAGAAATAAAGTTAAATATCCCTGGAAACCAATTATTTGCTAAAGAAGATGCTAAGTCCTTTGAAGAAGCTACTGACCTGGCAACGGACGCTCTGCGGAGGCAAATTAAAAAATTCAAGCTTAAGCAAAACAGCCATTAAGAATAAAACAAAAGAGGCCGTCTCAAAAGTGATTGAGGCGGTCTTTTTACTTTTACAAGGATTGAGTTTTTGATTTAACGTTTAGCAAGCTTCTTTTTCAAAAAGGCAAGAGTTGTCCTAAGCCTATGCCGCC
>NZ_VKDC01000042.1 GCF_007097395.1 Fulvivirga sp. M361
TTATTTCTAACACCGCAACTTTTTGAAGAAAAAATAAGAAAAAAATTTCCCCGATCTAAAACTCCTCAATACATCAAATTAAATCCTCCTAACAACCTTCGTCTCGTAGAGGGCTGCAAATATAAATAACATATTTTAACAGACAAGATGATAAAGAGAAAAATATCTCAGGCAAGTACTTTATTTCTCCAAATAGTCTCTGTACGGTCGGGACCAATGGAAACTATATTCACGGGTACATTTAAATTGACCTCCAGAAAGTCTATATAATTCCTAAGCTCCACAGGGAGATCATCGTATTCATTTATCCCATCCAACGAGGTATTCCACCCTTTAAGCACTTCATAAACAGGCTCCAGATTTTCATCAACCACTTCGTATGGAAATATATCAATTTCACTGCCATCGGTTTTACGATATCCGGTACACACCTTTATATCTTCAAATATGCTCAACACATCTGCCTTCATCATAAATAATTGAGTAACACCATTGATCATGATAGCATATTTCAACGCCGGAAGGTCCAGCCAACCACACCTTCGGGGTCGTCCTGTAGTTGCTCCGAATTCCCGCCCTTCCTTTTGCATTCTTTCACCATCTTCATCAAATAATTCTGTTGGAAATGGCCCACTACCTACCCGGGTACAATAAGCCTTAAAAATACCAAAGACCTCCCCGATCTTATTAGGAGCTATTCCCAGGCCACTACAAGCACCTGATGATGTAGTATTGGAACTGGTAACAAAAGGGTAACTTCCAAAATCAACGTCAAGAAGCGATCCTTGTGCACCTTCTGCCAATATTGGAGCATTAGACTGTATTGCCTCATTAATGAAATACTCACTTTCAATTAAAGGAAACTGCTTCAAAAACTGTATAGCTTTAAAAAACTCGTTTTCATATTCCGTCAAATCCAACTCCATCTCATGCGTTTTTAAAATGGTCATATGTTTTTTTGCCAACCGATCATATTTTTCCTTGAAATGGTCTGATAAAATATCCCCTACCCTGAGACCTAGCCTGGCAATCTTATCCTGGTAAGTAGGCCCTATGCCTTTCAATGTAGAGCCTATTTTGTTATCACCCTTGGATTTTTCGTAGGCCTGATCTAATAGCCTATGTGTTGGTAAGATCAATTGTGTTTTTTTCGAAATGAAAAGATTTTTCTTTGCATCCAACTCAAACTTACTCAGCGCTTCAATCTCTTTACGAAAGATAACAGGGTCTAATACAACTCCATTACCTATAACGTTTTTAATATCATGCCTGAAGATTCCTGAGGGTATTTGATGTAACACATGTTTGATACCATCAAACTCCAATGTATGGCCGGCATTAGGTCCCCCCTGGAACCTCGCCACCATATCGTATTTCGGGGCAAGAAAATCTACTATTTTTCCTTTTCCTTCATCTCCCCATTGAAGACCTAGTAACAAATCTACTTTCATACTTCAAAGACTATTTTTAAGAATATCCAGCGCGTCTTCTTTTGAATTGGTGACATTGAAGATCGCGTTCAACTTGGTTATGATCAATAACTTTTTTACATTCTCGGAAGGATTGAGCAAACACACCTCCCCTCCCTTATTCCTGAATTTAGTAAGCACCGTGATCAAAACGCCAATGCCACTACTATTAATATAGCGTAAACCGGAAATATCCACTAAGCAAAGTTTAATATTATCCTTTATGTAATTATTTACCAGTTCTATAATATCAAGGCCATTGCTTTCCCCTATTAAATCGCCACTAAGGCCAAGTTCTAAAATCTGATCGTTTAGTTGATGGCTGAATTTCATGTATCTATGTTTTTTTCCGGCAGCATTATGACGTAATTATTGATGTCATTTGCATGTCATATAGGCTTCCGATGTTATCTTAATTATGAGTTTTTGTTGTTTTCTGTTCTTAACTGGCAATCTCTGCATATGCCATATAAATTCAATGAATGATGTAGGATCTCGAAATTAAGTAATTCCCCCACCATAGTCTGAATATTATGGATACGCGGGTCACAAAATTCCACCACCTTATGACATTCCGTGCAAATTAAGTGATCATGCTGCTTATACCCATATGACTTTTCATATTGAGCCAGGTTTCTGCCAAACTGATGTTTACTCACCAGGTCACACTCCACTAGCAGGTCAAGTGTATTGTAGACCGTAGCACGGCTCACACGATAGTTTTTATTTTTCATACTAATGTAGAGGGACTCTACATCAAAGTGACCTTCTCTGGTATAGATCTCTTCCAATATCGCATACCTTTCAGGGGTCTTCCTCAGACTTTTGTTTTCAAGATAGGCTGTGAAAATCTTCTTTACTTCCTGATATACCTTCTCGTTCAGTGCCATTCTATACTTTTAAAGGATGCAAATATATAATTTCTTATAATTATGCTTCAGTACTGCAATCATTCATTGGATTCAAAGCGTGAAACCTTGACTACTCCGTCTACCTTTTCTAACCTGGTAATCAACAAATCCAAGTGAATGGTATCGTGGACGTAAAGCATTATCTCTCCCTCAAATATACCTGAGTCTGTATCTATAGACATTGACCTCATATTTACTTTAAGCTCTTCGGAGATAATAGAGGTAACATCATTGATCAATCCCACTCTATCCGTACCTATAATTTTTAACCCTACCAGGAATGAAGATTGATGCTGAGAGGCCCACTTCGCTTTTACTACGCGATGGCCATGGTTTGATAGTAGTTCCGGCGCATTGGGGCAGCTTACGCGATGTACTTTTATCCCTTCCGTTACGGTTACAAATCCAAAAACATTATCGCCAGGTATCGGATTACAGCATTTAGCAAGCTTATAATCAATAACGTCCATGTCTTCTCCTATTAATAGAACATCATGTGATTTAGCCTTTACCAGCTCATTTTCAAAAGTTTTGGCATCCGGGACAGCATTGGGCGGCTTACTCTTTACTACTGCAGCAGGTTTAAAATCTCTAAATTCCTTGATTTGCCTACCATCAATAATTCCCTTTCCAACTTTAAAGAATAACTCAAACTGATTGTTGACGCTAAAATAGGCCCGCATACGATCAAAAGTATCATTGTTAGGTTCAAGCTTTAAGTGACGGAGTTTGCGATATACTATTTCCTTGCCTTCATCTACATAGAATTTTTTATTCTCCTTGAGTTCATCTTTGATCTTAGACCTTGCCTTCGATGTCACTACGAATCGAAGCCAGTCGTCACTGGGTTTTTGCTTCGAGGAGGTTAGTATCTCAACCTGATCACCATTTTTCAGCTTATAATTAATAGGCACTAACTTCTGATTGATTTTAGCACCTATACATTTAGCCCCTACCTCAGTATGTATATCAAAGGCAAAATCCAATGCTGTGGCACCATGAGGTAAGGTCTTTAGGTCTCCTGTCGGTGTAAAGACAAACACCTCTTCATTAAACAGGTTCCCCCGGAAATCGTCCACAAATTCGAGTGCTGAAGAATCATTTTGCTCCAACATATCCCGGACTTTTGCTATCCATTGTTCCAAGCCTGATTCTTGTGAGGCATCATCTTTATACTTCCAATGTGCTGCATATCCTTTTTCAGCGATCTCATCCATACGTTTTGTTCGTATTTGGACCTCTACCCACTGTCCGTTCTTGGCCATTACCGTAGTGTGTAAAGATTCATATCCATTGGCTTTTGGAGTACTTATCCAATCCCTTAAACGATCAGGGTTAGGTTTGTAAAAGTCTGTAACTATACTGTAAACCTGCCAGCAATCCGCTTTTTCATTCTCCAATGAAGTATCCAGGATAATCCTGATCGCAAACAGATCATAAACCTCTTCAAATGGGATGTTCTGTTTTTTCATTTTATTCCAAACGGAATGAACAGATTTCGGTCTCCCTTTTATTATGTATTTAAAATCATGATTGTTTAGTTCGCGTTGAATGGGACGTATAAAACTTTTAATGAATTTGTCACGTGTCTCTTTTGCAGCGTCCATTTTACCTACAAGTTCATCGTAGGTTTCGGATTCTGTATAACGCAGGTAAAGGTCTTCTAACTCCGACTTAATGCCATAAAGTCCCAGACGATGCGCCAATGGGGCATAAAGGAATATTGTTTCCGAAGCAATCTTATATTGCTTATTCACCGGCATGCTTTCCAAGGTGCGCATGTTGTGCAATCTGTCAGCCAACTTGACTAATATTACTCTAACATCTTCAGAAAGTGTGAGGAGCATCTTCCTGAAGTTCTCTGCTTGCTGAGAACTGCCATGTTCAAATACTCCTGATATTTTGGTAAGTCCATCTATTATACGGGCTATTTTTTTACCAAAACCCCTTTCGATATCCTGGATAGTCCAGTCTGTGTCTTCTACAATATCGTGCAATAGTGCAGACACTATGGAGGTTGTGCCTAAGCCAATTTCATCTACACATATTCGTGCCACGGACAACGGATGGAATATATAAGGCTCTCCGGATTTTCTCCTGGTCCCTTTATGTGCTTCAAGTGCCGCATTAAATGCTTTTCTAATCAACTTACCATCATCGTCCTTTAAAATAGGCTTCGATCTTCTCAACAATTGCCGGTACTTACGTACAATCTCTCTGTTTTCCTCCTCAACGTCAACTGCGATCATAGTACTCATACATGTTTTTCAAAAAATCACCGATTAAAATCTTTGCCTAAATTAAAAACTATATTACATTTGCACTCCATTTTAAAAAGCGGATGTGGCGAAATTGGTAGACGCACTAGACTTAGGATCTAGCGGAGCGATCCATGGGGGTTCGAGTCCCTCCATCCGCACATAAAAAAAACCTTCGATCGCGATTTTCCAACATTAAATGTAGGGTCGAGATTGAGGGTTTTTGTCATTAATTAACCATTAAAATTATAACGCTTTGGATATTTCATTAGACAAAAAAACTTCCACAGAAGCTTCAATTAAAGTTAAGTTAAAGGAAAGTGATTATCAACCTAATGTAACAGAAAAAGTAAAGGAGTATGCCCGAAAAGCCAACATTAAGGGATTCAGACCAGGCAAAGTACCGGCATCACTTATCAAAAAAATGTATGGCAAATCCATTATGGTTGAGGAAGTTAACAACCTGCTTTCCAAATCATTAACTGACTATATCAAGGGAGAGAACATTCAAATTATTGGAGAACCTTTGCCGGATCAGGACAAGGCGGCTAACATAGATTGGGAGAATCAAAAAGAATTCGAATTTGATTATGACATAGGTTTGGTAGATGATTTTAAATACGATATTTCTAACAAACAAAAAGTAAAGTCTTATCAGATCGAATTAGATGATAAGACCATGGAAGAAACCCTGACTAATATCAAAAAGCAATTTGGCGAGGTTACTAATCCTGATGAGGCTGAAGAGGGAGATGGTTTTTTTGGCGAGATCAAGGAAAATGAAGGAGACCTGACAAACCAGGCACTGATCAACTGGGAAGACCTGGCTAAGAAAGAGCAGAAGAATTTCTTAAAGCTAAAACCCAGTGATTCGATAGAATTGGATCCAAAAAAATCCTTTAAAGATGAACACACGGTTTCACATATTCTTAATGTCAGCCGTGAAAAAGCCACAGAACTTAATTCAAAACTTACATTTACCGTTAAGAATATTAACCGCACAACACCAGCCGAATTAAATCAGGAACTGTTCGACAAGGTGTTTGGAAAAGATGCGATAAAAACTGAGGAAGAATTCCTAAACAAAGTAAGGGAAACCGTTGAAGGGAACTATAGCAAAGAAACTGATTACTTTTTAGACCAGAGCGTAAAAGACCTTTTGATTGAAAAAACCAAAATCGAAATCCCTACCGAATTCCTAAAAAAATGGTTACTGATAAGTAATGAAGGAAAAGTGACTATTGAGGACATAGAAAAGGAATTTGATGAATACGTCAAGTCGTTGAAATGGGACTTGATTAAGAACAAAATAGCGCAGGATGTAGAGATTAAGGTAGAAAATGAAGAGGTGGTGGACAAAGCTAAATCACTCATTCTTCAACAACTGGGAGGCGCCGGAGCAGCAGAACAGTTGAAAGATCATATGGATGGTTTTGCTGATAATTATTTGAAAGCTGAAAATGGTCAAAACTATATGAAGCTTTACAGTGAAGTTAGGGATGAAAAAATACTCGATCATATTAAGGAAAGCGTTACCATTAGCGAAAAGAAAGTAGGGCTTGAAGAGTTTAAAAAAATAGTAGCGTAATTAACGCTTTGAAGTGAATAAATAAAGGCCTTATCCAATACTGTATGGATAAGGCTTTTTTCTTTCATCAAAGACCTTTTTAGTCAAAATCTTGTTATTATTGAGTAGTGTAGAAGATCAACTTATAGAAATAAAATGCTAAATACCGAAGAATTCAGAAAGTTTGCAGTTAAAGATCAAGGCATCAGTGGAACCACCGTGGATGATTATAACAAAGCGGTACAAAATATGACTCAGTATGTCATCGAAGAAAGACCTGGCAACTTCAGGGCGATTGACGTTTTCACCCGTTTGATATCTGATCGGATCATTTTCCTGGGAATGGGAATTGATGATCAGATTGCCAATATCATTACTGCTCAACTGCTTTTTCTGGAATCCAGCGACCCCAAGAAAGACATAATCATGTACATCAACAGTCCAGGCGGTTCTGTTTACGCAGGACTAGGTATGTATGATACTATGCAGTATGTACATCCTGAGGTAGCCACTATCTGCACAGGCATGGCAGCCTCTATGGGGGCTGTTCTAATGAGCGCCGGTGCTAAAGGAAAGAGGGCGGCTCTACCACATTCCAGAATTATGATCCATCAGCCTAGCGGTGGTATGCAAGGTCAATCCAGAGATATGGAGATTACCTTAAAGCAAATGCAGGAATTAAGAAGGGACCTCTACCAGATTCTGTCAGATAATACGGGTCAGAAATACGAGAAAATTGAAGAGGATTCTGACAGGGACTATTGGATGAGAGCGACGGAAGCCAAGGAATACGGGCTTATCGACGAAGTTTTAGAAAGAAAATAATTAGCAATGGCTGAAGTTACTTGCTCCTTTTGCGGGAGAAACAAAAAAGACGTCGACCTGATGATATCGGGAATACATGCTCATATCTGTGATAAATGCATCACGCAGGCCAGTCAAATACTTTCGGAGGAGAAAAAGTCCACCACCACTCAGGGAGGAATGCCGAATTTCAATCTGGTGAAGCCGAAAGAAATGAAAAAGTTTCTTGATGAATTCGTAATAGGACAAGACGAAGCAAAAAAAGTCATTGCCGTGGCTGTTTATAACCATTATAAACGACTCATGCAGAAACCTTCCGATGATGAAATTACGATTGAAAAGTCTAACATCATTATGGCAGGTGAAACAGGTACAGGCAAAACATACCTCGCCCGGACAATGGCTAAAATACTGCAAGTACCTTTCTGCATAGCGGATGCCACTGTACTCACAGAGGCAGGGTATGTGGGTGAAGATGTTGAAAGTATACTCACTCGCTTACTACAGGCCGCAGATTATGAAGTGGATGCTGCTCAAAGAGGCATTGTATATATCGACGAGCTGGATAAAATTGCCAGAAAATCGGACAATCCTTCCATCACACGGGATGTAAGTGGAGAAGGTGTACAACAGGCGTTGTTAAAGTTACTTGAGGGTACGGTGGTTAATGTACCACCCCAGGGTGGTCGCAAGCACCCGGACCAAAAAATGATCTCCGTAAATACGGAGAATATTCTTTTTATATGCGGGGGTGCTTTTGATGGCATATCCAGGCATATAGCAAAACGTATTAATGCCCGCCCTCTTGGTTTCGCTTCGGCAAGTGATGCCATTAATCCTCTTGACGTTGAAACAGACAATTTGCTGCAATATGTGACTGCACAAGATTTGAAGAGTTTTGGGCTTATTCCTGAGTTAATTGGTCGACTTCCGGTACTTACTTATTTAAACCCACTGGATGGTGCAGCTCTAAAAGAAATACTCACCAAGCCAAAAAATGCTTTGATGAAGCAATACACAAAGCTGTTTGAAATGGAAGATATAAAAATAGAGTTCAAAGAAGGTGCCCTTGATTTTATAGTGGAAAAAGCTGTTGAATATAAACTTGGTGCCAGAGGACTGAGATCTATTTGTGAAGCTATTGTAAATGACGCTATGTTTGAAATGCCTTCCAATGAAAATGCTCAACGACTGGTCATCAACCGTTCATATGCAGAAGAGAAATTTAGTAAATCAAAGTACAGTAAACTAAAAGTGGCGTAGGTCAGGTAAATTTAAACTTCTATTATTCTTTTAAAATCAGCCTCCATTTAGGCTAAGAATAAATCCGACTCCATGCATGCAGTAGATCAGATAAATGCATCTTCATTACTGGCAATTGTTATTGGGGCTATTATTTTTGTGGTTGTATTCACTGCAATTTTTAGGAAGAAGAGGAAATAATAATAACTATGAACATCAAAGGCAAAATAATCGAATTAAGCAGCACTCAACAAGTTACTAAGACATTTAAGAAAAGGGAGTTTGTTATCGAATATGCTGAAAACCCACAATACCCTGAATTTGTAAAGTTTGAAACGATACAGGAAAAATGTGATTTACTGGATAAGCATAAAGTAGGTGATGAAGTTGATGTTCATTTCAATCTAAAGGGACGTAAGTGGACTGATCCCAAAGGGGAGGTGAAATATTTTAACTCTTTACAAGCCTGGAGACTGGAAGCTGGCGGCGCTCCATCGGCGGCGGATGGAACTGTGTCACCAACGGCAGATACTGGTATGGAAAATATGGAAGAACCAGGGTGGATCACAGATAATGAAGAAGATGACCTTCCATTCTAAATGAAAGTTCTTTACATTTTCGTCATATGTAGTATATTATTCACCGATAAAACACGCCATATTGACTATAATGGCAAAAAGGTAAAGACTACTTACAACGCTCCATCAGAATTTTATGGTATCTACAAAGGAAAAAAAGAAGGTTATTTAAAACTTAACGAAGACGGTTCCGGCGAATACAAGTACGATGTCTTCGGATTTGCACCAGCCTCCTGTAAGCCTTCAGCAATAGCAATAGAATGGGGATTCTTGGTAGATGAAAAAGACTCACTAGTCTCATTTACACGCGAATATGGATTATCCTATCCCATATTGATGAAGTGTACAGGAGATATCCGGTTTCAAGGTTGCCGCAAAGAGGTCATGCTCGATTTCATAATGAAATACAATAAAGGTGGATTAGGTGTCTCTTCTTCTGACGACTGGATTAAAAATTAAACGGCTTTATCCGTTAACTCATAGAATAATCGTTTACACGGGATTACAGATTCGCTAATATTACTGGTTTAATTACTTATGTTCGTATTATGAAAAATATTGCCTTTGTTACCACACTGTTTGTTTGTTTTACCCTCTTCACTTCAGCACTGTCCTATTCCTATGGACCGGAAGTAACCAATAAAACATTAGAATTGCCTCCTTTCCATAGTGTATATGTAAACTCTGCATACACTGTATATATAAAACAAAGTAATAAACAAGAGGT
Source organism: Fulvivirga sp. M361 (assembly GCF_007097395.1). GTDB lineage: Bacteria > Bacteroidota > Bacteroidia > Cytophagales > Cyclobacteriaceae > Fulvivirga. The sequence goes on from NZ_VKDC01000042.1 coordinate 9,557, forward strand.
AAAGGTAGAGGCACTGACCGAAATATTCGAAATTAGTGAGTTTAAGGTAGAAGATGGCATTCTTCACATTAATATTAAACGAAAAAAAGAGGTAGCTAATAAGAGTTTGTGGTCAAAAATTGACGATATTAAGATATCCCCCACACTAAATGTCCGGATATCTATGAAAGACGTAAAGGAATTAAAGCTCAATGGCAGTGGTAAAATCATTGGTGAGAATTCCATTGCCTCCAGTGAATTGGATCTGGGTGTATCCGGAGCAGGAAACATGGAGCTTGATATCAAAGGCAAGGATGTAAAGACTCAGATATCGGGTTCAGGCAGTATCGTTTTAAAAGGCTATGCTTCTGAAAATGAGATAAACTTAAGTGGTGCAGGCTCACTCAATGCTTTTAGCTGCGAACTGGAAACAGCTGAAGTTTTGGTGAGCGGTGATGGCGCTTGTGAAATTAACGTAAGTGATAAACTTGAAGCCACGGTATATGGTAGCGGATCAGTCAAGCATAAAGGTGCTACCAAAAATGTAGTCAAGAAAGAATACGGACGCGGAGAAGTGGCCAGAGCGTACTAGATCAAGCCCTTTCCAACTCAACAATTGTAATTTCAGGCGGCATGCCTACACGACCAGGGTATCCAATATAACCAAAACCCCGGTTGACGTAGAGATATTGATTATTTTCCTGATATAATCCTGCCCATTGCTTATAGATATATTGCGATGGACTCCACTGAAAATCTCCTAATTCCACACCGAACTGAAATCCGTGTGTGTGACCTGCAAACATTATGTCTATGTCCGGATAATTGGTACGAACTTTAGCATCCCAATGACTGGGATCATGAGAAAGTAACAATTTCACAGCTGCTTCATCAGTACCCCGATACGCCTTATCCAGGTCACCATATTTCGTAAATCGCCCGGCTCCCCAGTTTTCATTACCCAAAATAGCTATCTTCTCTCCTCCTAATTCAATAAAACGATGTTCGTTCATCAACAAATCGTATCCCATAAGTTTATGGGCCTCTTTCAGGTTTTCAAAGTTTCGAGACTTAGCAGTGGCCGAAGACCATGACTTGTAATCACCATAGTCATGATTGCCGGTAGTCGAAAAAACACCTAACGGGGCTTTTACTTTATTAAAAATATTGATGTAATCTTCAACCTCTTTACTTTCATTATTCACCAGGTCCCCTGTAAAAAAAACTATATCAGCCTTTTCATTCATTAGCATTTCCACACCACCTTGTACTGCTGTTTTATTGAAAAAACTCCCTGAATGAATATCTGACAACTGAGCAATCTTAATACCGTCGAATTCCTTTGGTAAATTTGGCAGTTTGATCTTTTTTCGCCTGATTCGATAATCATGCGCACCTGAAATAATGCCATAGCTCATCGCCAAAAGGGGTGCGGCCCCGGCAATTAATGCTACTTTAGCCAGGAACTCAGAACGTGGTATAGCATTGCCCTGTCCTGAAGGAGCTGGGTTTTGGAATAAGTTGATGGCCCAACGTCCTAACCGGGTAACATCTTCTACCAATAGAAATATAATACCAAATACTTTTGAAAAGTAGTTAATAAAGATACCGGTAAAAACGAGGTTGCGTGACTTACCTTCGAACAAGTCAGGATTACCAAAGTTATACATTAAGATAATGCCAAAAGTTATAATAGTAAGCCCCCAGTAAATGGACCGGACAATTCGTATCGAAGTAGTTCCGGAGCTTTTCATCAGGAGAGATATCGCCTGATATATATACCAGTCCACAAAAAACAGGACCACTAAAAGCACAGTGACCGTGAACATTTTATTCATTGTAGTATGATCTTTATTAATCTAAGAACGCCTTATAGAGAAGAGTGTTTTAACAACATAGTTCTGTTACGCATAGCACTTAATACCATCCGAAAATGATTAAATAACTTGGTTCATTAAGGGATGACCCAAGTTAAACAGGTCATCCCTTTAATCTCATTTTGGGTATTAATTTGTACTTAACGCAGGTTCCAATATCTCCTTTTCCTTTACCGGCTTTGGCGATGAGGCCGGAAGTCTTTTACTGTATATCCAAAACTTAAGTCGATAAACGATAGTGAAAAGAACAGGCACTATGATCAACGTGAGAAAAGTAGCTACGATCAATCCAAAGATCACTGTCCATGCGAGTGGCCCCCAAAAGATAACATTATCTCCGCCAATATAGATCTTAGGGTCGAACTCTGTAAACAATGAAAAGAAATCTATATTCAAGCCTATCGCCAATGGAATAAGCCCAAGTACTGTAGTTATGGCAGTAAGTATTACAGGTCGTAACCTTGCTTTTCCTCCTTTGATCACTGCCTCCGTTACATCACTTTTAGATAACATCTCTCTATCCGACAGCCCCAGTTTAACCTTTTTTCTATCAATCAGGAGTTGGGTATAGTCAAGAAGTACAACACCATTGTTCACTACAATACCAGCAAGTGAAATAATACCCATCATGGTCATAATAATAACAAATGACCATCCGGTAATCATCAGACCACCAAATACTCCAATAAAACTCAGGAATATGGCCAACATAATAATTACCGGCTTCGAAACGCCTCCAAACTGGAATACCAGAATAAGCATAATGAGTCCGAGTCCTGAGAAGAAGGCACTTACTAAAAATGACATTTCCTTTTCCTGTTCCTCAATCTGACCGGTAAAATCAATCTTTACCGTCTTTGGAAGTCCTTTAAAGTCCTGCATCTCTCTTTGAATTTGAGTAACAATAGCGCCGGCATCGGTAAAACCTGGTTGCAAACCTGAATATACTGTCACTACACGACGTGTATCTTTATGCTTGATAGCGCTGAATCCTGAAGTATTTTTTTGTGTCGCCACTGCTGCCACCGGTACTTCTTTGATTCTACCGGTAGATTGATCGCGAAAGGTAATATTCTGATTGAACAGTGCACTGGTATTGTATCTAAGGTCTTCGTTGAAGCGTATGTTAATGTCATAATCTTCCCCATCCTTTTTATAGATACCTGCTTTTTCACCAAATAATGAACGACGCAGCTGGTTCCCGACTTGCCCGGCACTAATACCAAGTTCTCCCGCTTTTTTACGGTCCACTTCCACCTGCATGGCAGGCTTACTTTTATTGACGTCAATTTTCAATTCTTCAATACCAGGAATGTTTTTTGTGTTTATGTAATTCCTCATACTCTCGGCAGTAGCAATAAGTTCATCATAACTATTACCCTCCAGCTCCATATTGATAGGATAACCCGCAGGAGGTCCTACTGCATCTTTTTCCACGGAAATGGCTACTCCAGGATAAACACCTTTCAGAGCGTTCTGTATCTCTTCCCGTAACTTTTCAGAATCTTTCCCTTTTCTATATCTGAACTCTCTCATAGAAGCCGTAATCTTTCCCCTGTGCGGCATCTCGGCAGCAGAACCTCCATCTGTTTGAGGGTTTCCCGCTCCCTCTCCTACCTGTGAAACAGATGATTCTACCAGGAAATTACGAGAGCCTTCCCGGAATTCGCTACGGTTAATGATAGCATAAACCCTGTCTTCTATGTCCTTTGTCATCTGGTTGGTCTTTTCGATTGCGGTCCCTTGTGGATACTCGATGTAGACAATGATTTGGTTAGGAGTGTTATCCGGGAAGAACTCAATTTTAGTCCTACCTGAACCTACCGATATCCCAAAAAGTACAAAAGCGGCCACCAGCATAAGTAAAGTACCCCCAAAATAGAGGTAAACATTTCTACCTCTTAATGCTTGTGTCAATTGCCTTTCATAAAGATTCTCAAAGCGTGTTAACGTTTTCCTCTGGAACCGGTTGGCCAGTTTCTTAATGACAAATTTATATATCCAGAACAAGACAGCCGTTACAACCATCAGGGCACCCAAACCACTGACAGATCCGCCAAAAAACAAAATGAATACTCCAAACCCAACAAGAATAATACTCAGCCTGATGAGTTGCTTCAATGTCAGTTCTTTGTCTCCTATCTCCATGAAGTTCGACACCAGCATTGAATTCATAAAAATGGCAACAAACAAGGACGAACCTAAAACCACGGATAGGGTAATTGGGAAATAGATCATGAACTGGCCCATTAACCCTGGCCACATACCTAATGGCACAAATGCCGCGACTGTAGTTAATGTTGAAATGATGATAGGGAAAGCTATTTCTCCAATTCCTTTTTTAGCCGCCTGAATTTTAGTGAGTCCCTCTTCCTCCATAAGTCGATATACATTCTCTACCACGACGATACCATTATCAACCAGCATACCTAGCCCCATAATTAACCCGAACAGTATCATGGTATTCATAGTATAACCCAGAGCAGATAACACCATGAATGACATAAACATCGACATTGGAATAGCAAAACCCACGAACAGGGCATTTCTGAACCCTAAGAAAAACATAAGTACTGTTACGACCAGAATGATACCAAAAATGATATTATTGACGAGATCATCTACCTGGTTCAATGTTCTGGAAGAAGAGTCATTAGAGATCGATATATCCAGATTGGGTGGAAAAACATCAGCCTGCGCATCTTTTATAATTTCCCGTATGCTGTTGGCCGCCTCGATCATATTTTTTCCTGCACGCTTTTTCACATCCAGCATTACCACGCTGTGCTCGAATTCTCTCGCATAAGTGGTTTTGTCTTCTTCTCCAAAACTGACGGTGGCTATATCTTTCAAATACACGGGAGAACCGTTTTCAGATTTTACCACAAAATCAATTAATTCATCCGGGTCTTCAATCTCGCCAAGAATACGTACCGTTCTCCGCTGCCCACTGACCTTGAGGTTTCCTGCTGACATTGTCGTGTTTCCATTGCTTATGGATTGTAACACATCATCGAAACTTACCTTGGCAGCCATCATTTTGTAAATGTCTACCGCTACTTCTACCTCTTTTTCCTGGGCTCCACGGATATCTACTTCTTTGATTTGTGGCAGATCCTCTATTTCATCTTCCAGATATTCTGCAAATTCCTTGAGTTTATCTACTGGATAGTCCCCGGAAATGTTGACATTCATAATGGGGAACTCCTCCGAAAGGTTTAAGTCAAAAACATTGGGTTCTACCTTGGCGCCATTAAAAAGAGGCCAATCTTCTCCCGCTTTTTCTTCATCTACTTCATCCTTCACTTTTTGCTTCGCTGCATCTACGGCAATATCCTCATCAAACTCTACGGTTATGATAGAATAGTCTTCCTGAGAAGTGGAAAGTATTTCCACAACATTACTCACGTTTTTAAGCTTATCCTCTAATGGATCGGTGATCAGCCGCTCAATATCCTCAGCTGTATTCCCTGGATAAGAGGTACTGATATAGATCTTGGTTTCTTTGATCTCCGGAAAATCTTCTCGCGGCATAGAGAAATAAGAAGATAAGCCTATGAGAAAAAAGATAGCTATCATAACATAAATAACCGATGGATTATCTATGGCCCAAGAAGATAACTTAAATTCCTTATTTACCTTTTTTTCTTGATTGTTCATGGACTATTACATTAGTATTTTTACTTGTTGGCCATCTTTCACACTTCTGGCCCCTTCCTGGATCACATTCTGACCACTTGTGATACCGGAAAGTACTTCTACGTAGTCACCCTGGGTTTTTCCAGTTGTTATAATGGTTTTGTTAGCTTCTGCAATGTTATCAGAGCTCACATTTGACGCTACAAAAGCATATTGTTCTCCTTCAGCATTTTCGGAAACAATACTTTGGGGTATCAAAATGGCCTGTTCATTTTTATAATCATTGATCTGTACTTTGGCAGTCAGGTTAGGTTTTATCTTCCCGCCTTTATTAGGAACAGGGATTTCCACTGTAAACGACCGGTTATCCGGGTTGATAAAATTACCGGTTTGTCTGACTTTGGATTCAACAGTTTCATTCAACACTGGGAAATGCACTTTAACATTTTTACCTGGTGTTACATTGACAATGTATGATTCCGGTACTGATACTTCGATATACATGTTAGAAAGGTTTACTATTCTAAACACTTCAGAACCTGGCCCACCAGGAGCAACTATGGTACCCTGGTCTTTAATGACGTCATCAATAATGCCATTAAACGGTGCACGAATGGAATACTTACCCAGCTGACTTTCCATTTGAGCAACAGCACTCTCCTGCGACTCATAGCGCGACTTAGCCTGCAAGTATTGTATTTCTGAACCTATTTTTTGTTCCCAAAGGCGTTTCTGCCTTTCATAGGTTGTTTTTTCTAAAGCCAGTTGGGTCTTAAATTGCTGTAATTGGCTAGACATACCCCCATCATCGATAGTACCTAACAATTGCCCTTTGCTCACTCTGTCCCCTTCATTCACATATACTTTGACTAAAGGACCAGCCATTTCCGGATATATCAGCACATTTTGTTTCGTAGTAACATCGCCTTGAAGCTCTACAAAGTGCTCAAACATTTGTGTTTTAGCTGTAAATGTGGTGACAAGTGGAAATTTTTTATTCCCATCATTTGCATTGATTACAGAATCCAATAAAGCTATATCCTGCTCTAATGCCTTCTGTTGTTTCGACATCTCACTCTTTTTAGACTGGATAGCTTTTATATCACCACTTGCGATAAGTTCTGAAATAGAGCCTTCATTTTTTTGCTCACATGCTGTTCCAAAAACGGCAATCAGAATAATTGCACTTAATGTTTTTTTCATGATTTAATTATTTCTAGGATGTTTGAGTTCATTTAAGGAGACGGCCATAGGCTTTGTCAAGATCAATTTTTGCCACCAGCGCGTCATAAAGTGAATTATAATAATTCGTTTGGGCTTCTTTGTAATCTGCATCTGCCTCAATTACTTCCAGGTTAGCGCCCACCCCCTCCTGGTACTTAATACGCGTTATATTATATATTTCTTCTGCCAGATCCGTGTTTTCTTTTTGTGCAGCCATATTATCCAGTGCGTTCTTCAAATTTGTTTTTGACTGTATGATTTCAAGGTCGATCGAATTTTCAAGCTGAGCAAAAGATTGGTCCAGCTGCTTCAGTTGTATCTTATTTCTCTGGATCTTGCTCTTTTTGAGAAATCCATCGAATATAGGAACACTCAATGTGGCACCAACAAACCCAAAATCAAGCCACCTGTTACCCTCAAACCATTGATTGGCTTGATCCGCCTGGGTATTATACCCTAAGTTGAGGTTTGCATATAAATTAGGTAAGTATTGGACCCTATTATTCTTGATATCCAGATTGGTAAGAGCCAAATTAGTCTGAAGTCGTGAATATTCAATACGTTCATTATAGTTGAATGTTTCATTATCTTCTTCATCAAATAACACCTCTTCCAACACATCTGTTAACGTTATCGTGGTTTTAATAGGCATACCCATTTGAAATTTTAAAAGATCATAAGAAACCTTCAATAATTCCCTGGTATTCGTTAGTCTGACTTTTGTGTTGTTATATTCCACCTGAATTCTGCTGACATCTATCTTTTCCACAAACCCGGTTTCAAACCTGGCTTTCGTTTCTCTCAGCAAAGTATCAAGGCGACTGAAGTTAACTTCAAGAAGATCATACTGCTCTTTGGTTACCAAAACATTGTAGTAAGCTTTAGACACTGCTTCAACTACGTCTATTTGCGTTTTGATATGGTCTTTACTGGATAATTCTCGAAAGGTACGGGCTGCTTGTAAGCCAACGAAAAAAGAACCATCAAAGATCAATTGTCTGACATTAAGGGCCATATTACCATCATACCGCCTTTGAAAGGTTATAGGTACTTCATTACCTTCCGGAACAGTCGGATCAAACGTACTGGCATCCAGAAGTTGCTTTTGAGGTTCAAAATTATGATTAAGTGTCACTTCTCCGGTTATCTGTGGTAAGCCTGAACTCAAAGTCTCCTTCACCTGAGTTTCGGCAATATCCTTTTCATAAGATGCATTAATCACGTTTTGATTATACTCAAGAGCATAGTTTATTGCTTCCTCCAGCGAAAAGGCCGTTTTGGCCCCCTGCTGCGCATATACTGATGCATGTAATAGCATCAGGCCTGTTATCAACAGTCGAATTCTAGTTTTCATGTGTTGTTGTAATGGTTTTGGAATTGTTTTCTTGTTCTAAATATTTATCTAGGAGTTTTTTGCCTTTTTCATTTACCAGACCATGGATAAAATGGTCGAAAAAATCTATCTGTACTTCTCTGAAATCAAATTTATCGGCCGGGAAGATCCGATCATCAAAAGCCATTTGTACCTGCTCTACTCTTAAAATGGCCATGACTTCAGGATCTACGTCCTTTCTAAACAGGCCTTGTTCCATGCCCCGTTTTACATTATCAGAGATTGAATTTTTAATAAAATCATTTTTAAAATTGAGCCAAACCTGCCACGCCTTAGGATGATATTTCTGCAAATCAAAAAGCAGTGAGTGGTTAATGTCTCTTAAATCCCTTCTCAGGCAAGTTGACAACATTGCCATTTCTTCAATAGCGTCATGAGCCTTACTTTCAATTTCCTGATACTCCTCTTTTTCCTTTTCCATATGCAGGCTCATCCCAATGGTGACCAGTTCATCTTTATCTTTATAATATTGATATACAGTTTTTTTTGACATTGATAAATGCCTTGCTATGTCATCCATGGAAACACTTCTGACTCCGTATTTGTGAAAAAGTTCACTGGCACCTTCTACAATCTTTCTCTTAATTTCCACCGGTTTATAGGTATTCTAATCCATCTTAAAAACTCTGGAAACTTTCAAATCACTCAAAGTTTCCAGAGTTCCTAACGAGTCTAATTTCTTTTTGTTCAGGGTTTAGCAGATTTTTATTAAAAAAATTTCAACATTTCTATTGCTTCATGTAAAATCATCATTCATTATTTCACACTATATTTGGCGCATTAGTACTTACCTGACTTACAAACGATGGAAGCAAGTATAGAACACTGGTTAGCAGAACAGCTTAATCTGGGACCTGTTGAAACAAAGCTGCTAATATCCCTGGGGATAATTATGATACTGTGGGGTTTCCGGTTTGTCACACTGCAACTGATCTTTGCCAAGATACAGGAGGCTAAAGTGCGCTACTATTGGCGTAATGGCATTAAATATTTTACCGTTGTAGTCGGTATAATTTTGATCAGCATTGTATGGATAAAGCAAATAGATTCACTAGCGACTTTTCTAGGTTTACTGACTGCGGGCCTGGCCATTGCGTTAAAAGACCCTATCACCAACTTTGCCGGTTGGCTTTTCATCTTACTGCGCCGGCCTTTTGATGTAGGTGACCGTATTCAAATAGGAACGCATGCAGGAGATGTCATAGACCTCCGCTTTTTTCAATTTACGATAAATGAAATAGGGAACTGGGTAGACGCCGAACAAAGTACCGGCCGCATCATTCATATTCCAAATGGAATGGTTTTCACTCAAAGTCAAACAAATTATGACCAGGGTTTTAGTCATATATGGAATGAAATAGGGGTGATGGTCACCTTTGAAAGTAATTGGAAAAAGGCAAAAGACATACTGGAAGATATCGTCTCCAAACACTGTGCTCACTTCACAGAAGAAGCTGAAAAAAAACTGTTGGATGCATCAAAAAAATACATGATATTTTACAACACCCTGGACCCGATAATTTATGTAACGGTAAAAGACAGTGGAGTAATGCTCACGATGCGTTACCTGTGTGTTCCGAACAAACGACGTGTCACAGAAGATGCTATATGGCAAAATGTCCTGGATGCCTTTGCAAGCAGAGATGATATAGATTTCGCTTATCCCACACAACGTATTTACTATAACCTTACTGAGGGGAAACCTGATGCCCGGGCTAAAATTTAATCCATGAAGGCTGACCGCCATTCTTTCCAAAATCATTTAGGTGTTCTAAGTTATAACGTATATCAAGGGGGTAAAAAGAAAATGCTAGCATTCCATGGTTTTGGTCAACGGTCTGAATCTATGAGTTCGATAATCAATGCCTTATCTTATAAATATACTATTTATGCCTTTGACCTTTTCTTCCATGGGGAAAGCACCTGGTCAGACGTGGAAAAACCCCTTTATCCGGAAGATTGGAGAGGATTTTTGAAAAGTATATTGGAAAAACATAAGATCGATACTTTCTCTATAATAGCATTTAGCATTGGCGCTAAATTTGCCCTAAGCACCTTAACCCTTTTCCCTGGTCGTATCCAAAAAATATTTTTGATAGCACCCGATGGTATCGGCATCAACTTTTGGTATAGCCTGGCGACTCGCTTTAGCTTAACCAGGAGTTATTTTAAAAGCATAGTGCGTAAACCAAATAGGCTCTCAAACCTATTATATATGCTCAAAGCAATGCGAATCATTGACAGATCACTCTTCCGTTTTGCTTCTCACTATATGAGTACAGAAGAAAGGCGCCAACAGGTATATCATGTATGGACAGTATTTCGGCATTTAAATGTTAGTAAGGCTGACATAACACTTCATTTAAATGATAATAATGTCATGTTGAGCATTTTCCTCGGAGCATATGATAAGGTAATTGTAAAAAGAAATATAACAAGCCTATTAAAAAGGATTAGGCTCCATCATTTGGAAATAATATGTTGCAAACATGGCCAACTACTGGAAAAGGCAACTGAGTTATTGGTCCATTCATGACCTGCTCAACTTCCTTTCAATTCATAGAACAGAAGGTTTTCCAGTTTAATTTACCTGAAGACTTTCAAGGTTTTTGCAACAGAATGATATTATTCTTTAAATGCTTTACTTTAAACTTTGGTGATTATTGTCTGTCGACACCCGGATAAACACTTTTTATCGCTTATTATTAACAAAATAGCCCAAAAGACTGGTCTGATAACCAAACCAAGCTACCGGGTTATTTGCCGATTAAAGGAGATTGTGCAGCATTTTTACTCATCTAGAGATAGTTACATATCCGCTTACTTTTAATCCTATTCTAAATTTGCTATCATTGGCCCAAAATTACCGAGAATTTGAATAGTCGCGTACGTAATAAGTTAATTCAGCTCGCTCGCACCGACGAGGGCCCTATTTCTTACAGAAGATTAATCAACCAAGCTGATTTAGGGTTGAACATGGATATCAAACATGAGAAGCAGCTTCTGGGTGAGATACTGGATGAAATATCAGAAGAGGAACACGAGGAAAATCGTCCATTGCTTAGCGCATTGATACAAGATAAAAAAGCCGGTCAAGGGGATCGCTTCTTTAAACTTTGTGAGCAATTGGGCATGGGCGATTGGAAAGAGCTCAAAAAGAATGAACCGTTCAGAGAAGAACATATTAAAAAGTGCCGTGAGTTCTGGAAGGAAGACACTAACTATAAAAAGTTTTTCTAGGTTTTTACAACAGGCCTTTCCATTCAATAAAGCAGTAGATCTTCATTCGAAGGTGAAGTTCAGTCCATCTTTCTGATAGTGACCGTACTTTCCATGTTTGAAATGGCCGAGCCTCTGTAAGAACCATTTACAGGCATGGTAAATTTAGGCTCACTACCTACAGCTAAAGGCACAAAATGATCAGTAGCAAAAAGTCCAAGACTAGGGTCTACTCCTATCCAACCTCCCCCTGGTATAAACACTTCCAGCCAAGCATGTAGCTCATGACCGTTTCTCTGCTCAGGATTAAAAGAATACCCACTCACAAAACGAGTGGCCAGTTTTAAATACCTCAGCATGATCATCATCATCCATGCCAGATCCCTGCATGATCCCTTTTTTTTGTTGTAACATTCATCTGACGACCACACATCAGGATGCAAGCGGATACTATGGTCCCAGTTTTTATGAATATGTCCTAGCAAATTGGTTAAGGTAGCAATTATATCATTTCTTGCTCCTGCCACCATATCACTAAGTAACGTTTTCATATCCTCTGTTATCATTTCTTCATCATAGCGCAAAAACGGATTTAACGCATGTGTCTTTTCAAAAGCATATAGTTCTGAGTGAGATAAATCCACTTCCGGAAATGGTAAAAAAGTAAATGGATTGAAAGGTTCTAAACTCAATACCATGTCCACTTCTATGTGCAGCATATTTTGCATTTCTGCAAACCATATCTGCTTTGTAGGATTATTAAATATATCAAGTACATCCGCAGTCCCTAATGGTTGAGGGGATATGTCAAATGATATATGCTCTACTGTTACATAAGGCCGTTGCAATGGATACATCAGCAGGTAATGCGGCTCAAGGAAAACTGTCTTAGAATAGCTATACAGTGTGTTATGCCTGATATTCAAGCGCATAACTATAGAACTTCCTTGCGAAGGTTCAGATTTTGGAAAGCCTTATCCAGCGCTTCAGCAGGAAGCTGGTCAATAGCATTACGCAAATGTGAATTCCAGAATTCTGAAATATGACCTAATTCTTTTTCTTCAAATCGGTTCTCCAATATAAGATAACCGTCATTTCTCATAATCACCGTATCAATGGGATAGTCCACATCATTAGCACTTATACGAGTTGCATCAAATGACAGAAAAGCACTTTTTAAGGCAAATTCCAGATCAGTCTCATAAGTTAACGATCTTTTTAAAATTGGATTGCCAAAACCTGTATTACCAATAATGACATAAGGTGTATTTTCTCCAACCTCTATCCAGTTCCCCTGAGGATAGAGCAAGTACAATTTGGGTTCATTGTCCTGCTCCAATTGGCCACCCACTATGGCATACAGATTGAAGGCCATACCACTTTCCGCTAATGAAACCTTGTCTTCACGGGCAACTCTTTTTACCTGATCTCCAAATTTATTTACCGCCTCATACAGCTTATTGAAAGTTTGGTCCTCCTCCTCTATCACTTCTTTGAAATAAGTGATGGCCTTATCTCTCACCGAGCGCAGCCCGGACGTCATGATAAAAAAGGAATGCTTTTCTCTTTTTACTGTAAATATCTTTTTCGCAGTAGTAGTATCGCTACCGGAGGTAATACGTGTATCAGCCAGTCCAATTACACCTGATCTCGTTTTGATCCCTAAACAATATGTCATTCTTGAAGACTTTGGATTCCGGTAAAGTTATCGGTAATCTTAAAAAAGCGGTTATGTATTTCGTCGGAAATGTTATTTATTTTTATCTGAATAGAATCCATGAACTCATGTAATCCAAAATCCATCACGTCATTGACATCAGCAAACTCCAGCTCAGAGCGTAACGCTCCTAATTTTTTTTCTGCCACATTGGAATAACCGGATTCTTGAGATCCCGATACGCAATGTAACCCCTTTTCTGCCTGTCTCAGGCAAAAGAGTATTGATCTGGGGAAATACTGATCCAATGCCAGAAATTCCAGTACACCAGCGGGTTCGATACCTCCATAAAAACGTCGGTAAGTATTAAAGCCACCTACCGATTTCAATAAAGCAGCCCAGTGCAAAAAGTCCAATGTAGAACCTACCTCTTCCAGGGAAGGAAGCAATATATGGTATTTCACATCAAGTATTCGTGAAGTTTTATCTGCACGCTCCAGGAATTGTCCAATTTGACTAAAGTACCAGCCTTCAGTCCGGGAAACAGAATTATCTGCAATACCATAGATTAACTGAATACCGTATTTTATTTGTTCAAAAAAAACACGAGGGTCGTTCTTAAGCCAGACCTTCTTCTTTTTGGCATTTTTTACAATGTAGTATAATTCATTGAGTTTTTCCCACGATTCACGCGCCAGGTTTTCGCGTATAATCCTTGCATTTTCGCGTGCCCTTGAAATAGATGAAATAATAGAATTAGGATTTTCTTCATCAAACGTCATAAAAAAGACGACATTATCACGGCTGAAATTATTATACTTCGAGGTATACCAATCCTTATCACCCGTTACTGTTACGAGTGGTTCCCATTGTTCATTTAACCCCGGAGGCAGATCCAGCAATAAGTTTAAGTTAACGTCAATAAAACGTGCATAATTTTCTGCACGTTCCACATACCTGCCTAACCAATAAATGGAGTCTGCTACTCTGCTCAACATACTTGACTATATTTCTATTGACTTTTTCATTTAACTGTATAGGACCCATGTATCCTTACTCCCTCCTCCCTGAGAGGAATTAACCACAAGCGAATCTTTCACAAGAGCCACCCTGGTAAGTGCACCCGGCAGTACCTCTATTTTTTCTCCGTAAAGAACATATGGTCTCAGGTCTACATGACGGCCTTCTATGCAATTGCCATCCAGCGTAGGCACTGTAGACAAGGATAATGTCGGTTGTGCAATATAGTTTCTCGGGTTCTTTTTGATCTTATTATAAAACTCATTTTGCAGTTCTTTCGTAGATCTGGGCCCTATTAACATCCCATAACCTCCGGCTGCATTCGTTTCTTTCACCACCAGTTCACTTAAATGTTCTAATACATATTCAAGATCTTTCTGTCTGGAACATAAATAGGTGGGCACATTAGATAGTAATGGCTCTTGGTTCAAATAGTACCTGATCATATCCGGCACATAGGCATATACCGCCTTATCGTCTGCCACACCTGTACCAGGGGCATTGGCAAAGGCAAGATGACCGGCCTTGTAGGCATCGAAAAAACCAGGAGTCCCCAGTAGTGAATCAGGGTTAAAGTTAAGTGGGTCCAGAAACAGGTCATCAATTCTGCGATACAATACGTCGACCTGTCGTAACCCTTGAGTTGTATGCATATACAACCTGTTGTTTTCTACAATCAAATCAGGTCCCGTCACCAGCTCAACACCCATTTGCTGTGCGAGGTAAGAGTGCTCAAAATAGGCTGAATTAAAAACACCGGGAGTAAGCACGGCAACCACAGGCTTTGCTTTACCGGATAGATACTTTAACATGCTCAATAGCTTTCCGGGATAATCCGATACAGGACGAACACCCAGTTGATAAAAGAGATCCGGAAATACGCGCTTGATTATTTCACGGTTTTCCAATAAATAAGAAACTCCTGAAGGACAACGGAGGTTGTCTTCAAGAACGTAAAACTCTCCATCCTTATCCCGTACTAAATCAGTACCTGTAATATGACACCAAATGCCTTTAGGAGGAGTGAAACCGACGCAAGGTTCCAGGTAATCTTTACTGGATAAGATAAGGTCTGAAGGCACAACTTTATCCTTGAGTATTTTTCGATCATTATAGATGTCCTGGATGAATAAATTGATGGCCTCAATCCTCTGTTGGAGACCAATTTCCAGCTTCTTCCAGTCTGTGGCATTTATAATCCTTGGTACAACATCCAAATGTAATATTTTTTCAAGGCCTTGCTTGTCATGGTATACATTGAATGTCATACCCATAGCAAGCTGAGACTTCCCTGTAGAATGTTGAAGTTGTTTAAGTCTCTTCCTTGATATTTCGTTTATTTTATCTTTGAACTTCTGATAGTGTGGGCGGCATTTTCCAGCCTGATCGAACATCTCATCATAAATTCCAGGATCGTTGGGTAAATTAAAATCCATATATTCCTTGATTTCTCTTTAAGATTTAACTAAAAAATGGATGAAAGTCAATGCAACTAGGTGCAATTGGGTAAAAAAACACCCAAATCGGATAAAATAGATCGTATTAACATACGGATAACCTTTAAAAATTATTTTAGTCCTCATTTATTATGTATTTCTCTACTTTTGTGGCACAACCACTTACACTTCTTATATTGGAATAAATGATACAGTTCTTTCATGGCCCGATGAGTTCGGTTTATGCAGTAAAAACCAATGCTCCGATTAACGAAAATGATGTCAACAAACTGGTATGGTTATTTGGCAATGCTTCTCCTGAAAAGGCTGACCAAATAACAGGGTATTTCATGGGACCCAGGAAGGAAATGATCACTCCGTGGAGTACAAATGCAGTTGAGATATGTCAAAATATGGGTATCTCGGGTATAGATCGGATTGAACAGTTTGTACAGGTAGATGGCAAAAACGTGCCACATGATCCAATGCTTTCTGTTATTTATGAAGGACTTGACCATGAAATATTCACACTTTCACATGCTCCGGAACCGGTGATAGAAATTGAAGATATTGCCGCCTACAATGCTCAGGAAGGACTGGCGCTAAATAAGGAAGAAATAGAATATCTCAATTCTGTGAGTGAACAACTGGGCAGAAAGCTTACTGACAGTGAAATATTTGGCTTTTCGCAGGTTAACTCTGAACATTGCCGACATAAGATATTCAATGGCACATTTGTTATTGACGGCAAAGAAATGGACCGTTCATTATTCCAAATGATCAAACAGACTTCGGTCGAAAATCACAACCTGATCGTATCGGCTTACAAGGATAATGTAGCCTTTGTTTCCGGGCCTACAGTAGAACAGTTTGCTCCTAAAACTCAACATCGACCGGATTACTTTGAGACCAAAGACATAGAAACTGTTATTAGTCTTAAAGCAGAAACTCATAATTTTCCTACCACGGTAGAGCCTTTTAACGGTGCTGCTACAGGCTCCGGAGGCGAGATACGTGATCGTCTGGCCGGTGGTAAAGGCAGCCTGCCTTTGGCGGGTACGGCAGTATATATGACGTCTTATTCGCGGCTTGAGAAGGACCGGTCCTGGGAACAAAAGACAAAAGCCCGTCCCTGGTTATATCAAACACCCCTGGACATTTTAATAAAGGCTTCTGATGGGGCCAGTGACTTTGGTAATAAATTTGGCCAACCGCTTATCTCAGGGAGTATATTAACCTTTGAACATGAAGAAGCGGATAAATTTCATGGTTTTGACAAGGTTATTATGCTTGCCGGTGGTATTGGTTTTGGCAAAAAAGAGGATAGTCTAAAAGAAGTCCCAAAAGAGGGAGATAAGATCGTTATACTCGGCGGTGATAATTATCGTATTGGCATGGGGGGTAGCGCTGTCTCTTCAGTCGCTACAGGAGAATTTGGCAATGCAATAGAACTCAACGCTATTCAACGTTCTAACCCTGAAATGCAAAAAAGAGCTATGAATGCTATCCGTGCAATGGAAGAAAGTGCTGAAAACCCAATCGTTTCCATTCATGACCATGGCGCCGGAGGTCATTTAAATTGTCTTTCCGAACTGGTAGAAGAAACCGGAGGAAAAATTGATATAAATGCATTACCAGTAGGTGATCCCACCCTATCAGATAAAGAAATAGCCGGTAATGAATCACAAGAGCGCATGGGGTTAGTGATGCGTGATAAAGATCTTGATGTACTTAAACAAGTTGCTGAACGTGAACGGGCACCTATGTATGTAGTAGGTGATGTAACCAACGACGGTAAATTCGTTTTTGAAAATAAAGAGACCGGTAAAAACGCTATCGACTGGAACCTTTCTCATATGTTTGGTTCCTCACCAAAATTGGTGTTAGAGGACAGCCGGAATGATCAACAATTTGAAGCGTTAGACTACGACTCAACGAAACTCTATGTCTATCTTGAACAAGTGCTTCAGTTAGAAGCTGTTGCTTGCAAAGATTGGTTAACGAATAAAGTAGATAGATCCGTAACGGGTAAAGTCGCCAAACAGCAAACATGCGGCGAGATACAACTACCACTGAATAATGTAGGGGTAATGATGCTTGACTATAGCAGTCTTAAAGGAGTAGCCACTTCTATTGGTCATGCTCCGGTACCTGCATTGATAGACCCTGTGGCAGGGTCAAAACTGTCGGTAGCCGAAGCACTTACTAACCTGGTATGGGCCCCCTTAACCCATGGTTTAAAAGGGGTATCATTAAGTGCTAATTGGATGTGGCCTGCAAAAAATAAAGGGGAAAATGCGCGCCTTTATGAAGCTGTAAAAGCATTAAGTGATTTTGCTATAGCATTAGGTATTAATGTACCTACAGGAAAAGACTCCCTTTCTATGACACAAAAGTATCCTGACGGAAAAACCGTATATTCTCCAGGTACTGTTATTGTGAGTTCCGCTGCCGAAGTTTCAGATGTGACTAAAATCATCAGCCCTGACTTGAAAAAGGTGAATGGTTCAGTACTGGTCTATATTGATTTCACAAAAGACGACTTCCATTTAGGTGGTAGTTCTTTTGCCCAGGTTATTAATCAATTAGGTAATGAAACCCCACAGGTATCTGATGCTGATTACTTTATCAAGGCATTTGAAAGCTTGCAACAGGCTATCAATCAAAACCTTGTATTATCCGGTCATGATATTTCTGCCGGGGGCATGATTACAGCATTGCTCGAAATGTGCTTTCCTTCTCTTAAATCCGGTATGACAATAGACTTATCAAAGTTTGAAGAAAATGATCATATCAAATTACTGTTCAGCGAAAAACCGGGGGTAATTATTCAAACTGAAAAGCTTGATGAGGTAGAAAGGATATTTTCTTCTGCTAACCTGTCTTATTATGTCATTGGCTCCTATGAAGAGACCGGAAAAGTCAGCATAGGAACGGGTGATACATTACATAATTTTAACGTAGATGAATTAAGAGACACCTGGTTTAAAACCTCTTACTTGCTTGACCGTAGTCAATCTGGTAGTGAACTGGCTAAATCCAGATATGATAATTACAAGCATCAGGCACTGAACTATGTTTTTCCTGAAAATTTCTCAGGGAAACTGAATGACTACGGCATAGATGCAAAAAGAAAATCGAGGTCTAATATAAAAGCCGCTATTATTCGAGAAAAGGGCGTTAACGGGGACCGTGAAATGGCATGGGTCATGCATTTGGCCGGCTTCGATGTAAAAGATGTGCACATGACTGATCTAATCAATGAACGTGAGGATCTTACCGATGTTAATTTCATTGTTTTTGTAGGTGGCTTTTCTAACAGCGACGTTCTGGGTTCTTCAAAAGGCTGGGCTGGAGCTTTTCTCTATAACCCCAAGGCTAAGCAGGCGTTGGATAACTTTTATGCCAGGGAAGATACACTGAGCCTGGGGGTATGCAATGGATGTCAACTTATGATGGAGCTTGGCTTACTATATCCCGGTCTGGAGAAGCATCCTAAAATGCATCATAATGCCTCCGGCAAGTTTGAATCTTCTTTCCTTACCCTCGATATCCCTGAAAACAACTCAGTAATGTTAAAGTCATTTGAAGGTAGTAGATTAGGGGTATGGCTGGCCCATGGTGAAGGTCGTTTTGTATTACCGGGAAAGATCTCGGACTACAACATAGCAAGTTATTATACTTATTCACAGTACCCCGGCAACCCTAACGGCTCAGATTTTTCTACCGCGGCCTTAGCTTCATTTGATGGACGTCATCTGGCTATAATGCCTCATATTGAAAGATCACTATACCCATATAATTGGGCTGACTATCCGAGAGTTAGGAAAGAAGATGAGGTTTCTCCCTGGATAGAAGCCTTTGTAAATGCAAAAAATTGGGTTGAAAAAAATCAAAAGAGGGCAAGTGTTGTTAAAATGACATAACATCATTTCTTAATAAAGAAAAATTGCAGTAAATTCATAAGCTGTTTAAAATTGTGATAACATGAAAAAGCCTTTATACCTGACTCTTATTGTGATCTTATCCGGATGTTTCGGCTATAAAGAACTCCCCGTAGAATACGATTATAGCTACAAGGGGCGATTCAATAAATACAAATCTTACGATTTCATTGTAAGCAATACGTTATTGGGTTCTGATACAACACTTGTAAAGTCTTCTATTGCCCAGCATATGAAGTTCTTGGGTTACAAGCGAAAGAAGAATAAGCCAGACCTTCTTTTAAACTATGCTGTATTTTATGACAGTCTTAAATTCAGGGGTTATGATCAACCTGACATTAATGATTGGATGAAAAGCCGGGACCGTGATTTAGATTATAATCAACTCAAATTCAATCTTGACCAGGGCACATTGCTGATCCAGGTATTTGACAGGAAGCAAAATTCTTCAATATGGCAAGGATATGCTACCGATGAATACTCAAAACTCAACTTCGATAACTACCAGGAGGTACGTAATGCCGTCAAGTCAATCCTCAATAAATACCAGTTTTTCGCTGATGGTTTCATTGAAGAACAAAAGAAGCGAGCACAATTGGCTAACTAGAATTATTTTTCATTCTGCTCTTTAGATTTTAGCAAATTAATTTTTAAATTTGCCACCTCAAAAAATCAGGAAAGATATTAATGCCCGATGGTGTAACTGGCAACACGTCTGATTTTGGTTCAGAAGAGTCTAGGTTCGAGCCCTAGTCGGGCAACTTTAAGAGACTGTTTTTTTGAGAAACATGTAAGTGTTTTAAAATAAAACCGGGGTAAGCTTGAGCTTGCCCCGGTTTATTTTGGGTTTTCTACAACGGTTATGTCATCAGTAAAAATATTTTCAGGAAGTGCCACAACCTATTTATCAGAACAAATAGCTAATGCTTACGGAAAGCCTTTAGGCGAAGCAACGTTACAGGTTTTCAGTGATGGAGAAATGGCTCCGTATTTTGCTGAATCTGTAAGAGGGTGTGATGTATTTATCATACAATCTACTTTCGGGCCTTCTGACAACCTTGTAGAGCTCTTGCTCATGATAGACGCTGCCAAGAGGGCCAGCGCCAAATATGTCACTATCGTTGTCCCTTATTTTGGATACGCACGACAAGATAGAAAAGATAAGCCACGTGTAGCTATAGCGGCTAAGTTAATGGCCAACCTATTATCCGCTGCCGGCGCTCATCGCATCATGACGTGCGATCTCCATGCGGATCAAATTCAAGGGTTCTTTGATATACCCGTTGACCACCTGGACGGCACAGCGATTTTTGTACCTTATCTTCGATCATTAAATCTTGAAAACCTCATTTTTGCTTCTCCTGATGTAGGTGGAGTGAAGAGAACCAGAAGCTTTGCTAAATTTTTCAGCGCAGAATTAGTGGTATGCGATAAGTATAGAGAAAGAGCAAATGAAGTAGCTTCGATGCGTTTAATAGGTGATGTGAAGGGTAAAGACGTAGTACTGGTAGATGACCTTATAGATACCGGTGGGACGATGTGTAAAGCAGCGGCATTAATTAAAGAAAACGGGGCCAACTCGGTGAGAGCGGTTGTAACGCATCCTGTATTATCAGGAAAAGCCTATGAAAATCTGAATAACTCTGTTCTGGAAGAATTGGTTGTTTCAGATAGTATTCCTTTAAAAGGAAAGTCCGATAAAATCAGAGTTTTGACACTATGTGATCTATTCGCAAAAGCGATACGTAATGTGCACACACACGGTTCAATCAGCTCACTTTTTATACAGAAATAATATCAATATTTAATAGTAACCAAATTTATAATTATGAAAACAGTTGAGATTATAGGGTTTAAAAGAGCAAATCTCGGCAAATCAGAAGCCAAGAGACTTAGAGCTGACAGCCAGGTACCTTGCGTTTTATACGGAGGTGATGAGCAAATTCATTTTTCAGCTCCAATGATTCTTTTCAGAGAGTTGGTATATACTGATGAAGCCCATTTTGTTCATTTGAACATAGAAGGTAAAGAGTTTCAGGCTGTACTTCAAGATATACAGTTCCATCCTGTAAGTGAAGTAATCCTTCATGTAGATTTTCTACAGATCTTTGAAGGCAAAAAACTGAAAATGGATATCCCTGTTCACTTTGAAGGCACATCACCAGGTGTAGCTAAAGGTGGAACACTCATTAAGAAAAGGAGACATCTGAGGGTGTTGGCATTGCCTAAAGATATGCCTGAACATATTGTTGTAGATTTAGGTAAACTGGACTTTGGCAGAGCTGTAAAGGTCAACGAAATTGAAGTCAGCAATTTTGAAATACTTGATTCATCGATTGCTTCCGTAGCCGTGGTAGAGGTACCGAGAGCACTTAGAGGTAAAACAGATGAAGAAGAAGACGGAGTAGGAGAAGAGGTGGAAGAAGCTGCAACTCCTGAAGGCGGCGACGAATAAATAGCAGTCATATGAAAAGTTAAATCCTGCTCTGATCGAGCAGGATTTTTTTGTTTATAGACTATTTTTAACCTCATAATTAAAAAGATGAAATATTTAGTAGCTGGCTTAGGCAACATAGGCATAGAATATGAGCTAACGCGTCACAACATAGGCTTCCTGGTCCTGGACCGTCTGGCAGACGAGCATAATACATCTTTTGAACACAATCGCTATGCAGATAAAGCCGATATAAAGTACAAGGGACGGCATATTCACCTTATAAAACCCACGACCTTTATGAATCTAAGTGGGAAAGCGCTCAATTATTGGCTAAAAGAACTGAAAGTACCAAAAGAAAACTTATTGGTAATTGTAGATGAAATTGCACTACCATTTGGCAATTTAAGAATGCGTGCCAAAGGCTCCTCGGCCGGACACAATGGTCTGAAAAACATTGAACAACTTACAGGAGGGCAGGATTACCCCAGGCTTAAATTTGGTGTAGGAGATGACTTCCCAAGAGGCAGACAAGCAGATTATGTACTGAGTAATTTCACCAAGCATGAATTTGAAGAATTGCCCTTTAAAATGGATAAAGCAATTGAGATGATATTTTCTTTTTGTACTGCTGGAATAGAAAGAACAATGGGTCAGTTCAACGATTAGCATCAGAAACAACATATGGAAAATACAATCAACGCAGCTATACAGATAATCCCCAAAACTACCCTGAAAGATTATTACCCACTGATTGACGCAGCTATCGATGTGATCAAAGATTCAGGATTGAAATATATCGTTACACCTATGGAAACAGTGATAGAAGGTGAATACGGCAAAGTACTTGCTTTACTGGAACGTGCTCAGCGCGCATCTATTGAAGCCGGGGCTGAAGAATTGATCGTAAATATTAAGCTCCATATCAGGAACGGTTCAGATATCACATTCGAAGAAAAAACAGCTAAACACCAGCAAGGTTAACTAACCATAGCACCATTATCCACTGTTTCTGAGGGCAATACAAATTTCAAATCTCCCGATGAGTCTTCAGCCATTAATATCATTCCCTGCGACTCAATACCCATCATTTTCCTGGGGGCCAGGTTAACCAACACACTAACCTGCTTACCAATGATCTCCTCAGGACCGTAGTGCTGTGCTATTCCACTCAGAATAGTTCTTTTGTCTATTCCGGTATCAACGAGCAGTTTCAACAGTTTTTTAGACTTGGGCATAGCTTCTGCAGTAAGTACAGTACCTATCCGGATGTCTAACTTAGAAAAGTCATCATATGTAATTCCCGGTTTGGGGGCTTTAACAGGTACTTCCGCCTGTGCGTTCTGATCTTTGGTATTTTGTAGTTTTTGAATTTGAGCTGCTATTACGTGATCTTCTATTTTCTCAAATAGTAGCTCCACCTCACCGAGTTGATGTCCTGCCATCAACAATTCTGCCCCACCAGCACTGTCCCAGTTACTAATGGGAGTTCTCAGAATATTTAGGAGTTTTAATGACGTTTTAGGCAAAAATGGTTCTCCCAATATGGCCAGATTTGCGGCTATTTGAAGCGCAATATTTAAAATAGTGTGAACACGTTCAGGATTATCTTTTATCATCTTCCAGGGTTCGGTATCAGCCAGGTATTTATTTCCTGTCCTCGCCAGGTCAATAAATTCATTCAGGCCATCTCTGAACTTGAAGGCTTCTAACGCTTTTGCGATCCTTTCAGGGGTTTCTTTTACCCGGTTAATAGCTTCTGTGTCTATGTCAAAAAGTTCGCGTCGTTCGGGTATCTTTCCATTATAATACTTATGAGTAAGTACCAGCGCCCTGTTAATAAAATTACCATAAATGGCCACCAATTCGTTATTATTCCTGGCCTGGAAATCTTTCCATGTAAAATCATTATCTTTCGTTTCAGGCGCATTGGCACACAATGTATATCTAAGTACATCCTCCTTGCCCGGTAGCTCTTCCAAATATTCGTGCAGCCAGACGGCCCAGTTGCGCGAAGTGCTGATCTTGTCTCCTTCCAGGTTAAGAAATTCATTAGCAGGCACATTATCAGGTAAAATATAACTGCCTTCTGCTTTTAGAATACTCGGAAATATAATACAATGAAATACAATGTTATCCTTTCCAATAAAATGTATCAGTCGTGTATCCTTTGCTTTCCAATAAGGCTCCCAATCTTTCCCATGACTCCGGGCCCATTCTTTAGTAGCAGATATATACCCAATAGGCGCGTCAAACCAAACGTAAAGCACCTTCCCATCGGCCCCTTCTACCGGCACTTTTACTCCCCAATCCAAATCCCGGGTCATTGCTCTGGGTCGAAGACCTGCATCCAGCCATGACTTACACTGTCCATAGACATTGGCTTTCCATTCTTTATGATCTTCCAATATCCACTGACGTAACCAGTTCTCATAATTCTCCATAGGCAGGTACCAGTGTGTGGTTTCCTTACGAACCGGTTCCCCCCCGCTCAAGGCAGATTTGGGTTTTATCAGCTCTGAAGGACTCAATGAAGAACCACATTTTTCACATTGATCACCATAAGCCTGATCGTAATTACAATTAGGACAAGTACCTATAATATAACGGTCTGCAAGAAATTGCCCTGCCTCTTCATCATAATATTGTGATGAGGTTTTCTCTTTAAAGACTCCCTGATCAAAGAGCTTTTTAAACAGTTGCGAAGAAGTCTCATGATGTACTTGAGCAGAGGTTCGGGAATAAACATTGAAAGAGATTCCAAACTGTTCAAAGGAGTCTTTTATAATCTCATGGTACTCATCCACTACTTCCTGTGGGGTAACCCCCTCTTTTCTTGCTTTAAGCGTGATAGCCACACCATGCTCATCAGACCCACAAACAAATGCCACATCTCTGCCGCGGCTACGCAAATAGCGAACGTATATATCTGCAGGCACATAAACTCCTGCTAAATGACCTATGTGAACCGGCCCGTTAGCATAAGGTAAAGCAGCGGTAATGGTATATCGGTTATAACTATTCTCTGACATCCTGGTTTCCAATTTGAATGGGCAAAGATATGTGATTCGAAAACAAATTGAGTGAAATATAAAAAGTGAATGTTTTGTAATCAGGAAGGCTTTCTCACCTCGGGTTTTGACATAACGTTTTCATCAACGAGTATAATAGCCGGTGCTTATATCCAGTTATTGGATGTTAACGGCAACAAAGCAGATGGATATTTTGATGTTACTGCTTCTAAATTTGATATTAATGGAAGAAGGCGAAAAGGAAATATATAAGAGAAAATAGTCAGTCAATCTCAGCCGTAAATTTAAGAAGGCCGGTTCATATTATGGACTGACCTTTTTCATACATTGAACGCAGAACTATCCCATTGGAAGACCTACGGTAAACTGAGTATGTCCTTCTCTTGTTTTTGAGTGATTAATCGTACCCCTCAGCTTTTCTACTGCCAGCCTGACCAGGTATAAGCCCAGGCCAGCACTATCGGACACCTCTGAGGCTTTAGAAAAAATATCAAAGATCTTACCCGCCACCTTATCATCAATTCCAATACCATTATCTATCACCTTAAGCTCTACACGACCATTAAGCCTTGTGGCCTCTATTTTGATCCAAGATTCTATTCGGTCCGAACTGTTGTAGAACTTAGAGGCATTTGAGATCAGATTGTTCAAAATAATCTTGACCAATGCATCATCTGATTTGAAAGCAGGAACTTCTTCAATCTTATTTTCTACCTTAATATATTTTGCGACCAACTCCTTTTTATATTCTTTCAGGATGTCTTTCACCACTTTTCTGATATCAATTTCGTGAAGTGTGATTAAAGAGTTATTGATTTGATTAATAATCAAAAGTTTTGAAAGGATAACATTTAACCGATTAGCAGTCATTCCAATCTTTTGAAAATAGTCCAATGACTGGGCATCATCTATATCGATCAACGCTACATTGCACATACCTTGCAACGTAGCCAGTGGACCACGGATATCATGAGAAGTCTTATATATAAAGTTATCCAGATCTATATTGGACTGTAATAAGGCCTCGTTGGTTTCTTTTAGTTCCTTGGTCCGTTCCTTAACTTTTTCTTCTAATACACTGTTAATGTCGTTCAGCTCTTTATTTTTAGTTTCAATTATTGCATTGGCATCAGACAATTGCCGGTTAATTTTCTTTCTTAATTTATTAACACGATACAAAATGACCAGTATAACAGTGATTAAAACAATGATGATCGCGAACAGGGCGAGCAACGTTGTCCTCCTGGAAATTTCTTCATCCTGTGATTGGATAGTTTCAAGATTCTCTCGTTCCTGATAATTGGCCTGACTACTGGCCATCCGAATGATAACATCTTCATTAATGATCAGATTTTTTAAGGAATCATTTATCGTTTGATACTTATAGGCTAACTCAAAGTCTTCTTCCAGAGCATAGATCCTGGCTAACAGTCCATAATTCTTACTACTCCAGTGCTTATAATTATGTTTACTTGCTATTTCCTGACCTTCCCACACCTTTACCAAAGCACTATCCATTTTACCCATATCTACATCCAGCCTGGCCAGATTATAGAGTACAGAAGTTATTCTGATCTTCAAGTCATACTCCCGAGCAATTTTAAGCGCTTTCAAAAAATATTCCCTGGCCAATTTCTGATCTCCATTGGCATAATGACTTAATCCAATACCTCTGTACGATTCAAAGGCTATATTTTCACCACATTCATTTTCACAAAGGTCCAGCGCCTCCTCGTAATATTGCAGCGCTTGATCATGTCTGTTTAAAGAAGTCATACACAGGGCCAAATTGACTAAGGCCGGTAATTCACTACCGGGTTTAGCTTCTCTGTACAGGCTAACGGATCGCGTCAGGTAATCTGCCGCTAACACGTAATTGCGGATTTGATAATAGATCAAGCCGATATTGTTAGCTGATATAGCTACATCCAATTTGTTACCTTGACGTTCACGTAAACCCAGGGACTCCAGGTGATAGACGAGGGCCTGATCATATTCACCATTTTCATAATGGATAATACCCAAACTATTTAATGCATAGATTACCCTGTCTTCAAACCCATTATTTTTAGCCACTTGCAAACTGATTGAATAATGCTTGATTGCTTGCTCAAAATCACCTTTCTTTTGGTATATCCAGCCGACTGCTCGTTCCGCCCGAACCACCATCATGCTGTCTTGAGATTCATAGCCAAGATTCAACGCAACTTCAGCATAATATAAGGCACTATCCAAGTCCGTTTGTCTGTATGAAACAAACTTCTTAAAGGCTTCGTCTGCCGCAGGCTTTTTATTCTGACCAAGCAGAACACCAGCTGCTAAAATGGAGCTTAAGACGAAGAAGCTTATTAAACAAATGATGTGTTTACTAAACATGCGTAATGATAGCTCAAATATTGCTTCATATATGTACAAAAAAAGAATGACCTTCGTATCAAATCATTTCAACTTATTTCGATGTCCACATTTGACAACTTGTAAGAGATGATAAAAATTTCAAAGTGAATAATAGTTAAATAACCAGCTAAAACCAATAAAATGAAAAGAACATTAACATTCGCCTTTCTTGTATTAACTATCACCATTGTCTCCAGTTGTTCAGAAGAGGCAGTAGAACCATCAACATCAACTTCAGATGCTACCGGCGTCACTGTTCACGATGAAAACTGGTAAACTTTTCTCTTTCAAATTATTAAACCAAAAATATGAAAACTAAAATTATACTCCTTACAATTCTCAGTATCACTGCTATCGGCTTCTCCTCGTGTTCAGAGGAAGCGATCGAACCTTCTACATCTACTTCGGATGCCACAGGCGTCACCGTTCACGATGAAAACTGGTAAAAACTAACCTTATAAACCTTAAAAATATGAAAACCAAAATTATACTCTTTACTATTCTTTGTATCACTGCCATCGGCTTCTCTTCTTGCTCTGAAGAAGCAATCGAACCTTCTACGTCGAGATCAGATGCCACAGGCGTCACTGTTCACGATGAAAACTGGTAAAAATTAACAACTTATTTAAATACTAAAACTATGAAATCTAAATTAATAATTGCCCTTGTTTCTATGGCTGTAGCCCTATCATTTGCATTTACAATAATTAACAAAGGAGAGCGAGCCAATAATAAAAATCAATCTATCGACAGCAAGCAAGAAAGAGCATTACCAGGTTTTGTTGCTGAGGATGAAGATTCATTCTAGGCTTATTAATTCCTTTAATATCAGGATTTTAATATGACAAAAATAGATGGAGTTAAAAAGTTCTTGTTAGTATTCATAATTAAATAATAACAAGGCGATGAAACCTGGATATTCATGTATCTATGGAAAACCATGGTGGTTTTTCAAAATGCCAAATGAAGTCGTCCATGATATAACGCACGTATTGCCTAAGACGGTATAACTTATGAATTTCACTTTGATTTCACCGTTTTATTCTTTGAAAGGCAATGCATATTGAATTCATATTGTTTAGAATGGCATAAAATCCTACAAGTTACTCATCAATGTAGAAATAGTTATATTCAATCATACATTTAAAAAAAAGCACCTATATAACTAATTATAAACGACTTATAGCCCTGGAGTCATATAAGTTTTAGTCCTTTTCTCAATATATATCCCGCCAATGTGCAATTTCGAAAGCAAAACTTACATGCTTTTGTAACACCCTGCGGTTACCTATTCAAAAGTTTTATTCGATCTGAAAAAATTAGATCGACACCATTTTCCAGGCAAAAAAAAGCTACTTTACCCCGCTTTACAGACCGTAAAAACTATCCCAGACCTACACTATAAATTTTGCCAGACTTTAGTAGCTTTGCTGCTTAAATATACACTATGCAAAACATCAGAAACGTGGCTATTATTGCCCACGTTGACCACGGCAAAACTACGCTGGTAGATCAAATCATCCATGCTTCTAAAATCTTAAGGGAAAATCAGGAATCAGGAGAGCTTATTCTTGACAATGAAGATTTAGAAAAAGAGCGAGGTATCACAATCGTTTCAAAGAATGTTTCTGTTCGTTATAATGATGTCAAAATCAATATAATCGATACCCCCGGCCACGCCGACTTTGGAGGTGAGGTAGAGCGTGTGCTCAAAATGTCTGATGGTGTTCTACTCTTGGTCGATGCTTTCGAAGGACCTATGCCCCAAACACGTTTTGTATTGAGCAAAGCGTTGGCTTTAGGGTTGAAACCTATTGTAGTTGTTAATAAAGTCGATAAGGAAAATTGTCGTCCTGATGAGGTCCATGAACAGGTTTTTGACTTAATGTTTAATCTCGATGCCACGGAAGATCAGTTAGATTTCCCTACACTTTACGGCTCATCCAAGCAAGGTTGGATGAGCGATGACTGGAACAAACCTACCGATACGATTTTTCCTTTACTGGACGCTATAATAAAACATATTCCGCCTGCACCTCAGAAAGACGGGGTACCCCAAATGCAGATCACCTCACTGGACTTCTCCTCTTACGTTGGCCGTATTGCCATAGGCCGGATTAGTCAGGGTGTCATAAAAGAAGGGGCTACCCTGGGATTGAGTAAGAAAGATGACAAACTGAAACGAATAAAAATAAAGGAAGTACATATTTTTGAAGGGCTTGGAAAGGTAAAGGTGCCTGAAGCTGCCTCAGGTGAAATATGTGCACTTGTTGGCGTTGAGGATTTCGACTTAGGTGATACAGTCACAGATTTTGAAAATCCTGAACCACTACCACGGATCGCTATAGATGAGCCAACAATGAGTATGTTATTTACCATTAACAACTCACCATTCTTTGGTAAAGAGGGCAAGTTTGTTACTTCAAGGCATCTTAGAGAGAGACTGTTTAAAGAAACTGAAAAAAACCTCGCTCTGCGTGTTGAAGAAACTGACTCAGAAGATCGTTTTAACGTATTTGGACGTGGTATATTGCATTTATCCGTGCTTATAGAAACCATGAGAAGGGAAGGCTATGAACTTCAGGTTGGTCAACCTCAGGTTCTGATCAAAGAAGTCGACGGAGTAAAGCATGAGCCGATTGAACACTTGGTAGTCGATGTACCGGAAGAGACTTCGGGAAAAGTAATTGAGCTGGTAAGCGCCAAAAAAGGAGAAATGACCATCATGGAACCCAAGGGCGATTTACAGCATTTGGAATTTGATATTCCGGCAAGAGGATTAATTGGATTAAGAAATAATGTGCTGACAGCTACAGGTGGAGAGGCTATTATGACTCACCGCTTTAAAGAATATGCGCCCTTCAAGGGCGATATCCCCGGACGTATTAATGGGTCTCTGATTTCTATGGAGTCAGGTCCGGCTACACCCTACACGCTCGATAAACTCCAGGACAGAGGTATATTTTTTGTAGAACCAGGTATAGATTTGTATACAGGTCAGGTGATAGGTGAACACTCCAGGGATAATGACCTGGTGGTAAATGTTCAGAAGGGAAAAAAGCTCACCAACATGCGCGCTTCAGGTTCGGATTCAAACGCGAAGATTGTTCCTCCAAGGAAATTCTCCCTTGAGGAAGGAATGGAATACATCCAAAAAGATGAGTACCTGGAAATCACGCCTAAATCTATACGAATGAGGAAGATCTACCTGGATGAAAACGAACGCAAACGAATGAGCGGAGGACAGAAAATCTAAAGCAATGGTAATAGTGGTGGGCTGAACTGAGTTCACCATTAGGTAGTAAAACCCTGAGTCGTATGATAAGTTATAAGACTCAGGGTATGTATAAACTTCTCTAGAAATCAAGATTCCAATACAGGCTCCTTTTCATTTTTAAAAGATTTCCTCGGCTTAAGATTAAGTACCTGAAACATTTCCTGGTCTTTTACTACTTTCGGATTAGGAGTAGTAAGTAACTTATCTCCGGCAAATATTGAGTTAGCACCGGCCATAAAACACAATGCTTGTTCTTCCAGGTCCATCATAACTCTTCCGGCAGAAAGTCGTACCATGGATTTTGGCATCAGTATGCGTGCTGTGGCTATCATACGTACCATCTCCCATACGCTCACACGTGGCTGGTCTTCCAATGGTGTTCCTTCAACAGGAACGAGTGCATTGACAGGCACCGATTCTGGATGTTGTGGTAAGTTCACTAAGGTGAGTAACATACTGATCCGGTCTTCTTCCTTTTCTCCGAGACCTATAATACCCCCTGAACAAACAGAAATATCTGCCTTCCTTACGTTTTCCAGGGTGTCTAAACGGTCATTGTAAGTACGGGTACTGATAATCGTATCATAATGTTCTTCACTGGTGTCCAGGTTATGGTTGTAGGCATACAGGCCTGCTTCCTTCAGTTTTGTAGCTTGCTCTTCCGTAAGCATTCCTAACGTACAGCAAACCTCCATACCAATGGAATTCACACTTTTCACCATTTCCAACACACTGTCAAAATCACGGTTGTCACGAATTGCTCTCCAGGCTGCTCCCATACAAAAGCGTGTACTACCGGCTTCTTTAGCTTCAAGGGCTCTACCAAGTACCTCCTGGGTATCCAATAGCTTATGAACCTGAACGTCGGTATTATACCTGGCTGCCTGCGGGCAATAAGAACAGTCTTCCGGACACCCACCTGTCTTTACTGACAACAGTGTGCATACCTGTACCTCACTTGCATCATTATATTCTCTGTGTACGGTAGCTGCTCTGTAAATCAGCTCCATAATAGGCGAGTGGTAGATCTCTGCTACCTCTTCTTTTGTCCAGTTATTTCTAATACTACTCATAGTTTCAAATCTAATTACATTCCTTTTGAAATACACATGATCAAAAGCATAATTCCCTGACCAAGCCTATGACCTTCATCATTGTATTGTCATATCAAATGGCAGCCTGCTTTGCAGGCCCTGAAGGTTTTTGATCTTATCGTATTGTTTTAAATAGGGATAAAACTGACCTAGTTGCTCCTGCATCATCCTGGTCTTTGTTTCTCCTTCAAGATCACTTAATAATTGTTCAATGAACGGCTTTTGCCGGGGGTAATATTTAACTTTATAATCCTCGTTAACACCGGACTTTTCTGCTGCCAAGGTGATCGCATCATCTATACCTCCCAATATATCTACTAATCCATTGTTTAACGCCTGCTCGCCAGTCCATACCCTGCCGGACGCAATCACCTTAATCGCATCCGGGCTCATCCGTCTCCCTTCTGCAGCCTTTGAGATGAACGTTTCGTAACCTTCGTCCGTGTTCTTTTGAATAATTCTTTGCTGTTCCTCAGAAAGTGGTTTACTCATGGTATAGAGTGTGGATATCTCACCAGTAGCTACTTCCTCCGTTGTAATGCCTAATTTATTATTCAAAAAACCCTGCGCATTGAATATAACGGAAAATATACCGATTGATCCGGTAATAGTATTTGGCTGGGCCAGTATGGTATCACAAGCCATGGCCAAGTAATAACCACCAGATGCTGCCACATCTGACATGGAAGCTATAACAGGCTTTTCTTGTGCCGCCAGTTTTATCTCCCTCCACATAACATCCGACGCTATGAAACTACCCCCCGGAGAATTAATACGCATTACTATAGCTTTTACTTTATCATTTTCACGTGCCTTCCTGATCTCTTTGGCAAATTTATCCGACCCAACCGTGTTGTCATCTCCCTTGCCTGAAATAATATCACCCGAAGCAACGATAACTGCTACTACATTTTTGGAGTTAACATAGCTGGAAAAAGTCTTTTTGTATTTATCATAGTTAATGATTTCTAATTCATCTTCTTTTTCCAGTCCAGTCAACTGCTTCAACTCGTTATACACCTGATCAAGATAGTAGGTGTCATCAATGATATTTACACGCTTGGCATCCTGCGCATTACGTATAAGCATTTTATTGGAAATATTTTTAACTTGTTCCAATTCCATCCCACGGGATTCAGCAATGTTACTCAGCACATGATCATTAATAGAATTAAGTATGGATTCCAACTGCAACCTGTTTTCCGGACTCATATCTGTTCTTAAAAAAGGCTCTACTGCACTTTTAAAATCCCCCACTCTGAATACCTGGGGCTCTACTTCAAGTTTATCCAGCATTCCTTTAAAAAATGTGACATTAGCAGCTAATCCATTAAGTTCCAGTTCGCCTTCAGGGTGTATGTAAACTTTATCTGACACGGAAGCCAGGTAATAAGCACCCTCGGTATAAAACTCACTATAGGATATCACAAACTTACCAGAGTCCTTAAATTCGATCAGTGCATCCCGTATTTCTTCTATTATAGCTATGCCCGACATCATAAACGGGGTTTCCAAAAATATCCCTTTTATCTTATCGTCTTCTTTGGCGTTGAGTATCGCTTCTTTCAATTCTTTCAGACCAATGTTCTCCGCTATCGCCGGAAATATACCTTCTAACGGGCTTTGCTTTTCGAGCTCACCTACCTGTCTGTTCAGTTTTAAGTGCAATATAGAATTAGATTCCAATGTCACAGGTTCCTCCGAAGAAATTACACCTACTATACCTACCACCACTACTAGCACTAATCCACTAAAAATGATCAATGCCGTTAAGGCAGAGAGCATATTTTTCAAAAAACTCATAATTCTCCATTTAATATCAACTTCAAAATTAATAAGTTAAACGCCATTTGTTTTAAGTTTGATCACAATTATGACGGAAGGAATATATCTACTGTTAGGTTCCAATTTGGCTGATAAAAAGGCTAATCTGACTTCTGCCAGAAAGGAAATTGATCTGCGCTTAATGAAGGAATCACCAACGTCCGTCTTAAGACAGTCTACCATTTATGAAACCGCTGCATGGGGTAAAACCGACCAACCTTCTTTTTATAACCAGGTTATAGAAGTACGCACGAATTTATCTCCTGAACTCCTGCTTCATGAACTGCTTACCATTGAAGAGAGAATAGGCAGGGTAAGAAAGGAAAAATGGGGAGCCCGGATCATTGATATTGATATACTTTACTATCATCAAACCATCCTTTCATCGGTTACATTGCAACTTCCGCACCCAGGCATTCCTGAAAGGCGCTTTACTTTAGTACCATTGGTAGAACTGGCCCCCCGTTTTATACACCCTGTACTGAACAAGACCCAGCTAACATTACTGGATGAATGCAATGATCCATTGGACGTAACTGAGGCAGAGGTTAAGATTTAAAGGTATGGTTATAAGATAGTTGTAAGATTTATTCTAACTCTGAAAGTTCGAGCCATCGCATCTCTTTTGTATCAATTTTATCTTCCAGCATTTTTAGTTCTTTCCCCCATTGAGCCAATAACGCATGATCACCTTCACCTGAGTTAAGCATAATTATTAATCTTTCTTTTTCGCCATTTATCGTTTCCAGCTCTTTTTCAATTTCTTCGAGTTCTCTTTTTTCCTTGAAAGACATTTTTCTTGCCTCCGTTTTTACCCGTTCCTTTACCTCCCGGGTGGCTTCTACTACAGTTTTTTCTGTAGAGTGACGTTCTGCTTGCCTGTAGTCAGAATAATTTCCGGTAAAGGGTCGGATAGCTTTACCTTTCTCAAATACAAAAAGCTGTTCAACCAGACGATCCATAAAATAACGATCATGAGAAACGATGATCACACATCCTTTAAAACCAGCCAGAAAATCTTCCAGCACACGGAGTGTAATCAAATCCAGATCATTCGTCGGCTCATCCAAGATCAAAAAATTAGGATTGCGTATAAGTACCAGCAGTAACTGAAGCCTACGCTTTTCTCCCCCACTGAGCTTGTCCACATAATCATATTGGGCTTTTACGGAAAAATTAAACAGGGTCAGGAATTTTGATGCAGAAACGGTGCTTCCGTCCGACAGGCTCACTATTTCGGCAATCTCTTTAACGACATCAATTACTTTAAGTCCAGCCTGAAAGTCAGGTTCCTTTTGCTCATAATACCCTATAAGAGTGGTCTGACCAAGTATCACCTCACCTGAGTCAGGCATAATTTTTTGATTGATCAGATTAAGAAAAGTAGACTTACCACTGCCATTTTCACCGACTATACCTATTTTCTCTCCTTTCTTAAATATATAGCTAAATGACTGGATCACTTGTTGACCATTAAAAGCCTTTGTCACTTTTTCCAGCTCTACTATCTTACCTCCCTGACGGCGGTCACTCACCTGAAGCACTACATCCGACTTTTCCAGGTTTACATGAGCGCGTTTCTTTATGTCATCAAAGGCCTCTACCCTGTATTTAGCTTTTGTTCCTCGTGCTTTTGGCTGCCGGCGTATCCACTCCAGCTCTTTTTTATATTGACTTCGGGCTTTATCCTTTTCTATTTGGGCATTTTGTTCTCGCTCTGTCTTCTTTTCAAGGAAATAGGCATAATTACCCTGATAATGATACAGTCCCTCATTTTCGAGCTCAATAATCTCGGTAGTTACGTTATCCAGAAAATAACGATCGTGTGTAACCATGATCAGTGCCAATTGAGAAGAAGAAAAATAGTTTTCTAACCATTCTATGGCTGCCAGGTCCAGATGGTTTGTAGGCTCATCTAATATGATGAGATCAGGCTTCTCTATTAATGTCTTTGCCAGGCCTACACGCTTTTTCTGCCCTCCGGAAAGCTCGCCTATCTTTTGCTCCAGATTGTGAATGCCTACTTTACCAAGTATTTCTTTTAACTGACTTTCATAATTCCAGGCATCCGCCTCTTCCATTTGCTCTATGAGTACAGTCAGCTTCTCTGCACTTTCAGCATCAGTATCAACTCGCGCTACGTGGTATTCATATTTTTTTATCAACTGTGATACAGCATCATCGCCGGCAAGTATAGCTTCTAAAATAGTTAGATCAGGTTCAAAATCCGGTTGCTGCCCAAGGTAAGCCAACTTTACCTCACTATTAATCACCACCTGACCACGATCCGGACTATCTATGCCGGCCAATATCTTAAGTAAAGTGGACTTACCACTACCATTTACACCTACAAGCGCAATCTTTTGCCCCTGACTGAGTCCAAAAGAAATATTCTCAAATAAAGTACGCTCTCCAAAGGATTTGGAAAGTTGATCAACTGACAGATAATTCATAGAACAAAACTAATAAGAATAGAGCAAGAGAGTCGTAATGTTTGCTTCAAGTACTGAGGTCATATTGGAAAAGGTTGTTTATATCGTTCATATGGGATATACAGTCACCTCATCAGGGGTATTGCAGGCTTAGTTTTTTGATATTAACTTGTAGTCCAACCAAAACTATTTGAAAATGAAAGTATTAAAAGTTATTGGAATCATCCTGGCTGTGGTTGTGGTTATTTTTGCCGCCACATTTTTTATCGTTTCTTCAGGACAACCTGCTGAAGGAAACCTGGAAAGCTCTATCGTCATATCAGCCTCTCCGGAAACCATTTATGAAGAAGCTGTAAATATAAAAAAGCTGGATGCCTGGTCACCCTGGTATGCCATGGACCCTGGGGCATATACATATGAAGGGCCGGAAGAAGGTGTAGGCGCTACCTCAAAATGGAGCTCTGAAAACCCCGAATTAGGTATAGGTAGTCTTAAAATAATAGAAGCCGTTGAAAACAAAAGCATTAAAACCCAAATGAAGTTTGAAGGCTTTAATGGAAACTTCAGCAGTTATCTCAACCTGGAACCTGCAGAGAATGGTACTAAAGTGGTATGGGGTTACAATTATAAGGACATTGACCAGGTAGGTAGGTTCTTTATGGGGCTTATGGACGTAAATGAGGAAATGATGCCAATGTTTGAAAAAGGTCTGAGCGATCTCAAACAAATCGCTGAAGCCAAACCCGTGCCGACAGCTGAAGTGATGGAACCTGTCACCGAAGCATCTGACAGTACCATAGCGGAAGAATAAATGTCTTATCTATGAGCTTTCAAATAGGTTGAAAGCTCATAGATCAACCCCACTTTCATGTTTTCTTTTACTCTTTAAGCGTCTCTTCTTCCATTCTTCCAGTTCTTTATAACGCTGAGCTAATTCCTCTTCGCTAAATTCAAAATCTATCATTTCCTGCAAATCAGGCTGACCAGCATCAACCCAGCAGGTATACCAAAAATCGCCGGTCATTTTCACAGAACGCAGCATCTGACGTTCAACCATACCATTCAATACACGATGATATGCCTGGGAAAATTTATATGAATAGGTCTTTATAGTTTGGTTACCACGCGTTTCATATCCATATTTTTTGTCCGGTCCAAATTTTGTTGTAAGCTCTTTTTCAAAAAACAGCACAGAATCCAGTGCCTCATGCGCTTGGATGACAGCATTCCATATGGTTACTTGAGGTCGTTCGAGATAACTCGCTTTCCCTACAAAAAAGTCATATTCCGTTGCAAACAGTTCTGTCAAACGCGACTCCCACAAACCGTGAATGCCTTTTTGACCGGTCAGCTGACCATTATAATTTTCCGTAGTATGTAGAGGCACATTGGCATCCGCAACATAATGACCCAACTCAGCCGATAAACGCAATATTGAAGCAGCATCACGAACTCTCATAGCATCTGTCAGTCTGTATCGCATTTTATTCACATACCAGGGCACAATGCCGTACATTTTCAATGTATCCTCCGGGTACCTTTGTACTGCATCTTTCCAGTATCTGGGCATATGATAAACAGCACTATCTCCGTAAACATCTATATCAATGTAATGACGTGCAGCTTCTTCTTCCACAGCATATCGACGCTTGTCCGGATTCACAGCATTTTCAGAAAGATATTGAACATGGTGTTTATAGAAACCGATCATTTCGGGTGGCAAGGTAAATACTGCCATACGGTTGATCATTTGATGAGCATAAAACCCCCAAAAATTGGCTTTGATGGGAAGGCTTAAGCAAATTAGCGTAACTACGAGATATCGGGTCAAGGTGGCTTCTTTGAATTGTTTAAGTACTGATTTACATTAAATATTAAAAGGTTCAGTTTTGCAAATAAAATAATTACCCTTAACTTTGCACACTCAAAATTAAAGAGCAGTTGAAATAAACCGGATATGGCAAATCATAAATCAGCACTAAAAAGGATCAGGTCTAATAATGCGAAGAGGTTACGAAACAGGTACCAACATAAGACCACAAGAACCTATATTAAACAACTGGGCCAGACTACTGACAAAAGTGAAGCATCCGAACTGTTAAAGAAAGTTGTTTCAATGATTGACAAGTTGGCTAAGAAAAACATTATTCACAAGAATAAAGCAGCTCACAACAAGTCGAAACTCACTAAATATGTAAACGGTCTGGCATAGAAGACAGATCCTGTAGCATTTAATCTTATAAATTAAAAAGCCCTGCCATCAATGATGGCAGGGCTTTTTAATTTATACTCATTCACCACATATTTGTACACTATAGAAATCAGGCAAAAATTTGGGTAATTAATGAAGACATACCGCTATTTGAATATCAAAGATTGGGCAGAAGAAGATCGTCCTAGAGAAAAGCTTTCCCTGAAGGGAAAATCGGCCTTGTCAGAAGCAGAGCTTATCGCCATCATTATAGGTTCAGGTACACCCTCGTTGAATGCAGTCGACGTAGCCAAAGGTATACTAAGTTCTATTGAAAATGACCTTAACCGGCTTGCAAAGTTGTCTGTAAACGATCTTAAAAAATTCAAAGGTATAGGAGAAGCTAAAGCTATTGGTATCGTGGCAGCTATGGAATTGGGACGCCGGCGAAAAGAGGCCGAGGTTTCTAAAAAACCCAAGATTACCTGCAGTAATGATGTGTATAAGCTAATGGGCCAAGAGCTTATGGATTTATCCCATGAAGAGTTTTGGTGTGTCTTGCTCAGTAAGAGTAATATTGTCATTAAAAAACAACTCGTAAGCAGTGGAGGTGTATCAGGTACAGTTGCAGATCCCAGAATCATTTTTAAAGCAGCCCTGGAAGAATTAGCTTCGGGCATTATATTGGTCCATAATCACCCTTCCGGAAATCTGAAGCCGAGCCAGCAAGATATAAGGCTTACACAAAAAATGAAAGAGGCCGGCAAAACGTTGGATGTATCGCTCCTGGATCATTTGATATTTACTGATAATGGGTATTTTAGCTTTACAGATGAAAATCTGCTTTGAGCATGAAAAGGAATAGGATTGTATTGATTATTGTATTGGTCGTTATTGGAGGTATTGTTTTTTATGCCGGTTCAGGTGATCAAACCCCCGAAGAATATGCTGAGTACATAGAAAAAGAGCGGGAGGAGCAAGATAGATTTATGAGATACTCGGATGAATCACCATTTGCTAAAGATAGTGTTACCTTCCAGGGATTGAATCACTACCCGGCAGATAAGTCCTTTAAGGTTAAAGGACGTTTTGAACCTATCCCTAATCCTAAAATAATTACACTTGGAACTAACGATGGCAAAAAAGAGCAATACCTTGAATACGGATATGCTATTTTCCCTCTGTTAGATAAAGAAAACAAATTGCTCATTCTGGAAAATGTTACTGAAAATGTATTATTTCTTGCTTTCGGAGATGCCACCAGTGCTATAGATACTTATGGTGCCGGGCGCTATCTGGATGTAGATCATGCCGGTGATAAAACCATCATTCTGGATTTCAACCTGGCATATAATCCATATTGTGCGTATTCAGCAGGTTTCAGCTGTCCGTTTCCTCCAAAAGAAAACCTTTTGGATATTGCTATCACGGCTGGAGAAAAAAGTTACCTTACGGATTGATCACCCCTTCAAAGCCCTTATAATATCATTGATCCGTATCACAGTGTGCCTGTGTATGCTAAACATATCTCTTACAGGTTCATTATGATTAAAATTTTGAGTAACAAGCCAAAGTAACCAGAGGAATAAACAACCATTTATAATCCCTCTATCAAATCGTTAAAATAGTTAACTTTGCACGCTTCAACTTAACAGTATTCTGAGTACAATATGAAAATATCCTTAAACTGGCTCAAGACGTACATTGATCTAAATGATACGCCTGAAAAAATAGGTCAAATACTTACAGACACAGGGCTTGAAGTAGAAGGTATAGAAAAAATTGAATCGGTGAAAGGCGGGCTCGCGGGTATAGTGATAGGTGAAGTCCTCACTTGTGAAAAACATCCTAATGCAGACAAACTTAAGATAACTACAGTGGATATAGGAGAAGAAACTCCATCTCCCATAGTCTGTGGCGCCCCTAATGTTCAATCAGGTCAAAAAGTGGTAGTTGCAACGGTAGGCGCTACACTATACCCTACGGGTCATGATGCTTTTAAAATTAAAAAAGCAAAAATAAGAGGAGAAGTATCTGAAGGAATGATTTGTGCTGAAGATGAAATAGGCTTGGGTCAAAGTCATGATGGGATTATGGTGCTTGATACTGACGTACCAAATGGTACACCAGCATCTGATTATTTTGACCTGGACGATGACCACGTTTTCGAAATTGGATTAACACCGAACCGGGCAGATGCTGCTTCTCATCTGGGTACAGCACGGGACCTGAAAGCTGCTTTGCAAACCGAAGTCAAATGGCCTGCTGTTGATGAGTTCGTTGTAGAAAATAATGATCGCCCCATTACTATTAAAGTAGAAAATCAAGATGCCTGCCCAAGATATGTAGGGCTGACTATTAGCAATGTAACCGTCAAGGAATCTCCGGAATGGTTACAACAGCGATTAGTTGCCATAGGACTAACTCCAATTAATAATATTGTTGATGTTACCAATTTCGTCCAGCATGAGGTAGGACAACCACTTCATGCTTTTGATGCCGATGAAATTGCAGAAGACACAGTGATCGTCAAAACTTTGCCGGAGGGAAGCAAATTTACTACCCTGGATGAAAAAGAGCGATTACTCAGCGCTGCCGACTTAATGATCTGCAATGGAAAGTCAGAAGGGATGTGTATTGCCGGTGTGTTTGGTGGAATAGGTTCCGGTGTGAAAGAAACTACTCAAAACATTTTCCTGGAAAGTGCTTATTTCTCTGCTGACAGTATCAGAAAAACAGCCCAACGTCACCAGCTAAAAACGGACGCATCGTTCAGGTATGAGCGAGGTACGGACCCAAGGGTTTGTGTATATGCTGCGAAAAGAGCTGCCCTGTTAATTAAAGAACTTTCGGGGGGCGAAGTGTCTTCTGAGATCATAGATCTATATCCTAAAGAAGTTGAGAACTTCAGAATTGAAGTAAAATTCAAAAACATTTATCGGCTCCTCGGCATCGAACTCGAGAGGCAACGTATTTTTGAAATATTAGGCTCACTTGATATCGAAATTGAAGAGGAGAGCAAAGACAAGTTTCTCGCTTCTGTCCCACCTTATCGTGTAGATGTACAACGTGAGGCAGATATAGCTGAAGAAATATTGCGTATTTATGGTTTCAACAATATTACCATCCCTGAAAGCTTCAATAGTGACTACCTGGCTGAGTTCCCTCAAAAAGACGCCAGTAAAACACAGAAAGGCATCACAGAGTTATTAGTAGCTAATGGCTTCTATGAGATTATGACTAACTCACTCACAAAACCTGTTTATGCTGAAAAAGCAGAAGACCTTGATAGTGCGCAAAGTGTAGAAGTTCTGAATAAATTGAGTGAAGACCTTGGTGTACTAAGACAAAGCCTATTATATAACGGTTTGGAAGTGGCTGCCTACAACATTAACAGAAAGCAAACAAACCTTAAATTTTTTGAATTCGGCAAGAACTACTTCAGGCAGGATAAAGACTACAATGAGAGAGTTAGGTTAGGTTTATTTATGAGTGGATACAGGCAAGCTGAAAGCTGGACGGCCCGGGCAGAAAAAATAAAATTCCATGATTTGGCCAGCGCTGTTCAACTTGTATTAAAACGACTGGCCGATTCAAAGTTGGAGTCTGATGTAATTCATCAGTATCCTTATGATTATGCGTTGGAAATGTCACTGAATAAGCAGGTGTTGGTTACATATGGGAAAATAAAGGATACATTGTTAAAAGAATCAGGCATTAAACAAGAATTATTTTATGCTGACATGGATTGGGACTTGCTTTTGAAGCTTACAAATAATAATATAGTATATCAAGAAGTATCAAAGTTTCCAGAAGTAAGACGAGACCTTTCTTTAGTCCTTGACAAAAGTGTTGCTTTCCAGGAAATCCAGGCCATTGCGAAGAGGCATAATCAACATCTTGTGAGAAACATAAATGTGTTTGATGTGTATGAGGGGGAGAAAGTAGGCAAAGATAAAAAAGCCTATGCGATGAGCTTTGTTCTTCAGGATAAAGAAAAGACACTCACTGATAAGGTCATTGATCGCGTTATGAACAAAATGATGCAGGCCTTTGAAAACGAACTTGGAGCTATAATAAGAAAATAAATATGAGTCAGGATCTTCTAAAATCACATCTATCCACACTAGAACGCAAACTCAATTTATTACTCAAAGAACATCGATCCTCCAAAGATCACATCGCTTCTTTACAGCAAGAAAATGACGAACTTAGGTCTTTTTTGAAGGCAAAAGACGAACAAATTGCCAGCTTTCAAAATAAGATTAAAATTAGTAAGATTGTAAGGGAAATAGATTCTGATGAAGATACGTCAGAGCTTAAGAGGAAGATAGACGAATATATCAAAGAGATTGATAAATGCATTACGCATTTAAGCTAATAATAACATCAGCCGGAAATGGACATACTCTCGATCAAAATAAAAATAGCTGACAGGGAGTATCCTATGAAAGTGAAGCCTGAAGATGAAGAAAGGGTAAGGAAGGCCGGCAAAAAGATCAATGAAAGGCTACGGTCTTACAGAGAACAATTTGGCATCAATGACAACCAAGACCTGCTCGCAATGGTGGCTTTTGATAGTTTGGTGGACAAACTGGAAATGGAAGATAAACAGTTAAGTGCTGATGACTCCGCTACCATAGAACGAATTGAACATCTTAATAAGTTGATTAGCAAATCCCTTTAGAATTTTTCTTTCCCTCAGCACCTCTCTTTAGAGTCTATTTTAAAGATCTGGCTTAGGTTAAATACCGGAAAGCTCTGTTTCTATCACTCTCTGAATGTATTGAAACAGCTTCATTTCATATCATTACCTAGCGACCAGTCTGATGAATTTTAAGATTAACTACATATAGAAAAATGGACTTATTGATTGTTTATCTGGTCATCACAGCAGTAGTTGCCTTGGGAACAGGTTTGTTTATAGGAAAAACCCTGGTGGCAAAAGCCAATAAGGCTAAAGAACTCGAGCTGGAAGAAAAAGCCAAGTTGATTATAAAGGAAGCAGAAATTTCAGCTGAGAATATTAAAAAGGATAAAATTTTAGAGGCTAAAGAAAAGTTCCTGAAACTAAAATCTGACTTTGAGGAAGAAAGTAACCGTAAAAAGAGCCAACTCATCAGCAATGAGAATAAATTAAGGCAAAAAGAGCAAACTCTGTCCAAAGAGTTTGAAAAGGTCAATCGTAAAGA
Organism: Fulvivirga sp. M361; assembly: GCF_007097395.1. Classification (GTDB taxonomy): domain Bacteria; phylum Bacteroidota; class Bacteroidia; order Cytophagales; family Cyclobacteriaceae; genus Fulvivirga. The sequence continues at coordinate 52,818 of NZ_VKDC01000042.1, forward strand.
ATCAGATATAAAAAGCCTCCGGGAAAAGCTTGAGACACAACTGGAAGTGGTGAACAAAAAGAAAGTTGAATTGGACAAATTCAATCAGCAGAAGGTGAGTATTCTGGAAAAGATATCAAATCTTACGGCGGACGATGCACGTGAACAATTAGTAGAGTCCATGAAGGTAGAAGCAGAATCCAAGGCATCTTCTTTCATTAAAGACATCATTGAAGAAGCTAAACTTACCGCAACGAAAGAAGCTAAAAAGATTGTAGTTGAAACCATACAACGTACTGCAACTGAACATGCCATTGAAAACTGTGTATCTATCTTTAATATTGAAAGTGATGATATCAAAGGTAAGATAATAGGTCGTGAAGGGAGAAACATTCGCGCGCTGGAAGCCGCTACCGGTGTGGAAATTATCGTCGATGATACACCGGAAGCTATCATCATCTCTGGTTTTGATCCGGTACGCAGAGAAATAGCACGGCTATCGCTGCACCGACTCGTGGTGGATGGTAGAATACACCCTGCAAGAATTGAGGAGATTGTAGCTAAAACCAAGAAAAACATTGAAGAAGAGATCGTAGAAACCGGTGAGAGAACTGCCATTGATCTTGGTATCCATGGACTTCATCCGGAGTTGATCAAGATGGTAGGTAGAATGCGCTTTCGTTCATCTTATGGTCAAAACCTGTTACAACACTCACGTGAGGTGGCTAACTTATGTGCCACCATGGCCTCTGAGATTGGCATGAACCCAAAACAAGCCAAACGAGCAGGACTGCTCCATGATATCGGTAAAGTATGGCCGGAAGAACCGGAAAAGCCTCATGCCATCCTGGGTATGGACCTCGCCAAGAAGTACAAGGAACACCCGATAGTATGTAATGCCATCGGGGCGCACCACGATGAAATAGAAATGACAAGTCTTATTTCTCCCATTGTGCAGGCTTGTGATGCTGTTTCAGGTGCTAGACCTGGCGCGAGACGTGAGATTATGGAAAGCTATATTAAGCGCCTGAAGGAGCTCGAGGAACTGGCGCTAAGTTTCGACGGGGTCAACAAGTGCTATGCAATTCAGGCAGGACGAGAGTTAAGGGTGATGGTAGATGCAGATACTGTCAAGGATGATCGCGCCGGTCAGCTTTCTTTTGATATTTCTCAGAAAATTGAAAAAGACATGCAGTATCCGGGGCAGATCAAAGTCACTGTGATACGGGAAATGCGATCTGTCGCTTACGCTAAATAAGACTGCGAATCAAATATGAAGCAGTTATACATATTCTATGTATAGCACCCATGATAATTTATATAAAATTGTAAGGCTGGTGGTTTACGGTTGGTGTGGTTCGCTTGCGGGCAGTGTATAAGCAGGCATAAGGGGTTGATTTTTATCCTTTGCAAGGAAAACGGACTTTAGTCTTTTCTCTATGTAAAATGGAAAAATCATGTGTGTTGATTTGTCTGTTTATAATTTCAAACACTAATTTCCCTAAAGGAAAGCAGATTGTGAAATTTACATTTTATAAGGTCAAAGATCAAGTACAGCCCGGTCAAGATGGACATACCCTCCATCTACAAAAAAATATTGACCTGTAGTATGCGAAGATCTCTCCGAAACAAGAAACAAAGCGACATCGGCAATTTCCTGCGGAGTAGTCATTCTGTTACCCAACGGAATTTTAGACTTGATACTTTTTAATAGTCCTTCACCATTTTCCTGGTTATCTGTAAACGTCCGAGGAACCCATATCGGACTATTTGGGAGCGTCCCTGTAGTTAGCCCAGTTATTTGGCAGAAGCTGATAGAGGTCCTTTTGCTTATGGGACTGGATTCGCCCGAAGACGTCAGTGAGCCATTCGAGTTCGTTGACATTGTTCTTTTTGCATGTGGCCATAAAGGAGTACATCGCAGCAGTAGCTTCTGCTGCATCATGTGAGCCGACGAAAAGGTAGTTCTTCCTGCCGATGGCAAGCGGTCGTATCGCGTTTTCCACAAGATTGTTGTCGATTTCCAGCTGCCCGTGCTGCACATAAGCGCTTGGCCCCTTCCACCGCGGTAAGCTGTAGTCGATAGCTTTACCCAAGGGACTGCCCGAGAGAGTTTTGAGGGCATGTTCCTTCAGCCAGGTTTCCAGGCGATCTAAAACAGGCGTAGCTTCTTGCTGCCTTCTTTGGGTCCGCGCTTCCCAGCCCAGTCCTTCTTCTCGCATATCTTCCTCC
>NZ_VKDC01000043.1 GCF_007097395.1 Fulvivirga sp. M361
GAAATGGTTTTCAACTTATTCAACTCCGTTGAACTAAGTATTAATTTTGGTTTCTGTGTTGTACGCATCTTTGATAAGGTTTACCAAAGATATATATTGTTTGTTTGTAATACTATTTATAGAACGAAGTACTAGTTTTCACTAAGATTCCAATTTTGAATTGGCAAGCCATACACCCAATGGTATTGATAAATTACAAGCATGATATTATTAGAGCTTTGAATAAGTTAACCAAGGATAAAATCGACTCGATAATTGAGGTCATGGTTCAAACTTTAAGTCATATCGGTTAGCTTTGTTCAATAAAGAGAAGTCACGCCAATTTCTCTTATTTATAGTTATCATATATTGTAATAAAGGATCGGCCAAGATAACCAAGGCTTGAAGTTTGTTGAGGACAATGGAATGACGAAATTGATTTTCGGGCCCTTGTTCCAGGTAGGCGGTTAGGTGTTTCAGCAGCTGGATTTTCAGTGCAGCTTATGGATATGGACAAAATAGAAGAACAACAACTTGCAAATGATTCACACATTAGTGAACCTACCTGGCTACAGGTTTCTGAGCCCATTCATACGCCAGATCACAACATGATGATTACCAATACAATAACAGTCAACGGCTCAACTGACGCTAATGATAATTTTGAAGAGGTCTTCGGGTCCGGTCATCTCCCTGCTTCTGATACTCGCTTAACTGTTCACTTCATCATGCATAATTGTAAGGATTGGTTACATAAAGTAAAATGATGGGCAGGCAAATTCTACTTTTAATTTTTATCAGCTTTTTGGCAAGCCAAATAAAGGCACAGCAACCGTTAAGCGTAGCTAACGTCATTGCACCCAACCCAGGGACAGGTAAAATATACAATGCCAATAACCGCACCTATGAAGCGCCTCGGGCAATAGTGTTTGATGGGCCAGCGGTGACAGGCACTGCCTTTCGTACCAATATTAACCACCATTTGAACATACCGGCCAAATTCTCTTTCGTTGAAACACAATCTACTTCGGATGACCTTGGCATGAGGCATCATTTTATGCAACAGGTTTTTCAGGACATTCCCATAGCAGGGTTGGGGTATCGGGTTCATGAAAAGAATGGCTTTGTGACCTCCGCAAACGGCAAAGCCATGCTGGATATTGCTCTTGAAGATGTAAGCACCACGATTAGCGAAGAGCAGGCTTTTAATCTTGCCGTGAAATATCTTGACACAGCCGATACACTGTTCAGGAATGGCAAGAAATTAATTGTTTCAAAAAATTTCACTTTTTCCCCTGAGAGCTTCTCGGTTGCCTTTCAATTTGATGTAGATGTATCAATGATCGAACGATGGAGAATTTCCATCGATGCACAAACCGGGGAAATGATCAATAAAGAAAGCCTGGTAAACACTTGCTCCTCTGATACACCGCCCCCGGAATATGGGACCGGGACCGGGCTTACCCACTACTATGGTCAAAAGCCGATCAGGATCTTAAGCAGCAACAATTCATCGCGCCTGGAAGGTCTAACGGCCCACGGGGGGCGTATCGGAACGTATGACCTCAGAAACGTAGGATACCTGAAATTCCTCTTTTTATTCGGATCCGGGCAGGTAGGCGTATATGATATTTTTTCTTCTGGCAGCACCTACAATCTTGCTTCTCAAAGAGATGGTGTATCAGTCCATTGGGCGGCAGAACAGGCTTATGAATACTATTACAATAACCATAACAGGAATAGTTATGATAATAAAGGCGCTAAAATCAATTCCTATGTACGCCTTGATAAGAATTTGAGAAATGCTTTTTGGACGGGCAACGCCATGGCTTTTGGTGATGGTAGTGACATAAACCCTTTTGTAGACCTGGATATTGTAGGGCATGAACTGACCCATGGCGTTAACGATCATGAAGCCAATCTTATTTACTACAACGAATCAGGAGCACTTGATGAATCGTTTGCAGATATCTTTGGTAAGGTCATAGAGTTTGAAACTTTTGGTAATACGGTCACTTGGCGGCTAGGTGCGCATAGCAGTACAGGGGGTATCAGAGATATGAGCCGGCCCAATCTTAAAGGTCAACCGGATACTTACCGGGGTAACATGTGGTATGAGGGGTATGAAGATAACGGAGGTGTTCATGTGAATTCCGGGGTTCAAAATTATTGGTTTTATCTTTTATGTGACGGAGGGAGTGGTGTAAATGACAGGGAGGTCAGCTATTCGGTCAATGCGATCGGTATGGACACGGCCGCAACCATTGCTTATCGTAATCTTACGGAGTATTTGCTACCCTCTTCCGATTACCTGGACAGCCGTATCGGGTCATTGTTAGCCACGGCAGACCTGTACGGAACAAACTCGGTGGCCTACCGGGAAGTAGATAAGGCCTGGGATGCGGTAGGTGTGATTGATGAACCTATCATAACAAGCTTTGATCTTTATGATATAACGGCCACTACCGTTAAACTCAAAGGAAGTCTTATTCCAAGAGGAGATACCGTAACCTATCATTTTGAATACGGAACGACACCGGAATTTGGCAGTTCTACTTCCATTTATCAGTACACAGATAGCGTAAAGGGTATTATCACCGGATTACAAAGCGAAACCAAGTACTATGTGAGGTTTGTAGCTACCAATGAAAACGGTAACTCATATGCCACAACAGAATTTACAACCCTTCCGTTGGTTCCCTTAGTAAAAATAAAACACACCGTAGATGTGACAGACACCAGTGCCCTATTGTATGGCCAGGTAAACCCAAATAGTCTGCCCACGTCTTTTTACTTCGAGTATGGACCGACTCCTGAGATGGGTTTGGTTTCATCGTCCTATCCATTGCCGGATACTACAGAGTTTTTAAATGTGTCTGTGGCTGTGGCAGGATTACAACCGCGACAGCATTATTATTATAAGTTGATAGCCACTAATGATCTTGCCTCATCAACGACGGACTCTTTACGCTTTATTACCTCAATGAAACCCGTTATCCATTCTTTTTCTCCTGTAGCCGCTACTGTGGGTACGGAGGTAACGATTACTGGGCGGCACTTTAACCGGACAACTGGGATGAACTGGGTGAACTTTGGAGCTACCAGGGCAGAAGTGATATCAGCAAATGACACAGAAATAAGGGTAAAAGTACCTAAAGGAGCATCATTCGGACCTATATCCATACTAGATACCGAGTCGGGCCGGGTTGCTGAGTCTATACGCGAATTTGTGCCTACGTTTACAGGCGAATTCAAGAGCAACAGCCTTCAGCTGCGGGCGGCTTTTAACAATATTTCAGCTTATGAGATGGCTGTCCACGATATGGATGGTGATGGAAAGCCTGACATTATAGCATCTCACTATCAGGGCGTCACCGTTTTTCAGAATGTGAATACAGGAGGTGATATTACAAATGATTCATTTGTACAATCTAACCTTCCTGTCACCGGCTTTAGTTTTAAATCACTAGTCGATTTTGATGGGAACGGACTCAAGGATATCGTTGGGGTTTATCAAAATGGATTACGAGTATATCCGAATTTGTCTGTCCCCGGTTCTGTTTTTTTTGGACCGCCTGTAGATCTATCCATTGGCAACTGGCCGCGTATGCAATTTGAAGACTTTGATAATGATGGATATATTGATGTGGCATGCACTCGTCAATTGTCCGGAGATAGTAGCAATCTTACAATATTCAGGAATCAAAGTCCTCAAGGTACGTTATCTCCGGCGAGCTTAGAGCAACGTTACTCAAAAAACCTGTCGTTCAGTTATATGTGGTTTTTAACCACCGAAGACTTGAATAATGACGGCACACCTGATATAATGGTTTCTATGCTCGATAAGGATTATTTTATAATACTCCGGAATAACAGCTCCCCGGGAGTTTTTGAATTTGAGGAGAACATTGTGCAAGACCCGAACAGGAGCAGATTAACGGATTATAAAGCCCAGGACCTGAACAATGACGGCTGGAAAGACATTGTCTCCCATTCATTCAATGATATAGGAAAGATGACCATCTTCCAAAACGCAGGACCGGACATTACCTTACCACAACCTATTTCAGCAATGGATGAGCACGCCCAACGCTCATTACGGGCAGGTGACATAAATGGTGATGGGAAAGCAGACCTGCTGGTAGGCGATTATGATGGAAGATTTATTTTGCTCAAAAACAATACGGATCCGGGTGAAGATCTATCGGATGCTTCTTTTGAACTATTCGAACATTACGGTATCAATGAAAACAATCGTGAGGTCGGTTCGAAGGTTCTTCTTAATGACTTAAATGGAGATGGAAGGCCAGAAGTCATTAACAGCCTTAGTTATGGCTTTCATCCTCGCAAGGGCAATCTAATGGAGATCTGGCAAAATGCGCCGAGTGACTGCCTCGATGCATCACTCATTGAACTGGAAGTATCAAGCACTACGGTAACTATCGTCTTGCCGCCTAATACAACCCTGGATGATTTTGAAATTGAATTTGCGTCTACCAGGTACAACCGGTGGGATAAAATCTACTCAACGACCAGTAATATACGGACCGGTAGTTATAAGTTACGGGCCCGTGCCAAGTGTTACCTGGGCTATAACGACTATCATTACATAGAGTTTGCGACTGAATGCGTCGACCTCTCGAGTTTTACTATCAACAATATTGGCAGCCGTTCCGCTTCCCTGTACGCATACGATCTCAGTTCCATGGAAGTACAGTATTCGGAAGCCGGTAAAAACCAGTGGACAGCGGTCTCCCGGTATGCCAATCAAATGGCAAATCTTTTGCCCGGCACGACATACGATCTACGATACAGGGGGCGATGCTATACGCCTACCAATTTCAGATACCTCCAGTTCACAACACTTTGTCCTGCACCATCAGAATTAACGATAACTTCCTTAACCTTTAATAAGGCCATGGTGAGTACAAACCAGTTCGTGAGGGATGCTATTATTGAATATAGTACTGATAACACTACCTGGACTGCAGCCGATGAAACAGGAACCCTATTTCCGCTTATTCCGGGAACACGCTATTTTGTCAGAGGAAGATTAGCATGCTCCGATGTTGATTCTGACTTCCTGCACACTTCCTTCACTACACCTTGCCCTAAAGTTTCCGGACTGATAACTCATACGATTACACCATTCAGCGCCAATATGACCTGGAATGATGCATCCGGTACGGGCGACTACTCGATCAAATATGGACCTACTGCTGGTGAAATGAAGACAACCTCTACAAACGCTACTTCATTCTACCTGGATGATTTAATTCCCGGAACACAATATACGGTATCCATTGCTCCCGAGTGTATGGGTGCTAAAGACTTTAGCTCAATAGCTTTTACTACTTCCTGTTATGTACCTTTTAATTTATCAGCAGACATTGTAAAACATACTACGGCAGAATTATCATGGGATGACAATGTTAATGGTCTTTCCTATTCGATTGATTATTCCATAGCAGGTGACGATGTTTGGCTGACAACAGAGTCTGTATTAACTAAGGTCTCACTGGAGGAACTAAGGCCTGGTACTCAATACGAGGCCAGGGTGCATATCAACTGCCAAAGTGAGATGTCACAACAGGCATCCGTATACTTTGAAACCAGTTTGTATGAAGAAACAAAGATTGCTCCAAACCCAACCGCAAATATCATAACTATACATCCGTCAAAAGATTTAATAGGAAACTTATATACTATTTACGATGACAAAGGTAGGAGGGTAATCCATGGCGAACTGCTCGATTACACTTTTGACTTGTCACTTTTTCCTTCCGGCATTTATGTTTTGATGATAGAGCAGGAGAAACTTTTAAAAATTGTCAGGAAGTAGATCCGTCCTGTAAGAAATTAGAAGAAGCGAAGGGGAGTGTGAATGGCAAATGTGAGCAATAAATGGACTGGAATTGTTTCCAGGTTTTTTCCTCCATATCATCAGGGGTATTTTACAGCCACCTCGCCTTTATGTCTTTGTATTTTGTTCTTCCAATAGGGATACGTTCTCCATTTTTTAGCTCGGCCATATATTTACTCCCGGATTTTACGATAATTTCCTTTACTTCAGACATCTTCACCAGGTATGACTTGTGAATGCGTTCAAAAGAATGTGATAACAGCTGTTCCAGCTTTTCGAGCGATTTATCATGCAGTTCTTTTGTTCCGTCGGCAAGAAAAAGTTCGGTATAGGCACCAGCTCCTTTAATAAAAAGTAAGTTTTCAATAGGTATGAGCCGTATTCTGCCTCTTTTTTTAATCGCCAAAAGTTTAATCTTGTGGGTTCCTGTTTTTTCTTTTGCAATTGCCCGGTTAAAAGCTTGTTCCAACCGATCTCTGTTAAAGGGTTTAGGTACAAAATCTAAAACTCCATACTCAAAAGCAGTAATTGCCTGATCCTTGTAGGCGGAAACAATGATCGTATGAAACGACTCAGAAACCGCTGTAGTAAGAATGTCAAAACCATTGTCGCCGTTAAGGTTCAAATCCAGAAGAACCAGGTCCATTGAGTTATTTTGAATAAACTTCAATGCCTCATGGAGTGTATTAATATGCTTTATCGATTGTAAGGCATTGCCAAAAATATCATGAGCCATTCTTGCAATTCTTTTGGCTATTCTTGATTCGTCTTCAATGATTAAGATGTTCATGGTCCTTAGCAATATATTTTTATATTGTTTTTCCAACCATAAGCCGTTGCTTCAGAAGTAAAGTCCCATTTCGAATGATAGCTTTCATTGAGTCTCGCCTTTATGTATTTAATTCCGGTACCTTCCTCTCTATTACTGGTAGTTTGCCTTACACCTCTTGAAAACGTTAAAAATTTGTAACACTTGTAATGGGCATTTGACTCAAAAATCAACTTAAACTTTATATTGTTGCCTTCGAGGGGCAAACTGTGGGTAATTCCATTTTCCAATAAGGTGTGAAGTATTCCAGGTGGTATTTTTTGCTCAGGATCTATGCCTTCTTCTTCCCATGAATAGTTTATCTCTTTCCGGTATTCCATAATCTCAAGATGTGTACGACAAAGCGCTATTTCTTGAGAAACAGGTATCAGTGTTTGGTTTTCTATCTGATTAAAAAGATCAAATTCTTTGGCTAGCGCTTCTATAAACAAAACTCCTTTCTTAGGGGATTCTTCTACCCAATCTATTAACGATGTTAACGTATTCATCAGAAAATGAGGTTGAATATTTTTTTTTAGTAATTCCAGGCGCAGGCGCGTGGATTGAACCAGAGAGTTTTCATAAGCCAATCGTTGTTCTTTGATTCTAAGAGAAAGTAAATACAACATGCTAAGAAGAATAAGACCAAAACCTGCGTAAAGGCTTTTGTCGAAAGAAGTGACAAAATTTATAAGCACACATAGGAGAAGTGTCAATAGTACGAGACGAGCGCCCCTTATTCTTTTATAAGCCCCAAAAACCACAATACCGAAGGAAAAAACACACATGCTTAAAGCCATAATACGGGCTGTAAAATCAAAGAAATCATATTTTATAAGGAAAATAAGTAATAGAATACCAGCATAAATGATTAGGCAGAGTTTTCGTTTGGGGTAAGGAAATTGCATGGAAAAATAGAACGGAATCAAAAAAGAAATACCAAACATTAGAATACCGATGACTTGTAATCTTATATGATGAAGGCTGTAATGAATGGGCACATAGGCTTTAATGAATTCCGTCAATATCAAGATAAAAAAGAGAAAGCAACTAATACTGAAAACAAGCATCGGATATTCTTTTTTGTCGCTCAAGAATAGAAAAAGAAAATAGAATGACGCAATTAGAAAGGCTCCTGCAAAAATGTGCATATACGAAGTTTCAATGAGCCGGTCCGTTAATATGTCGTCATAATAATCTATCTCCAATCCAAATATTCCTACATGATCCGGAAAATAATGAAGGCTCGATCGTATGGCCAACAGATGTTCTCCTTTTTCCGTCAGATGGGTAGGAATGATAAAAGTAGCCCACATTTTACCCTCAGGAGCAAGCATAGCCTCTTGTCCGGGGTTTCCGTTTTTCCCTATGAATACCCCATCCCAAAAAACCTCGTACTCTCCGTATACATGTAAACGAATACCATAAGGATGTAATGATTCCGGGGCTTCTAAAATGTCAATTTTGGTTCTGGACCAGAAAACCCGACCATCCGTTAATGCTATTTTTTTCTTCCAGTCCTGATCATTCCTGTTTTTTGCAGCCCATTCTTGTTGATCTCCTGGTTGGAATACCGGATCGTATTGCTTGAAAACAGGATGTTGAGAACAAGAAGTGACAAGTAGCATGGAGCCTACCCAAAAAAAGTTGCGCCAAGATTTCATGTGCATAAACTGTAAGCTTACAAAAAGATTTGGAAATACGCGATTTAGTACTTTTTTTAACCATTTTCATTGAACCCGCTCAATGGCTTCAGGTTCACAATGATGAGATTTTTCACTCTTTAGAGCTGTTCATTCATACATAGAGCAGTTGGCATATTAAACCATGCAAATCAACAACTCCCATATGAATTTTGATGTATAACCTGTAAAATTCAATGAAAGTTTATGACCATTTTAGTCAGGTATATCAAACATATTAACAGTAGGAGGGGAATTCGGATCACGACAATGCTACTATTGGCGAATGTCATATCCGCAAGTACGGCCTTTGCTCAGGAAAATATGGAAAACGAAAATACAAAAACGGAAGAAAGGTCTTATCTAAAATTGCCCCGGGTACAGGTAATCTCTATAAAGGATACCAAGATGGACAGGCAATATAAACTTTATATTAAGCTACCAGAAGGGTATTCAGAAAATAATGCCATCCAATATCCTGTGATTTACTTTACTGATGCGATGTGGCACGTTGAAATACTATCCGGTTCCGCCGAATACATAGTGGAAGAGGCTGTCCTGGTAGGAATTTCCTGGCAAAAAGACATAAATGAAAATTTAAAAAAAGATGTGGGGGCACATGCAAGTAGATTTCGGGATTACTCAACAAAGAAATCAAGTAACCCGGAACATCAGGCTAAATATCAATTTGGGCAGGCTGGTAATCATCTGACTTTTATTCGTAACGATGTAATTAAGTATATAGAAAATAACTACCGAGCCGACCCTGGCAGTCGCACTTATTTCGGGTATTCACTCGGCGGTGAATTTGGCGCTTACATGTTACTGACACAACCCGACACCTTCAAAAACTACATTCTGGGTAGTCCTTCGCTTAAGGGCGATATTGCCTATCTATCTGAGCTTGATGCAGCTTTAAAACATAAGGACCTAAATGCCAATGTTTTCATTTCATATGGTGCATTGGAGAAGGAATTGGGCAAGCATGCCGAAAAATTTATTACTCTACTGAAAACCAGAAACGATGAGCGTTTATTTTTAAAACATGTGGTGATTGAGGGTAGCCATCAAACAGCGTTTCCTATGACGGCAGTACGCAGTATGTATTGGTTATCAGACTTGATAAAAGAATAACCTATTAAAGCATAAACCGAACCTAAAACACAGTACGTTTCATGAAAAACCTCTGGATCATCTCAATTCTTCTTATCGCATGTAAAACCGAACCAAAAACCGAAGCTGGCACTTTAAACGTTACTGATCCAAAATATGAAACTTATGATTATTCCGGGTTTACGAAAGAAGAGATTTACTCCTTTCATCAACACCTTTATAAAGGCGGTAGTTGGTACAAACAAGGGGGTGATCGTAACAGGTTTTATTTTCTAAACTTCTCCGAAATAGACAAACACTCACTCATACGCAGGTCAGATACACCAAAAATCCTCGAAGAAACACCTAGAAATGATGTGAAGAATTTTATTACCGCAGCGGGTTTAGATCCGGGAGAGGGCCAACCATTAAACGAATATATACAGCAAGCAGAAGTTGACGGATTAATTATAATTCATAAAGGTAAAATCGTCTTTGAAGGCTATCCCAGAATGTTCCCAACTGACTTTCACGTTAATTTCTCAGTTACGAAGATCTACGTTAGTACTTCCATTGCTATTTTGGAGGATATGGACTTAATCGATACTAAGCTACCCATTGATAACTATCTTGAAGACCTCAAGGGTTCCGGGTGGGAAGGTGTTCCTATCGTCGATATCCTTGCCATGAGTTCCGGAATTGCGTCAGATGGCCAATTGGTTAATGCAAGTTTTGAACCCATTAAAGATTTAGCTGCTGCTAAATCTGTCAAGCCTTCAGGCACACAGTACGAATATATGGGCGCCAATACTGCCATATTAACGTTACTGGTAGAAGAAATTAGTGGTCTTACCTTTAGCAATTTCTTAGAACAGGAAATATGGAGAAAGATTGGTTCCGAATACAATGGACTGATGAGGAAAGCGGACAATGGGAGGGATGCTACATCTTCTGTAGGCATGTCATCAACACTTCGGGATCTTGCCCGGTTTGGCCTTGCTTTTACTCCCAGTGGCAGAAAAAAGGCCAATCCAATCATTTCTAATGACCATTTAGCTAAAATTCGAAATGTGAATGAGAATCTCAGAGAAAAATCATGGTATTCAGAAGAAATGAAACATGCTGGTTATCAATGGGACGAGATCTATGCAGATGGTGATTTTTACAAAGGGGGGCATGCAGGTCAAGGTCTTTATATCTCCACTTCGAGAGATTTAGTGATTGCTTTTTACGGAACATACAATACCGATCTACAAGAACATCAACTCCCGGCCATCAGTCGGCAACTTGCCAAATCCGGACTGTTCGACCCTGAATGAATTTGCTAGCCGCTTACATGAAATCGATATAGTATTTTTTTGATATTCAAGGGCAGACAAGCCGTGGACTGGCATTCTTAATCAATAAGGTGCTCTTTTTGCATTTTCAGATGGTGTAATTGGGGTGAAGAGAATGGCAAATACGTGTGCATGAAAGGACTATATAGTTATTTATACTTCATAACAAAGTAATCTGCAATAAAAATAAGTTGATTTAAATCACCCTTATTCCTGTTATACTAGTTCTTCTTTCAATTGACCTGAAGATAATTTAGTGCCGGATTTCAATGAAAGAGTTGCATTAGAGTAATTTTAAGTCACTATTTAGCATTTACATAAAATAACTATGCTCAAAAAATGGACTTAAAACTCCTTAATGACAAATCTTAAAACATCGAAAATCATTATGTTTCTAACTAAATGTACTAATAAATTCTATATAGATAATGACCGTATCTGAAAAAAATGAGCTATTAAAGCAAAAACGAGCACAAATTGAACAGATGGGAGGTGAAGATCGCGTCGCCAAACAGCACACAAAAGGCAAACTTACCGCACGCGAAAGGATCAAACTGCTATTCGATGAGGGGACTTTTCGTGAGATTGATATGTTCGTGCAGCATCGTTCCACTTCTTTAGGAATGGAAAAAGTTGACGTTCCTTCCGACGGTGTTATTATAGGTCATGGCACTATCAATGGCCGTGTTGTTTTTGCGTTTTCTCAAGACTTCACTTCGAGAGGGGGTTCTTTGGGCGAGATGCATGCTTCTCAGATTTGTAAAATAATGGACATGGCCGTTACAGCCGGTGCACCCATAGTTGGACTCAATGATTCGGGTGGCGCTCGCGTAGAAGAAGGTGTAGATGCTTTAAAAGGTTACGGTGATGTCTTTATGCGTAATTCCCGTGCCTCCGGCGTGATACCTCAGATTTCTGCTATTATGGGCCCATGTGCAGGTGGAGCCGTTTATTCTCCCATCATGACGGACTTTGTATTTATGGTAAAAAAACAGTCGCACATGTTTATTACCAGTCCTTATGTGATCAAAACGGTAACAGGAGAAGAAACAACATTTGAGGAACTGGGCGGCGCAATGGTCCATAATAGCAAAAGTGGTAACGCACATTTTGCATGTGAAAGCGACGAGGATGCCATTGAAGCTATACGTGACCTGCTTGATTTTTTACCTAGTAACAATTTGCAAGGAGCTCCAAAACTGGAGATGGAAGATGATCCTACCCGCGTTTGTGAAGAACTTGATACGATTATACCCGATGAGGCTAATAGGCCTTACGACATGAAAGATGTGATCAGAGCGGTAATTGACTCTGATGATTTTGTTGAAGTTCATCAACATTATGCCATGAATGCAATTGTAGGCTTTGGTCGATTGGATAACCGCTCAGTGGGCATCATTGCCAATCAACCCCTGATACAAGCGGGCTGTCTGGATATTGATGCTTCTGATAAAATCAGTCGTTTTATCCGTACATGTGATGCCTTCAATATCCCCTTGATCACCTTTGTGGATGTCCCTGGTTTTTTACCTGGTGTGGATCAGGAATTGGGCGGTATTATCCGTCACGGAGCTAAGCTGTTGTGGTCATATGCTGAGGCCACTGTTCCGAAGTTTACAGTAATCACACGTAAAGACTATGGTGGGGCTTACCTTGCTATGTGTGCCAAGCCTCTGGGAGCTGATCAGGTATTTGCCTGGCCAACTGCTGAAATTGCTGTAATGGGTGCCAAGGGGGCTGTTGAAGTGATTTCAAGCTATCGCAAAGAAATTGAAGCGGCAGAAAACAAAGAAGCAAAAACTCAGGAGAAAATTGAAGAATACGAAAACACATTCGGTGTTCCTTATCTGGCAGCAAATCGTGGGTATATTGATGATGTGATTTGCCCATGCGAAACCCGACTAAGGTTGGTAGATGCCCTTAGAGCATTTGAAAATAAGAGTGAGGTGCTTCCTCCTAAGAAACATGGTAATATTCCACTTTAAAAAGTATGGCTATGAATGTTGATAAGAAAAAAAAGGCCATTATGGTTGCCATTGCCTATTACCTGGAAAAGGAGAATGCCACAAAAAGCAACATGACGATCAATCAGGCCTGGAGTGAGCACGCCCGTATACGTACAATACAAGATCATGAAAATGTTCAGCGGAGAGGTCGCCTTTTACTAAAATGATACACTATCTTATATCCTATTAAACTAAAACTTAGAAATCAATAATATGACTTACGATAAACATGGGGTTTTGGAAATGGCTGAAGTTAATTACGCCTCGAACCGACCGGCAGCCTCAAACCCGATAAAGATCAACGATGTTAGTTTGCGTGATGGACATCAGTCCCTTTTTGCGACAAGAGGGCGTACGGAGGATATGATCCCTGTTGCAGAAATGATAGATGAAATAGGCTACAATGCCGTAGAAGTCTGGGGAGGTGCCACTTTTGATACAATGCACCGTTTCCTGGGAGAAGATCCTTGGGAAAGACTCAGAACGCTTAAGAAATATATGCCCCAAACACCATTTTCAATGCTTTTAAGAGGGCAGAACATCGTTGGTTACAGAAACTATGCCGATGATGTAGTCAGGGCATTTGTACAGCGTTCTATTGACAATGGAATGGATATATTCCGTGTTTTCGATGCGTTGAACGACTTTAGGAACTTTGAGATAGCCGCAGAAGTCATCAAAGAGAATAAAAAGCACCTGCAGGGAGCTGTTTGTTATACACTGACTGAGCAACGTCTGGGGGGTGAGGTGTATAACATGGAATACTATCTAAACAAGGTGAAGGAGCTTGTAGAGATTGGTGTTGATTCGATCTGTCTCAAGGACATGGCAGGTTTGCTCGCACCTTACGACGCCTACAATATAATCCGTGAGATCAAGAAGATCACTGATATACCTTTGAATTTACATACTCATTTTACCTCAGGGATGGGGGATTTAGCGATCTTCAAGGCCATCGAAGCAGGGGTTGATATTGTGGACACTTGTATTGGTCCTTATGCATACCGTACATCTCACCCGGCAGTGGAACCAATTGTAATCTCTTTGCTTGGGACAAACCGTGATTCAGGGATGAGCATCAAGAAAATTACTGCCATCGCTGACGAAATGGAGGTACATATTCCTAAGTATAAACACCTGGACAACAATCCAAAATATGCTATTACGGATATCAGCGTAATCCTTCACCAAACTCCCGGAGGAATGCTTTCCAACCTGGTGAACCAGTTGAAAGCAATGGATTCATTACACAGACTTGAGGAAGTTTTCCAGATGCTTCCTAAAGTAAGAAAAGACCTTGGCAACGTGCCGTTAGTGACGCCTACCAGTCAGATTGTTGGCGTTCAAACCGTCAATAATGTGCTGTTTGACAAAGAGGAAGGCGAATATGCCCAAATCACCGAGCAGGTAAAAGACCTTTGCTTCGGAATGTACGGAAAAACCACCGACCCGATTAATCCGGAGGTTCAGAAAAAGGCCCTGGAAGGTTATCCAAAAGGTGAGAATCCCACAACAGAGCGTCCGGGCAGCATTCTTGAGCCTGAACTGGATGAGGCAAAAGAGAAAGCGAGTGGATTGGCCCGGGATATTGATGACGAACTCATTGTGGCACTTTACCCCGTTACAGGTAAACGTTTCTTGAGATGGAAATATGGCCAGGAAGATATTCCACTGGAATTTAAACCTCGTACACTTGGCCAAGTGGAAAAAGAAGAACGATTGATCCGTAAGGCATTGGCCGGTGAATTAACATCAAACGGTAATGGCAGGTCCAGGCGTGAACTGGAAGTGACCGTGGATGGAGAAAGATTCACCGTCGAAATTAATGATCCGTACAGCCAGGAATTGGCTAACCGATCACGTCGTTCTCACAGAGCGGTTGCCCAGGAAGTGGAAGAAGGCGGATCTGGTAAATTAATAGCTTCTATTCCGGCTATGATTGTAGAAATCAAGAAAAAGGTAGGAGACAAAGTGAACGCAGACGAAATAGTTGCCGTCTTTGAAGCAATGAAAATGATGAATAGCATGAAAGCCGGAATTGATGGTGTTGTAAAGGAAGTTAATTTCTCAGCTGGTGATAACATATCTAAGGGAGATGTCATCATGGTTATTGAACCCGAAGAATAAGTATTAATTTTTTCAGGATTATATCATTTTCAAAGGCACAGCTTACCGTTGTGCCTTTTTTTATTGGCCAAGCGACTACCCTTTTCTAATTTCTACCTCTTTGCGGTCTCGGAGCATTTTCCATTTCACTGTCCGTAATAAACCCGTCACTGTTTGAGTCTATCCGGGAGAAGTCATTAACCAGACGGCCTTTTACTTCACTCTTTGATAGTTTTCCGTCCTTGTTGGCATCCATCTGAGATAGAAGTTGTGAAAAATTTGGTGCGCCACCCTGGCCTCCGGAACGCTGTTGGCCACCTGACCCGCCCTGACTCTGATTATTTTGAGAAGCACATGAAGCAAATAGTACCGATGCTCCGATAATTAAAGTTCTTATTGTTTTTTTCATTACTCTGTTAATTTTCTCTTTTGACGTATTATGCTGCAAATACACTCGAAATAGATTTGAAATTAGATCCTATGACTTCTTCAAGATCTTTATATCAGCGATCAATTGCTGAACTGCCGTTTTATTTAGCCCGTTGTAAATACCACGTATATGCTGGCTCTGATCGATCAGGATAAAATTTTCTGTGTGAATAAAATCATCAGAATCTTTTTCCAGACCGAGATCCTCTTCAACGAAATAGTGATTCCTTCCCAGGTCATAAATAGCTTCACGCTCTCCGGTCAAGAGATACCATTTGCTGTCTATCACGCCTTTAGCATCTGCATAACCTCTAAGAATGGCAACACTATCAAACTCAGGAGTAACAGAGTGTGAGAGGAGTAATACACCCTGATCATTTATAAATTCACTCTGAACAATGGCCATATTATTGGTCATTTTAGGACAAATACCTAGGCATGTCGTGAAGAAAAAATTTACCACAAATACTTTTCCAGCTACATCCCTTTCGGTTACTGTCTCGCCTAGTTGATTTTGTAAAGTAAAGGAAGGGATTTGATGAAAATCTGAAGGTACATCTCCATCAGATTCAAACCATTTTGGGGTAAAGGTGGCTTCTTCATAATAGGGCAAAACATTCACTCTGCTGGTTTGCTTAGGGTTGGAACTACACCCATTCAGAGCGATGAGCATACAGATAATAACAAATAGTCTAATCATTGAAAGTAATTTTTTCATCATTTAACGCATAACATAAATCAGCTCTTTTCAACCCGAAGATTCTACCGTTCTTAGCTTCGTAATTCATCTATAGTTTTTCGTTTTTTCTCCAGGCTCTCTGAAAGCTCATAAATGATGATTGTCCCTGAGCTGGTTTCCAGAAACACCTGATCTTCGTGTGATTTTAAAAAGGTAGCTTCTACTGTTTTGTCATCAATTCTCCACCTGGTCAGGTTTTCTGGTCCATGTCCTCCTTTATGCGCAAATGCGTTGAGGTTAAATAATGTAAAAAGGGCGGATAGTAAAAATGAGAATCGTTTCATAGTTAGAAGAATTTTAACTTCCTTTTTTGGCGAGGATGAAGGTTAAATCCCTCGACGTCTTATTAAATATTAATCATGTGGATGACCATGGCCTTCACCTTTAGGTCTGTTCTGTCTGTCTCTACCTTTGGGCGGGTGGTTTCCAGGGGAAGGTTTATGCCTTTTCTCTTCTTCAAATTCACCTTTCAGGCATCTGCCTACATAGGGAAATTCATCCGTTACAAAATAGGCGTACGAATCATTGAGCATAATTCCGTTACACTCATCCAGGTTTCCAAGCCCAGGTACATACTCCCAGTCGCTACCAAATGTTCCATCGGGCAGGGTGTCTTCGATCATTATTTCTCTATTCAAGTGTGGGGTTGAATAGTCACAATCTGTGCCTTCCCGATTTTCATCAAACAGGCGGTAGCTCGATTTATAAGTACCTTTCGCCGAGTAATAGATAGGAAACCCGTCTACTGCAAAACCAATATGGATCGGATCCTGCTCCTTATCGAGCATTTCAATCAGGCTGATGGGTGTACCATGGTAGTGATATGCCCCGGTGGGCTGTACATGTGCATGATTAAAATCCAGCCCAAGGTCAATTAAGTCCTGCAAGGCTTCCACCCAATAGTGCTCACCACTCCCACATTGAACTATTACGGCCGTTTGCGGTTCGAATTTGATTCCGTTAAGCGCTACCCCCGGTTCTCTTACCCACCTGGCCTGACCCTTGTAAACAGGACTTAATGGAAGTTCGTAAGTCCTTCTTTGCTCGGAAATGGTATTGGGATTACCAGGGTTTGGGAAATTACCCGTTTCGTGATTAGGCAGTGCGTTGGTGACTATTTTGCGAATATTCCCGGTAACTGTCACGATGGTTTTAGTGCCGTAAGTTTTGTCTATAAGCTCATAGCATCCGAAGTAGCCCTGACCTGTATCTTTCCAATGGTCAGGGCCGGCGGCGCTATAAAAAGCGACCACTAAAAAAAGAGTGTTTAGCGTCCCTATGGTTAGAAGTATGCTTTTCATTAGTCTAAACCATTTGATTATGTTGATTTAGACGAAGACAGGATATCTATCCTTCGCTTCCGGCATAAAAACTTTTGAAGCATCCGAAAATTCTTATAGTATAAACTTTAACCGAGCGAGGGATTTTTCTCGATTATGCATCTAAAGAGAAAATCAAAGAAAAGACATGATAAAAAAAGGAATGAAAATTTTACTTTCTGTCTCTCTTTTGACCTTATCGCTGGCAACATTTAGCCAGCCCAGGGGAGACAGAAGGCCTGGTGGCAGCCCTGAAGAGATGGTTGCACGGGAAAAGCAAACTTTGTACACGAAGGTGACCGATTTGAGTGAGGATCAAAAGCTGCTTATCGATGGAATCTATGATGAGTTCACAGTGACGCTCAAAGAGACAATGGAAGAACTACGGCAAAGCAATGATCGGGAGAGCAGAAGAGAAAAGATGGAGGCGCTAACAGAAGAGAAAGATGCACTGATAGCAGATGTATTGAATGAAGAACAATACAAAATCTATCAAAGCATGGCTACTTCCCGTAGAGAACGAAGAGGACAGCGCGAGGATTCACAGTAAGATGGGATTAGCGGTTTCGAGGCCTGTTTTGGCCCAATAATCTATAGATCATCTCATTGATAATTTCATCATAACGGGCCAGCTGGTCTTCGGTACAGATGGCCCTAAGTTCTTCAAAATGGGCGTAAGTAGTCTTGAGTTTCTTTTCTTCCAGGGCAAGAATTTGCACAAGAGTTTCTTCTTTGGCATTTCCCAATGGCTTATTACTTAATTGGCTGAAATACTCTTTGATAACAGCGCGCTGCTCACCTCGGATTTCCCTCATTTGCTGCCCATGCGCCCGGGCCATTTTGAAGAATAGCGTTTTCTGTTCTTCAGATAGATTCAGTTCCTGGCTTATCCGGTCTTTTGCGTCACGTGGAGCTGCGGGGTGGGGTGGGCGCTTTATGATAAGAAATGCGAGAAAAGCATTTACGACTAATAAAACAAAAAAACCGATCGTATATATTTTTTTATCCATTTTCGTACAAATTAAAGTCCGAAGTTAGTTGCAGGTAATCACTGTGTTGGCTCCACGACTCGTTACTATAGTAGTTAGAAATGATGACCACATTAGAGCAAATGACAAGCAATATTACAGCTGCCACACCTAACCATCGATAGCTCGACGTTTCCTGTTCTTTAGGTGGATCTGCTAATTTCTGCCGGATTTTCGAAAAAGCGTCGGCGGGTGCCTTGGCTCTTTGCATACCGCCCACACTGTGCATAATTTCTTCTATCCGATCTTTTTTGTTCATAGACATACTGCTGTTTAATCAGACGTAATATTTTTAGATTTCCCTCGTTCCGGATAGTATTTTTCTAATTCCTTTCGCAAATTCACTTTGGCCCGCTGCACTAACGATTCTACAGATTTCCGGGTTTGATTCATAATTTCTGCCACTTCCTTTTGTGGTAACCCTTCGATCTGGGTAAGAATAAAAGCAGTTTTCTGATGTTCAGAAAGGGTGTCAATCGCACGAAAAAGCAATTTGGCATCTTCCTTATTTTCCAGTTTAACCCCCGGATGTACAAAATCAGCCGATTCGTATTTGATTTCTGAAGTGTCTTTCACGTATAGAGACGTCAAGATCCCCTGGCGCTTTTGGCTCTTTTGTTTTCTAAGAAAATCCAACGATTTATTTACTGTGATCCGATAGATCCAGGTACTCACCGATGAGTTAAATTGAAATGTTCGTGCCGTATTATAGATGGTAATAAAGACGTCGTGCAGCAACTCTTCTGAGTCTTCCGCATTTTTAGTGTAGCTGATAATCGTGTTATATACCCGATCACCATAATGATTATAAAGCTGCTCCAAGGCTTCTTCGCTTCCAAGAGCAATGGATTTCAGCAAACTTTTCTCATTCATCATTTACTTAAAATTGTCATTTACCATTGGTCGCATGAAATATAACATTAAATAACTCATTGCCTAGCTGAGTAATCTTCACTCCAGGCTATATCAACAATTTCATATAAATGATTTTCCACAAAAACTGAACGGACGGACCAAAGATGTGGTATAAGCAGCAATAAGTATATTTCTTACGGGCGATATTGGATACGATTTCAAAACTTACTTAGTATGACTAAAAAAGTCCCTAACCATAAGAGACTGAACAAGCACCGAACCGATGATCGCTATTCAGTCCATAGTATTGAGTGGTAAGTTTGAAGAGGCCGTGTAGAATATAGGGTCTAAATTTTACCATGAAATAAAACCTGTTATGCTGCCAGCTCTCTATATCCCAGCGTTTTTGAGGTGAAAAATAGCCTGTTTAGCGGAGAAGCATGGCCTGTAAGTATGGTGCACCTAATACCCTTCGGAAAGGAAACAAATTTCACCGCTAGCCCGTAGCCTACTAAAGACTCACGACTCAATACTATGATCTAATTATCAATAACTTAAATCTAACAAAGTAGTGTTAGAGTAAAGTCGTTTATCAAGTGGTCTGAATCTGCGATTTCACCCTATAATCCACAGGTGAGATATCATATTTCTTTTTGAAGGCTCTGCTAAAATAACTTGGATTACTAAATCCGCAAGAATAGGCAACACTCGATATAGAAATTTCCGGATGTGTTGAGATCAGTTGAGCGGCCTTTGTTAACCTTATATTTGTTATAAATTCATTGGGTGTTTGACCGGTGACACCTTTGATCTTTCTAAATAAGTTGGTCCTACCCAGGGACATGTCCCTGGCGAAGGACTCTACGCCATAAGAGGTATTTTCTATGTTGGTTAGGATCAAGTCGTGCGCTTTATCGAGAAATTCTTTATCAATTTTACGTTTTGCGAGATTCCGGGCAAACCGTATTGGACTTTCACCATATTTGTTTTGAAGCGCTTGCCGATTGTCCAGTATGTTATTGATCCTTGCAATCAAAACTTTGGAATTGAACGGTTTAGAGATGTAGTCATCTGCGCCTGTTTCTAACCCTTCTATTCGATGCTCATCTGAACCTCTGGCGGTCAACAGTATGATCGGAATATGTGATGTCAGGATGTCTGCCTTTAATTTAGCGCACATTTCTGTCCCATTCATCTTAGGCATCAGCACATCGCTCAGTATCAGGCCCGGAGGGTTTTCCTTGACATGCTCAATGGCTTCTAATCCGTTTGAGGCTTGTTTTACCTTGAAAAGAGGGCCTATCAATTCAATTAAAAAGTTCATTACTTCGACATTATCCTCCACAATTAATATGGTTTCCGAACGCTCCGGGAATTCGTTCAGTTGTGCACTTTTCATCGGTTTGTCAATGGTGATCCTCTTGACGGACGAACTGTGAAGTTCCTCTGGTTTAAAATGTTCTTTACCTTTCCGGAGAGATACAGTAAAGGTAGTAAGGCTGTCCTGTGATGAACTGTTTACGGTTATCTTACCGCCGTGTGCGTCAACGACCCCTTTGGCAAGTGCAAGGCCGATACCCGTACCACGGGACTTTGCATTGGTAATGTTATCCAATTGATAGAAGCGATCAAAAACCCGCTCCATTTCCTCTTTTGGTATGGTAGAACCTGAGTTAATGACTGAAATATTTAATTGACTGTTGATTTCGGTTATGTTAGTAATAATTTGTCCACCCTCAGGTGTGAATTTGAATGCGTTGGCGAGCAGGTTGTAAAAAACCTTTTCCAATTGGTTGTGATCAAAGAAAAGCAGGTATTGTTCAAAATCCGAATTCAGGGAATAGTCTATTTGACTGTGTGATGCCAGTTCTTCAAAACTTGTATGCACCTCTTTTATAAAGGTGATGAAATCATGCTCTTCCACCTTCAGGTCCAGATTCCCCTGCTCCAGCTTCCGAAAGTTCAGGAGCTCTGAAATAAGACTTTTTAGCCGAAGTGTATTCTTTTGAATATTCAAAAGTTTACGATAGGTGAAATGCCCCAAATTACCGTTCTCGAGTAAAAGGTCAATTTGTCCGGCCATAATGGTTAGTGGAGTGCGGAACTCATGAGAGATATTGGTAAAGAAGCTGATTTTCTTCTGATTCAACTCTTCATCTCTTTGATGTAATTCCTTCTCATTAGCAAGACTGTAAGTCAATTTGCTTTGTTTGATGTACTGGTAGTTAATAAGGATAACTAATATAACGGCAATAAAGATATACACTGCAATGGCCCAGGACGCAAGGTAGAAAGGTGGTCTTATAACGATCTCCAGCTCACGTATATGCTCAGGAGAGTTGCTGGCCCTTAGTCGGAAAGTATAAGTACCGTCATCCAAATTGGTATAGGTAATTTTACTTTGATCTATTGCCGATATCCATTTATCATCAAACCCTTTCATCTGGTATTCCAAGGCTTGCCGATTCGATTTGGTAAAGAGCATGTCGGAGATAGAAATGGTTATTGAAGAGTGTTCTCGACTTAATTCAATGTTATCCGTCTCCATGATAGAGTTTGATAAAATACGTGAATGGCTCCATGGTGATACTGCCTCATTATTGATAGATAGTCCGGTGATGGTAGGATTGGATTTTGGCTTAAAATCGATATAGTCCAGCTCATGGAAAGAAACCATGCCCTCAATCCCACTCACGAAAAAGGTGCCATCCCTTGCAAGAAAAATGCCGTTAGGGCTAAGCTCACGGAGCATTAGCCCGTTGTTATAAGAAATACTGCTGAAGCGTTCCTTTTCCTGATCATAGAAACTGATGCCTTTGTCTGTTTGTACTACTAATCCGCTGAAACGTGATTCTACGATTCCATAAACGATGTTTCCCGGTAGTCCGTCATCAGAAGTGTAAACTTTAAATTTATCCACCTTGGGCATATATAACGCCAGCCCATTGGAAGAACCAATCCAAATTTTTTGTTGCCTGTCCTTAAAAATAGCGTAGATCCGGTCACCAGGAACTTCTGGTGTACTGCCAAAATCACCCTGATAGTTTTTCAGAATATCTTTATCCTTCTCATATTTAAATAGTCCCGTTCTTTCCGTCCCAATCCAGAATTCATTGTTGTCCACATTACGTATAGACATCACCGGTGAGGATATCAACTCCTCGTGCTCAGGCTTAAGAAAGGGGCTAAACTTCTTTCTTTTGGTATTAAACAGTAAACACCCACTGCCACTGGCAACTAATAAATCCTCATCCATTCCAGTGATATAGTATATTTCCGTAGCAAAATTTATCTTTTCGCTGGTAATCCTAAAATTCTTGAATTCGCCCGAACTGACGTTAAACGAGTTGAGGCCCTCTCTGTGAGTACCTACCCATAACAACGAGTCACCATGCCAAAACAGGCTTTTGACATTATTGCCGGAAATGCTGTTTTGATCCGTTTTTGATACATGATAGGTAAATTTACCTTGTTTTCTATCATAGAAGTTCAAACCGCCACCATCAGTACAGATATATAAGTTCTCGTCTGCGTCCTCAATGACCTGTCCGACCACTCTGAAATTTACGCTGCGATTTTCTTTTGTATTCTCAGGAAAATAGGTGAATATATTTTGAGTAGGATGAAAAACATTTGCGCCTCCGTAATAGGTGCCGGCCCAAATAGCTCCATCCTTATCTTTAAAGAGCGACCAGATAGAATTGTGAGATATGCTTGTGGCAATACTTTTATCATTTTCGTAATGGGTGATGTTACCATCCGGCCAAATGGCATCTAAACCGCGATAAGTACCCACCCATATTTTTCCTTCTTCATCTTCCTCTACACATCTGACAAAGTCGTTGCTTATTTCATCTTTCTCGTCGTATTTCTTGATCAGTTTGTCATTTCTGAATTTTAGCAGACCGCTATAATTGGTTCCTACCCATAGGTTTTCTTTTGAGTCAATGAAGAGACTCATGGTTTGGTAGTTTTCCTGGGTGATTAAAGCGGTACTTCGGCCATTTTTTTTCCATACACCCATATTTGTACCTAAATAAAGATCACCTGATGAGGACATAGTCATTGATTTTACAAACTCACCGGTACGAAACTTTATCTCTTGTTTTTCAAACTCACCAACTTGCTCATTAAGAATATACAGTGTCGATTTTGTAGCTACCCACACATTTTCAAGTCCCACGTAAAAGGTGGATATCCCGAATAAAGGATAACTTTTTAGTGTTTCATTATTCAGGTTGAAGGAGCTTATTGAATTCGGAGTACTAATCCAGATCAGAGAGTCCCTGGCGTCTAATTTCTGGATTTGATTTTCTGCCAGACTGTTGCCGGACTGGGTAGACTTAAAAGCTGTAATCTGTTTTCCATCATATCGGTTAAGTCCGTTTCTGGTACCAAGCCAAACAGCACCGTATTTATCCTGTGTAATAGCCATCACGGATATCTGACTCAGGCCGTCTTCTAAGCCTATTCTTTCAAATTGTATTCCTTGAGAGCTTACTGTCACAGTCTTTAACAGTAGGAGGAATATGGTCAAATATATTTTTTGATTTATCATGAATGTCTATCTAATCTAGGCACAAAAGATTTTTTTATCACCATCCGGGCCGCTATGAGTAACCTGTTAAATTTCGTGCTATTGTGTCAGAATGGTTTTTCATATCATTCACGATCCTGTACAAATCGTACACACCATCCAAAGACAAATTGGTCTGAAATAGCAATTTTTTCGATACAAAAGAAGTACGATAAGTAAGGATTTGGGAATGATATTGAAATTACCTAGTGGCAAATACCCCTATATTGGCACCAGATAAAATCTTGATTATCACGTCAAAAAGATGGTTATTACTGTATGAGTATGAAGTCCATTGATAGTATATGATAGATACAATTAATATAAATAAGCGTAATAATGAAAAAAGTACTGGGGCTAATTATACTATTAATTTGGTTTGGATGTGAGCAAACAAAAAAGACAACAGTTGATGAACCTGTATCCGTTTTAAGAGATTCAACAAGAACGGATAAGATCGTAGCTTTTGAGAAGAAGTCGAATGAACTTCTAAGTTTGGCGCTACAGGAAAATAAGATTCCAAGAACTGAGGAGAATGGTGAAATCGTATGGGCCACCAGGTACAATGAGTCCGGTGAACCCATATTCGATTGGACCATAGGGTTCTTTCCCGGTACCTGCTGGTATTTATATGAGACTACCGGAGATGAAAAATGGAAAGACGCTGCCATCAAATTTCAGCAAGGCATTCAGCCCTTCAAAAGTAATACGGAATCACACGATTTAGGCTTTGTGTTTTATTGTTCATTTGGTAATGCATTTCGGTTGACAGGCAATGATGCCTATAAACAAGTACTTGTAGAAGCAGGCAATAGCTTGCTGCAGCGATTTAATCCTAAGGTGGGTTGTATTCAGAGCTGGAATGTTGATAGAGGTTGGCAGTCTAAGAGAGATTGGAAGTTTCCGGTTATCATAGATAACATGATGAACCTTGAATTACTCTTTGAGTTGACAGCGTTGACCGGGGATTCCACCTATCGGGAAATAGCCATATCGCATGCAGATGTTACACTGGAAAATCATTTTCGAACGGATAATAGCTCTTACCACGTTATTGATTACAATCCTGAAAATGGTGAAGTAAGAAAAAGGAATACTGCTCAAGGATATGCTCACGAAAGTGCCTGGGCCAGGGGGCAAGCCTGGGGACTATACGGTTACACGGTTTGTTATCGTTATACAAAAGATAAAAAGTATCTGGATCAGGCTCATCAGATAGCCAACTTTATTATTAATAACCCAAATCTCCCGGATGATGGTATTCCATACTGGGATTATGATGCTCCTAACATTCCCGATGAGCCAAGAGATGTATCAGCTGCTGCAATCACTGCCTCTGCCCTCATTGAATTAAATGGATATACAGATAACCAATTTAAAGGTTTTGCACATAAGCTGATAGATAACCTATCTTCTGATAAGTATTTAGTTCCCCTCGGAAGCAAAACAAAGTTTGTCCTCAATCACTCAGTTGGAAGCATTCCGCATGGGGCCGAAATAGATAAACCATTGATTTATGCTGACTACTATTATTTGGAAGCGTTGCTACGAAGTTCCTCAGAAGGGGGTAGCGATTTACTGGCAATCAGTCCAAATCTTTCTATGATAAAATGATCTAATAAATAACAAATACAAACTATGATGAAAAATCTACTGTTTATAGCTCTTACTTCGTCAATCATTTTACTCGGTTGCGTTGAAGATGCTTTTGAAGACGGAGGGATCTCAAACTCTCCACAGGCGCCATCAGACCTGCAATATTCCCCGGTAGTTCAAGCCAGGGAGTTTGGTGTGCTGATTTCAGCTCCACCTACTTACAATTCATTTGGAGCTATCCCCTCATTCGAGATTGTGGCGGTTCATGATGAGGATGGAAATCCGTTAAGTGATACCACCATCGATGATTTCTTTTCAATTCTAAATGGTACTCCTGACACGATAATGGTAGCGCCGGAAGATGGCTTTATTAATGAAGACGGGGACACCATCAGAACTTTTCCTATAGTTAATGTAAGTGACATCGGACGTATACAAATAGAAGGAGAAAACACCTTGGTGGAAGGTAGTTATTTCTTTGATATTAAGATGACGACAGTATTTGATGACCAGTCATTCTCTGCCACATTTGAGCGGGTGTTCGAATTGTATCTGGGACCTCAACTGGCCTCAGGTTTGGTGTACATACCCGGGGGGCAGAATCTGCTCACTTCAGGGGGTACAACAAGCACTACGGAGCCTATTGTCATTGGGGCGAACCCCGATTTTCGATTTGAACTGGGTGATAATACTGACAAGTTTACCATTGATGCTACAACAGGCGTGATCACCCTGAATAGTGGTTATACACCCACGGAGGAGCCGGAAATTGTTTCTCCGACTGTTAATGTGGTAAGTAATATTTCAGAAGAAATAGTATCCTTTAATTCCATTACCATTTACATCTCCAATAGTCCTTTTGATGTACCCAAGTTGGTCGTGAGTGTGTTCTATCCCACGTTTGAATTTGAAAACACTGAATTTGGTTATCGTATCCATACAGTGGAAGAAGGTGATCCAGGGATCTTTTGGAATCGACTCGCAGCACCAGGGATTGCCGATGACGATAGACCGGCGGAAAATGCGAATCAGAAAAGGTTAGAAATCAATTTGGTTAAACCTTCCGGAGGAAATCAAGTGCCCCACGAATCCTGGGCCATTATGAATGCACAGGATTTAAGCGCCTATGAATTTGGTTACGACATAGAAGCTGAATTTTTCTCTGAAAATCGCTTTGTTGAGTACTTAAGCACAGATGGATCCTCTCCGTCATTTTTAGCGGTGTATGTGTCTACAGATTATCGGGGAGATTTTAATAATGCCACCTGGGTTGAGGTAACGGATCAATTGGAATCCAATATCATTTCAGACGGTGAGTTTATTGAGGGTAATGAGTTTGAAGGTTATCCATATCCCGGTGACCAAAATCTCCGTGATTTTACAGATACACCTTGGGGGAAAGACCCATCAAAGAATGCCGATGACAAATGGGTCAGAAGCACCTTCGATATGGTAGATTACATTGGTATGTCGAATGTGACGGTCGCATTTAGGGTGTACACGACATTTGAAGGTGCCATCAGTTCCTCCTTCCCTTACGACAGATCTGGCAGGTACCTCCTGTCTGACTTTAACATCACTGCTTACGAACAATGATATCAGACATGAAAAAATCAATACTATTTACTTTATTCTTCTGCGTTCTTACCATTATTTCACTTGGTCAGAACAGGATAACAGGTGTTGTCTCCGATGGTGAATCTGGCGAAGCGCTACCTGGCGCAGCTATAATTATAAAAGGCACAACAACCGGAACCATTTCCGATACAGACGGTAACTTCACACTCATTGATGTACCGAATGATGCTGTTTTGACGGTTAGTTTTGTGGGTTACACATCATTAGAAATACCAGTTGCCGGTCAGACCAGATTTGACATCAAATTGGAATTGGATATTCAAAGTCTGGAAGCCGTAGTTGTGGTAGGGTACGGTACCGAAAGAAAGCGTGATCTTACCGGGTCTGTCGGAAGTGTAAAACCTGAAGAACTGGCAGTTGCACCCACCTCTAATTTTGATCAGGCTTTAGCTGGTCGTATTGCAGGTGTTCAGGTTTCTTCACCGGATGGTACCCCTGGAGGAGCGGCTCAAATTGTCATTAGAGGTGGTAACTCCATAACGGGAGACAATTCACCCCTTTATGTAATAGATGGGGTTCCGCTGGTGGATTTTGATCCTGCATCTATTAATACAAATGATATAAAGTCTTTTGATGTGCTTAAGGATGCATCTGCCACCGCCATATATGGTTCAAGGGGTGCAAATGGTGTGATTTTGATCACAACGAAAGGTGGAAGAACAGATGGTACTACAGAAGTGAGTTTTGGTGCGAATATGGGGGTACAGTACGCTCCTCGAAGGCTCAAGGTGATGAATCCATACCAATACGTTAGCTTTTTAGAGGAGCAAGCTCTGATATTAGATGACTATACGCCTGGTAGTGAAACCGGCAATTTTTATGGAGTTTGGGGAGATCCGGAGAACTACAGGAATATCGAGGGCACCAGTTGGCAAGATGAAATTTTCGAACAGGGCAGATTTGAAGATTACAACCTTTCGGTTAGTGGCGGTGGTGATATAACGCAATTTTACTATAGCGGACAATACCTGGATCAGGGGGGTACAGTGACAAACACAGGCTTCAACAAAGCCGTGAATAATCTAAGAGTTAAACACGAAGTGAATGACTGGATGAAGTTGGATGCCAACCTCGTATACAGCCTGTCTAATCGGACAGGTTCAACCGTAGATGGAAATGGTTTTAGTGGTAATATTATTCGCGATGCACTGGTTTTCCGACCGGTGGAACCATTAAATGATGACGGGTTAGATGGATTCGATCCCGATGAGGAATCAGGCAGGTTTCTTTTTAACCCCATAGACAATCTAAACAATACAGATCGCATAGACCGTAGAGAGCTGTTTAGAGGAACGCTGACAGGACGTTTCAAGATCCTGCCCGGACTTACCTTTAACACGGTGGGAAGTTTTCAAACTGAGAATAGAAGAAGAACATTATTTTATGGTGAGAACACCTTTCAGGGCACCCGCGGAAATGACGGGATTAGTGGTAGCATCAGAACCGGACGTGTGCAAGTGGCCTCTGGTTCCGGGGTAATAAACTATGCTCCGAAATTAGGCAGTAATCAACGGCTTAGGTTAATGGCGGGAACAGAAGCACAAACAAGAACTTTTGAAGATTCGCAATTAAGCGCCACTCAACTTCCAACAGATGTATTTGGTATAGACAATCTCAGTATAGGATTAATATCGCCTATTCCAACTAGTTTACTTTCAGAAAATACTTTGCTGTCTTATTTCGGTAGAGTTAACTACTCTCTGAATAATCGCTATCTGGTCACTGTAAACTTCAGAGCAGATGGATCTTCTAAATTCAGAGAAGAGAACCGATGGGGTTATTTTCCCTCGTTTTCCCTCGGTTGGATTGTATCAGATGAGCCATTTATGAGCTCGACCGGAGTTTTATCAAATTTGAAAGTAAGAGGAGGGTGGGGAGTCACCGGTAATAACCGAATAGGTGATTTTGATGCATTCACTACGCTCGCTTCGAACACAGGTTCAGGATACGTTTGGGGCAGTGGAGAGAACTATGCAGTTGGTGCTATCATCAATAATTTAGGGGTACCTGATCTGCGATGGGAAACCACAGAACAATTAAATATTGGAGCTGAGTTTGGAATACTTGACGGACGAATTCAAGGAGAAGTGGACTATTATTTGAAGCGAACAAAAGACCTTTTGTTGAATGCCGATATGGCTTCCAGCACAGGGTTTGAGCGAGTACAACAAAATGTTGGGGAGGTAGAAAACAGTGGAGTTGAGATCACACTAAGGTCTTTCAACCTGGATTCGAAAAACTTCAAATGGACCACCAATTTTAATATCGCATTTAACAGAAATAAAGTCATTAATTTGAATCAGGGGCAGGACGCTATTTTCACTAACCCTGAACGTATAAACCTGGGTAACGAATTCTCCTACATTACCCGGGTCGGTCAGTCTGTAGGTCAGATATACGGGTTACAATTCGATGGTTTGTACCAGTTGGATGATTTTAACTGGAACAATGACCTGGGCATATATGAACTTAAGGATGGTATTCCTGATAATGGCGGGACACCTGGTCCTGGTAGTGTTAAATACATTGATGTGAATGGCGATGGTACCATTACAGAAGAAGATAGAGATATAATTGGTAATACAGTTCCTGACTTTATAGGAGGTATAACCAATAATTTTGAATATAAAGGTTTTGAACTGCAGGTGTTTTTTCAGTGGTCTTATGGTGCGGAAATTCTTAACCTGAACAGAGTGGAATTGGAATCTCCTTCAGGTTCCAGGCAAAATAGATTGGTGGCAGTGCTTGATCAATGGACACCTGCTAACACGGATACCGACATCCACTCATTGACCTATGCAAGGACGTTCGGCAGACCAATACTGGGTACAAGAATCAGTGATTTT
This sequence comes from Fulvivirga sp. M361, assembly GCF_007097395.1. GTDB lineage: Bacteria > Bacteroidota > Bacteroidia > Cytophagales > Cyclobacteriaceae > Fulvivirga. The sequence continues at coordinate 29,900 of NZ_VKDC01000043.1, forward strand.
TATGTGGAAGATGCTTCTTTCCTACGGTTAAAGACTATTTCCCTGGGATATAGACTTCCGGAGAGGTACCTGACCAACATATTCGCAAAATCATTACGTGTTTTTATGTCCGCCCAGAACCTGGTGACCTGGACAAACTACTCGGGGTACGATCCGGAAGTCTCCGTAGCGCCAAGAAATGGTGTTTCCAGGGCCCTCGCTCCAAACCTGGACTGGTCGGCCTACCCACAAAGCGTAACCATTACAGGTGGAATTAATGTAACCTTTTAATTGACCAAGATGAACGAGTTAATAAAAATGAAATTCAATAAATTAAATGTAGCTATCATCCTTCTGTCAATAATGGTAATAGGATGTGACGACTACCTCGACGTAACACCGGAGTCTGTTTGGGAATCCGCAAGTTTTTACTCTACGCCCCAGGAAGCTGAGATTGCCCTGGCAGGTATTTATGGTGTGCTTGCCAGTGATGAAAGTTATGGAAGAGAGCAATTGATCTTAGGCGCCGGAACCGATGAATATTACTACAACAGGCGTTTCAATGAGAATTGGGCTGTGTCATTATTCAGGAATACACCGGCTGATCAATTCAGCTTCAACTATTGGACAAACCAGTACCAGGCGATCAACCTGGCCAACCTCTTCATTGAAAGTATAGACCGATCTAGCTTTGAAACAGAAGAGGCTTTTAATGCATTGGTGGCTGAGGTACGTTTTTTAAGAGCGCTATGCTACTTTAACCTATCTAATTACTGGAATGAGGTGCCTTTGAGACTTTCTTCTTCAAAAGATCAAGAGGATAATAACGTGCCGCCTGCACCTTTGGCTGATGTGTATGACGCCATTGTGGAAGACTTTACTTTCGCCTCGGAGAATTTGCCTCATCCCGTAGATGCAGGCTATGTCCAGGGAAGGGCGCATAAGCTTGCCGCTCACGGTTTACTCGCCAGGGTTTACATGAAGATGTCCGGCTATCCGTTCAAACAGCCACATTACCAGGAAGCAATAACCCACTGCGAAGCGGTGATAAATGACGGGTTCCATAGTCTTATCACCACCAGTGATACTACGGGCTACAGAGAAGTATTCCTGGATGTCATAGGAGGGGTTTATAATATGACAGAGGTGATATTTGAGATATCTTTTCAAAACCTTCGTGACCAGGGCCTGACAGGAACTACCGTAGGCCGGCTGGGTGCCTTGAACGGCTTGAACTTCGGGTCTAACAATAATCTGGGAGATCCGAATGGATTCGCCCAAGCCGGGGTATATCCGATACTCTCCGGGTTGTATGATCAGAACAATGATAAACGATACCTATGGAATATTGCAACATTCAAGAGAACAGGGGCCGGAGATATTATACGAGTTACGAATGAAATGGCCACCAGAGATTTTTGTCCGGCAAAGTACAAAAGGTGGGAGCCGTTAGATTATGCTGACATAGATATTGAAGGCACCAATGAGAACTTTGTCATCTTAGAAAACAGTGCCAGTGAACTCAATAGAAATTTCACAAGCGTCAATTTCCCCGTATTACGATACTCGGATATATTGCTCATGTATGCAGAGGCTTCTAATGAGCTGAACAACGGACCCTCGGCCTTGGCTATTGAATACCTTAATGAGGTCAGGAATCGTGCCGGCCTGGTGAACATTGAAGTTGAAAAACCTACGGTAGCTGCTGATAAAGTGTTATTCTTTGATGAGTTAGTGGATGAACGCACGAGAGAACTTTGCTTTGAAGGTGTACGAAGGCATGACCTTATCAGATGGGAACTGTTAGATGAAAAACTTGCCGAGGTAAAGGCTTTTGTTGAAGGTCATCCTGATTTTGTTGCCAGCAATGCGGATCACCAGGCTGCCTTGAGAGGCCCCAACAACTTTGATGTTAATATTCACCTGTCATTACCCTATCCTTTGGTAGAGGTAACCGTAAATCAATCGCTTGATCAAAAACCGGAATGGCAATAATCGCATTCTACTACCTGGTGTCTCATTTTTTGAAGACACCATTTTACCATCTAACCGCACCTTTTACATGAAACAGCCGTCTATATATTTTTTAAAATTCACCCCGCTTCTGGTGCTGATAATCATGGCATGCGGGCGATTTAATGATCAAAGTCAAAATGAAAAGCCCCCAAACGTGATTTTTGTTTTTCCGGATCAGTATAGAAACAGCAGTCTGGGCATTTGGTCCCAATCAGCGTACGGAGAACACCTCCAGGGAAAAGGAGACCCGGTAAATACCCCTGCTCTTGATAAACTAGCCTCTGAGAGTGTTCTTTTCAATAACGCGTTGAGCAATTTTCCTTTGTGCAGTCCCTATCGCGCTATGTTAATTTCAGGCATGTATCCTCATGTGAATGGGGTCGCGGCGAATTGCAGGAAAGACCGAGACGCATCTTTACGTAGCGATATCAAAGGAATGACAGATGTTTTTTCAGAAAATGGCTATGACGTATCTTACTTTGGGAAAATTCACTGGCTAAAAAATGATCCTTTATTTGACGAAAAAGGAACCTACAAGGGAACGACCGAACCTCCTGGAGGGCACTATATCAATCGATATGATACCTATGTGCCTCCTGGACCGGATCGCCATAGTATTGACTACTTCTATCAAGTAATAAAGGATGTGCATTTTGATCCATTGGTATATTCCAATGATCCCTTACTCATAGATGGAAAAACGGACGGTGAACAATACAAGCCAGGCCGGTTCAATGCAGAAATAGAATCTGAAGCCATTATTAAATATTTAGAGGTCACTCACGAGCAACGTGATCCTGATAAGCCCTTCTTTATGATGTGGTCATTGAACCCGCCACACAATCCCTGGACAGAGGAAAGTACTAAAATGGAGTACTTTGGTCAGTACACAGAGGATGGCAAAGTCAATCTGGATCATCTGCTTACACATGATAATGCCGATCACACCGTTGGACATTATGCGCCTTATTATTTCGCTAATGTCAGCGCCGTGGATCACTATATAGGCCTGGTGCTGGACAAGCTGGAGGAACTGGAACTCGATGATAATACGATCATCGTTTTTTCATCCGATCATGGCGAAATGTTAGGTAGTCATGGATTAGAAGGTAAGCTCGTTCCCGAAATGGAATCACTCAACATTCCGTTCTTGATCAGATGGGGAGACCGACTTAAGCATAGAGTGGAAGACCGTATCGTGAATGTGCCGGATGTTATGCCTACGTTGCTGGGATTAGCCGGGCTGGAGGACAAAATACCTGATGGAGTACAGGGAACGAACTTTTCAGCATTGATAAGGGATACTGAATCTAATCAGAAAAAGCCGGAGGCTGCACTGATTATGGGATACACGTACAGAGGCGTTTATACGGGCAAGTACACCTTTGTTGTGGAGGAAAAAAAGGGTGAAATCGATAACATTTTCTGCTATGACAATGAGAAAGATCCCTTCCAGCTAAACAAAATAAAGCCGGAAGAACTAGGCAAAAAGAAAGAGAGAGAACTTAAGACCCATCTGGCCAGACTACTAAAGGAAACTCAAGATAGTTGGGTGTCAAAGGGAATAGGTAGTAATTATTTGAAGTATTGAGCATTCTTAAGGTCAATGATTAGAGGTAAGCACAGTTTATTAATAGTCTTGATATTTATCATATCTGGTGTCATTGTTTCACCGGGTTACACACAATTACAAATTGCTGATCCTGGTATTTCTATTGATCAGGAAAAGATCGCTGCCAACCAGGATAATTATCCTCAGATGGAGTGCTGGGCTCAGGCCGGTGTCCGGGGAGGTATTCCGTTTTTAAATTCATTTAGCACTACAAAAATAATCGAGGCCGGAACTAGTGCAGATATTAATGCCGCATTAACAGAATTAAATGCAAGCCTGAAGGATGGAGAAATGGGTCTTCTGATCTTAAGAAATGGAGAATATGATCTTCAAAGTGAGGTCACCATGAAATCCAATGTTTCCATTCTTGGAGAGACCAGAGATGGGGTCGTCTGTACCATAAACTTTTTAGATGGATTCGGTTTTCACTTTCGGGATGGAGTTGAAAAGTCAGGAATGTACAGGCTCACCATTCAAGGAGGTTGGGGAGAGCCAAAATACGATTGGAACTATAGCATTCCAGAAAATGATGAAATGCCTAATAATGGTAATATATCTGTCAAGTTCACAAGATCTACAGATTGCTGGTTGGACAAAATAAATATCTATAACAGTGGCAGAGATCCCATGCGCTGCGATGCTTCTCATACTACCTTTCGTGATCTGAAGGTGAAGGGGGCACACCGAAAAGCAGGAGGGGCTCAGGGTTACTTCTTTATTCAGGACGGCGATAACCTGATTACCGGTTGTGAGATGACGCATCTTCGTCATATCTCGCTCCAGGGAGGTGGTGTGGAGTACAATGTGGTGTATGACAATGACTTTTACCAGGAAGTCAGTTTCCATACCGGTGATGATGGAAACAATCTGATAGAGGCCAATCGGATCACCCTACCGGAAGATATGCCTCCGGTGGAATCAGGGGGGCCTTATCTGGAAACCAATACCAATGCACCTAACTATTTTGCCATTATGGGGCCATGGTCTATCATTCATGAAGTGTCTGCAAATCCCAATTTCCTGTTTAACAATCGCTGCTTGCAGCTCAATCATGATTTCGGGTCGAAAACGCCATGGTCAGACCCTAATAAAGTGTATTCAGGACCTATTAAAATTGGAAGAAACCCTGATGATCATATCAATAACTTTCCTGTTTTAGCTGATAACGCACCCGTAGGAAATACACTTTACGCAATTTCAGGAGCTAATCCACCTGCCGTATCAGGTCTTAATAAAAGTCCTAAGGTCCAGTTTTTGCAACCACTTGATACTGAAATCAGGCAAGGTTCAATCATGTTAGTTGAATTGGACGTTGAGGATGATTTTGGAGTAGGCCAGGTGTCACTTTATGTTGACGATGTACCCATAGGAACCCGGACTGATGCTCCCTTCATATGGCATGACGAATCCATTTTAAATGGATTAGACATGGGTTCCCATCAATTACGTGCCGTAGTGATTGATGATGACGGGCTTGAAACAGAAAGGCTCATGAATTTTGAAATCACAGATAGTAGCAATGCGCCTTCGCAATACACGGAGACCTTTTCAAATATGGTATTGGATGGATGGGGTACTGAAACGTTTCAAGGTGATGATAACTGGATATGGAATGTCAATGGCAAGGGAATCAATGGTGATATTGAGGGTAGGGGTGTTTATTTTCATAAGCAAGTTACCGGCATTACTTCATCAACATTTCAGGGCGGAATTACCAGGTTATCCGTTGAGTGCCTGAACAAGTTCAACGGAAATGAGCGTACTGTTGAGTTGTATGTAAATGATGCACTGGTAAAGACGCATACTCAGACAGGTCAGGATCAAAAGTATACGGTGGATGTGGATGACTTGAATATTGAAGGGGATTTCAGCATTCAAATAAGGAATGCCAGTAGTACCTCTGACCCGGATGATCGCAGGACGGTATCTTTCGATAATATATCATGGACCACGCTTGGTAATGCGCAGAATGCCGCACCTGTACTGAGTTTTGGTACACCCATTAAAGGTAAGAGTCTTCAGGAAAATGAATTATTAGAAGTAGAAGTATTCGCCTATGACGATGAAAATATAGCCAAAGTAGAGCTTTTTCTTAATGACCAGTTAATTTCAGCAGATAACGAAGCTCCCTATTTCTGGGGAACGGATGTGGTCGGGTTGCAAAACCTGGTAAAAGGCGATAATATCCTGAAAGCCATCGCATATGATAATGAATCCCTTTCATCGCAAAGGCAAGTGACTGTATTCTATGCGGTGAATGAGGCACCTGTGATCCGATTTATTTCTCCCGTTAATGGAGCAAAAATGAAAAGTATTACGAGTGTGGATATCGAAGTGACCGATGACATCGGTTTATCTAAAACGGAGTTGTACCTGAATGATCAGTTGATCAGTACGAAATCAGACGCTCCCTTTGGTTGGTCTCCCTCCGAAACGTTTGAAGAACTCTCGAGTTTGACACAAGATACGTACATGATCAAGGTGATGGCAGAGGACGTTTCCGGAAAGCGAACCGAAAGCCAGATAATCGTAACGTTGAATGAACCTCCAACGATCAATGTCATTTCTCCAACAAGCGGGTCCGTTTTTGATAATGGCAGCGCTATCAATCTGAATATTTCCGTGATGGATGATTTCTCCGAAATAAAGCAGGTGGAGCTTTTTCTGGATGATGTATTGATCGATGAAAAAACCACTGCTCCTTTTTCATGGGATTCTCAGGATCAACTAACCGCCCTTCTTGCCCTGGAGCCAGGCGTTTATACGTTGAAAGTAATTGCCACTGACCTTGAGGAGCTGTCATCAACAGCCTCTGTGGTATTTGAAGTAAATAGGGTGATTTTAGGAAATGAAACGTTGAATAAAGACGTATTGGTTTTTCCTAACCCGGTTGACAATGTACTTCGTATTCAGGCAAGTGGGTCCGCTCCATTTCAATTTGTACTTTACGATGTATTTGGAAAAGAACTGGTAAGAAGCTCCACTGAGGGTCTCGAAACGAATATCAATATGTCGGTGTACAAACCGGGCCTGTATTACCTTCATCTTACGAATAGTGTTGTGGATAAAACATTCAAAGTTTTTCGAAAGAATTAATGGTCAAAAACAGAAACCTGTGTGACATGATTTTTCAACGATAAATAACTATATTATGAAATCAAACCAAGCTATTTTTCACCTACTCCTTTCCGCCATACTTTTTTCTTGTGCTTCAAATAGCGTGGCTCAAACAGGTGAAGGTTTATTAGAAGAATTAGACCTGATAGATTACTCCTATGCCGGTTACAATTTTGGTGAAAGTGAACTTCCGGTAACGTACGACTTACCCGTATTTAATGTTGAGGATTTCGGAGCGGTGGCAAATGATGACATTTCCGACCAGGAGGCTATACAAAAGGCAATTCGCAAGGCAGAAGCAGCTAAGGGTGGAATAGTACTTTTTGGCAGTGGGAAATACATCATTAACGAAATCAAAGGAAAGAAGAAAGGAATCCTGATAAGTGCGAGTAATGTAATTCTCAAGGGGGCGGGAAGTGGAGAAAATGGCACTATTCTTCACATGAAAGAACCTCTTGCGCAAAAGTATCCGGATAAGCTTTGGACGACTCCCCCGATGATTTCATTTAGAGGCAAGGGGGGTGAACCGATCAAAGGGTCCCTGGCAGGAGATGTGAAGCTTGGCGATAAGTCTATTATGCTTAAAGGGTCTCATGGACTAAAGAAGGGGGACTTATTGCTTATTAGGGCGCAAGGCACCTTTCTCAATGACAGACTATTGGAAGGCAAGAAAACCCGGAAAATTTGGACCACTATTAATGAAAAAGGAGCTGTTATTCATGAAATCCACCAGGTAGCAAAAGTCTCAGGTAAGAAAGTAACGTTCAAGGCGCCTGTTCTTGTAGATATGTATACTAAGGAGCCTTGGCAGTTAGAAAAGCTTTCATTTATAGAGAACTGTGGATTTGAGGATATTCGGTTTGAAGGAAACTTTGATGAACCTTTCATTCACCATAAAAACGCTTACCATGATGGGGGGTTCACAGCAGTAAACATGTCCAGAACTCATAATTCCTGGGTTCGGAACTGTACCTTTCAAGATGTAAACAGGGCCGTATCTTTCTCCGAATCATTGACAGGAACGATCCTCAATTGTCAGGTAGATGGAAATGGCGGCCACAGTAGTTTTGTTTCTTCCAGAAGCACAAGGGTATTAATGGCATATTGTTCGGATAATGCGAATCAGTGGCATGGGCCGGATTCTTCTCATGAAGCCGTGGGTACGGTTATTTTACGCTTTACAGGTATCAATCGTGGAATAGACGCACACGGGAATGTTCCCCGGTTTACATTATGGGATGAATGTGAAATGGCAGGTTTTGATGGAGACAGTGTAGGCCGGGCGAGTCACGGCGCTAACTATAAGAATTTGCCAAACCATTCCGTAGGCCTGGTGTTTTGGAATTTTACACAAACTGCCCGTCCGAGACCGGGTTTTGATTTTTGGGATTTGATGGAAGATACGCCAACTGATAAGTACGGACCATTGACGGCTGTCAATCCAGTTATTGTTGGCTTTCAGGGAGAGGGAACTTCATTTATGAATGCCGGAGTGGTCAAATCACTTGGACGAGCTGTAGAACCTTCGTCCTTGTACTTGTACCAACTACGGAAAAGGCTAGGCGATATACCCGCTTACCTGAATGAAGAAATTAACTCAATAAAATAGAATGATATTCGCCCGGGTAAAAGACGATTTGATTTCATTCTTACAAACTGTAAGCAGAAAAGCCCTGATAATAGGTTTGAAAGTAAACCTGATCTTCTGCGGTGTAATAGTGATCACTTCTTGTGGGGGTTCTGATACTTTAGATAAGGGTTCGGGTATTGTGGTTAAAACAATTTGCAACCCGATCGATGTAAGCTATCGTTTCATGCCGGAAACACCATCAAGAAGGGAGGCTGCAGACCCTACTATAATTTCATTTAAGGGAAATTACTTTCTCTTTGCTTCTAAATCAGGAGGCTATTGGTTTTCGGATGACCTGGCCAAATGGCAACTCGTGGAAACAGATCAGATACCAACGGAAGAGTATGCGCCAACAGCCATTGTACTTAGAGATACGGTGTTTTTTCTAGCCTCATCAAAAGAAAAAAGTGTGATTTATAAGTCCGCTGACCCAATTTCCGGCATGTGGGAAATGGCCAATGACTCATTGGAAATACCTGTCTGGGACCCGGCATTTTTCCAGGATGATGATGGTAAACTCTACCTGTATTGGGGATGCTCAAATGTCGATCCTCTTTACGGGGTTAAAATTAATGATATGACATTCAAATTTGAAGGACCCATTCAAGAAATCATATACCCTAATCCGGAACAGTTGGGGTGGGAAATCCGTGGTGACTATAACAAAAAAAAGGATGTATCTCCCTGGTTAGAAGGCCCATGGATGAATAAGCATAATGGAAAATACTACTTGCAATATGCTGCCCCTGGAACACTGGAGAAGTCATATTCCGATGGTGTGTATGTCGGCAATGCACCATTAGGCCCTTTTGAACTGGCAGCGCATAACCCCTTCGCTTATAAGCCTGAAGGGTTCATTTGTGGGGCAGGCCATGGAAGTACTTTCAAAGACGCCTTCGATAACTATTGGCATGCCGGCACCTTAGTGATTTCTCAAAAACACAAGTTCGAAAGACGAGTAGGCATTTACCCGACCTTCTTTGATAAAGACGATGTGCTCTATGCATATACCCGGTTCGGTGACTACCCTATGAAGGTTCCACAGCAAAAAGTAACCGATCAGGACCTGTTCACAGGATGGATGTTGCTTTCCTATAAAAAGCCGGCATACGCGTCATCTACGTTGAATGGATTTCCAATAGCTAACGTGAATGATGAAGAAGTGAGAACCAGTTGGTCGGCCTCATCCGGGGAACCCGATAAGTGGATTAAACTGGACCTGCTTTCGACTTCAACCGTTCATGCCGTTCAACTCAATTTTGCTGAAGTAAACACCGAACTCTATGGTCGTTCTTCTGACAAAAGACACGCTTTCATTCTGGAGGGATCTGAAGATGGCGAGAATTGGTTTACGGTTGAAGACTACAGCAGAAATACATCGGATCGATCTCACATTTACCTTACCTTTGATCCAATACAGGTAAGATATTTGAAACTAACGAATGTAGCCGTGCCGGATGGCAATTTTGCTATGTCTGGTTTTCGCGTATTTGGCCTAAAGCCCGGAGCAGTACCTGACAAAAGTGAAATTATAGAAGCGAATCGCGATTCAAACGACAAAAGGGATGTACATCTTGACTGGAAAGCAATTCCTGAATCCATGGGCTATAATATCAGGTTTGGGACCGACGCCGGTAAGCTTTACCAGAATTACCTGGTCTATGATAAGTCCGGGTTAACGATTCGCAGCTTAAATAAGGATATAGACTACTTTTTTGCCGTAGAGCCATTTAACGAGTCAGGAGTTGGTGAATTATCGGAAATAGCAGGCCCATTTTAATATGCCAAAGTGTTTTTCAAATGAATAGTATAAAACGATTTAAATCAGAATGGAAAGCGGTTTACGCTTTTTCAATCCTTTTTGTAGCTACCATTGGCTGCCAAAAAAGCGCTGAGAAAGAAGAAACCATAAAGGTCCGGCCTAACATCATCGTTATTTATTTAGATGATTTAGGCTATGGTGACCTTAGCTCGTATGGAGCCACTGAACTGCAAACTCCTAATATCGACAAACTGGCCAATGAAGGCATGAAATTTACCAACGGCTATGCTACTTCAGCCACGTGCACTCCCAGTCGGTACGCTTTGCTAACAGGCGAGTACCCCTGGAGGCGCAAAAGCGCAAAGATCCTTCCCGGTACGGCTCCGCTTATTATTGATACTGCGCAGCAAACACTACCTAAACTATTAAGAAGCGCAGGCTATCAAACAGGCATTGTTGGTAAGTGGCATCTTGGTTTAGGAAATGGAAGTGCGAATTGGAATGAACTCATTTCTCCTGGCCCTAACGAGGTAGGATTTGATTACTCCTATATTATGGCGGCTACCCAGGACAGGGTGCCTACTGTTTACCTTGAAGATGGTTTGGTGGTGGGATTAGATCCAAATGATCCTATACAGGTTAATTACGCTCAAAATTTTGATGGAGAGCCTACAGGACTAGACAACCCCGAATTGCTTAAAATGAAGTGGCACCATGGTCACAACAGCAGTATTGTTAATGGCATACCCAGGATTGGTTACATGAAAGGCGGTGAAGCTGCCAGGTGGGTAGATGAAGAAATGGCGGATCACTTTCTAACCAAGGCCCGAGAGTACATTAAAGGCCACAAAGACGACCCTTTCTTCTTGTATTTGCCCATGCAGCAACCCCATGTTCCCAGAACACCACATCCAAGGTTTGTAGGGAAGTCCGGCTTAGGCCCGCGTGGAGATGTCATAGTAGAAGCAGATTGGTGCATTGGCGAAATAATGAAGGCTTTGGAAGAAGAAGGTATACTGGAAAGCACGCTTATTATTTTTTCTAGTGATAACGGCCCCGTACTAAATGATGGCTACTATGATGATGCAGTTGAAAAACTTGGTACCCACGATCCGAAGGGTGGATTAAGAGGAGGAAAATACAGTTTGTTTGAAGCAGGCACAAGGGTGCCGTTTATTAGTTACTGGAAGGGTAAGATCAACCCGGGTCAATCGGATGCCCTTATTTGCCAGATGGATTTACTGGCCTCAATAGGCCGTTTAGTAGGGAAAAAGGTAGAAAAGAGTGACAGTGAAGACATGCTCGACTTATTGCTTGGAAATTCTGACAAAGGGAGGGAGTCGCTCGTTATAGAAGCCAACACGCGTACCGCTTTCAAGAAGGGTGATTGGGTTATGATCCCACCATACAATGGTGAGGCTATCGCCAAGGACGTAAATATTGAATTAGGAAATTCAGAGAACTTCATGCTCTTCAATCTAAAAGACGATCCGGGGCAATTGAATAATCTTGCAGATTCAAACCCTGCTAAACTGAAAGAGTTGAAAAAGGAGTTTTACGAAATTCGTGGCGACTATTCCGGCTTTGAAAAGCTGGAGTTGAAATAAATCATGGTAGGAGGCTATCATAGTTCATTTGACTTCATATGCATAAAAGTGTAAAACCCCCTTCAAAATTAATGGTTCTTAGTAATGCTTTATTTCCGGAAGGAAGGCAGTTGCGAGTCTCTTGCCACTATTGTGCTCCTTGCAACAAAATTTATGATACCATTTTCTTATCCGAAGAAACATGTTAAGGAATTTTCTAAGCAAAGGGAAATCATCATTGTACTATTATTTCTTGGCATCCTGTTTTCGTTTGACCTGGCGAAGGCCAGGTTAACCCATCTTTAGAGCCAAAAAAGGCTCGCAGTGACGATGGGAGTCTTTTTTATGGATTGTTATCTCGAACTCACGTTAGTTAGGATGGGTGAGTTGATATGTGTATGATTTTGATCATGATATGTACTATTTTGACAGACTTCTATAGAGCCATACAATAAATTAGTTAGCATGATCCAAACGTAAATTAATATGAAGACCAAACCGTTATTTGCCAACGTGATGCTCGTTACATTCTTCTGCTTTTCCTTTTCCGTTGATTCAGCATTTTCTCAGGATGCGCTGATATGGCAGAAATATACCGGAGTCATTTCAAACCCAAATATCCCTTTGCTTCCGGATTACTCTTATGCCGGCTATATGAGAGGTGAGGTAGGTATTCCGGATGTCAATCACCAGGTTTTCGATGTCACAGATCCGGCATACGGTGCAATTCCCGATGACGGCCTCTCCGATAAAGCAGCCATACAGGCGGCTATTGATGCTGCAGAGGCCAATGGCAGCGGAGTTGTTTTTTTCCCTCCCGGAGAGTACACGGTCAATACGGTGGTCTTAAATAATCAACCTATAACGATAAATTCATCCAACATAGTACTAAGAGGAAGCGGGTCGGCCTATGGTGGAACCGTCATTAATATGCTCAATCACATGGATACCACAAATGGTTCCCAAAGTCGTGCGTTGTTCAATTTCTCTCAAGTAAGTGGGCTGAATAATAAAACCAGTTTAGGTGTAGGTACGGCTAACCGTGGAGACCAGGTCGTGACGGTAGCAAATGCAGACCGTTTTGTGGGAGTTAAATATTGCCGGATTTTTATGGATGCTACCACCGTTGCCAATAGCGACTTTCTTGAAGGACGGCCTACAAAGGTCATATGGACTCAGATCAATAATGGCGTGTTGCTTGATGAAACACATGAAATTGACTCTTTGGATCTGGTAAATAACAAAATCTACCTGAAGGATCCATTAATAGATACATTTAAGGCCACTTATAACTGGAAAGTACGGACGAATTATTTGTTGGAAAATTGTGGGTTTGAAGACATCCATATAAAGGGCAACTTTCTGGATCAGTTTGTCCATCATAAGAATAATTACCATGATTACGGATGGAACGGTGTTGATTTGAGAAACGTAGCACACTCCTGGGTAAGAAGGTGTCGGTTTACCAATGTTACTATGGGCGCCAAGATTACCGCCAGGTCTTATGCATCAAGTATTCTGAATATCCTGGTAGATGGTAATGCGGGACACGCACTGACACAGGCTGGATACAGATCCTCAAGAATACTTCAGGGATTGATTTGGGACAATACCAATAACGGTCAATTTCATGGCGCTGATATGAGCGGAGGTGTAGCAGGGTCGGTGGTTTGGAGAGTAGATGCCAGAAAAGGGAAAGGATTCGATTTACATGCCTCAATGCCCAGGACGAACCTTATAGACCTCTACGTCCAGGTAGAAACGGATAATGTAGGGGGTAATTATAAAAACTTGCCACATCACCTGACCGGACTTACTATGTGGAATATAGAGCAGGTAGGCACACAGAATCAAACCTTGGATTTTTGGAACCTATGTTCGGGCAACTACTGTGGTCTGACCGTGGTAAATCCCATGGTGGTTGGATACCACGGAGCAGCCAATACCAACTTTATCAATACCAAATATGAAGAAAGTAACGGAACAAAAGTATCTCCGGAATCTTTGTTCGAAGCTCAGCTTATAGAACGAACGGATAGTGTTCCAAGCTGGATTGCAGAGGCCATTAATGAATGGGAGGGCCTGAAACAAGACTGGTACTTTACACCTGTTATTCACAATTATGTCGAAACTTTCAATAATCTAACACTTGTCGGTTGGGGGAATGATATAACCTATGAAGGGGATCATGGATTCACATGGACAGTGAGCGGTAAAGGCGAATCCGGACGTATTGACAGTACCAAAAACATCTATATGAGGAGTGGCAAGGTTGGGGCTAAATCCGACTTGATCCAAGGAGGGATCAGGAACTTTAAAGTGACTTGTAAAAACCTCTGGCATACAGAAAATGAGCGGAAAATCAAACTTTTGATCAATGGTAATGAGGTGGATTCTCTCGTGCATACTGGTACGGATATTTACGACTTTTCGGTTAATAATATCAACGTGCCGGGAGATTTTACGATAGCCATCAAAAATGCATCAGACACATCTGACAATAATTCAATTGCCATGGACAATATTGAGTGGAGTTCTTATTCACCTCCTCCTTCTTATTTTGATTATATTGAGACCTTCAATAACCTAACACTTGTCGGTTGGGGGAATGATATAACCTATGAAGGAGATCATGGATTCATGTGGACAGTGAACGGGAAAGGTGAATCCGGACGTATTGACGGTACCAAAAACATTTATATGCGGAGCGGTAAAGTTGGCGCATCTGCTACAATTAACGGTGGGATTGGGAATTTTATGGTGACTTGTAAAAATCTTTGGGACACAGGAAACGAGCGGAAAATCAGACTCCTTATCGATGGTGAACCGGAAGACTCACTGTATTATTCAGAAGAAGGTTTATACACGTTTGAAGTGTACGGTATCAATAAGCCAGGAGGTGTTACAATTGCCATAGAAAATGCATCGGATATATCTGTCAATAATTCAATTGCTATAGATAATATTTCATGGACAAGTTATAGCAACAGCAATGCCAGACACAAACAACAAAGTGAAGTTTCCACCGTTTTGAATGTCGCTGTTGAACAATTCAGGACGTATCCAAATCCAATGAAGGATCGTTTGGTCATTACAGGTATACCGGAAAGAGCAAACCTGGAGCTGTTAGACGCCTCTGGCCGGCAAATAAAGCTTCTGAATATGGAAAACCAAAGCGGGAATGATTTGCAGCTTGATGTTTCAGGTCTCCAACCAGGTATCTATTTAATGAACATAAAAAGCTCAGATTATTATTATACATTCAGGTTGATAAAAGAATAACTCAACCCCACGGACTATAGGATTTGAGATATCTTTAGCCATTTAAGCGATTTATTGCATCAAGTGAGTTGACCTTGTTCATACACGTTTTTAAGTATTTTTTTATGTTGAAGTATACGGTTCAAACTACCTTCATATTGTTGATGTTAGTGGCCTGCCAGCAAACCGAACATCCGGCTGGCCGACCTAATGTCCTACTTATTATGGTTGATGATCTAAACGATTGGACGGCATACCTGGGAGGTCATCCGCAAGCAAAAACACCCAATATTGATGTACTGGCGAATCGAGGAATGGCATTTACGAATGCCCACTCCAATTCGCCACTTTGTGGTCCGTCAAGGTCTTCCATGCTCACCGGGTTACGACCATCCACTTCCGGGGTTTATTTTCATATCCAGGACAAGAGTTTGGTAAACCAGGTAAGAAACGGAGACCTGAAGGCAAAGCTACTGCCTGATTACTTTGCAAAAAATGGCTACAAAACCATGGGGGTGGGCAAAGTCTTCCACTTAGGAGATCAGGCAAGGGTGTTTAACCAATATGGAGGGTATTGCGATTTTGATCCGAGACCGGAGGAGCATTTTGTATATGACCCGGTTTGGTTTGATAAACCGCCCGGCACTTCAACAGATTGGGGAGCTTATCCGGCCCATGATTCTTTAACATTTGACCAGCAAATAGCAGATTGGACCATGGCCCGTCTTGAAGAGCAACATGACAAACCGTTTTTTATGGTCACAGGTTTTATGCGTCCGCATGTACCCTGGTATGTTCCTCAAAAATGGTTGGATGCATTTAATAGTGACAGTATTCAGACCCCAGCGTATTTACCCGAAGATTGGAAGGATGTGCCCGAGATAGGCAAAAAGATCACCGAATGGCCCGCTATGCCAGATATGGACTGGATGTTAGAGGAAAGCAGGTGGGAGGATGCTGTAAAAGCCTATTTGGCCAGCATGTATTTTGTAGACTACCAAATCGGGAGGGTACTTAAAAAATTGGAATCCAGCCCATATGCTGAAAACACCATCGTCGTCCTTGTTTCCGACCATGGTTACCACCTGGGGGAGAAGGGACTGTTTCAGAAAGGCACTCTTTGGGAACGGTCATCTCATATTCCGATGATATGGGCCGGTCGGGGCATTAAGAGCGCAAAAACCGATGAACCGGTTAGTCTTTTGGATGTGTATCCTACGCTGGCAAAGATCTGTGAACTGATACCCCCTGACCATCTTGAAGGCAATAGCCTTTTGCCATTACTTCAGGGAGAAAAATCCGGTAGGGATTATAGCGTTGTGACCACCTATGGTCCCAACAATCATTCGGTCTTTTATGAAAACTGGCACTACATTCGGTACAATGATGGATCAGAAGAGTTGTACGATCTTAAAGAAGATGAACACGAGTGGGTTAATCTGCTAAGCGATAACAAGAAACATAGCTCGGTTGATCAATTAGTGCAATTACTTCCAAATGTAAACGAACCTAACCATGTGCACAGCCATAACTCGGCTGTTCCTTATTTCACGAATGAATAGATAATTTGGGTTATTTGCTTCTCTTCACCTCTTGGTCCAATTCCCAATCATCGGTTCTAAAGGAGGACACAGGTAGCATATTCGTACCGTATAGTGAACCGTCCACCCAGTTCTGCCATGCGTAGCGGACCGCCACCGGTTTTTTCACTTCTTCACTCCATACCAATAACTTTTGACGCTTTTCAATTTTGGCCTGTGCCGGATAGAATACTTTGTCTTCACCGGCTATTTCTATGTTCCTGATCTCACCCTCGTAGGCATAGAGACCGTTTTCAGCATGCTTGAAGTGCAATTGAATTTTATCTTCCCGGATTTCCATACTATCGTACCGTGGAGCATCGGGATTGATTCCACCTAAACCGTAAGTTTTGGCTAAAGCCTGATACAAGAGCCGGTCCGCAACTTCTTTTTTCTTTGGTGGATGGATCCATATGGAATCACCCAGATCCATAGTGATGGCTATTCCTGAGTTTGGTATCAGATCTGCGCATTCAAGTTGTGCCTCACGAATGAAAGCAGTATTTTGAACATCCTGATAGACATCATTACCTGTATACATGTAAGGTGCTATCTGCGCGAAGTAAAAGGGCATATTTCCTCCCCAACGTACTCTCCAGTCTTTCACCATTGCAGGGAATAGTTCTTTGTACTCATTGGGCTTGAAACGGTTGGCTTCACCTTGATACCACAGAAATCCTTTTAAGGTGTAAGGAATCAGAGGATTGATCATGGCATTGAACAGCATCGTTTGCGTTTTGTTCATTTTGGTGTCTTCATTTGTGCCGCTCAGGTCTACACGTTGAAATTCAGAAAGCACCTCTTCGCTCATCCAGGCTTCCACAAAGCTGCCACCCCAGGAGGTGTGGATAATACCAACCGGAACATCCAGTACTTGCTGAAGCTTGCTGGCAAAAAAATAGCCAACCGCACTAAACTTCGAAACTAATACGGGTGATGCTTCTGCCCAGGATTCATAGCTTTTTACGTTTTCTAAGGGAGTGGTAGATCCGTGTTTTTTTACATTGAACAATCTTATATTCGGATTTCGTGCATTTACGATCGCCTCCAGACCTCCATATGTTGGCTGTGCGCTGTAGCCTTTCACTGGCTGCTGCATATTGGACTGACCAGAACATAACCACACCTCTCCGAAGAGGATATTTTCAAGATAAAGTTCATTTTTCGCAGTAATTCGTATTGACTGTGCTGCCTTTGAATTGGTTGTTGTTAATTCGATTCTCCAATGGCCTTCCTTATCAGCTTGCGTCTTGATGGCATCCCTTAGCCAGGAGGTTTGAATCGTAATTTTCTCTTTAGGATCCGCCCATCCCCAAAGAGTCACTTCGGTATTCCGTTGTAGTACCATATTGGAAGAAATAATGGCGGGTAAGGTGATCTCTGCATTTGAGATGCAAATAATGCTAATGTAAAAGAGCAGGGTGAATGTTATTTTCTTCAACATGGATTGTTCCGTTTTATTTGTCGATACTCCAAACTTTAAAATTCTTATATCGGGCACTTCGCGTGTACATGTGTCGCAATCCGATTCTTCCGTTGTCACAATCAGGAAAATCACTCACATCCCATTGACAGATAAGTCGGTGCCCGGCGTATTCCTTGTGCTGAATATGCATCTCAATCTGGCTTTCAAATTTGATGACTTTAATGTGATAGGTCTCATTGGGGTGGAACAGACCGGTTTTGAAGATATCACCACTTACATCGGTTCCATTCAGGCCCGTGCCGTTTGGATCATACCTTCTTAATCGTATGTAATCATTATCTCCCGAAAATTCTTTAGCCCCAAAAGCTGCATAACTGATATGGTAGGTGTTCATAGTATTGAAATACGTTTTCATACGGGGAACCCGTCGTTGATCATTCCATAAGGAAATATCTTCCGGATGCTCTTTATCGCCTTTGCCCGTAGCAAGAAAATACAAGATGTTAACACATCGCGTGGTGGTATCCGTTCGTGTATAATCGTATTCAATGAGCAAATTCCCTTCAAAAACCTTTTTCGTCCATAAGACGGTGTGGCAGGTGTCATTCCCATGTTCCGGACCTGCTATAAGTTCCATGCCTTCAGGTGTGTTAATCACCTGAGACCGCTCTCCGTCCAGCATCCATTGGTCCTTCCAGTTATGGGTCCCTGTATCTTCGAAGAGTAGTTCCGACCTGGTGAAGTTGTGATTTCCTTGCGACTGGCAGGTAAAATACATGAAAGCTGTAAAGAGTAATAAGAATAATTTCATGGTCGCCTTTTTTGCAGGGATACTAACCAGTCAGCCATCCGGTCCGTCCAGTTTTGTAAGTAGCCTTTTCCAATAGCAAGGGAGTAACCATGGCCTCCCTCCGGATAGATATGCATTTCGGCAGAAACATTGGCTTTCCGGAGAGCTTCATAAAAGAGTAGACTGTTCTTTACAGGAACTGCCTTATCATCAGACGAATGAACAATAAAAGTGGGAGGGGTTCTATGGGTTACCTGTAGTTCATTTGAAAAAAGATCTATCGTTTCCTTTTTTGGATTTGGGCCAATTAAGTTCTTTCGACTTCCGCTATGCGTAAAATCTGCGTTCATAGTAATTACCGGGTAAATGAGTGCCACAAAGTCCGGTCGTGCGCTTAAAGCATCGACAGGCTCAGTACTACCGAAGACTTTCTGATCATACTGAGTTGCCAGAGTTGAAGCCAGATGACCTCCCGCCGAAAACCCTATCACTCCAACCTGGTCGGTATTTATATTCCATTGATTTGAATGATATCGTATTAGTCTCAAAGCACGTTGCGCGTCCTGAAGTGCATAAGTTGACTCATCCTTTTCGGAAGTAGTCCTGGGCAGGCGATATTTTAAAACAAAGGCTGCTATTCCCTGAGTATTCAGCCATTTGGCGATATCCGTACCCTCCCAATCGTAAGCCAGGCCGCTGTAACCACCTCCGGGACAAACTAAAAGCGCCATTCCTGTGGAGTGTCGCCTGACTGGCAGAAAGACTTCTATGGTAGGAATCTGTACATGCTCTATCCAAAGGATATCTCTGTTCGGATCTGTTTTTTCAGATTTACTTGTGTTGACGGCATCACTGTTCGATGGCCATAGAGGAATTAGATTAGGCTGACCACTGACTTCACTCATAAAAGTTACACTGATCAGGAAAATCAAAATGAAGTTTATGTAGCAGTAATTCATTAATTATCAAGTTTAATAAATCTTAACGCCAAGTCGGTCTGGCTTACAAAACTAAATCAAATCTAAGGACTGTTTTTCTCCCAAAAAAAAGAACGAACAATTGTTCAAAAAGTCTGAATGATAGTGAAAGAGTTTTTAAACGTGCATAAGCATTTTAGATGTACTAACTATCAGAAAAATTATATGAGAAATCTTACTTTTATTTTAATATCAGTATGTCTTTGTAGTCAAATTGCCTTTGGCCAATTGCCGGTTTTACCAGACTCGCTTATTACCAGATGGAATATGGCAGGAGTAAACGGCGGCATTCCCTTTGTGCCGGATTCCTTTACAAGTGCTAATGCTGTCCATGTTACCGCTTTTACCAGCGCAGGTATACAGGAAGCGATAGACTCTGCCAAATCAGAAGGCAAAAACTGGGTTTATTTACCCAATGGCACCTATGACCTGACAGCAGCTATAAAAATGACAACAGGGGTTTCCCTTGTAGGAGAAAGTCGCTCCGGAACAGAACTTTTGATAAAATTTAATTCCGGAAACGCTATCGCTATGTTTAATGACAATAACTGCGGTGTTTATAGAATGACACTTAGAGGAATGTTTCCGGTAGGAGATGGGACCTACCATACAACACCTATCAATAAATGGGGATGTGATACATGTAACGAACTTCCCGATGTAACAAATCGGAGTATTTCGATTAGCCAGTCTTATAATTGTTGGGTCGATGATGTCAGTATCTACAATAGTGGCCGGCACCCTTTATGGATTTCAGGTAATGCGTATCATAATACCATCAGAAATGTAAGGGTCAAAGGAGCCTTTAATAAAGGAGGAGGGGCCATGGGATACTTTATGATTGGAGGACGGGATAACTTGGTAACGGAATGTAGCGTCACAGAGATCAGGCATATCACTATGCAAGGGACAGGATCTACGTTTAACGTGTTGAATAACAACGATTTTGACCAGGAGATAAGTTTTCATGTAGAAGACTCGGGATACAATCTGGTAGAGGGTAACCGAGTAACTCTGCCGGCTGATATGCCGGTCGGTTATTACGCTATAATGGGCACATGGTCCGTCAAGCATGACATGTCTTTGAATGACAACTATGTTTACAATAATTACTTCAAAGAAAATAACCATGGTGGAGATACCCTATTCCTGGGTCAATATGGGGCAAATGCCGATGTTTTTGCAGGACCGATTGACGGTAAGAAAGAAGCTCAAGCTGCCGGAAGAACATATGATCACACGCAAAATTTTGAGGCAGGCTACGCAGCGCCACCGTCGGGTCGAGTCTATATGGGAACGAGCCATCTGTCTTCTTTATCTGTTCAAGATGCTTATATAAGAAGAGGGACTTACGAAAGCAATAATTACAACACTTCGACCTTGGTGATCAAAAGAGCCAACGATAACTCTTATGACCGTGAAACCCTGCTATTATTTAATGTCAGCGATATCAGCATAATTCCCAAAAAAGTGGTTTTAAAGATGTATTTAAACTCATTTGGTCAACAAAACGCTTCAACAAGTGAGATTCAGGTTTTTAAAGCCGGTATTTCCGATTGGGATGAAACCACAGTCACAGGTGCTGATATTGATACCACAGGCAATGTCATTTCCTCAACAACCGTATCGTCAGCATTGGGGCTTTATGAATGGGACGTGACCAGTGCGGTTCAGGATGTATTAAATAATGGAGATACGCTGGTTTCTCTCTTACTAAAATGTGCCACTAATGATGCCAATTACTTATCATTCGACAGCAAGGAAAGTGATTTTGCCCCAAGGCTGGACATCCGGCAAGAAATAAATCCTTTGGTATCTGATCATGATACATTTGTCAGGCGCGGCAGCTATTCGGGAAATAATTATAACTCATCCTTACTTACCATCAAGAATGTGACAAACCCCTCTTTTGATCGTGACGTTGTGGTTTCTTTTGATGTGTCTGCAATCGTTGGCGCCCCTGAATCCATAACGCTTAAAATGCACCTTAACACCTTCACCATTCAGGGCTCGGGGGGGAGTATGTCTGAGGTTAATGTGTTTAACACGAACTCACATGATTGGGATGAAACTAACGTCACAGGAAATGATATTGATTCGCTTGGGACTCTGGTATCATCAACTGTGGTGAATTCAACAACCGGTTTTTACCAGTGGGACGTCACTAGCGCCGTGCTTCAAGCCATTTATAATGGTACAAAAGTATCTCTCCTTTTAAGAACTAAAACTGCGGATGGTAATTATATGAACTTTACCAGTAGAGAGAGCGATTATGAGTTGGCGCCCAGGCTGGTGATTGATCAGGTTACCCCTCCACCAAGTGGGGCCCGTGTAGCTGGGGCCTGGGAGTTACACGAAGTTTTTGATTCATCTGAAAATCCTTTTAATATTTATCCAAATCCGACCCAAGATTACCTGAATATTCTTGGCATTCCACAAGGGTCAGAACTCAGTATATATAATATAAGTGGCTTAAATCTCATCAAAAAAACAGTCAATCGATCGAATAACTATCAGTTTGATGTAAGCTTACTCAAAAGGGGTCTTTACATCCTGACAATATGGGAATCAGGGACCAATCAAAGTCGATCTTATAAATTTCTAAAGTCTGAATAGCCTTCTGAGGTAATTGAGGTCTTGTTACTACATAATGCTCATCGTGTTAGGTTAAATGGCTTAGACGCTTTTCACTGGGTTATTTTTCCTAACCAGGAGAGGGTCGAGCGTTAAGAAACCATCCGGTGAATGGTCTTAGTGATGGGCCAGGGAGCAAAGCGGGCAGGGGGAAACGAGCCGTGGTCGGCATAAAGTTTTGGAGGGAAGGGGGGTAACCCTGTTATTAAAAGTATCACTTTCATTCCATTGAAAATCACAGCACTCTTTTGCCACTCCCGCGGAGCGAGGAATTACCATGCTGTAGCAAGGGACGTAGGACAGGAGGGAAGGAGAGTAGTAGATGTGTGCGGAATTTATTATCAATATTATGCGGCATTGTTGAAATAGAACAACTCTCCCAAGGTCGAGTTGTTTCCAGTTCAACAAGCATTTCACCATCATTTTTTCTTATGTTTTTATATAAACAAATTGAATTATCTGTTCATCGGGACATTCGCATATTAAATTTATGGTAGTATCATCTATAATCTTAAAAGTCAGTCTGGAAGATTCTTGGATTAGTATGGTTTCGGCATCTTGAACCTGATAACTTAATCTACTTTTCTTTATAAACTTGCAATCCGCAGTATTATCAAACGTTATAGTGTTAAATCCTTGTATTACGACACCCGAAAAATCTGATTGTAGAGGATAACTTACACTAACATTGTATTCCAGTAGGTCATTTCTATTGAACGTTTTTTGATGTTGTGTGAAAATAACTTCATCAGAACCTACAAATTCAAGCGTGTTCTTTTTTAGGCAATCATCCGATACATTGGTTATCTCCCATTTTCCTTGTATCCGGGCTATGATTGCTGAACCATCATAGGAAGAATTCGGTGGGTTTGAACTGTCATCTTCGTCGCCCTCTAATAGATTCCCGCTACTTTCTTCATCATCCGCAAATTCCTCATTATCAGCTCTAATAAAAATGTCAACCCGCGCTTTGTCATCATCTGTATTGAAGGTGATTTGTAGCGCATCATCTATTAATTCAATGTCAGATGCGGAATTAAAAAAAGTTACGCTATTTACATCATCAACTGTATATGTTCCGGCTAAAATCGATGTTGAGGATGAATTACCGTTACGTTTGATATAAACAAGCTCATAAGTATTATCTGCATTAAAAGTTGCTGTTGATTCTTGTAGATATGAAAAATCTTCTGTCCCTACCGCTTCTCCCTCAATTGTACTGCTCACAAGCCTCCATTCTCCAATTAATTTTTGCTTTGTAGCTGCATGTTCAGTTTCAATACTATTTGCAGGATCATCATCGTCCCCACAAGAGATCAGACCAATAAATAAAATGCTTAATAGTAAAAGAGTCCAATTTTTTCTTTCCAGTATTTTTTTTATTTTCTTAATTCGTTTATTAAAGTTTACCATACTTTTTCAAGAAGCAATAAGATATCTTAGTTATTGAAAGTGCAACGAAAATAATCGTCCGTTATTATTTGTAATACTATAGTGTAGATAACCGTATTTATGCTCCCATTTTTGCCGGTTCTTCTAAGGTTTGCTCTGCCATCTGCCGGTTGAGTGCCTGGTAGACGTTCTTTAAATCAGCCGTAAACAGCTTTTTGTCTTTTCATACCACTTTGTCTTTTCATACCACATAGCGAATTCGGCTATAGCTTTTAACTCTGTTGCATAGTCGTCTAGTTCATCGAGCTTTTCATTTCTGAGACGGGCTGCTTCCTGAGCTTGTCCTTTCTCAGCGGTGGCTTCATTGTGCAGTTTTTTAAGGTTTTCAATGGCCATTTTCACTGCATTCAGTTGGTCAGTAGTTGCTTTGAAATTCCCAAGTTTAGCTACAAAATCAGATTCTTTGAGTAACCGATTATATTCTTTGAGTAACCGATTATAAAAGCTTGTAGAGCTTTCAATCCATGATTCAATCGCATAGATTCTACCATTTTGTAACCCCCATCTATTCTGTAAGTCTTTATCATTTTGGGACAGAACTTTCATTAGTTTCAATGTTCGATCAAAGTTTGCTTCGGCATCATCCTTCTCTGAGTATAACTTGTCATAAGCAAGGCTCTGTTCCTGGTATTCCTTTTCAAGTTTTTCGGTGAGTGTTTTTATTGCCATGAAATAGTATTTAAGAATACGTTGTGTCAAATATTTTTATTCAAAGATGAAAAAGAGGGGGGCAAATCATGCATGCGAAAAACATTAAAATCTATGCGAAAACCCTCATCATATTGTTTTTTTTGTGTTGTTTCACTTTTGAAGTATTTATTTTTACATATCAGAATAGAGTTTCTTTTTTAACAATCCTTTTTCCCCGATGAAATTATGCATTTGTACGCCATGAGTGTACACTTTGAAGTGACTTGTCCTGAATAGCTTGATGTACAGTCCAATAAGTTGACAGGGTTTTACTTAATCTCTGATATTGGTTTACAATGATTAATCTTAATTGCTAACTATTGATTTATGTAAGGTTAGCTGTACTTAAAAAATTATTTTTTCACCAGTTCTTGTAGATCTCCGGAATTGATCTCATAGGCTTGAGCGCGTAATTCCATTCAAACTCAGAAAATAAAAGGTAATGAGTGATCAACTTCAGTCAACCCTATTTTAATTCAAGCGAGATGATCACCCTATCAGATGATGAAGGAGGCTAAGGATGAATGATTTAAAATAAGGGGCCACTGTCACTTACAGTCGCTCCCTTAAGCCGGAACATACCAAAAATCGGTCCCTTAAGTCGGAGCATACCAAAGAACCGCATGTGTGCTCACAGTTTAACCGTTAAAAGCTATCTATGTATGAACCAGAGAGTAATTTAACAACTACGCATCTTGGTTAGTGTGAAGCTCAGAGGTCAGGTGTTATAAATATTACTTTGACCTATAACCTCACACTCGCCTTAGTTAACAGTGACCTATTAAAGAACTTTTTGAGGGAGCGTGGTCTCCATATTCCCTCATAGACCCCCCGCTCATCGGGGGAGGTTTACTCAACTTCCGGAGAATTATTGTTTAAAGAATTTGGTCCTGAAAATGGAGCTGGTTCCGATTCCTTGTACTTCCAATAAGTAGAGGCCTGTTGCCAGGTTCGATATATCCACGAAAAGCACTCCTTCATCAGCCAGGTCGCCTTGCGAAACTGTCTTTCTTCTTAGTACCTGGCCAGAAACCATTCGGATGACCATCTGCTGTATCTTTCCATGATTCGAGTCCAGGACGATGTTCAGCTGTTCCTTTACCGGGTTTGGATAAACCTGCACGCTTCCCGCATTAGGCGGAGTGACCGTTCCAGTGACCAATTCGTGATCGATCTCAAAAGGCAAACATTTGCCACCAGAACTTGTGTGATCATTAATGACCCAGTTACGATTAGTTATTAGTTCATTGATTAAGTCAGAGACATCGGTCCCGTATTCCATGCCATCAGCTCCCAGGTGGACATCGCTTGCGCTCGTATTATTCGTCCATCCAAAAAGGGTTAGCGAATAGTTGGTACAGTCCAAACCTGAGTCATCGAACATGTCACGTCTATTGATAGCATGAGACTTCCAGCTGCCCAGGTCCTGATTGAACGAAGTAGCTCCTTCGAACATCCCGGTCATGTCTATTACCTTGCTCACATCCCAACCATTGATATCCTGATTGAATGAAGTTGCATTTTGAAACATTTTAGACATGTCTTTCACAGCAGACAGGTCAGGGGCATCCGTGGCGATGATTTCCAGGTTACTACATCCTTCAAAGGCCTCCTTCATACTTTTCCACCGGATGTCTCCCCACTGTGTTATCGCCTGTATCTTACCTGATCCCTCACGACCATTAAAATGGATATGAGGAAAATTTCCAGTGATTTTTACCACGTGCTCTCCCGGGGTGGAATATTCGTGGGTAGCATTTCCGGTTTGGTCAGTAACAGTTCCATCCCCCCAATCGACCGTGTAGTTGTAAGGGCCACTGTCGCTATTGGTAGGGATGGTAATTTCTTTGTGATCCGCTGTAGTCTGCCAGATGGTGATAAAAGGTCGTGTTTCATTGCTACAACCTGGGCATGAAACCGGTGTGGTGAAATCCAGTGGCCCTACCCAAGGACTATCATTATCCCCGGTATTCGGACCGCAAACAGCTTTAAGGTAGACCTCATAATCTGTATCTGCAGACAACTCTGTTAATGAGTGCGGGTTGGTGTCGGTTAAAACCCTGGTGCCTTGACCTTGTGCAAATCCTGCTTCTCCATATTCCAATTCCCATTGTGGTTCACTTCCATTACTGGTCCAGGACAGATCAACAGTATTGGCGGTTGTATTATCTGCAACAAAACCTGAAGGCATTGGACAACTCAGAGCCCCACAAATCACGGTAGCATCCCAGCCAGCGCTTGTTTCACTATCACTCGCGACAAACCAAACAGTTATCCTACCTTTTTCTGAGGTAATTGTTCCCGGGCTATCTGTTCCACTGTAGATTTCACGAGAAACATCTGGTCCAAAGATCCACATAAGATCACCTTCTGCCAAATCGAAAGCATTGAATGCAACTGTCACCGGAATATTTTCTCCTGATGAATAAATATCCATCACAAGACGCTCATTTTCTCCATAATTCTCTTGAGGTCCTCCGGTATCATAAAACTTACCTATTTCGCAATAATTGATAGGGAACTTAAATTGTACCGGGCCAATTATAAAACTATCATCATCTCCGGTATTCGGACCACAAACAGCGGTAAGGTAGACCTCATAATTTACGCCTTCATCCAATCCTTCCAGCTCATAAGGGTTAGTAGTGGTTAAAATCTTAGTCCCTGTTCCGGGTGCAAATCCTTCCAATCCGTATTCCAACTCCCATGCTGTCTCGCTTCCGTGACTGATCCACGATAAATTAACAGCGTCAGAAGTGATGTCCTCTACCACAAAATCTGAAGGTGCCGGGCATGAAACTGGTGTGGTGAATTTTTGAGGTCCTATCCAACTGCTAAAATCACTTCCACATAATGATCTTACAAAAACGTCATAATCAGTACTGGAATTTAGTACTGAAATATTGTATGACCTGGCGCTGGACATTATGTTTCTTTCTATTGGTGTTGGGGCATTTTCAATAATTCTGATCTCCCAATCTGAAGAAAAATCATCTGTCCACGAAATAGTCGCTGATTGATGGGTAATGTCGGTGATTGTGATATTAGCCGGATCTTTGCATGATGTCTTGAACGTAAACACCTCTGAAAAATTACTTGCTCCGCATTCATTATCACTTTTTACCCGCCAGTAGTAACTTGTATAAAATTCAGTTTGAGAAGGTGTAAATGTATTTTCATTTGTAGTGGTGTTTTCTATTATATTAGAAAAACCGGGATCGGTGGCTAGCTCAATGGTGTAGGTCTCTGCATTCTGGTCAGTCTCCCAAACTAAGGTTGAATTGGGAATTATTTGTGATGCATTATGTTCCGGAGATACTAAAGCAGGCTCAGACAAATCCTCAAATAGATTTAACTTAATGCGAGCATTTCGCTGTGCAGATGTTGTGTTTCCAACAATAATAGGCTCATAAAAACCTTGATTTGAATTTTCTAATCCTGAAATGCTTAGGGTGACCTCCGTATCGTTGTTTACTGCGGTAGCAGGATCAAATGTAGCTATAGCGCCACCTGGTAAGTTATCTACACCAAACGTTGCAGTTTCATTAAAACCTGAGAACGTTTTATAATTAAAAACAAAAACAGCCTCATCACCTTTACAAACATCCTTTTCTATTTCAGAAAAATGCATTGAAAACCCTGATAAATCAATGTTAATATCAGAAGCGTTTATCGAGTAGAAAATGTTATTTTCAGCTTTTACCATCAATCTGGCAGAAGCAGTTGATTCAGGAACCTCGGGAACAATAATATCATAACTTCCGCTATTAGGTACATTTGTTGCAACGGTAATGGGGTAAGTATATCCGCCATCAGTGGATAAATACACGGCTACTGTACCGGCATTGACAGGTGCTTGATTTGTATTGGCGACATTCCATGTAATTGTTCTAAGTTCTCCTACCTGCCACGTGATATTCGAATTTTGTGAGGTCACTGCAAAAGGTCCTGAACTACCATCTACCGTTACGGTCATTTCATCTGAAGCGGTTTTGGGGCCAAAAGCGGCATTGTCTCTTACCGTTAAAACAAAATTCATTATTCTGGATACCGATGGTAACACCTCCCAGGTTGGTGTTAAATTTCCGGATATAACATCTTCGAGTTTTGGTATATAGCGCAAAGGAACATTGGTAGGTGGTAGACTTCTAAATAGCGGTCCCCGAGTCCAGTCAGGTTCCGGAAAACTACTTGAGTTAGGATTTTCAGGATCGTTTTGCTCCCAACAATAGGATAAGTTTGAATTGTTATCAACATCATCTGCGGTACCTTCTAAAATAAATGGCGTTGACTTTGGAATCGTATAATTACTCCCCGCATTTACGGTAGGTGAATTATTCCCAGTACTGATTAATTCCCCGCAACCTCTAAGAGAAGTAACTTCTATAACATCTCGAATGTTAACATAATTAAAGTAACTATCTAGGCCACTTTGAACACTAGGAGAGCATATCCCCGCATAACTCATAATAGTGCTTCCACTTCCTGGTTCTACTGCTGTATCCCATTCAAAAGTTGATCTACATGAAGAACTACTTTGTACATGATCCGTTCCCAATTGATGTCCTAATTCATGTGCAAAGACCATATAAAAATCATCAGAGGCCAGATTAGGACCTGATGAAAATGCACTCCCCTTCCCAGGAAAGCCATCAAAACAAATTGCCACATAGGCAATTCCGTAATTCCTGAATCGATGCGCCAGAACATGTCCTATATCATAATTCGCAGCGCCAATCTCAGCGTCCAAATGACTTTGAACTACATTGGGCAATGAGGGGCCAATGGTTGTAAAAGGATCTGTACTGGCATTCAAATGTATTATCCTATCATTTGTTGGAATTAATTCCAGTGTTACACCAAAGTCCCGTTCAAAAATTCCGTTAATTCTTGTTAGCGTAGTATTTAAAGCAGCTAAAACGACAGCTTTTCTTTCAGCATCACTGGTTTCACTCCCTTTTAAGAAATAATTTGAATATTCTCCGGTGGTTGCCAGTGCCAGACGGTACTTCCTTAAATACCCATCACCGGACGATATCCTGGCTTTTGCATGATTTTTATTTAAAACCTCATGTGCTTTTTCTGTTACGTCACATTCAAAGGGAGATAAGGGTTCACTATCTCTTTTATTGAATGCCACATATGCGTTAGCTTTTAAGTTGGTGGGTTTAACCAATACCGTGCCATTATTGTTTGTCGTTATAAACGCCGTTAACCCATTGTACTTAGAATAACTGAAACGAGCCACTTTATTACTGCTCGTACTTTTGCCAATGTAGGATTTTATTGCCGGGAATTTTAAAGCTAATTCTTCACTGAAATTTGGCGCCTCTAATATTTCAAAAGCTTCAAAAGTATTATTTTCAACAGGAAGTAAAATTGTTGAGGATTTCTTCTTTGAGCTTGTTCTACCGGATACATTTTTTAGAATAGATAAAAACAGTTTTTTATCTAAAGTTAACGTTTTATGTTTTTTAGGATTTTCAGCAATCTGTGCTTGGAAATCTTTCGTGTTTTGTTTCCAGATTTGCTGCGAAAAACCATTAAAAATAAAGGCAAAAATGCTAATGAATAATAATAGTTTTGTTTTCATATGAGTTTAGGATTCATAATAATTTATCTATCTTGATTGAAAGGCGGTGTCTCCACTGAACATCCCCGATAAGCTTTTTACATTACCGATGTCCCAATCACCTATGTCACCGTTGAACGAAGTAGCATCACTAAACATCTCTGTCATAAATATTACTTGTGACAAATCAGGGGCATCTGTAGCGGTAACCTCCAGGTTGCTACATCGTGCAAAGGATTTCTGCATACTTTTCCACTGGATGTCTCCCCACTATGTTACCGCATGTATCTTGTCCGATCCCTCACGACCACCGAAATAAATATGAGGAAAACCCCCAGTGATTTTCACCTTGTACTCTTTTGCGTCGGCATACCTATGAGTAGCATCTCTGGTTTGGTCAGTATCTATAGTTCCATCCCCCCAATCAACCGTGTAGTTGTAAGGACCGCTATTACTGTTGGTAGGGATGGTGATTCCTTCATTATCCACAGTTGTCTTCCAGATAGTGATAAAAGGTTGTGTTGTTTGAGTTTGCACTAGGGAAAGGAAAAAGAGAACTACTATGAGTAGTACTAACTTTTCGAAATACAAGATGGTAGTTTGGTTCATATCTAATGACGTTTATTTCAACGATGAAATAGAATGTTTTAAAACTGATTCAGCATCAAAGATCAATTTTGATACCGCCCTGATTTAGTATGGCCCGGCTTATGGACATTTCATAGTTTTCAATGGTTAGATTTTACTAAATTGAATTTTTAAATTATTTAAAAGATCTAAAGGTAGGAGAGGGAAGGCGAAAACAACTATGCGAAAAACACTAAAAAATATGCGGAAAACGTCGAATCAAGGATTGGTTGGAGAATGACGGCACCCAAAAAAAAAACAGGCTAAACCTGTCCTAATAATATGATGATCATCAAGTTATAAATTTTATTTCATGTGTACGTTATCAAATTTCAGTTTCAAATGTGAGAGAATAGAGGGTAAAGCATTTGTACTAAAAACACCGAAATCAACGCGGGAACCATCAAATGAACGATTCGAGGTTACGTCGATCCATTATATTTATACCAAATTATATCCTAAAACGAGACATAGAAATTAGCCAAATTGTTCCGACAAAATAAAATAGAGAATTATGCGAAAACCGTCATAATATAGGTTAAAATCATCATTAATCGAGGAATACCTTCAAAGCTTGTTTGGAAACAATTAAATAAAAATAATTTCGAAGCGATTAACCGGATATTGTTACCATGACTTTCAAATTATTCAACTTTATTCTGCATCTTATTCTATGTAATGTTCTGATGTCTTATAGTTTCTCCGGATTTAGTCAAGAGTCTCATCGACTTGACAGTCTCTTGCAGGAATTGGAAAAACCTAAAAAAGATACGAACAGGGCGAATTCGATGGGGCTAGTTGCCAGAATGCTTTATCGTTCGGATGTGCCCAGAGCTAAATCGTACGCCACAGAGGCATTAGCTTTATCCGAAGCGTTATCTTACACGAAGGGTTTAGCCGAGATCAGTCGGATAATGGGTAATATTCATCAGTCCAAGGCGCTGGATTCTGCTCTCTACTATTACCTGGAATCATTAAAGTATTATGAAGTCTTAGACGATTCATTGGGCTGTATTGATGCTTACTACAACATTGCTAACGTCTACTTACAGCTATCCAATTTCGAAGCGGCCAAAAAAAACCAAGTCCTATGTTATGAGCTCGCGAAAAAAGTAAATAATCATGCGTATTTATTTCGTGCAAAAAACGGAATGGGCGTCTACTACATTGGACTGGGACTGCATCATGAAGAAAATAAAGACTCACTAACAGCCATAGCGAGTTACCAGAAAGGTATCCCTTTCCTCCTGGAAGCACTGCAACATGCTGATAGTATCGATTCCGAATATTATAAATCTCAGGCTTATGGAAATCTTGCCTATGTCAAGACGGCACTGGGTGATTTTGATACGGCGCTTACGTATGCCTTACGTATGCTGA
This sequence comes from Fulvivirga sp. M361, assembly GCF_007097395.1. Lineage (GTDB taxonomy): Bacteria > Bacteroidota > Bacteroidia > Cytophagales > Cyclobacteriaceae > Fulvivirga. The sequence goes on from NZ_VKDC01000043.1 coordinate 61,991, forward strand.
AGACCTATGAACTCCATGGCTATGAGGCTTATTACCCCATTTCTTATACTCAGATCGCTGATATATACTTAAAGATGGGAAACCATCAGCAAGCCATTTCTTATGCTAATTCTGCTCTTGAATGGATCAACGAATCCGATGGACTCTATGGAATGAAACAGGCATATGAGACATTGTACAAAGCTCATAAAGCCATTGGCGACTATGAAGCAGCCGTAGGTTTTGGACAGCGCATGTTCGATATTTCTACGAGGATCTTCAATAAAGAACGTGAAGAACAAATCGCTCGTGTACAATCAGAGTTTGATACTAAACAGATGGAGAAGGAAAACGAGCTGTTGAAAAAGGAAGCAGAAATAGCTGAAAGCAGTATGAAAAAACAGCGTGTTTATGTCGTGCTCGCCTTAAGTTTACTGGCGTTAATTATTGTCATTACAACACTTGTTTATCGAAACCTGTTGGACAAAAAAAGCTTTGCCCGGAAAGTACAGGACCTTCAGGATGCCAAGACCCGTTGGTTTACTAATATTGCTCATGAGCTACGTACTCCGCTTACGTTGATTTTGGGCCCGGTCTGCAAAATGATCAATCACCAAATCCCGGAGGATTCCATGATGGATGAGTTGAAAATGGTTCAGAAAAACAGTGAACAATTGGTCAATAGGGTCAATGAAATTCTGGATGTTTCACGTATGGAATTCCAGGAACTCACGGTAAACCGTCAACCGGAAGGCCTTACTGTCCTTGTCAGAGAAATTATAGATTCCTTTCAGTCCCTCGCGAGGCAAAAAAGTATTTTTCTGAAATTCTCTTATAATGCCTGTCTTATGCTAAATATTGATCGATCTAAGATCAGTACGATTCTCAACAATCTGATATCCAATGCTTTAAAATTTACTTCTTCGGGGGGAACTGTGAGCGTGGACCTGGACTATGACCCAGACTCTCTCGATTTTGTGAATATTAAAGTACGGGATACAGGGATAGGAATCCCGGAACAAGACTTACCTTATATTTTTGACCGTTTTTACCAGGTTTCTCATTCTCAACAGCCTCAAAGTGGCGGTTCTGGAGTAGGGTTGGCCCTGGCCCAGGAATTGGCCAGACTTCACGGAGGGCTTATCTCTGTATCCAGTCTGGAAAATCATGGGAGTGTTTTTGAGCTTTCGCTTCCTAAAAGCCTGATCACGAAAACGGATTCTTATTCCTCTTTCCAATCTTATATAATAGAACATACTAATGAACCAACTTTGAAGCCTGAACAAAACATGACTTCAGGCAAACCCTCTATATTGCTTGTAGAAGATCACCCGGATATGAGGCAATACATTGGAAAGCTCCTTGGGAATCACTATCACGTGGTTGAGGCCACCGAAGGACAACAGGCAATGGAAATAATCAAGGAATATACGCCTGATCTGATTATCTCTGATGTAATGATGCCAGTAATGGGAGGGCTCACCTTTGCTAAAAAACTGAAGGAAGACCCTAAGTATAAGCTTACTCCGTTTATCGCCTTAACGGCTCATGCCAATGACCGGGATAAACTGATGGCCTATCGGACTGGAATAGATGATTATATGGTGAAGCCATTTAATGCTGAGGAGCTTATGGCACGTATCCAAAACCTGCTGACCAATACATTGGAACGGAAGAAAGCTACACAAGAATTATTGGTCACCACCGAAAAGGACAAGCAGATGCCACTTACCTATGGAGAGAAGCTGATCGAAGAGTTGGAAAAAATGGTGAGGGAACATTTATCAGAGGGCTGTTCCATTAACTCACTGGCTACTCATGCAGCCATGAGTGAGAGTAGTCTGAATCGTTTTTTGAAGAAAATAACAGGGTTAACTCCCGGCCAGTTTATCCGGGATATACGGTTACAGGAAGCCATTTTTTTACTGGAAAGCCAGAAATATAAGACAATCTCTGAAGTGGTATATGCTGTTGGATTTGAAGATGCGTCCAGTTTTACCCGGTTATTTAAGAAGCGATTCGGAAAGAACCCCTCTACTTATCTGGAAAGCATCTCGAAGTAAAACACCAGGGAGAGGAGTGTATCTATTTTGTGCTGATACGAATGCCACATTCTTAATGATATAGTTTGATTTGAACGGGTCAGGTGCAAAGAAAATTGTCCATGCCTTTGCGCCAAAGATCCATTCCACAGCCCTTCGATCTTCCAGAACATTGCATAGTAACAAAACTTAAAAAGATGACACAAAGCAAGAGGCTAACGATCGATACCACGTTAGTGTTGACACAGAAGAAGGCTATGCAAATAGCGTTGGTCACTACTAAAAGGAACCAGCACGTGCCGCTTACTTATCAAGAGAAGCTGATAGAGAGGTTAGAAAAAACGGTTAGGGAACATCTGTCGGAACATCTTACGATAGACTCACTGGCCATTCATGTAGCTATGAGTAAGAGTAGCCTATACCGTTTTTTAAAGAAAATGACAGGATCAACCCCGGGCCGGTTTATCCGGGATATCCGGTTACAGGAGGCTGCATTTTTATTGCGAAGTCAACAGTATCAAACGATCTCGGAAGTGGTATATGCTGTTGGATTTGAAGATGCGTCCAGTTTTACCCGGTTATTTAAGAAGCGATTCGGGAAGAACCCCTCTACCTATCTGGAAAGCATCTTCAGGTGAAACGCGTAGAGGTGAGCTGAATGGGGAAATTGTCCATGCCATCGCGCCAAAGATCCATTCCACAGACCTTCGATCTTCCGGAACATTGCATGGTAACAAAATTTAATAAGATGACACAAAGCAAGATGCTAACGACCACAGTAGTCTTAGTTGTACTTCTAGGATTTTCAAATCAAACTTTTTCAAAATCAAACAAAAACAAAATGGAAAACGACGCAAAAGAAAAAATCGGCTTATTGGTAACAATGAAAGCCAAGCCAGGTAAAGAGCAAGCTGTTCGGGATTTTTTGCTAGGAGGACTTTCGCTGGTTAATCAAGAACCAGGTACGGAATCCTGGTACGCCTTTCAGATTGATGAAAGTACTTTCGGAATATTTGACACTTTCAGTAAAGAGGAAGGCAGGAAAGCACATCTGTCTGGTGAAGTTGCGAAAGCACTCCTGGCAAATGCCGATGACTTGCTGGTAGATTTTAATGTAAATACCAGTATCCAACCTGCGGATCTTATAGCTACTAAACTTTCCAAGGGAAAAGAGCATATGGGGTTATTGGTCATTTTAACTGCTAAGGAAGGAAAAGCTTCTGACGTGGAGCGTTTTCTTCTGGGCGGTAAAGCACTTGTCAATGATGAGCCTAAAACTGAATCATGGTATGCCATACAACTAAACAGTAATACGTATGCTATATTTGATACATTCGCTGAAGATGAGGGAAGAGATGCCCACCTTAATGGGAAAGTTGCAGCTGCATTGGTTGAAAATGCTTCAGTAATTCTGGAAGGGTTTAATGCAGAAGCTATTCAGATGATAGATATTTTGGCTTCAAAATAATAGTATATATTGTGTGAGGCTGTCTGAAAAGACTTTGAGACAGCCTCACATTTTTTCAATAGAATATCGACTTCAATGGCGCAAATCATTATTGATAAACAAAACGGTGAATTGGCATTTCGGCTAGAGCGTTTCGTTGATCTTTCTCAGTTTGATCATGTAGAAAGAAAAAGCTACTATTCACTCATCATTTTAAACGACAGCCGATTAAAGTTATTTGTTGATTTCTCAGAGCATCAACTTGATGGAAGCCACATGATATGCCTCGCTCCTTATCAGCCATATATGCTAACCTCAGACACTGTTTGCTCTGGTATTCTATTGAATTTTCATCCTGATTTTTTCTGCACCTATCGTCATCAAAATGAAATAGAGACTGAAGGGGTACTTTTTAACAACTTTAATCAACCTCCTTACTTTAAAATTGAACAGATAGAAACCTTTTATAGCCTGATTGATCAAGTTTCAAAGGAAATGGGAAGGGAGAGTATAGCTCAACATGAAGTACTGGTAGCCTATTTAAAGATATTTTTGATCGAAGCAGTTAGACAAAAAAAGCAGTTTGATCAACAGAACTTCAATTCATCATTTGGATATCAATCTGAAGTTATGCAGCGTCTGATTGATTTAATTGAAAACAGGTTTTGTGAAATACATGCACCCCAAGATTATGCCGATATACTCAGCGTGAGCTCCAAAACATTGGCAAGAATTACGAAGAAGTACCTTAATCAGACGCTTACAGATCTGATTATAAATAGAATAATCGTAGAGGCAAAAAGAGAGCTGTATTTGACTTCCAAATCTGTGAAGCAAGTAGGTGGAGAGCTTGGCTATCAAGATGAGTTTTATTTTAGCCGTGTCTTCAAAAAGAAAGTGGGTGTTTCCCCCGATGTTTACAGAAGAACGGTGGGTTTTGCCAAACTTGAAAGGGAATAACAAGGATAAGAAACAAATTTACTGTGGCTGAGTTTGTTCAAAGAGTTCAAAGTGTTTGGCTTGTGTGATTTATTTACCCAAGCGCCAGAAGAGGATGAGCGAAGACAGCTTGCAAGCCTAATCTATTCTGTAGGTTCTTATCATTTCTGGAAAGGATCTTAACAAGTTTCAATGTTCGATTCAAGTCAGCTTCTGCATCATCTTTTAAAGGTAAAACTTGTCGTAAGCAACGGGGGCTAGCCCCCGGAAGGGGTGAAACACCAGACAAAGTTCAGTTTACACTACCTTACGTTTTTTATCAGCCAAAGTATTCATCTCAATTCGCCAAAAAGTTAACCAGATGATCATAAACATTTAAAATCTCAATGGTCTTGGTTTCGTGTTCTTTTAATCCCTGCCTGGTGATGGAATAATATTTCCTGTCCCTGTTATTATACTTTCTCACTTTAGACTTTATGAGTCCTTTTTCTTCCAGTTTGTGTAAAATAGGGTATAAACTTCCTTGTGTTATCTGAAAGCCTGAGTCGCTTAGCACTTTTATTTTTTTTTCAATCTGATAACCATACATTTCAGGATGGTTAGAAAGTAACTTCAAAATAAGTGTGGGGTAAATGCCTTTTAAAAGTTGTGGATCAAATCTATTCATAGTTAAGCACCTTGGTAGGATTGTTGTTTGCTGCTTTTATTAAGATAAACCCGGTAGTGATTACTACAACTGCACCAATAATTATGACTGGAAAGATAAAATTCCAAGGGATAATCTTTACATGATATGCAAAGTTATCCAGCCATGAACCTGTAAGCCAAACTGTAATAGGTGTAACAAATACAAAACTGATTAAAATCATTGTGACATAATCTTTAATGAATAATTTAAATATTCCTTTAGTCGAAGCTCCTAACACCTTTCTTATACAGATCTCTTTTGATCTCACAGTAGTATCAAAGTACGTAAGTGCGAATAGGCCCAGGGCGCATATTCCAATAGATATGATACTAAAAGCAAAAATAATTTTTTGTAATTGTGTCTCTGATTGGTATTGACGCATATAGCGATCATTCACAAAGAAATAATTGAAGGGTTGGTCAGGAAAAGTATTTTTCCATATGCGCTCAATAGACGTAATTGAAGCTCTGTAATTTTCCTTAGGCCGGAGCTTTATACTTAAGAAATGATTTCGAGCAGGTTGGATGTCCATAACCATAGGTGAAACAATTGTATGTAAAGATTCAAAATTGAAATCTTTAACAAGACCAATGATATTGCCGGTCTTAACATAATTGCCATTTTCGTTTAGGGATGAATAGCTCAGTGTATTTCCGACAGCATTTTCTGCATCTTTAAATCCAAAAAGACGGGCAGCGGTTTCATTAATAATAAATGCTGAAGTATCTGTAAAAAACTTTTTATTGAAATTTCTACCAGCTATAACTTTAAGGTCAAAGGTGTTGACGAAGTCATAGTCAACATGAAGCCTTCCCATTGTAATCGAATCAGCGCTTTGCATGATGTATGAGCTTCTATATAGCTGATCGCCTGACATTCGGTGGCTTGACAACGCTACAAATTCTACAGGAGTCTGGTTGGAAAGTTTGTTTTTTAGTGCCTCTAGCTGCCGTTCATTATTGGTGTAGATAGGCACTTCTATGGCACCTGCTTTTGAGAATCCAGTATCTGCAGATGTCAAGAACTCAACTTGGTCAGATATGATTAGTACGGTACTTAGAAGTCCTACCCCCGCAATGAATTGAAAAGTAATGAGTGCTTTTCTTAGTGAAAAAACTGGATTCCCCGGCTTTTGAACTTTTCTTTTTAAGGCAGATACAATAGGTATTTGAGCCATTTGAAAGGCAGTATAAAAACCAGCTGATACAGTAACCAGCAATATGATTGCCACTCCGAGCAAGACAATTAAATGGTATGGCGGCGCAATCAACTCCATATCCAGAAAGTTTCTAAAATGAGGAAATAGTATAATAACCGCCAAAATCGAAATGAGAAAGCCAAAGAAGGCAAGAATAAAGGACTCTACCATGAACTTTATAAAAACCAACCATCGCGTACTACCAATCACTTTTATGACCCCTACTTCCTTGGCTCGCTTAAATGCCCTGGCATTAGAAAGATTTACGTAATTAATGAGTGAAATTGAGAGTATTATTAGAGCGATCGATATCGCGACCAGCAGACCCCGTCTGCTCACACCGGAAGAAAGGTCATTTTCCAAACCGGTTGAGGTGTGTATTGAAGTTATGGGCTGAAGAAGTACATCCAGATCACCATCAAGATGTGCGTCAAGTAACGATTGAATGCTTTTCTGGATTTGAACTTGTCGGCCATCCGTTTGTGTTTGTATGTAAGTATAATAATACAGGATGTTCCAGTTCTCAATAATGTTAAACCAAAAGCTAGTACCTAGCGTTGCAAAAGAGCCTATCAGATCTGCTTGAACATGAGAATTAGAAGGAAAGTCTTGTACCACACCGGTGACTGTAAGTGTTACATCATTTTCGTAAATAACGGTTTTACCCATTGGATCAACATCTCCAAAGTATTTTTTGGCGGCACTTTCTGTCAGTACTACTTTGTTGGGGCCGAGCAAAACTGACTCTGGGGAACCTTTTACCAGTGAGAATGAAAATATTGAAAAGAAGGAGTTGTCTGCCCATATGAGATTTTTTTCATAAAAGTGTTTTTCCCCATCATCTGTTCGTACTGATACCGGTAAACGGTACTTCATCAATCGCACCATGTCCGCGACTTCAGCTATGTTCTCCATTAGTTCAGGTCCCCATGGTGCACCAGAAAAAGCGGTATGTCTCGTAATACCATCGGTTGACACTTTATGTGAGGTTAAGCGGTATATATTTTTAGCATTTTTATGAAACCGATCGAAACTGTTATGATGAAAAAAGTATGCTCCAATAAGCATGAATACAGTTATGCCAAGGGTTAAGCCCAATAGATTAACTGAAGTGGTCAATTTGTACTTAATTATAGATCGAATGCCGAGTTTAATGTAATTCCTTATCATGGCCGTGTAGTGTGTATTATGTAGTATAGATTGTTCTGTGGCTTTAAAGTCACGTTTACGTTGACGGTCCACAGCCTCTTTGAGTGCTTGTTTAAATGACATCCCCTCTGTTAAAAGCTCTTCAACCTCTTCGCATACGTGGTCTACGAGTTCATCAATTACCGGATCATATGAAATGCCGGAAGAAAGGATGCATTTTTTTACTTCATGAACCTGTCGTCTATTAAGCATATGCATTGTATAGCAATGCATACGTATACCAATGCGCAAGGTTATAGATGAAACTAATTTTTGTCGTACCTAAACATTCATAACATAATAAATAGTCACACTCTATTATCTTTCCACTCAGCGAAAAACAAGGGCTAATAGTAAGCTTTTACATATGTCAGTGTTCATACCCAAGACTAACGTGTCTGCCATTTCTACCAAGCATAAAACGAATGATGAAAAATAGATCACCACATTTTGTATGGAAGTCTCTTGTTTCAGGGTTGGCTTATCACACCACAAGCGCGACAAAGCAGGTTGTAAAAACTTTATATAACCGTACGGTCAGGGCAAGCTGTGGGGCTGAGCCGATAGCTATCAGCTGCTCAGGCTAGATATTTAACTTGACCGAAATATTACACATCAAAATCCAGATGAATGATGAAAGCCATGATGAATTTAATGTTAGCCAATCTTTTTATGACTTCAAGCAGTACCAATGAGGCTTCAACGGCAAATCCATCGCTCTATGATTGCAAAATACAAGGAATCACTGACTATATTACCGCAAAGAATATATATCTCTCATACTTCGGCTTTATCTTCTAAGCAGCTAGATAACAGTTTTTTATTACATAAACTTAACAACGGAACAAGGCAGATACTAAGAGAGTCTTCAATGGAGAAAATTCATTATAAGTCTCCATCACTACAATATTAAATTTATGAGAAGAAATAGTTTTAAAGCTCGGATCACTTTTGTTGCCATTTTAGCGTTATTCAGCTTTAATACCCTGGCACAACGACTTACTTATTCTAATGATGTCAATATAGTAACCGAAGCTATCACCTATGACACTACCATATCTGTAGCCAGTTCAGAAAGCCAGAATTATGGACTAACCTTCAGTCCTGATGGTTCTAAAGTATTTCATATTGGTCGGCAGAAGGATGAAATTATTCAACAATCCCTAAATGCACCATTTGATTTATCTAATGGGATAACTTTAGACGGAATTACGGATACTTTGGCTACTAGTGGTGATAATTTTAGAGGGTTCAGGTTTAGTAATGATGGAACAAAAATCTTTATCATTCATAATACCAGTGATTTTCCTGGAAATGGCGGTTACGTACTTCAATATGATCTAAACACGCCCTATAGTCCTGTGGATGGTATGGAACTGATAGACTCCCTCAACATTGCATTGACAAGTGTTGTTTCTATTTTCTCAGACATAGAGATAAGTCCTGACAGGGAATTGCTTTATATTTTGGATCAAATCCAAGACGAAGTACAGGTTCATACATTGAATACTCCTAGCAGCATCATCGATGGCTCAACATTAGTGAGTCAGTTTGATTGTGGCGCTGGAAAATCTGACATGAAGTTTAGTCCCGATGGAACTAGTGTGTTTTTTCTGGGGTCGGTAGATAACACCATAGAGCAACACCATTTAGCTACCCCCTTTGATTTAAGAGGCGCTACAACTTTTGTAGGAACACACACTTTTCCGTGAATGATCTCTTTTTCCCTTCCGTAGACATAAGCTCCAATGGCACGAAAGTTTATGTTTTAGAATTAAATGGAGATTTACACCAATTTGCTTTGAATGCACCAGATGTTTTTAAAGAAATGAGAGCCAATACCGGAGCTGTTGCTGGCGAAATGATCATGGACATTAAAAACGGATCTTTTACCAATGCAGGAGGAATTCTTTCTGAAGGAACCCATTATACTATTACTAACCTACCTACCAGTTTTACTTCTTCCATTTCTGTCAACACTCTGGGAACAATAGGTACGCTTACTTTGAGTGGAAACGCAGCTTCTCATGCTAATCTAAACAACTTGGAAGTATTAATCTTTTTTTTACAGATTTAGCCTTCGATGGTCTAAACGCATCTGAAGTAGAGAATTCAACTAATTTTATTTCCTCTCTGGGGATTTCCTTTGATAACCAACCTATTATGGAGTTTCCTAGCATTATTATTTACAGTGAGTCACAGTGAGTCTAGCAGTCTCAATGTCTTAGATGTAGAAGCTTTGATAGAAGGGCAAGGAAGCTTTGATGATGAAATTGCATATAGTATCTCTGGTAAAGATGTTGGAGATTTTACAATTAACCCGGCTACAGGTGTTTTAACTTTCTTTACGATTCCGGATTTTGAAAACCCAACGGACTATCAGTGCCGATCTACTTCAGGCAGAAAGCACTATTGCTATTGGTTCGCCAAGTAGTATAGCTTTCAATTCAGAAGATTCTCTCCTGTATCTGACCATTGGTATGGCCAATGCATCTGTAAATATGTCTACAAATTGAACAATGGTAAAAACCTAGACAGCGGAAGTAGTTTTGAAGAACAAATCACACTGACAGAAGGCTCTTTGAGAGGTGGAATGCACCTTAACAATGATGGCGCCAAACTATTTAGATATTATCAAGGTTACATCTATCAATATCAACTATCTGCACCCTATGTTTTAAGTAACGGAGTTACTCTGGAAGGCAGTTTATACTTCCAGGATCTTGTTCCTATCACCAATTTACAGGATATAATATTCAGCCCTGATGGTTCCATGCTTTAGTTTGTTACATAATGTATTCGTGTTATGTTTAAATAGCTTTGGCGCTTTTTGTAGGGTTACTTTTTCCTGACCCGGAGAAAAGCCGGGGGTTGGCATAAAGTTTTGGAGGGAAGGAAACTATACCAGCAGGAGGGTAGGGATGGAACACTCTTTTGGCATTTTTGGATTTTGGAATGGACTTGAGGGAATGGTAAATGGGTGCGGAAGCTTGGGTTAAACAGATCAATTTCTTTTAAAATTCGTATCTTTCATTATATGAAAGATTCAATCAAAGAAGCACTCCGAGCTGAAAAGGCAATGAATCAGGCCTTGAAAGACCAACAAGCAAAGCCAAAAAAACAACGTTCCAGGTCCAAAGTGAGTGTTGTTGCAGAAAAAATCTGATTTAATATTCAAGACTGAATTTATAGTCATTGCAGGCCCAACGGTGCTGGTAAGTCGATAACAAGCTCCAAGATCCTTGAACCATTAGGTATAAAAGCATTCGATTGGGACAAACAGTTTCAATTGAAATGGAGAAATTTTAATTACGATCCGGCTGTAATAGATGGAATTAGGGAATCCGTTAACGCTGACTTTCAATCACACATTGAAGGATCATTTGCTAACAATACGCCTGTAGCTTATGAAACTAATTTCCATTCTGATTACAATTTTGAACTGGCTAGTCGTGCCAGAGATCTGGGCCATATTTGTTCACTATATTTTCTTGCACTAAATGATCCTGAACTTAGAATTAAACGGGTTGCAGACCGTGTTCAAAAAGGGGGTCATCATGTGAGTGAATCTACTATTCGTGAAAGGTTTCGAATGGGGCTGGAAATGTTGGATAGCAAAGCTTCACAATTCTATGATCGTATTTTTATATACGATTCCGGACAGACATTCAGACTACTTTTAGTTATTGAAAACGAGGAAATCGTGTACAAAGCTAAGAACTTAGAACCCAAAATAATCAATCGGCTTCCGAACATAAAATCTCAGCTTAAGGACTTTCAATAATAATTGTGATTTCTCCATTGTTCCAAGCTATTTAAAATAATGGCAGATTTTAACAGGCTTGGACGCAAACTTTATTAGAAGGATAATTGGCTGATTGGCGGCAAATACACAGGGTTTGTTATATAATGTCCTGCGTTATGTTACTTAGCTTCGGGTTGAGCGCTGGGTTTAACAGTTGCGTTGTTGGCCTACCTTCTTTCTAAACTCTACTCTTCCTTTCTTAACGTGCACTGAGCACTCTTTTGACACTCCTAGCTACGAGAAGCCACTGTACCGCAAGTAGGACGATGGCCTTGCGCGTAGGCGAGTGGTAAATGTGTGCGACTAAGAATCGAAAAACCCTTCAATTGGACCGATTTTCACTGAAAATACCCAAGGTTAGACATTGCTCAGAGTTATCGGAGAGACGTAATTAGTAGCTCCAATTCATATTGAAAATGAGTGGAACATTAAGTCATCTACTTAGTCTTTTGAAGGAAAAACATCCTGTGATACACAATGAAAATGCTTTTGACAGAGACTCTTTTCTTCAGCGCCCAAGTGGGCATAAACCTTTCATTGGAGGTAATAAATAAAAACCTTGGCAAAGAGGTATTTGATCTGAATTTAAATAATCGTTTGAGAGAACGTCTTTATCCGGTCTTTTCGTGGTGATCAATCGGTTTCCAATAATGCTTCAGGACATCTTCAAGATTCACCAATATGAGTATTCTTGAATACTTTTCATAATAGTAAGATGCAAGTTCAACGGTTTGTGATTTTGAATTCGATGAATTTGAATCTTCTGCCGAGATCGATCATCGGAACTAGATCGATCAATTAAATAATCCAGATATAAATGCAAGAAATGAGCATAAAACTGTTTATTAAATACATGGTCAGTTTGCGGTGCAAACTGATAGTAAAAGAGGAGCTACAAAGGCTTGGACTTCACTATGTAATCGTAAATTTAGGTAGGGTTGAAATTTTAGCAGAAATTACACGAGAACAAAGAAATCAACTAAAAGAAAACCTACTAAAGTCCCGGTTAGAATTACTTGAAGATAAAGAAATACTTATGGGCAAATCAAGAATGCCATCGTTCCCAAGGTGAACTAATCTGCGAAGGCATACTTTGTTCAGGTAAAAAAACTCTTAACTGTTGCAAAGAAAGATAGAGTAGTCGGACCTCACTGACAGTTTATCCAGACAGGCTCCAAAAAAGCGATATTCATTTTCTTATAAACGCACTACTTCAGCCCTTCTCACTTCTATAAATGTGTGACATATGTAAGTCCCAATATATGATTTTGTAATACTTCGTGGTGATAATAGATTCACCTTCGCAACAAGATTAAAAACGAAAAAAAAGATGACTATTTCAAACGCAAAATATGCAGTATTTAAAATCATAAATGCAATAAGTATTGAGGCTAATCGTCAACGGAAACAAGTCATGAAATATTTGAGTATTAACCCTTCACCAAAGGCTCAAGTAGGTCATGTGCATACAGAAAAAGTGCAAGACAATAAGTTGAAAACAATAACAGCCAGAGGTACAAAAGTTCAGTTTGACACAAAACGCCACTGGCAACCTGTAAAATGGAAATCGTAAGAAGTTGGCGAGAGCAAAAGGTAATGCTTAAACGAAGATTTGCAATTCTGTGTGATCAGGATTTCGAGTTTGATGAAGGAAAAGAAGAAATCATGATGAACAGACTTTCTTCTAAACTAAAAAAGACCAGGGCCGAGCTACAATTCCTCTTTGCCGAATTGCAGACATATTAAATCAATAAAAAGAAACACACATGCAAAAAATAAAATTGCAACCGCTAGCCGATAGAGTATTGGTACAAGCGGATCAGGCAGAGGAAAAATCAAAGGGTGGAATTATCATCCCTGACACAGCTAAAGAGAGTCCTCAAAAAGGAACGGTATTAGCCGTGGGCAAGGGAAAGAAGGATGAATTTATGACCGTGAAAGTCGGAGATTCCGTGCTGTATGGTAAATATTCGGGAACGGAGATTACCGTAGAGGGTGTAGAAGCCCTTATCATGAAAGAATCAGACATTTTTGGGATTATCCAACATACGTATGACAATTATTAACCATGGCAAAACAAATATATTTCGGAACTAAAGCGCGTGAGGCCCTGAAAAATGGGGTTGATGCGTTGGCTGATGCGGTAAAAGTAACACTAGGCCCAAAAGGGCGGAATGTGGTGCTTGGCAAATCATATGGTGCTCCGTATATCACTAAGGACGGTGTTACGGTGGCCAAAGATATTGAGCTAAAAGACCCGGCTAAAAACATGGGTGCCCAAATGGTCAAAGATGTAGCTTCTAAAACAGCCGATCAGGCCGGTGATGGCACAACTACAGCCACCGTATTAGCACAAGCCATAGTATCCGTTGGACAAAAGAATGTGACAGCTGGTGCCAATCCCATGGATTTGAAAAGAGGCATTGATCTGGCCGTTGTGCAGGTCATTGCTAATCTTAAAAAACAATCGAAACAGGTAGGAGATGATTTTCAGTTAATTGAGCAGATAGCGACAGTTTCAGCCAATGGAGATGCTACCATAGGCAAATTGATTGCAGAAGCAGTACAAAAAGTAGGCAAGGAAGGTGTCATAACTGTGGAAGAAGCGAAAGGCATAGATACTTCTGTCAAGGTAGTAGAAGGTATGCAACTCGATAGAGGGTATATCTCACCCTACTTCGTTACCAATGCGGAAAAAATGGAGGCGGAATTGGAAAATCCATACGTCTTATTGTATGATAAAACAATATCGGGTATGAAGGACTTACTTCCAATCCTTGAAAAAGTATCTCAGGCAGGTAAACCATTACTGATCATTGCTGAAGATGTAGACAGTGATGCGCTGTCGACCCTGGTAGTCAATAAGCTAAGGGGATCGCTAAAAATTGTGGCCATAAAGGCCCCTGGTTTCGGAGACCGAAGGAAGGAATTGTTGGAAGATATAGCCATATTGATAGGTGGAACAGTTATTTCGGAAGAAACCGGGCTTAAATTGGAAAGTGCAGAATTGGATGCTTTAGGCACAGTGGAAAAAATCATTGTCGACAAGGATACCACCACACTTATAAATGGTAATGGAGAGAAAGAAAAAATCAATACCCGGGTTAATCAGCTAAAAGCTCAAATGGAGAGTACATCATCTGATTATGATAAGGAAAAAATACAAGAACGAGTAGCGAAACTTTCTGGTGGAGTGGCGGTCTTGTATGTGGGTGCGGCTACGGAAGTGGAGATGAAAGAAAAGAAAGATCGGGTAGACGATGCGCTCAGCGCTACCAAGGCGGCTGTCGAAGAAGGTATAGTATCAGGCGGTGGTGTGGCCTTCATAAGAGGTATAGCAGCCATTGAGTCACTCCAAGGTGAAAATGAAGATCAAAATACGGGCATTAGTATCATTAAAAAATCATTGGAAGAACCTTTGAGGCAAATTGTCCGCAATGCAGGATTAAGTGGCTCTGTAATTATTGAAAAGGTGAAGGCGGGCAAGGCTGATTTCGGTTTCAATGCTCAAAATGAGCAGTACGAAAATCTTTATAAGTCAGGGGTGATTGACCCAACTAAAGTAACTCGAATTGCGCTTGAAAACGCAGCTTCGATAGCCGGGCTCATGCTCACCACCGAATGTCTTGTATTTGAAAAAGCCTCGACAAAAGATAAGGTTGATGCACCTGATTTTGATGGCGGGTACTAATCAGATTAACATTCATTTAAACAAAATGCTGAAAGAGGACAGCCAAGGTCAAATTGAAATTTGGGCCTTTGCTGGCGAGGAGACAAATAATAGGTTTTGAAAGCAGCTGGCACAACCGGTGAGTAATCACGAAGGAATAAATAAATTGAAGCTACCTAAAACAGATACGATGATAAACACAAAAAAAATCTTATTCGGCCTCACAACCGGAATCATTTTTGGTGCAGGGCTCACGTCCAGAAAAGGTGTAGCCATGCGAAAGGAGATGTTTGCAAGAGCCAACCAATATGCCAATGTATTGAAAGAAAAATCAAATCAATCTATTGGTAGCTTGTCCGGTAATTTTAATAAGTTTTTAAAAAAAATAGGGCTTCTGTTTAAGGGAGAAAATTCTCAAAAGGAAAAGAAAAAAGAGCTTAGGGATTTAGATAGTACCTCAAATGGCTCAGATTGAAATTAAATGAACTCTACTGAATCGAAACCGGGCAGCAGAAATGTAAAACAATGTGCCATAATTGTGGCTCATCCAGATGATGAAACGTTGTGGGCGGGTGGTACTGTTTTAATGCATCCCTTGTGGAATTGGCTGGTAGTATGTCTATGCCGAAAGAATGATAAAGATCGGGGATTTAAGCAAGCCATGTTAAAACTTAAATAAAGGTGTGATGGGCGATTTGGATGATGGACCAGATCAACATCCATTAAGCTCTGAAGAAGTAGAACAAGCTATATTAAAACTGTTGCCAAATACATATTTTGACTTGATCATAACTCATAATACTGTTGGTGAATACACGCGCCATCTCCGCCATGAGGAAACAGGTAAGGCTGTAATTAACCTATGGAAATCAGGAAAAATAACGACTAAAAACCTGTGGTTATTTGCGTATGAAGATGACAAGGGGCAACATTATCCCACACCCATTAGAACAGCGAATATTTACCGTCCACTTGGCAGCAATACATGGAAAGAAAAGCACAGGATCATTACAGACATCTATGGGTTCAAAGGTGAGAGTTGGGAATCCAGAACTACTCCCTTCGCAGAAGCTTTCTGGGAATTTAAAAGTTCTTTCGATGCAAATAATTGGTTGACTAATAGAAAGAATACGCTATGAAAGTACTTGTATTATATGACTATCCACCCTCTCCGGGAGATCTTGCTACCCACAGGGAGATCTTTTGTATACGGGCCTAAATCGAGTTGGGGGTGGATACCCATGCCGTTCATTTCGAATCGGCTCAGGAAAAAGAGTGGTACTATCGCTGGTTTGAACCTGATGTAGTCATTGGTATTGGCTATTGGGGACATACCCCACACCTGATTCTTCATGCGCAGCGATATGGGGTACAACCCGTTCCGTGGCTTGTGGCAGATGGGTACATTGCAAATTATCAAGAGGTTTTAAACGCACTTCCGCTTATACTAGTCACCTCTCGCTGGGTGAAAGAAATGTACGTACGAGATGGTATTAATGCCAATAAAATTGAAGTACTCCCTGTTGGGTGTAACACAGATAAGTTCATTCCTTTCAGCAGAGAGGACCCTAAAATTATGGCAGTAAGGGAAGCATTGGGTATTTCGCCAGACCAACTTATGATTCTGACAGTAGGAGGTGATGCGGCCTCCAAAGGAGCCCAGGAAGTGATGCAGGCATTGGCACTTATAGACAACAAGGCACCCGATTGGAAATATGTATGCAAAGTATGGCCTCAGCCTCGAACCAAATTACAAAACCTCGCGGATTTGGAAATGGCTACTCATCTGGGAATAGAAAAAAATGTGACCTACGCCACCAATGTGATTTCCCGAAATTTCATGCCCTACCTCATTGGAGCGTGCGACATCTATGCCGCACCTTCCCGTCTTGAGGGATTTGGAATGCCACAAGTAGAAGCAGGAGCCTGTGAAAAGGCGGTAATTGGCATCAATGCAATGGGCATGTTGGATACGCTTGTACATGGTGAAACAGCACTTCTGGCGAAAGTGGATAAAAAAATTGTTGTGAATGAAGTGGTGCTGGGAGAAGAATCCGGGTTTGAAGAATATCACAAAGTTTTATTCGATTTACTGAGTTATCCAAGACTTAAAAATGAACCATGCAACCGCTTGATACCACGTGGAGGGAATTGAAGCCATTACCCGTTTGCTACGGCAAATGAAGGGGTTTCAAAATAAAGTTAAGGCTCCCAAAAATACATTACCGTTTTATGAGCCTGATGTGAACCGCTGTTACATGGGGTTAAAGAAGGAGTTTTTCTACTCAAGCCCAATGCAAGTGAAGTACTGGTCGTTTCGCTAGGTGCCAGAGGAGTTATGATGATCACGCGCGATGAAGTCGAGCACGTTCCTGCTCCTATTGTCCTTCAACAAAGCACTATAGGCGCCAACGATAGTATGGTTGCAGGAATGGTACTTAGTCTTTCAATGGAGAAATCACTGAGTGAAGTGGTTCGTTATGGAGTAGCTGCCGGTACAGCGGCTACTATGAATTCTGGAACCCAGCTTTGTGAAAAGCAAGATGTAGACGAGCTGCACGAATGGATTTTAGCGCATGTATAAAGCGGGGTCAATTGCACGGCCCTAAGTTGACATGAGCAATGTCCATTTATTAGACAATTAACCATATAGGTCCATGTAAGTGAGATAAATATAATTCATATTCGGAATTGTGTAACAGATCAGGCCTTTTTTGTTACGAACTTTATACTTAAGACATTAGGAACTAATGAAAATGAATGAAAAGATTTCTAAGAAATCCATGCAAGTGATTGTGATCAATATATCCGGAAGTCCTCGTAATATTTCAACAACAATGACATAAAGTAACATGGAATCTGTAGAAGAACACATAGCGGCAATGCCACGAATTGGAGATAAAGCTCCTGTATTCAAAGCGGTCACTACACAGGGAGAGATCAATTTTCCTTTTGACTATAGGGGCAAATGGATCATTTTCTTTAGTCACCCAGCCGATTTCACACCAGTTTGCACTTCTGAGTTTATTACGTTTGCCAAGCGAGAGCCTGAATTTTCAACTCTGAAATGTCAGTTAGTCGGTTTGTCCATCGATGGGTTGTACAGCCACATTGCCTGGTTGAGAACCATAAAAGACAAAATCGAATTTAAGGGGATGAAAAATATTGAAGTTAAGTTTCCATTAATTGAAGACATCACCATGGAGATCGCCAAAAAATACGGCATGATCCAGCCAGGTGAAAGCTCAACAAAAGCCGTCAGAGCTGTGTTTTATATTGACCCTGAAGGAATCATTCGCGCGGTTATTTATTACCCGCTTTCATTGGGTAGAAATTTTGATGAATTAAAACGGGCACTCATAGCTATGCAAACCGCAGATGCCTATAGCGTGGCAACACCCGCTGATTGGCAGCCTGGAGATGACGTCATAGTGCCACCGGCAGGCTCTTGTGGAGTTGCCAAAGATCGAATGGAGTCCAAAGAAGAAGGAGTAACCTGCTATGACTGGTTCTTCTGCACGAAGAAACTCCCACTGGATAAGGTAAACAATCCATTAAAAATTAAATAATACTCTCATTAAAAACGAATTCAGTTTAACTGAATAATAATAAGTCACAAGTCATTTGTAACCAAAAAGCTAGCAATAGTCATACAATGAAAACCTTTATCAAATCATTCATCTTTTTAACTGCAAGTTTTATGGCATTTGCCGGTTACTCACAGAAGGGTACAGGAGAAACCAATGGTGTAAGTCGTCAAGGACTGAACCTGGAACTCTTAAAAATTGAAGGTACCATAGAGCAAATTGAATCCGGCCCATGTAAGTATACCACCGGAAGATCCATCTCAGGAACCCATCTGACGGTCAAAACTCAGGAAAAGTTGATCAACGTCCATTTAGGCCCTACTTCGGAGGTTTCTCAATTAGTTACGGCAACAGAAGGTGACTCCATAGTAATGAGGGTTTTCAGAACCAATAAGCTGCCCCAAGACCAATACATAGCCAAAGAAGTAAAGATAGATGGGGTAACCACCGTCTTAAGGGATGACGCCCTGAAACCCGTTTGGTCAGACAGGAAGCGCAAAGAAAAGTGGAGAACAAGAAATTAGTCTGATTGAAATAATGCTGAGGTCACAAAACAACAAGTGATGATAGCCTTCAAAACATAAAATCACAGTCATATGAAAAGAACAAGGGAATCTCAGACCGAAATATCAGAATACTGCTAGCATGTAGTTTTGGTGTTTTCTACCTCTAATACCATTACTGGCATTTTGGCTTTGATATTAATACTTATTTTCAGGATTCTTCTTATCACAAGTTTCGTTCGAGTTTGTCCGCTTTACTTCCCATTTGGGATTAGTACAAGGAAAAAATCTTAGGTCTCAAATTGATAGTCTAATGTCAAAATTTAATGAATTGATCCGGGGGAGATACCCTTACTGGTTGACTTTCATGATGAATGGCGTGGTTCGTGTAAAATGTTTATGCAGATCATTAAAGAATTAAAATCTAAGAGGTTTGGCTAAACTATTTTGTTTCAAAAGGGCAAACAACTCTGGAGGCAATCAGGTGTGGTACCCGAAAGACCAGCTTATAAGATTATAAAATCAAAAAATTATGAAGAAAATATCAACCCTTGAAGACTTGATCGTAGAGCAATTGAGAGGTATTCCTTCATAGTGAAAAAGATTGTAATTGGCTTATATGTTGGTAGTTACGCCTCAGTGGATAGAGAATTTCAATATAGGGCTAGCTACCACCTTACCAAGATAGATAATGCTAATATTGAAGCGACCGTTGGTTTTAAATTTAAGATGAATGCTAAACTCTTATGAGTAGAATACCTTCCGAAGAGCTTCAAAAAGGTTTAAAATTGGTAGTCAAGGATAGTGTGGCAAGTCAAGCCGTTACCACTTTATCAGCCGGCACATTTTTAGTAGCGTTTGCTTTAGAGTTAGGGGCTTCCAACTTAACTATTGGTATTCTTGCCGGACTTACCCCTCTGATACAATTGATTCAATTGCCGTCAATTTATTTAGTAGAGAGATTTAAGAGTAGGCGAAAGATTGTTGTAACCTCTTCATTAACAGGCAGAGTTTTTATACTATTGATTGCGGCTATTCCGTTTTTATTTGATCCCAGTCTCGGCCTGTTTTTCCTGGTTGTTTTTGTAGCGATAAACTCAGTTTTCTCTGCAGTTACTTCTTGCAGTTGGAATTCTTGGATGAGAGATTTACTGCCGCAAGAAAGTTTGGGAGCCTTTTTTTCTAAGAAAATGATCTGGGCCACAATTTTTGGAATCCTTTTTAGTCTTGTAGGGGGTTATTTAATCGATCAGTCAGATTGGTTGTTTCCAGATAATCCAACATGGGTCTACAGTCTGCTATTTTTCATGGCTTTTCTGTCAGGTATTTTAAGTTCATACTATATGTCCAGGATACCAGAGCCTATAATGACTCCTTCAGGTCTTAACTTGATTAAACTCATCTCTGTTCCGTTCAAGGATGCTAATTTTAGGAATCTTCTTAAATTTTTAGGAACATGGAACTTTGCGATTAACCTGGCAGCTCCTTTTTTTACTGTTTACATGTTGCAGCGATTGGAGATTCCAATGTCGATGGTGATTATACTGGTAACCGTAAGCCAAGTGGCCAACTTACTATTGCTTAAAACCTGGGGTAGAATTTCAGACCAGTATAGCAACAAGACCATACTGGCTATTTGCGGCCCCCTGTTTATTTTTGCTATTCTGCTTTGGACCTTTACTACGTTTCCTGATAAGCATTTTCTAACACTACCTATGTTGTTTGTCATTCATATGATGATGGGTGCTGCCACAGCAGGAATTTCAATTGCCTCGGGAAATATTGGTTTGAAACTAGCTCCGCGTGGGGGAGGGTTAGCTTACCTGGCAGTGATTAGCATAGTAAACTCAATGGCCGCAGGGGTAGCGCCAATTTTAGGTGGGATATTTGCTGACTATTTTTTAAAAAGAAAGCTATCACTAGTTATTAACTGGTCAGGTCCCGAACAGAATTTCACCATTCCTACTATTGACATACAACAATGGGATTTCTTTTTTCTCATATCCTTTGGAATAGGCTTATACTCCATTCAAAGGTTGTTTTTTGTAGTTGAGAAAGGTGAGATCAGTGAAAAAATAGTTCTGGGGCAGATATATTCAGAGCTCAAAGGCCATATGAAGAATCTTTCCAGTGTAGGAGGGATGAGATCTATGATAGGTTTCCCTTTTGGTGTGATCCGCAACATACCTATTTTGAAAAAGTTCTTGAAGTAAGGTGACTAAGGTGATCATGTATTGTACTTAAGAAATTCTGAGAATCGCTTTTAGGGTGGGCCAGTTAGGATATCTAATTCATATGTGATATATGTAATCTTTGCTTAGGATTGTATAATACATGCACATGTGTTCTTTTGCACTTTTAAATGGCTTGAGAAACTATTCATCTTTATCCCACCCAGGGAATCAAGTGGTCTTTCTTAACTAAAAACAAGATGAATTTATAAAGTGAATTATGGGAAATTTATTTAAGCCAGGGGATATTGTTTATACTAAAAAGCCGCCCTATGTAAAGTTGGTAGTCCGACGATATTTGGATAAGATCTGTCAATGCAGAGTGTATAATCATCCCACAAATAAAGAACTGTCTTATGATGACATTGAATTAAGATACAGTACGAATCCGTCAGAGAATAAGCGCTAATTAAGTGCTTCAATATCTATTATCAGACCTTAAGAATCTACTATGAAAATCGCTTACATAGGAACTTACCCTCCAAGGGAATGTGGCATTGGCACCTTTACTCAGAATCTTGTAAACGTCATGTCCGATGGTGAAAAGACTACAATAGAGGATAATTATGTGGTGGCGATCAATGACCACAACCTTACCTATCCATATCCTCCGGAGGTTAACCTAACCATTGAGCAAGAGCAACAAACGGATTATCTGCAAGCGGCCAACTTCATTAACCTGAGTGGCGCTGATCTTTGTATTCTGGAGCATGAATTTGGCATTTTTGGTGGGCAGAGTGGGGTTTATATCCTGCCACTGCTCCATCGGTTAAAGATTCCCTTTTTGGTTACATTACATACCATTCTCGAGGCGCCCTCCTATAATGAAAAGGCTATTCTCAAAGAAATTTGCAAAATGGCCCGTCAAATAGTGGTAATGAGCCATAAAGCCATTGAATTCCTGGTCGACATCTATGACGTGCCAAAGGAAAAAATTGCGTTCATCCAACATGGCGTGCCGGATATTCACTTTAATCATGACCAAGCGAGAAAGGAATTTAAATTGACAGACAAGAAAGTACTGCTCACTTTTGGTTTTCTTGGACGAAACAAGGGGATTGAAACGGTTGTCAAATCATTACCCGCGGTGATTGCAAAGCATCCGAATACACTTTATATAGTATTGGGAAAAACGCACCCCAACGTCTTGCGTCATTCCGGAGAAGAGTATCGAAGCTATCTCCAACTTTTGGTTAAAAAAATGGAGGTGTCAGATCAAGTATTGTTTTTGAATGAGTATGTAGATCAATCTGAACTCTTCAAGTATTTGGCTGCCTGCGACATCTACATCACCCCCTATACTAATGAGGCGCAGATTACCAGTGGTACACTCTCTTATGCTATGGGTGTGGGCTGTGCGGTTATTTCCACTCCTTATTGGCATGCAGCAGAGTTGCTTGCAGAGAACCGGGGACGTTTGTTTGACTTTAATAACTCAGCACAACTTTCTGTTATCCTGGATGAACTATTAACTAATCCAGGGGAGCTCAAACGACTCAAGAAGGAAGCATATGATCATGGGAAACAGATGAGCTGGCCAAAAACAGGGTCAAAATACATTGAACTGACCCAGAAAATGATGACTGAACCCAGTGTGGTCCAGGAAACAAAGGAAACTAATATCGACCCGCTTCTCCTTCCTCCATTTTCACTTACCCATGTCAAGCGGCTCACCGATGATACAGGGATTATCCAACATGCAAAATTTGGTATCCCTAACTTGAAGGAAGGCTACTGCCTCGATGACAATGCCAGGGCATTACTGATGGTATTGATGGCCTATCAACAGAAAAAAGATCCTGTGGCACTGGAGTTTATGCCTGTTTATCTCAGCTATATCCACTATATGCAGCGGAAAGATGGACTCTTCCGAAACTTCCTTAGCTTCAATCGTAATTTCCTCGATGATGTAGGGTCAGAAGATTCATTCGGAAGAACAATCTGGGCGCTGGGGTACTTATTAGGTAATACTCCTAATGATGCTTACTACCAAACCGGCAAGCTGATATTTTTTGATGCTGCCCCAAACTTTGAGAAACTAAAATCTATCCGCAGTATTGCTAAAACCATGATTGGTATATCCTATTACCTTAAAAGCAATCCATCGGACGATAGCATGACGGAACGTCTACGCAACCTGGCGCATAAGCTTGTAAAGCATTACAAAGACCATCGTATGTCCAAATGGCATTGGTTTGAATCCCTGCTAGCCTATGATAATGGGATCTTACCCCTATCACTTTTGCATGCTACAGAAATCCTCCATGAAGAAGAAATTGCAAATGTCGCTATGGAAAGCATGGATTTTCTCACGGAGGTCACTATGAAAGATGGCTATCTTTCTATCATTGGCAACAAGGAGTGGTACAAAAAAGATGGTAAACGATCCGTATTTGCTCAACAACCTATTGACGCGCTGGCCATGGTACTCATGTATCATCAAGCATTTAGTTTAACCAAAAACAAAGAGTACCTCAATAAGTTGTTTACTGCTTTTATGTGGTTTCTTGGAGAGAATGATCTGCGTATGAGCCTGTACGACTTCGAGACTAAAGGCTGCTGTGATGGTTTTGAGAGCTATGGAGTCAACCGAAATCAAGGAGCAGAAAGTTCTCTTGCCTACCTCATTTCGCACCTTACTGTATTGAAAGCGTACGAAGAGTTTTATCAAACGGAAGTTTGAGAGTAGCCGTTTTATCTCCGATCACCTGGAGGACACCTCCAACAAAATACGGTCCCTGGGAGCAAGTTGCCTCTACAATAGCAGAGGGTCTGGCCGATAGAGGGATAGACATAACGCTTTTTGCTACAGGCGACTCCATCACCCAGGGCAAGCTGGAATCGGTCTGTAAAACTCCTTTAGGAGAAGATAAATCCAAGAATCCAAAAGTTTGGGAATGTCTACACATTAGTTATTTGATGGAAAAAGCGAACGAGTTCGACATCATCCACAACCATTTTGATTTTCTGCCCCTCACTTATTCAGGACTGATTAGCACCCCGATGATCACAACCATTCATGGGTTTTCATCTCATCAGATCCTACCCGTTTATAAAAAGTATAACAAGACGGCCGCTTATGTATCCATATCAGACTCCGACAGGCACGATGACTTAACCTATCTTAGCACTATCTACCATGGTCTCAACCCTGAAGACTTCCCATTTGTAAAAGATAAAGAGGGCTATCTCCTCTATTTTGGAAGAATACACCCTGATAAAGGAACACATCTGGCCATAGAAATCGCTTTGAAATCCAGCCTGCCACTTAAAATTGCTGGTCTGATTCAGGATGAAGCCTATTTCAATAGCCATGTGAAACCTTACATAGATGGAGAAAAGGTCATTTATGCCGGGAATGCCAACCCTGTGATTCGAAATAAATTACTTGGAAGTGCCAGGGCCTTGTTGCATCCTATAGGTTTCGAAGAACCATTCGGCCTGAGTGTAATAGAGGCCATGATGACTGGCACCCCCGTTATTGCCTTCAAAAGAGGAAGCATGCCTGAGTTAATTGTGGACGGAAAAACAGGCTATTTAGTGCCAGATGTCCCTGGAGCTGTTTCAGCAGTTAAAAAATTAGGGAGTATCAGCACACAATGCTGTCACGATCATGCCGTCCGACATTTTAGCCAGATCAGAATGATCGATGAATATATAGCAGCATACAAAAAAGTGTTGGCAAAGAAAAAATAGCGTCCTGGTATGTCTTTTACTTCAACGCATCAAACAGTTCATCCAGGTCTACCACACCATACGTAGATGAATAATCCGAGACTGCATAAGGCAGTATAAGACTGTTATTGTGAATCAGCGACCCACAGGAATACACTACATTAGGAACGTACCCTTCACGTTCATCCTCACGGGGGGTCAATAACGGCTCATCGAGTCGGCCAATCTCCCTAGAAGGGTCGTCTAAATCAAAGAGCGATGCCCCTATGCAATAACGTCTCATCGGACCTACTCCATGTGAAATAACGAGCCAACCTTCTTTCGTTAAAAGTGGTGAGCCACAATTGCCAATTTGCGTAAGCTCCCATGGATACTTAGGTTCCTGTATGATTTTCGGATCATTCCAAACCGTACTGCGCTCTGAAAGCATGAGATAGTTGTTTATGCCATCTACCCTGGCCAGCATAGCATACTTACCTTTGATTTTTTGAGGGAATAATGCCAGGTTCTTATTTAAAGCTCCTGAACCATGCAAAGGCATCACTCGAAAGGTATAAAAGTCCTGCGTTGAAAGTAGTTTGGGGAGAATGGTGTGACCGTTGTAAGCCGAGTAGGTGGCGTAAGTCTTGTCCGTACCGTCATCCTCGGTAAACCGTACAAAACGAGCATCCTCAATACCCTTGTTTTCTGAATCAGATATGGGAAATAGTACGCGTTGGGAAATGTCGGAGTCTCGGTGAAATTCAATATCATAAAATGAATCAGCCAGCCAGGTGATCTCATTCAAAGCCATTCGTCTCCCACCACTGATGCTCTTGTCATCCAATATTTTATTGACGTTATTTTTCAAAGCATAATACTCGAAGTCTTCCTGAAGATCTGCCATAATGATATCCGAGTACTTCTCCGGGATATCCATTTCTTTCATTTTCTTAACGAAACGTTTCTTATTGTAAAGTTTTTTGTGAGTTACCTCAGCCTTGTCAATATGGTTGCCTACTGGCATGATGCGCAGATCATTGTTTTGATCCAGAATAGCTCTCCTGAAAACAATGGATGATATATGACCTTCCCCCGTAGCTCGAAAGGAAAAAATAACCCGCTTTTCACCATTGTCCAGGTGCATTTGATCCATATCCTCTACTATCGAAGGATTAAAGAAAGCCGCAGATTCAATAGAATACTCCATTGTGAGATAAGAACCAATAAGCATTTTTCGTTCATCCGACAGCTCCGAATAGTTGATCCCCATAAGCTCAATGATTCCCTGGATATTAGCACAGTGTTTAAAAAAAACCCTGGATATGTTTCGATGACGATTGGCAAACTCCCTGAGCGTATGTTCCAATGTTAAGTTAATCTGCTGGTCATCCATTGCCTGTAGCCGGTTCACCATGGTGATGGTACGTTCATTACCATTCATAAAGAAACGTGCAATGACCCTGCTTGAGTCGGGAAGAAATTTGATATCCTTACGAGTAACTGAAACTCTCATGATTTTTACTGTTTCCAACAATCTGTATTGGTTGCTGGTTTTCTTAAGGTACTACTTATTCATTCCAATAAAAGAAAGAACCAATTAATTTATGTAAGGATGGGAAAATAATTGAGTCAATTTTTAAGCGGGAATTCTATGAGCAAGTCACCTTTTTTCTATACGAATAGGAGTATCAAACAAACCCGGCAGACGATAGTCCGCACTATATTTTTATCTAAGGTCACATCATGAGGGTGTGTGACAACTTACCTTTTTACTAAAAGGGTTTATTCTATAAATACTACTTTCCTATTGATGAATTTCAGCATTCCGTCCTTTGCTGGTTCCGCACCCATGTCCATAATATTTTGTAGCCTAAAAAGGAAGCTTTCAAGGTAAATCTGATATTGACCTGCATCAGGTATTTCCAGTAATTCTTAATAGACAATTTCCGTCTCGGATATTCCTTGTCAGTCTACTTTGTGAGGTAGTCCATCAAATCACTTGTTGCCAACTCAGTGACAGTTTAAATCCATGCTTCATTTTACCTGGTTTTAAAGTTTTAGGTACGGAGGAAAATTTGAAAAGAGCCAGCGTAGCTCAGGCATTAGTATTAGTGCAAAGAATTAAGCCCGCTAAAAAGGGAGCTGTGAAACACATAACTCATACCAAAGCACACGGATGTGAAAATCCCTGATACCGCCTAAAGACGCACCACCGACACTGAAGGAACAACGCGGATACCAAACCCCAAAATACCACCAGCCGAGCAGACGAACACGAAACAAATAACTACAATACATCATACATAAAGAGTAAAGTGACACCCCGGCAACCCTGCCTTTGCCGGCAGGCAGGCGCACCGAGGAAAGCCGGATCACCCGGATGGATTGGGGCCGAACGTTAAGAAACCATCCTGTGAATGGTTTTAGCGAGGAGCCAGCAAGCGAAGCGGGCAGGGGAGGATGCAAGGGGCCAAGACGGTTTACGGTGCGAAAGCAGGAGGGAGGCTAAAAAGGCTTGGATTCATTCCTGCCTGCCAGCGCAAAGGCCAGTGTGACGGCAGGCAGGTTACCCTTGTATTTCCCGAACCAACAACCGGAACTTTGCTTTGACCTCTGTGTGGGAATACACCAATCTCATTAATTGTTACTTGAAAGACTTATAGGTTTTTAACGAAATTTGCTTTATCATCAAACTTCACGAATAATCTATTGCAAACTCCCTGCCTTAGTGTTTGACACAACTTCTATAATCAAATACAGATTTGTCCAGAGAAATTCAAATAAGACAAATGTTGAGTCTTTTTTAAATGAATATATCTATTGCTTCTTACTGAAAACACAGTATAGATACTCTAAATACATAGTTAAGGTCAAGGAGTATAAGACAGGTCTGCTAACGGTAGAGTAGGAGTTACTGTTCTTGATATAATGAGAGAGGTACAAACAAAAACGGGTCATAATACGTATGGACTTGTAGCCGCTACATTACTGGAGGAAGCTAGTGATGATTCCAATAAGAGATTTAATGTTTATGTAGAAATATTAAGAAGAAAGGTTGATAGTGGTAAATATAAGGTTTTTGGTACAAGAGAAAATAGCTTTATATAGGTAGTACCTATAAGTAGAATAGAAGAAAAGCAAAATATATTTCTAGATTATGGAAAAATATTCGAAGAAACAAACTAGTACTAGTAGGCAACCGGCTAAAGCAAAAAAAGTCGAAGTGAAAAAGTATTTATCATCCGTAAAAGAATATGGCCCTGAAGTCATAAAAGGCTATACATACGCATTTTAGAGTTTGCTAAAAAACAAAAATGGAGGTTGTCTTTAAGTAAAGTCAACCCTTTTTATTTCAGCATATTTACATTATGTTAAATAGAACCTCATGCGCGTAGGCCCGCCAAAATACCGGGCGTGGGGAGGCCAGTGGGTTGATAGTGATTATTTTAGCTAGGGTTTTTGAATACTTTTGGGCCAATGCCAAAAGTATTTGCCTGCCCGGCACGAGGGCACTGCGAACACGATTAAAAGACAGTCAGCCGGTGAGCACTTCATAACCGTTCAGCAAAAAGCAAGATCCAGTGTTCTAATAAGGAGATTGTTTCTTCGTTCGCATACTCGCTCATCACAATGACGCCCAGATTATGCTTAAAAAATAAAGCGTAGGCAACAAGTGTTTTAGCGGAAAATCATAAGCCCTGAGAATCGCATATTTGAAACTGACCTGTACAATCTCCAGAATACCGAAAAATAGAACGTCAGCGATTTGACGATAAATCTCTTGTTTAGGGTTTGGCCATTCACGCCTTAGCGTGACAAAGCGCGTTGGGAAAAACTTTATATAGCCGTATGGTCAGGGCAAGCTGTGGGGTCGAGCCGATAGCTATCGGCTGCGCTGGCCAGGCGGCTATTTAGACATAATATTATTATATAAGCAAATTAGGTTCTGCGCGGTGGAGAATTTGCCGGGGCTGGTGGCTGTTAGGAGATCTACCTGACTTTGAATGAAACTTTATCAACGCGAGACCGGAATTTGCTTTAACATAAAATCTTTACCGATATACAACTGGCTGTCACACAGGCCGACCCGAAGTTATATATCTGATTTTATATTAACCATCCGCTGCGCGTCTGGCCGCAAATGCCTAGCGTTTGTTATATAATGTTCATTGTGTTATGTTAAATAGCTTAGGAGCTTTTCGTAGGGTTATTTTTTCCTAACCCGGAGAAAAGCCGGGGGTAGGCATAAAGTTTTTGGAGCAAAGGAGTTCTACCAGCAGGAGGGAAGGGCTGGAACACTCTTTTGGCATTTTTGGATTGTGTAGAGGGTTAGAGGGAATGGTGAATGGGTGTGGAAGTTTAGGGCTGCTTAAACTCATTTATTCCAGTTGACCTACCTTGAAAAATACCCAAGGTTGGGTATTGATTGACCCTATACCCATTCTTATCTTTAGAACGACCGATTTACCAAAGCTATATTACTGATTTTTATATAATGAAAAGAACCATCCTAATAGTTTGTCTAATATTTCATTGTTACACTACTTTTTCCCAACAAAGCAATAATTTCAATTTTGAAAGCTATAGAGAGTTTGATTTACAAGGTGGTTATGGGCCCGGTAACATAGTTCAACTAGAAAAAGGTTTCCCCCGTTTGCCAATTATAACGAGAAAAAGGCTCAAGAGTTCATCCAAACGACCAGAGCTTTTTGAGCTTGAAAAAAGGCCTATTCCTCCAAATACTTTTGATAGAAAAAAAGCTTTCAAATCAAGTTTTGTGGCAGATGTTGGTATTACCAACTCTGAGGTGGCCGCAAGGTTAAATAAAGTCAAAAATGTTAAGCTAATTGTTAATGATGGAAACAGATTATTTTTAGCGTCAGGAGAGATAGCCATTTTAGATTTAATCAATAGTATAAATGTATCCGAACTAGAAGTAATTGAACAAGCTCTATCTAATCGTGGCAAGATTTGTCTTATTACAGAAGTTCTTTCCTATAATGACGCAGAATTAAAACTTGATTGGGGTTATGACATTGGAGCCAAGTCACTAATAGAAATAAAAGAATCACTAAAGTTCGATGGTGAATTGAATGATTTAGACAATAAATCAATATCCATAAAATATCAAGACAACGATGATAATAGTCACTTGGTTGGATACAAGGCTGTTGATATGGGTAGATATTTAAAAGCTATAAGAAGAAAAATTTTAAGTGAGAATCCAGATTATTTTCAAAAAAAAAAGTGACCTTAAGTATTGGAGCTCGCTATTCTTACTTTTTTTCGTTTAACACTAGCAAAGACTTTAAAGTCAGAGATCAAGAATTACTTACATTAGATTTTGAGGTCAATTTTTGGTCGGGGCGTTACAATACATGGGGATTCGGTCACAGTCGATTTTTCCCCAATGTACTCCAAACCTCCAACTTTTTTGACACTGTGGATGATTCTTTTCGTGGTAACGTTGAGAACTTTTACGACATGCAAATAAACCTCTTTTATGTAAAATTTACTCGAGGGCATTTTGTTGGAAAAACAAAATGGTTTCTTACAGTAGGTATATCAACAAATCGCTTGAATATTAGGAACGTTGAGACATCATTGACGTCTTCACAAAATGAAATTCTTGAAAGTGCCAGTGAAGAATTCGACAATAAAAAAGCGACTGCTAGTGTAGGAACTGACATATTGCTCGCAGGCAGATTCGGAAGTCTCCAAAAATGGTTGAGGCTGCAAGTCAGTTATATACCATTAAGGGTTCATGGTGAAGACTATTCGTTTAATTTACTTGGAAATGCTGATGTAGTCAGTGTTAATAGAGATGTAAGGAACATATTTCTTAGCGCTGCATTGGTTCTAAGTCTCAATCGTTAGATTTTATGAAACAATCAATAACCTTGATATGGGCTTTATCTTGTTTCATGTTGGTGGCATCCTGTGAAGACGATGATGAGGTAAGGGAGCCAGAATGCCAGTTTTCGACAGAGAATATTTTTTGCAACCTAAATTTGGATGAAATAATATCTTTAGAAATAAGTACTAATACTATATTTCGTTCGACCGAAAAAATTGAAATAGAGCCTTATTCATACAGTTCGGATGGAAGAGTTTTTAACGTTTCGGGAGATGACCATCTCATATCGGTCTCAAATCATTCTTCGGTAAGAAGTGGAAATATTAATTGTTGTGATGCTGCCTCGCTCTTTGATCATCTCAATAATACACCTTTATTTCGGTGGAAGATAATTGACAATCCAATAATAGCTGTAGCTATCTTTAAAAATATAATTAAAGCTAGCAGTAACAATACAATAGGTAATCCTGAAGATATAGTATGGTTATGGCACAGTGGACTTTCAAAAGCGAAAATAATTAATGGCGAATTCATGGAAATCGCTTTTGCAAATGGAGGTGGCTTTCAAGATGGAAAAGTTGTTGGGTTACCAAAGTTGCAAGATAACCACGTTTACTTCTGGGCAATATGGGGGTGGGATGAAATGGGAATTGAAGTAACTAGATCTAGTTGCCAGATACCGTTTTTAGTTAATAGCATACCTGATACAGTAACATTGACAAAACCACGTTCTATTGTAGGTGAATGGAAGTTGAAAAAAGCTATAAGAATTATTTCACAACCTTTAGATGTTACAGATTCCTTTTTCATCAGGAAACTTAGCTTATCAATAGATGAGATCATTACTGCTGAAGATTGCTTTTCTTCTCTTTCACTAGAGATAAAGGACTCTAATGATATTTATACTTTCGGTACGTGGAACAATCTACGTAACACTGTTATTCTATCTGATTCTCTGAGAATTTCTCAGATAAGAGTGACTTGTAATCAGTTTTCAGGAATAATTGAAAACAGCGCAAATGGGGAATTGTATGCTATCGAATTTGAAGATGACTCGTGAAGGCAATAAAATGGTCAATGTTAATCAAGGCATAAACCACCTCTTCCTTTTTCCACCTGTCGGATATTTTACTTGCTTCCTTTTAAAATCAGAGATTTCATTTTTCAACTTCTTGTTGGCATTTTCAAGAAGATCATTTTGAACTTTCATGATATTTAACAGATCATGCATAGCATTGAGGTTTTCTAATTGATGGGACACCAATTCTTCTAGGTCGGCTTTTGTATATTTCGGGTATGGCATTTGTCCGGTTTTTAGTTAATAATTTCCGATTATCGGATCAAATATATTGATAGTCGGACAATTCTCATAGCAAATGTTTAGAAAATCGGAAAAATTTATCTGCTTAAGTATCTTTATTGTTACTAAACCGGATAAAAATGACTGAATTAGGGCTATTTCTTTCAAGAAAATCGATTAACCGATCTGATGTATCAAGAAAGACTGGCATTAGTAAAACAAGATTGAGCGAGTTGGCAAATAATACCAGCACTAAACTTAGGGTCGATGAACTCTATTTGATTGCTCTTGCGATTGATGTTGATCCTTGCGAGGTGATGAGGGAAGTATGTAAAGGTTTGAAGCTTAAACCTGATAATTGATATTTCCATAGATATCTATATAAATGGAAATAGCTCTGTTGCCAGAAGAAGATAATCAAGTTAAAAAGTGTTTATTTTAGCCAACTAATATCATTTCTGGACGTTTTACACAACAAGACTGAATAAGCTTAAATAATATTATTTAAATTGAGCTATTGGTTTGATTTTTGTCCAAGTTTGCATATATTATTTTGAAAGAGGTGTCGCTGATGAGGGTTAAATCAAAACATGTAAGGAATAGGCTAGAACGGAGACTTGTACAGTCTCGAAAGGAATTGTTATGGTCTTACAATAAAGAAAAGATCAATTCGCTCTCTGATGAATTTATCATTAATACATTCTTAGTATCAGGAAATGCTCAGGATTGGCAGGACTTGAAGAATGCCTATGAAGTTGAGGAGATAAAAGAGGTCTGGAAAGACAATATTCTTTTAGGAGGTTTTCGTCCTGAGAAACAAAAAGAACTTGTTGCATTCTTCTTTAATAGCCAAAACCCTTCAATATACATCTCACAGAACAAAAGAAGAAAGTTAGAGAAAGCTTTTGCAAGGAGTTACTGAAGATACCCTGAAGGTTCTTGAGGTCATCAAGGATTATAAAGAACTAGAACAATATTTTCTAATTGGAGGAACTGCATTGGCAATCAAACTTGGTCATCGCCTTAGTGAGGATCTCGATCTTTTTACTTATCGGAAATTCCCAGGAAGCCGGTTTAATCTTCCGAATCTGGATGAAATCTTCGCGAAATTCAAAAGTGATTTTTCGGAGATTAAGACAGAGCATTATGAAAAAACAGATGTTACTATCTACTTAGACGGAATCAAAGTTCAATTACGTGCTGAAAATCAATTCCATGGGCCAAAAAAAGTAGATAGTATTGGTCATATCGGATTGCCCAATGAAGCAGAACTATTAGGCATGAAATTAGTTGCATTATCATTGCGTGACACTTGGAGAGATATCTTCGACCTTACACATCTGGTCGATAAATTTGATTATGAGGATTTCCCAAAAGCATATAATAGCATCATGAGTTCCAAGTATACTGGCTCAAAAAATGGAAAGAAAAAACTCTATAATGCAACAATATCTAAACTCAAAGATGAGAATCTCCTTGAAAAACTGTACAGAAATGACCCAATGGAAGGGTTGATAACAAATAGGGAAGTAACGCCGAAAATAGTCTTAGAAAAATTTGCAGCTCTTACTTACATTGAAGTAAAAGATTAGAATTATAACTAGTCATATTCTCTGACGGCCTTAAACCACAAAAATACCTATTCCCATCAAAGGTTTGGAAAGAACCGAACCGGCTCTTCACAGATTCTGCAATTAGACATCCTGAGTATGGCATTAATTTGAATAAGTATACTATCCATGAGTTCAGAGATCAATATGCTTTCGAGAAAATGATTCAAGAACTCTGATATAGAACGACAAAAAAAAGCTCCCTAAAAAGGGAGCCTAGCAATACCGACCTGATACCAGAGGAAATAGATACGATAATCATACATCCCACCGTGCCATTTAAACGTATCCGTCCGATAAAATCCATATTTGAGGGAGTGGTAAAAAGCGATAAACTTGTGTCATGAAAAGACATGATCAGGAACAGATGCGTATTCTTTACCGCCAATGGAAAGAGTCAGGAGAAAGCCAAACGGCTTTTG
>NZ_VKDC01000044.1 GCF_007097395.1 Fulvivirga sp. M361
ACATCCTTACAGCCATGATATAGTTGTGCTGTTTCTCTTCTAAATAGCTGAGTAACTCTTCGGTATAAAAGCCACTATCAGCACGTACCAAGCCTACTTTCTTACCCGCTAATGCCTGATCAAAAGTTTCCTTCATAAAGGCTTTACAGCTACTACTGTCTGCGGTATTACCCGGTCTGAGCCACGCATTGGCTACCATCCGGGTTTGTCCCACAAAAGCTATCAATGGGTGATGTGAGTTCCTGCCTCGTTTATTGGGGTTGTATCCTTTCGCACTACCTTGTTGATCTCCATAACGAGTGATCACCGTACTATCAAAATCTATTGTGATGTTATCCACTCCAATCTGATCAAAAAACCAATTTTGTAGTACAGGAAATACTTCGGTGTTTCTTTTCTGAGAGAACTTACCGAAGAAACGACTATATGTGCTTTGAGAGGGCATTTCATCCCAGTTGAAAATGGACTGCAGCACTTTATCATACCGAAGCCAATCACAATGAATATAACGAGAAGCTCCAGTCCAGATGCTCAGCCAAAAAGACTCTATTATATGTTCAGGTTTATAGCCTCGATTTGAACCTGGTTCTGGTAAATCAAGCTGGCGTAGAAAGCCTCTGATACCAGTCTGATCTATAAAGCGTTTCATTAAACTCATGCCTCCATAAGGCGTCACTTGTTTATCACTGTATCCTATCGGTAGGTTAACCATTTGGGTGAATTTAAAACTCCTTCAAAATCGCCCTTTAATTCCTTTATACAAAAAATTATTGCATTTTCTGAAATCCTATTGCATAATCGCGGTTAAACCTTCACATAAATGAAACAGCACTGCCTAATTGCTGAACAAAGATCAATTCATAAAGATGGCAATAATGATAAGCAGTAAATGTTATGTAAAAGGGGTTCCGGATCCCATGCTGACGTAGAACTCCTGTCGCAGTGCTTTTGATGACTCTTATTAAAGTACCAACATAGACTAAATCCCAAAATATTACAAATATGAAAACGATCAGACCTTAAGCCTAAAAACGTCTAAGCCTTAGCTTACTATTTCTTTACCAAAGCACCATCTTCATACTTGTATTCCAAAGTGACATTACCTTCCTGATCATACCACTTTGATACACCATTAAGTTTTCCGTTAGCATAGAGGCTTTCTTCCATTATGTTACCATTATCATAATACTTCTTCACGGTACCTTCTAATTGGCCATTGTCATATCGTCGACGCTCCACCACCCTGATATTTTTGTAGGCGATATAGTCACCATGATATTGATTGTTATGATAGTGGGCTTTCAATGTAAGCCTTCCCCGGTCATCAATTTCAAGGTGTGTCCCTTCCTTTACACCTGCCACGTAAGTGGTCATGGATTTCACCAACTCATTGAGGTGATATACCGTCCATGTACCGTGCAATTTTCCATTGAGGTAATTGCCTTCCTGCATCACTCCTCCTCCTGTTTTTTCCAGGGTTACACGGACCAGGTCCGGATTATCTTCGTAAGGCTCCTTTTTAGAACCTTCCGGTGCACTGGCTAATCCGCCAATAGTGGCATCACTAAGTTCAGGAGTTTGGTTACAAGCGATGAAAATGAAAGGAATCAAAAAAAGTTTTCTCATAACTCACAAAGGTTTGATGTTAAAAAAACAAATATAGCAGATAGCTCTTTTCACTGAAATTGATCCATCTGAATTTGACGCACTTTACCTGATTATTTATCGTGTAAGCCGGTAAATGAACAGCGCCGTTCTTTTGATCAGATCATTAAAGGTAGTCAGGTCCATGTATTCATTGGGAGAATGTGCACCACCACCCATGACACCAAGCCCGTCCAGGCCGTCTACATATTCTGCTATAAAGGAGATGTCTGCTGCCCCACGTTTTCCAGGGTCATAGGCCAGCACTTCTCCCTGTTCTAAATCCAGGCTAAGCTGATTAAGTTGTTTGAGAAGGTTCAGATTTCCATCTGTCGGCGGCATGGCAGGATAGCTGTCAGTAAAAGTTATGGTAGCAGAGGTATGGGGTAAATTCTCAGCCACTATCTTTCTCATACTTTCCCTTGCTTTTTCCTTTTGCTCCTCGGAGATAAAACGTAGCCCTCCTTTAACGGTCACTTTTTGAGCAACAATATTTGACTTTCCATAAGTGGTCAGTGTGGAAGCAATGTCATCTGATTGTACCCGAGTCCCTCCCGCGATAACACCCGGATTAAAAGTCAATAATGCTTCAGAGCTTAGCGCCTCGTAAAACTTGTACAATATTCTAGAGGCTTCAAATATCGCGCCTGCGCCTACTTTTTCATTAAATATACCGGATGAATGAGCTTGCTTTCCCGTTACCTCCAGAACCCAACCACTGGAACCTCTACGTGCCACGGTAGCATAGTTAAATCCGGAAGAAGTTTCAAAACCCAATGCGATATCACTACGTTTGGCCGCTTCCACAATATCACGACGACTAATTTCGATGGGTTTTCCGGCGCTTTCCTCGTCTCCGTGCAGCGCTGCTATGATCTGTGTGTCATCCAGTACACCCGCATTGTAGAGTGCTTTAAGGGCATACAGCATCACCACATCTCCGCCTTTCATATCATTGGCGCCTGGCCCGTAAGCTATGGTATCCTGGGTGGCCCACTTTTGAAATGGACTGTCTTTGTCAAAAACGGTATCCAGGTGACCTATTAATAATAACCGCTTGCCCCTGGTCCCTTTTCTCTCTATAAAAAGGTGCCCGGCCCGGTTAACATTTTCAGGCATGTCAATCCATTGCGTTTGGAACCCTATAGCATCAAATGCTTTTTGAAAAACTTTGCCGGTTTTCTTTACGCCGTCGTGATTATACGTACCGCTATTGATATTCACCACGTCTATCAGGAACTGCAATGCCTCAGCATCAAGTTCTTCGACTTCCTGAACAATCTGTTTTTCCTTACGGGTGAGCTTCTGGCCATGAATAAAAAATACCAGTAAGAATAGGGATGTAAATAGTATAATGTGTTTCATAGTAATATTAACTGACTTTTCAAGTCAAATTAACGGGTGATCTGGTGCGGTAAAAGGCTTACTTTACAAGCGGTATAAAAAGGAAAAGCGGCAGATCATAATTGATCCACCGCTTTTACGGGTTATTGAAGCATGGTTGCTTACTACTCCGCTGCTAGCTCTACACTCCGTTTAATGAAGTTGGTCAGATCAGCGCCTGTAAGCATATTCTGTGACAACATGGCTAGGTCGTATGCCTGCTTAGCCAGCTGTTGTTTTTTCTCTTCTTTTTTGGCTCGTAAAATCTTAGCTACCACCGGATGGTTGCCGTTGATAGTTACATCAAACTGGTCAGGCATGTTACCTCCCATCATAGCGTAATAGCCACCGCCACCCGTTTTAGACATATCTTTCATTCTTCGCATGAATTCGGACATTGTGACGGTAACTGGTAACTCATCCGGTGCCAGTGACTCTATACTCACCTTCATATTCTCGTTCCCTATAGCTGTTTCAAAAATACCTTTTACCTTGGTAGACTCATCTTCACTTAATACACTCTCTACCTTTTCATCCTTGTCTATGAGCTTATCTACCGTACTGGCATCCACTCTCTTCAACTGGGTTTGTTCCAGCTTTTGCTCCATAAAGTTGATGTAGTGGCTGTCCAACATACCGTCCATCAACAATACATCATAGGTCCTTTTCTTGGCCGCTTCAATAAAAGTATGTTGCTTTCCAGGCTCAGTGGTGTAGAGATAAACGATGTTTTTATCCTTATCGGTCTGGTTTGGTTCTACTTTCTGTTTGTACTCATCAAGTGTAAAGAATTCGCTCTCCGTGTTTTTCATTAAAGCGAAGTCTTTGGCTTTCTCGTAAAATTTATCTTCGCTGAGCATGCCGTACTTTACAAATACCCCAATATCATCCCACTTTTCTTCATAGGACTTACGATCCTTTTTGAAAAGCTCACTCAGTTTATCAGCTACCTTTTTGGTAATATGTGAATTGATCTTTTTAACGTTACTATCAGACTGCAAATAACTTCTGGATACATTCAACGGAATATCCGGCGAATCAATTACACCATGTAAAAGCATAAGGAATTCAGGCACTACATCTTTAACTTCATCTGTAATGAATACCTGACGTGAATAGAGTTGTATCTTGTTTTTCTGTACCTCAAAGTCATTCTTCACCTTGGGGAAATAAAGAATGCCTGTAAGATTAAAGGGATAATCCACATTAAGGTGAATCCAGAACAGCGGATCTTCCGTCATCGGATATAATTCACGATAAAACTTAAGATAGTCTTCGTCTTTCAGGTCAGAAGGTGACTTTGTCCATAAAGGCTCCGTCTCATTAATAATTCTGTCTTTGGTGACAGTCTTATACTTAGGCTTATCTTCTTCATCTTTTCCATCTTCCACACTTTCTTCAGTGGTTCCAAACTGGATCTCAACTGGTAAGAATTTACAATACTTATCCAGGATGCCTTTAATTTTCCATTCATCCAAAAACTCTTCTGAGTCTTCGGCAATATGTAGAATGACCTCCGTTCCACGATCTTTCTTCTTGGCATCTGAAATCTCAAACTCTGTAGAGCCGTCACATACCCAACGTGCTGCTTTAGTACCTTCCTGGTATGATTTGGAAATGATCTCCACCTCTTTGGATACCATAAACGAAGAGTAAAAACCCAATCCGAATTTACCTATGATATCTTTTGCATCTCCTTTGTCCTTGAATTTTTCAACAAATTCCGTAGCACCTGAAAAAGCAATTTGATTAATATATTTTTTAATCTCATCGGCAGTCATTCCAATGCCACGGTCTTTAATAGTGATGGTTTTTTTCTTGCTATCAAAGCTTACTTCTATCCTGGTCTCTCCAATATCTTCTTTAAGTTCACCTAATGATGACAGGCGTCTCAGTTTTTGAGTCGCGTCAACAGCATTCGATACCAGTTCTCTTAGAAAGATCTCATGATCTGAATACAAGAATTTTTTAATGATCGGAAATATATTTTCCGTGTGGATGGATATCGTTCCCTTTTCCATAATGTATACTTAACGTTGGTCGTTTTAATAAATAAGTATATCTTGATTTTCAAACATCATTCCAGTTCTCCTGGAATGACAATATGTCATTAAAACGTTCTGCCCCTAGGGGATTTCCTGTATCCATACGTGGGAATAATCACTAGTGACCATCCATATTTTGACTGAATCTTCGTCAAACAGTACTTATTGGTTATGCAATTTTTCTCCATTACACACGATTTAAGCTGTTTTTGTGATGATTTCTTCAAATCAGAAATATCCTGATCCCATTTCAAACACTAATACTGACATTAGTGTTTACAAGAGAGGGAAATAAAGGGTAAGAATATGAATAACGCGAAGATAATACGTCAGATACTATTAACAAGCGCTGCATTATTTCTGGCAGCCTCTACGGGTATGGGTACTGACAAGAAACCTGAACGGGAATCTCTTGCTGTGGTCAAACAGCAAATAAGTATAATGAATCAAGAAGTCATGATCACCTGGCACGCTAAAGTAGAAGATGATCTCAAATTCTATTTAATAGAGCGTAAAGAAGGTGAGAATTTCGAAGTTTTTGGCCTTTCCATGCGAAATAGAAATCATGATCAATTTGCGATTAAAGAATATCAATTCTTTGATGAAGAACCTCAAACAGGTATCAATATTTATCGGTTAGTAGAAGTTGACTTCCAGGACAATAAGAGGTATCACGAAGAACTGAAAATAGACTATTCCAATAGTTTTGAATCAGCAGCGACGGTATCTTCTACCTCTGACCAGAATTAAAAAAGTAAAGCTATTGCCACATCTTAACATAACAAAGAGAACCTATTAATTATAATCCTAACCACTAGTGTTTAAGACATCACTCCTATTGATTCCCTGGCTTAGCATAGAATAATTTTTACTATCAGCGAATACGATCTACCGACCTAACTAGTTTTTCGTCTTTCCGTATATACCGGTTGGCCAATAAATTAAATATCAACGCCGCAGCAGGCAGAAAAAAAGCAATGCCATAATGGCCTGCTACTCCTTTTGATTTAATGAAATCGGTGGCAAAATAAGCCGCTAATATTAACGTTCCGGCAATCAGAAGGGAATTCAACGCTCCTAGTTTTATTTGCAATAGACGATTATTGTACCTGGTGATCTCCAGTGAAGCTACTGTAATCGCTGCAACCGCCATTGTGGCAATAAGAGTAAAAGGGAAGTATATTCTCACCAGTTCTTCTGATTCCAGATCAAAGCGTTCAAAATAAAAGGCAAAAAGGCCATAATATTCTACAGAATCTACTGCCTGGTATGTCCAAAACGGAAAGAACAATGTCAATAGCATCATCAATGCCACCAGCAATAGAAATACAGTTTGAATCCTTTGTAACATTCTTGTATTGGCTAATTTTGAGCTTACAAATTAAGTCAAACCTGGCACGTTTACCAAAGATAAACCTATACACTGCTGCACTAAAGTACAACCAAAAACGAATGGAAGCATATGGACATTGATAGTATAAGGGTGGTTGCCTTTGATGCGGATGATACGCTTTGGCTTAACGAAATTTACTTTCGGGAGGCAGAAGAAAAATTCTCAGAGCTTATGCAGCCCTTTTTACCGGGT
This sequence comes from Fulvivirga sp. M361, assembly GCF_007097395.1. Lineage (GTDB taxonomy): Bacteria > Bacteroidota > Bacteroidia > Cytophagales > Cyclobacteriaceae > Fulvivirga. The sequence goes on from NZ_VKDC01000044.1 coordinate 6,658, forward strand.
AAAGAAGCTATAAACCAATTATTTTCTCATGAAATGAAGAACCTGGAACTGTATGGTTATGGCATTAAAGGTTTTACACTATCCATGGTTGAAGCGGCCCTTGAAATTTCAAAAGGAAAAATAACAGCCCCCGATTTATTGAGCATCGTAGAGCTTGGTAAGTCAATGCTCAATAAACCGGTTCGTCTGTTAGACGATGTCGATCATATTTTTACTACATTAAAAAATCGATATAGACTCATTTTAGCCACAAAAGGGGACTTACTTGACCAGGAAAGAAAACTAAAGAAATCTGGCCTGGAAGGACATTTTCATCATACGGAAGTTATGAGCGATAAGAAAGAAGCCGATTATGAGAAATTAATTCGTCATCTGGATATCGAACCTGGCCAATTTCTCATGATCGGCAATTCTATGAAATCTGATATTATTCCCGTGTTGAACATTGGTGGCAAGGCGATACATATTCCCCACGAAATTACCTGGCAGCATGAAATGGTCGAAGATAATCCTCATTTGAATGGCACTTATCACCAGTATGACCGACTTTCTGACATACTTCAAATTCTATAATATTGACACTCTCTTTGTTCCATATTTAAGTAGCCTATTGTTAAATGCCTCGTTACTTCTTTGAAATATCTTACGATGGAACACATTATCATGGGTGGCAACGCCAGGAAAATGCCATGTCCATTCAACAAAAAGTGGAAGAAGCCCTGTCATTACTTACAAGACAGCCTATGAGTATTACGGGAAGCGGGCGAACAGATACCGGGGTGCATTGTGAACAGCAATTTTTCCATTGCGATTTTGAGAAAACAGCGGATACAGCACAACTTCAACATAAGTTAAACAGCCTGTTACCTAATGATATTAGCATTAATGCCATTTTTCAGGTGGCCAATGACATTCATGCCCGGTTTACGGCTATATCCAGAAGTTATGAGTATCGAATTTCACTACGAAAAAACCCATTTCTTGAGAAATATGCGTGTCACTTTCATAAACCCCTTGACGTAACACGAATGAATGAAGCTGCCCTGGTATTATTAGAAGAAGAAGACTTCCAGGCTTTCAGTAAAGTTAAAACCGAAGTAGAAAATTTCCGTTGTTCTATCTCTACTGCAAGATGGATAGTAGGGGATGAGTTACTGACCTTTGAAATCACAGCCAATCGTTTCCTTAGAGGTATGGTCCGGGCTATAGTAGGTACATTATTGGACGTAGGTACTGCCAAAAGGCCCACTGAAGATTTCATCACCATTATTAAATCCCGGGACAGAAGGAAAGCAGGGTCGGCAGCACCGGCTCAGGGCCTTTTTTTAACTTCTGTCAAATACCCTGAAAAAGTAATGTAAAATGACGTTGAGTATACTTACTACAGCATTGAATGTGATAACTCTTCTAACCTTAAAGGGTTATGTAATCAGATTAAAAAGGATACCTTAGTCAAAAAGGACAAGTATTTGTATTAGAGAGCAACACGGTTTACGTTCATACGTACCCACTATCATCTATAAGTATATAAATGAATAAAGAGAAGGTAAATAGCGGCAGCATTGTAGATTTTAAGGTACTTAAACGTCTTTTCGATTTTGTAAAGCCGTATAGAGGACGTTTCTATTTTCTTATCCTCCTAACATTGATCATAGGCATTGCCGCTCCGCTAAGACCCCACCTTATCCAGCTCACTCTGGATAATGAAGTAGCCGCAGGCGACTACCAGGGTATGGTCAACATGATATATCTATTGGTAGGCTTACTGATATTACAGTCATTGGTCCAATATTCGCATACCTATCTTTCAGGCTGGCTGGGGCAGTACATTATTCGTGACATACGCATTAAGCTGTATGCCCATTTGGTGAAGTTAAGGTTGAAGTTCTTTGATCGCACTCCTATAGGACGACTCGTGACACGTACTGTTTCGGATGTAGAAACACTAGCCAATGTTTTTAGCGAAGGCCTTGCAGCCATGGTTGGCGATCTGTTCCAACTTATCTTTATCCTGGCCTTTATGTTTCATGAAAACTGGAGGCTGGCGCTGATCTGCCTTTCTACCTTCCCTATCCTGGTGGTGAGCACTTATATTTTTAAAGAAAAGATAAAGGTGGCCTTCAACGATGTAAGAAATGCTGTTTCAAACTTAAATTCTTTCGTACAGGAACATATCACGGGCATGAGCATTGTTCAGATATTCGGCGGCGAGAAAAGGGAGTATGCCAAGTTTAAGGAAATCAACCGCGACCACCGCAGGGCTAATTTGAAGTCCGTGCTTTATTATTCCATTTATTATCCTGTTGCAGAAGTAATTAGTGCCGCAGGCATCGGGTTGCTGATCTGGTATGGGGCGAAAGGGGTAATCCATCAGGTGGATACAGGTATTACCATGGGGATGTTGATCGCCTTCATCATGTATATCCAGATGTTTTTCCGACCGATACGCATGATTGCCGACCGCTTTAATACATTACAACTGGGCATAGTCAGTTCATCCCGTATCATGCAGCTTTTAGACAATGATGAACACCTGACCGATAGTGGTACGCTTCAACCGAAGCAATTTAAGGGTGAGGTAACATTTAAAAATGTATGGTTTGCTTATAACAAGGGAGAACATGTATTGAGAGACATTTCTTTCTCTGTGAAACAAGGCGAAACCATAGCCCTGGTAGGAGCTACCGGAGCGGGTAAGTCTTCTATTATAAATTTACTCAATCGTTTTTATGACATTAACCGTGGAGAGATACTTATCGACGGTCATGAAGTGCATGAGTATGATCTTAATAGCCTCAGAAGTAAGATTGGCGTAGTTCTTCAAGACGTATTCCTGTTTTCGGAAAGTATTTATCAAAACATCACCCTGGGCAATCCGGACATAGCAGAAGAAGATGTAATGAAAGCAGCCAAACTGGTGGGTGCCAAAAAGTTTATTGAACGACTACCCGGCGGACTCCACTACAATGTCATGGAAAGAGGGTCTACTTTATCCGTTGGTCAGCGACAGCTCATTTCTTTTGTACGTGCCATGGTCTATGACCCACGTATCATCGTGCTGGATGAAGCTACGTCATCTGTAGATACGGAAACAGAGGAAATGATCCAAAAAGCCATCGAAAAAATGATGACCGGCAGAACTTCCATTGTCATAGCGCACCGCCTTTCCACAATACAAAAAGCGGATAAAATCATTGTATTGGAAAAGGGACAGATTGTGGAAGTAGGCGATCATGAAACACTACTTAAAAAAGACGGATATTACACTCAACTGCATAAAATGCAGTACAAAGAAATTATCTAAAACTTTTGGTTGCGATTTTTCATATTCGCAACTTGCCTTTTTTAACGGTCAATTTTCTTAAATGCCTGCTCTACAAAGGTTTGCTTTAATTATATGCTTTCTTTCCGCTGTCGCTTTTCAGGCACAGTCTCAAAGGCATGTAGTGAAAAAGAATTTCAAGCATATTCGCATTTCAAAGGGAAAAGCCAGGGTAGTATGCCCGATCTTTGAAGAAAGTAAATACCCTTACCAGGGAATAGGGATCAAATTAGGAGACCCCTTTGCGCTTACCTATAAATTTTATGCTCACAAAAATTTCGCCATAGCGATTGATGGTGGTACGGCAGCCAGTGGGTTATACAATCAGTACCATCGGGGAAACTTTGAAAAATTCACCAATGCGGATACCCTTGGCGAAAGGCAAAGCATTTCTTACCTGAGCCATTTGGTAAAATCCGAATGGGTACTGGAAGGAAAATTTCTGTACCAGCAGAATGCCACTAAACTGTTAAAAGGGCTACAATGGTATATAGGTGCTGGCTGGCAATGGCGCACTTTATCCATAGAATACGAATATTTGTTAGATCTTCGGTTCAATGAAACAGAAATCGGTCGTTTCGACGTTAATAACTTAACGATGGGCCCGACAGGTGTGCTCGGCTTTGAATATGCTTACTTCCAATTACCAATCTCTGCATTCATAGAAATAGAAATGTATGCTGATGTATTAGAAGATCCGGGATGGACGCGTTTTCAAGGGGGTATAGGTCTTAGGGTCGTTTTTTAAAAAACATCTTTTTTCATGAAAATTCTAGTTAAGGCAATCGTCTGTCTTATTGGCTTTGGTTTTATTTCTTCATCTGCCTTCTCACAGCGCTTCGACCAGGGCGTGGGGTTACGTATTGGTGATGCTTTTGGCATATCTTATAAAATTTATGGCCAACGTAATACGGCTTTTGAATTTGGAATAGGAACCACTTCACGCAACCGACACGGAGCTTACTATCGTGATAAATTCAAAAACATCAATGACTTTGACGGACTACGCTATGCAGACCATGATGTGAATTACACCCTGGCTTTGCAGGGTCGGTACCTTTTACATTACGCGTTTCCGGCCAATGTAGAGGGCCGATTGGATTGGTATTGGGGGGTGGGCGCCCAGATGCGACTTTCCGGGTTAGAATACTCTTATTTTAACGAAAGCAGCATAATAGGTTCCGATGACAAAACCAATTTTGACCTGGGACCGGAAGGAATATTGGGGGTAGAATATGAACTTCAGGATTATCCCGTTGTATCCTTTGCAGAGGTGAGTTTATTGGCTGAGTTAGTTGATCAACCTTTTAAGATGCGTATTTTTGGCGCTATTGGAGTTCGATACGCATTTTAAATGAAACGATACCTTATGATAGCGCTGCTACTGTTAAGCAGCGTTTATTTTGTTTTCTTTTTTCTAAGATCATCCTCACCAGAGGTAGATTTTGCGATCACGGACCATCATCAGAGCTATTTTACAGGAGAGTACTTTCAAGGTAGCCCAAAAGCTCCTGAATTGAAAGACCTGTTTATACAACAGCGTAATAATGCACTTAAGGGACATAGGGATTTAATAGTGGTAAATTATGAATCTGATACGTTGAAAGGCGAGATCAGGCAATTTATAGGTATATCTGCTGAGGAAGTACCTGATAAACTACCAGCGTCTTCATGGCTCGAAATGCCGCCCGGAAGTTATGCCGGTGCTGAATTAATGGCCTCTGACTTAAGGCGCATAAATCCAATGGATATTAAAAATCAAGCTGTTAATTACGCCCAAACACAATCAAAAGAATTAGAGACCACCATTTCTTACGAGATTTATGAAGGCGATGAAAAACTAAGAGTATTGTTTCGTTTACGTTAGGTCATCGCTTTCAGTGGACCACTCCACGGCTAAAAAAGACCATAAGAGAGTAATAACACAAATTTTTCAGACTGGTATTTGATTCTGATAGACCATGACACATTGATTGCCTGAGGACAGGTTAGTTCTTGATATCCTCGATCTTCTTCTTATAAGCTTCTTTCAAAACTGCTGCAAAGGTTAAGGCAGTATCGATATCCTTCATCATTTTCATCCAGGCGCGCTTATCTTTTTCAGCCGATGCAACGTTTGATATTTCCTTCGTGATGCTATTGTCAAAGCTTTTCAGCCTCTTCTGGATACTGTAAATCTCAGCCAAATCACTTACTAATTCATAATCCATAGAAGAAAGCACATTCGTACGTCCTGCTGTGGTCCAGGCAACATCCGATAACTCAAACAATTCTATGAGAATGGAGATAGATTCTAAATCATCCGAAATATAGTCAGCATATTTTTGACGAAACCCTATTAACGAATCGGCTGGTTTAACAGGATCCATTTTGTCATCAACTACTTTAAGCAGTTCTACCAAAAAATCACGCAAATTTTTATTGGCCAAATAGGTAGAATCCAACTTTCTTAAATTGTTTTCCATTTCATCCTGAATGTTTACCAATACGGTTTGAATTACCCTGTCCTCTTTACGCGATTCATTCCAACTATTTAGGCCAAATGCGATCAATACGCCTAAAAGCACACTTATAAGCCCTACAAAATGATTGAGCCAGTCGATGTTATGTTTTCTATCCTTTGCAACCATAATCGATTACTCCGTTATTGTTTCTTCTGCCAGCATCTGCTTGTCATAAAGCTCTTTATAAATGCCGTTTTTCGCAAGCAATGATTCATTAGTCCCCTCTTCCACCAACTTTCCATCGTCCAGCACTATAATCTTATCAGCAAGTTTCGCGGAAGAAACCCTGTGTGAAATTATAATAGAGGTACGTCCATCCATTATCCTTTTCAAGCTATTCAAAATGGCATTTTCAGTTTTAGTGTCTACTGCAGATAAAGCATCATCCAGGATAAGTATCTTCGGGTTGCGACAGATAGCACGAGCTATAGAGACACGCTGCTTCTGGCCGCCTGACAAGGTAATGCCTCTTTCCCCCAGCTTCGTGGCAAAGCCTTCCGGAAATTCAATTATATTTTCATACACATCTGCTTCCCTGGCCGCCTGCATCACCTTTTCTTCACTTATTTCATCTGTACCGAAAGCAATGTTGTTATAAATAGTGTCGCTAAAGAGAAATACGTCCTGAGGAACATATCCTATTTGGCTTCTTAAATTGATCACATTGTATTCTTTCACTCCCCTTTTATCAATCCGTATATCCCCTGAAGAGGTATCATACATACGTGTGATCATATTGGCTATAGTGCTTTTTCCTGACCCGGTAGTACCAATAATAGCCAATGATTGTCCGGATTCCACTTCAAAAGAAACTTCATTCAATGCCTGAATACCGGAATCCGGATAGGTGAAACTTACATTACTGAACTGGATACTGCCTTTAAGATCTACCAACAAATTCTCAGTACTAACAATATCGTTGTCCGTTTTAAGAAACTCATTCAACCTTTTTTGTGATGCTGCCGCACGTTGAATAATACTACTGATCCAGCCCAACGATGTCACTGGCCAGGTAAGTAAGTTAACATATATAATGAACTCGGCAATGTTACCAAATGTCAGGTTACCCTTTAATACCTCTGTACTACCAGCATAAACTGTCAGGATAGTACTCAAACCTATCAGCCCCATGATCAGTGGAAAAAATAACGCCTGAACTTTTGTTAACCGGAGTGATTTGTATTTGTAATCGTCACTTTTGGCCGAGAACTGACGGTTGGAATCCTCTTCCCGGTTAAATGACTTTAAAACACGGATCCCTGAAAATGCCTCCTGAACAAATGTCGACAGCCCTGATTGGCTTACCTGTATCTCTTCCGACCTTTTATTCATGATGTTGTTCACATAATAAATGCTCACTGAAAGAATGGGCAGTGGAATAAGTGCGTATAACGTAAGCGTCACATTGATAGAAAGCATGTAAGGGATGAGTATAACAAACAAGGTTATCATGTTTAATCCATACATAATGGAAGGCCCCAGGTACATGCGCACTTTGCCAACGTCCTCCGATATCCGGTTCAAAATATCACCGGTATTATTTCTTCTATAAAAGCTTAGAGGCAACGACTGATAATGATCATAAATTTCATTTTTAAGGTCGTATTCCACCAATCTTGACATTACGATGATGGTCTGCCGTACCATGAATAAAAATAACCCCCGCAGTAACGCCATCACCAGGATAATAACAGCATAGATTAAAATATTCACCGTGAAAATATCATTGATGTTTTCCTGAATATCCAGTTGTTGGAATGATCGATACACATCTATGTTATCGGCTACCAGATCTATGGCATACCTTACCACAGATGCGGGTATGATCTGGAAAATATTGGAAATAATGACGAAAACCAATCCTAACAGGATATGGTATTTGTACTTAAAAAGATATTTATTGAGATAGCTAAGTTCCTTCATCCAGTGTCTTTCTGACCATGATCAAATCAAGCAGTGAAGGGCCAAAATTAACGTAATATCCATAACAACGTGGAAAGAATCCATAAGTTCTCTGCAAACGATTTCGATTTTGAAATAATATTAAAAATCACCTACTTTTGGGCCATTCAAACGGAGGGTACTTCATTTGAATTACATACTATATTATCTAATCTAGAAATAATTACTCTAAAGCGCGATAGAATGGAATTTAATGAACTGGAAAAGGTGAAAGAAAGCACTTTATTCGGGCAGGTGTCAGCACTTGGGCACGAGCAGGTAGTATTTTGTCATGATCAGGCCACGGGCCTAAAGGCAATTATTGGTATTCATAATACGGTATTAGGGCCTGCACTCGGAGGTACCCGCATGTGGAATTATGCTACGGAAAACGAAGCTTTAACAGATGTATTGCGCTTGTCCAGGGGTATGACGTATAAGGCCGCTATTACAGGGTTGAACATTGGTGGCGGCAAAGCGGTCATTATTGGCGATGCCAGCACGATGAAAACGGAAGCTTTTCTTCGCCGTTTTGGCAAATTCATTGACAGCCTTGGAGGAAAATACTGGACTGCGGAAGATGTCAATATGAAAACCCGTGATATGGAGTTCATCGGTATGGAGACACGTTATGTGACAGGACTACCTCAAACTATGGGCGGAGGTGGAGACCCTTCTCCCGTAACAGCTTATGGCACCTACCTGGGCATGAAAGCTACGGCAAAAAAAGTATATGGCAATGATGGCCTGGAAGGAAAAAAGATTGGTGTACAAGGGGTGGGTCAGGTAGGAATGTACCTGGTTGATCATCTTACTAAAGAAGGCGCTAAAGTGTTCATCACTGATATATCAGAAGAAAAATTGAGTGCGGTAGCTGGTGAAACCGGAGCAAAGGTGGTAGGTATGGAGGATATTTACGACCTGGATATGGATATTTATGCTCCCTGCGCCCTGGGCGCTACCCTGAACGACGACACTATTTCCAGGCTTAAATGCCAAATAGTAGCGGGAGCTGCCAATAACCAGCTTGCTGATGAGCAAAAACACGGCTATATGCTTATGGACAAAAGCATTACATATGCACCTGATTTTTTGATCAATGCTGGCGGATTGATCAATGTATATGAAGAATATCTCGGAGATTATAGCGAAAAGCGGACCTATACAATGGCAGAAAACATATACAGTACATGCCTTGAAATACTGAATACCGCTGAGAATGATAAGACATCTTCACAGGAAGCCGCTATTAAACTGGCAGAAAAAAGAATTGACGACATTGGCAGGTTAAAGCTATCACGTTAACAAACGTAGCAAAACATACGTCACCAGATATTTTAGCAGAATCAATTTTCTGATTGGTATTATTCACTAATTTTGCGCCTGATATCTGCAAATACTTGATATCAAAGGTCAATGAAATATCAACAATCGTTCTTTAAAATAAATGCTCAATAGGAGAACACTTAGGATTAAGGCGATGCAAACGCTGTTTGCTCTACGCCAAAGCCGGGAAGCCAATTTTGAATTAGCCAAAGCCTTTATTGATGATAGCTTTTTACCTGACCTTAACTCTATGGAGGTACAAGATAAAGAGCTGCTAAAAACTCAAAACAAAGAGGCTCTGCAGCTTTTCAGGAAAAATTATTCAAACGCCGAATTCAAAAGTGAAACATCTTCTGACGGCAAAATCGACAAGGCGGTAAATACAGCTATAGAACAATATCATAAGAACAATGAAAATGATATACGCTCTTACAAGAAAAGTATGCTCGCCGATTCGGAAAAAATATATGATCGGTATTTGCTGGCACTCAACTTACTGCTTGAATTTCATGCTGTAGCTGAAAACGATACTAAGCGGGATCATAAGCATTTTGTTAAAAATTTGTTAATCAAGGCGATTAAATCCAATTCCACTCTTGAAAATAGTAGCTTAAGGAAAAATTTGCAGTGGCAGCAATACCAAAGTGAGATTCGCCAATGGTTCAAAGAGGTAAGGTCAGACGAGACGTACCAGGAGTATATTTGTAAGGATAATCCTTCTTTTGAGGACGATAAGGAAATATTGCTGCATATCGTCAAGAACATTATTTTTAAAAGTGATGTGATTGATAAGTTCATGGAGGAAGACAACCTGAACTGGGAAGAGGACAGGGCAATTATTAAAAGCCTTGTGACGAAAACCATCAAGGAATTATCTCCTGAATGTAAAGCTGATTTTGAACTGCAACAGTTATCCTACAATTGGGAGGATGACAAAATGTTCTTTAAAAAACTGTTTGAGAATACGATTCAGGTAGAGTCAGAGTATCAAGAGCTTATTGCCAGTAAGACTAAAAACTGGGAAATAGACAGAATAGCAGCTACTGATAGAGTTATTTTGGATATGGCCATAGGAGAAATGATTAATTTCCCCAGCATCCCGGTAAAAGTGACGATTAATGAATATATTGAAGTGGCCAAGAAGTACAGTACACCTAAGAGCAAGTTATTCATTAATGGTGTACTGGATGTGATCGCTGAAGAACTTTCAGGTTCGGGAGTGATCCGTAAAAGCGGTAGAGGATTAATCGATAACAAATAATGATATGAGCAAATCTGGAAACACTTTTTTAGCTTTTCTACTTGGTGCTGCCACCGGCGCTGCTGTAGGTATTCTATATGCTCCTGATAAAGGTTCTAATACACGTGATAAGTTGAGCTACCGGCTGGACAAGTACAAAAAAATGCTTGAAGACCTGGTACAGGACCTTATCTCAGATAGTGAAGGCGTGCTTAGTCAGGCTAAGTCAAGTGGCGAACAAGTGGTTAATGATGCCCGTGAAAAGGCCGAACGCCTTCTTGAAGATGTGGACGAACTCATCAGCCACATAAAAAGCGGAGAAAAAGAATAACGAACTATTTCTTCCTTTTTTTGTTGGATATAAAATCAAAAGATACTGATTGATATTGAATGATTAAATTAAATTAAATATGAAAGGATTAACACGATCATTGTTTATAGGATTATTTGTCTTTATTGCAGCTGCATGCTCCAATAAAGATGCCGAAAAGAAAATAGCCGAGCTGGAAAGCCGACTGGCTGAGGTTGAAGGTGGCACCGCTGCCCCGGCAACTGCCAGTACGCCTGCACCCGCACCTGAAACAAAACCCGAAGGTCCGCTACCGGCTTTTGAATTTGAAGAAAACGAATTTGACTTCGGTACGATTAACGAAGGTGATGAAGTAGAGCATATGTTCAAATTCAAAAACGTTGGAGATGCTCCCTTAATTATACAAAGTGCAAGAGGATCATGCGGATGTACTGTTCCTAATCCTCCTAAAGAGCCTATTGGTGTAGGTGAAACCGGTGAGATGTTAGTGAAGTTCAACAGTAAGGGTAAACCCAATATGCAAAACAAAACCGTAACTATTACGGCAAATACCTGGCCTAAGACCACTACTGTACGAATAAAAGCTATGGTTACACCTAGCGCCAAAGCAGCCGACGGAGCCAGTGGCCCTGTAAAATAAGTATAAGAACAATACATATAACAAACATCCCAATCCTTGACAGGGTTGGGATGTTTTGTTTTTATTGGCTTATTTTGCGGGGAAAATAAACAATCTAGAATGTTCAAAACAATTTTATTACAAGCTTCCGGTGAAGGTGGAGGCTTGTCTTCATTAATACTTTTTGGAGGTATAGCGATCGTATTTTACTTTTTTATGATCCGCCCTCAGCAGAAAAAACAAAAAGACCAAAAGAAGTTTATCGAAGAGATCAAGAGAGGTGATAATGTGGTGACCATAGGTGGTATCCATGGCAAAGTACTCACTGTAGAAGATGATACGCTTTCGGTTGAAATCGATAAAGGGGTTAAAATAAAAGTACAAAAAAGTTCAATTTCATTAGACGCAACCAAGCCACCGGAAACCAAACAGAAAAAATCTTGAGCCGGATCAGCGAGATAGTAAAGATTGTCAGGCCCGTAAAAACCTATCGTTTTCGGATCATTATCCTTTGCCTTCTCGCTGCCACCATATTCTGGTTTTTTAATGCGCTGAATGAGAGCTACTCTGCCCGGGTACAGTACCCCTTGGAATTTATCTATGACACAGAAAAGTATGTAGCAGTAGATAAGCTACCCGACGAGATACAACTCAATGTGAACGGCCTTGGATGGAACCTTCTTAGAAATAACCTTGGTATAAAAGTAACCCCGGTGAGTATACCATTGGAAAGCCCTACCACCATGAAAAAGATAAGCGGGACCGCCGTACCCGTTTTTATAGCGGATCAACTGGGAGAATTTGACCTTAATTTTGTCATTACTGACACACTCTCGCTCAATATAGACCAAATAAAGCATAAGTTATTTTTCCTTAAAATTGACAGCGCTGCTATTTCGATGGAAGATAGCTATCAGATCACTTCTAACATTGACTTTTCCCCTGATACGGTACGTTTGGAGGGGCCTTCTACTGTGCTGGAAGAATTGCCCGACACCTTGCGGATAACTATAGCTCAAAAGGAATTGGATGAAGATTATAACGAAATTTTACCGATCGCTATCAACCACACCAAAGCCAGTCTTATCAACAGGAATCCACCTACGGTCAATGTTCAATTTGATGTGGAAAGATTCGTCCGTGTCAGCGTGAGTGTTCCTTTGGTCCCTGTCAACTTACCCAAAAATACTTCCATTACCCCCGAGCAGTTACTGATACAATATGAAATTCCGGAAAGTAAGGAATCGGTACCCGTTAAAGAAGACTTTGAAATACTTCTTGACTACTCCAAAATAGATGGCAATGACTCTACAATAACCCCTGAAGTAGTAAAAGCACATCCTCTAATTCGAAATGTGTCGCTGGACACCACGAAAATAAAAGTCCTCTTCAATGAATAAACCTCTACAGGTAGGGGTTACCGGAGGCATAGGCTCTGGCAAAAGCCTGGTATGCTCCATTTTTTCTATACTAAAGGCACCTGTTTATGACGCTGACAGTCGTGCCCGATGGCTGATGAATAATAATAAGTCATTAGTAGACGAAATCATACAGACCTTTGGATCGAAGTCTTACAATACTGACGGAATGTTAGATCGAAATTACCTGGCCAGCAAAGTGTTTAAACACGAACCAGAGTTAAAAAAGCTCAATGGCCTGGTACATCCAGCTGTAGGGAGTGATTACCAGCGGTGGGTTAAACAGCATGAAAGCCATCCATATGTGATCAAGGAAGCTGCACTCATGTTTGAATCCGGTTCCTACAAAGCACTGGATTATATTATTAATGTTTCAGCTTCTGAGGCTACCCGGATCACACGTGTTTTGCAGCGGGATACCTTTCGAAAGAAAGAAGAACTTGAAGCGATCATTGACCGGCAATTGTCTGAAAAAGAACGTCGCAAACGTGCCGATTTTATCATAGAGAATGATGAAAATGCTATGATCCTTCCACAGATACTGGCACTCCACAACCGATTCAAAGCCATAAAAAAAGCGACCTGCTAAATCAGGTCGCTTTTTTAAAAGATTAAAAAATAATTAAAGATCAAAAACGGACGTCTCACCGTTCACCGCTACCTCAATACTGGTATCACCTGATACTCTCTTTAGGTTAAACAGCTTGGCATAGTTTCCTTCCAAATTTTCCCAAACGGTATAAACTACCTCTTTGTTGGCATTAAGAACATTGATTTTTGCCTTCCCGGTACCTTGGTTAACAATAGTCACTTTGTACACTCTGTTCTCGCCTTCTACTTCATCCACTTTTACCAATGACAGGCGACCAGGTCGTAATTCAGATAGATGGTGATGATTGACTTGTTTGATGATCCTACTGTTTCCATCTGTAATCACGATGTTGTAAAGTCCATCACTTAACCCGGAAAAATTGTAAGGTCTGATAAATCCATTTTCATTTGAAATACGCTCGGAGAAAATTAACTTACCAGCGCCATCAAATATTCTTACGCTCACCTTTTTAGAGGATTTTTCAAGGTAAAATAGTTGATAAGTTTCGGATCTCTTCACCACCTTGACGGAGGACGTTTTTACTTCTTTTTCTTTCCCGGTTCCATGGGCAGCGATACTCAAAACTGTTAAGAGCAGCGCTAAAAAATGAGTTTTTGTTTTCATTACAAATGGTGTGCCTTGCGACGCTTCATTTTGCTTGATGCAAAGCTACTATGGCTACCACCACTTATCAGTTATGCCAGCGTCATGTGTTTGGCAAGTATTTGTTAATGAAAACTTCCAAAAAGCGCCTGGTTGTTATCATTACTTTATGAATGCCAAATATCACACAAGCATGTGTTTTGGATCATATTTTTATGCCAGGTATATTGACTACTGATTCATGTAGTGCATTGAAGAGGTTGACAAAATATTTTATTTCATTTGTTAATACTGCAAAAGATTCTTTTGTTAACAAATGCTTAATCTTTTCGTGAACATATACAAATGGCATGTTACCTCATAAATGATCAAACGTCCATTTAATATGGTTTTTTATTTTAATTTTTCTTTCCCCTTGTAAAACACACGCTTAATCCAATGAGGTAGGATCAGGGCTCCAACTATGAGATAAGGATAATATGTGATAATACGCCATAATAGTGTGGTGCCTAATGTAAAATCATTCAGGTATTCGGTAAAAAACTGAATAAAAAAGTGCTCTGCTGTCCCGCTACTACCGGGTGTTGGAGAAAGGAGCATTACAATCCACAAGATCAGGTTTTTACCCAGTATAAGTAAGTGATCGGCAAAAGAAAGCTCACCATTGTAGGCAGCTATTATAAAGTTAAGAATAGCATAACGGCAGACCCAGGCAATGATCGTGGCTAAAATGATCTGAAACCAGTATCGTTTCTTCTTCCCTTTTATCAGAGAAGCTGCCCACATTATTTCATTTCCATGTTGGTAGGCAGAATAGCGCCACCTTCTCAGGAAACCAACTGAACTTATCTTAATGATCACCCATTTGAACAGGCGTGGCTTCCAAAGTAATGCCATGGCCATAACCAGTGTATATAAGGCGATAAGGCTATAGCTGGAAACAAAAATTCCTCTTACAGCACGCCCCGAGTCCGGAAAAATGTCAATCCCTATCAATAGTATTACTAGGGGTGCGGCCACTACAAAAAAGAGGTTATCCAATATGGCTGTAAGCGTCACATACGACATAGATTTGCCAAGATTGATCTTCTCTTTAAGTAAAATGAATATCGCTACCGCTGTACCTCCCACCACAGAAGGGGTTACGGCAGAAGCAAATTCCCATAACATGATCACATACACACTGCTTGACCAGCTCAGGTCATTATTAGTAAGTATTCTTATGCGATAGATATATGCCGCTTCCTTTAGGAGTAATATGGCGAAAGCCATGGTCAGCGGCAGGTAGTTGGCCTGAAATATGAGATTGAATTTTTGCGGTGTAAAATCTTCATCAGACAGTACGATGTATACTACAAAACCCAGGCTAATAACCGCTGGCAGCCAAACCTTGTTAGGATTAAGGGTTTTAAGTATTTTCTGCGAGTTGAGATTCATCTATTCTGCCGAAACCTCTTCTAGCTTTTCAATCCAAAAATTATTGAACCCTTCTCCAAGATGCATCATGATATACCTCATTTGCAGCAACTCCAGGATAGCGAGAAAGTTGAAAATAACGGCAATTTTAGAAGGCTCTTGTTCAATTACTTCTGTAAAAGACAGGCGGGGCTTATTAGAAAGCTCATTGATGATAAAGGTCCGTTGTCCGGCGATGGTGTAAGGGTATTGTACCACTTCATGCCTGGGCTTGTTCTTCTCAATTTCATACCGCTCCATGACCTTGCCAAACACCTTAAGCAGCTTGTAAAGGTCCACATCCTGAAGCTCTGATTCTACATTTACACTTTCCGAAAGAAATTTTACCTCTTTCACCAGGTTACCCCTTTTTTCTTTATCTATTTCCGCTGCTTCCATATCCTGGAGCTGTGCAAGTACCGATTTATACTTTTTGTATTCCAGCAAGTGTTTCACCAGCTCTTCCCTTGGATCTATCTCATTGCCCTCCTCATCCAACTGGGGCCTGGGCAGCAGCAGTTTTGATTTGATCCGCATTAGAGTAGCAGCTACCAGGATAAACTCACTGGCCACTTCAATATTCAACTGCTCCAGCTCATGCAGGTAACTCAGGAAATCTTCTGTAATTTTAGAAATGGGAATATCATTGATATCCAGCTCGTCCCGTTCTATAAAAAACAAGAGCAGATCAAAGGGGCCTTCAAAAAGAGGAAGTTTAATCTCAAAACTCAAGACATCAAAAAATTTAACCTATCTTACGAATGAACAACTTCAAAGATATTACTCTCTAGGCTAAAACTATCTGCCTAATGAAAAAAAGTGTAGTTTTACGTTTTACTGAACTGTCGTTCAATACGAAACACTTAAGCTTGAGTGTTGTTTAATACGCAGTATCAAATGAATCTGTCAAAATGCTAATCCAGCCAGGTAAACTACTTTCCAATATAAATTCGCCGGAGGATCTCAAAAAACTGGATAAAACCCAGTTAGTCCGGTTATGTGATGAACTAAGGCACTACATTATAGATAATGTATCCGTCTACGGAGGGCACTTTGGTGCCAGTTTGGGCGTAGTAGAGCTTACTGTGGCATTACATTACGTTTTTAACACACCTAAAGATCAACTGGTATGGGACGTAGGCCATCAGGCGTATGGTCATAAAATACTTACCGGTCGCAGAGATGATTTTCATACCAACAGGGTATATAAAGGACTATCCGGGTTTCCCAAAAGAAAGGAAAGCGAGTATGACACGTTTGGTGTAGGCCATTCCTCTACTTCCATTTCGGCAGCAGTAGGTATGGCAGTGGCAAGCAAGTATCAAAAAGAAGAAGATAAGCATCATATAGCAGTAATCGGTGATGGGGCCATGACCGGTGGACAGGCCTTTGAAGGAATGAACCATGCCGGGGTATCCAATAGTAACCTGTTGATCATTCTGAACGACAATTGCATGTCGATAGACCCGAATGTAGGTGCATTAAAAGACTATTTGACGGATGTTACCACCTCTCACACCTATAATAAGGCAAAAGATGAGGTATGGAGAATATTGGGTAAATTCAGCAAATTCGGGCCTCATGCCCGAGACGTTATCGCCAGGGTTGAAAATACCATAAAGTCGTTCCTACTCAGCCAGAGTAACATGTTCGAGTCGCTCAACCTTCGGTATTTTGGCCCGGTAGACGGACATGACATCGACCATCTGGTGCATGTATTAGATGACATGAAAGATATAAAAGGTCCGAAGATACTCCACTGTGTAACCGTGAAAGGCAAGGGATACGGTCCTTCTGAAAACGGAAATAAAACTACCTGGCACGCACCCGGTAAGTTTGATAAAGTGACAGGTGAGATCCATAAAAAAGTACAGGACACACCTCAACCACCCAAATACCAGGATGTTTTCGGACATACACTGGTAGAACTGGCAAAAGAAAATGATAAAATAATGGGAGTAACTCCCGCCATGCCTTCTGGCTCTTCTATGAACATTATGATGAAAGAGATGCCGGACAGGGCTTTTGATGTAGGCATTGCTGAACAGCATGCCGTCACATTTTCAGCCGGGCTGGCTACACAAGGTCTGACGCCTTTTTGTAATATCTATAGCACTTTCATGCAGCGTGCCTATGACCAGGTGATCCATGATGTATGCATTCAGGACTTGCCTGTGGTTTTTTGCCTGGACAGAGCCGGGTTTGCAGGTGCAGACGGGCCAACACATCACGGTGCCTATGACCTCGCTTATATGCGGTGTATCCCTAATATGATCGTAGCAGCTCCAATGAACGAACAGGAGTTGCGCAACATGATGTACACCTCGCAGTTACCGCGTAAGGGACAGGCCTTCACCATTCGCTATCCACGCGGACAGGGTGTAATGCCTGACTGGAAGACACCCTTTGAAGAAATAAAAATAGGCCAGGGCCGCATGGTCCATGATGGTGAAGATGTAGCCATCCTCACTATTGGCCACATCGGTAATTATGCGGTTAAAGCATGTGAAAGCCTGGCCGGAGAAGATATCCATCCTGCACTTTTTGATATGCGCTTCGTAAAACCGTTGGATGAAAGCTTGCTGCACAACGTATTCTCCCGATTCAAAAAAGTGATCACCGTCGAAGATGGATGCGTAATGGGTGGTTTTGGTAGTGCTGTATTGGAATTTATGTCAGAAAACAATTATTCAGCACAGGTAAAGCGACTGGGCATCCCGGACAGGATCGTTGAGCATGGTGAACAGATACAGTTACACGCCGAATGTAACTTTGACCCGGCAGGAATTCAACATGCTGTAATACAAATGTTGGAATACGAAAAGGTCTGATCTGCTGATAGCTCGTTTATCGCTTAAACGTAAATTTAAAGTATAGCAGCAGCAGACTCAAAAAACAAATGATGGTATTGGCAATGATCACTGGCCATAGGTTTAGCGATATTCCATAGATCAACCACACGATCGTACTGATGAATACAATGATCATCATGGTCAGGCTCAGGTCACCGACACTTTTGCTTTTCCAGGCTTTATATACTTGTGGAATAAAAGTAATACTGCTCATTATTCCTCCCATGTGTCCGGCTATTTCAATCCAGTTCATATCCATAATTTGAGCCGTAAAGAAGCACATTGTAATACGAAAAATTCTTGCTGTTAACGAATATTATTGTTCAGGCGTAAATTTCGTATCGTATTGTTTAATTCAGCACCATTTCAATTCTGACGAAACAAGGAAGAAACAACCTCCTGATCACCGGACGTAGATCGAATCCATATAAGTTTACTTGATAAAGGTCGCTGACTTACTTAACTGATTTTCTCCAAAACCTATTGTAATCCAAAGGCTGAGGACGCTCTTTGGGCAACTTGGAAAAAAGATTGATCTCTGCACCACCCTGGTGTTGAAAATATTCAAACCTTACAGGGTGGAGGCCTTGTTCTAAATACAAAACCGTTGATTTACTTTTGTAAGTAGAATGCCGCCAATCATGATTGATCATCAATTTGTCATGAATATAAAATTTGATCCCATCATCAGAGGAAATTGAAAAGTAATGATAGCCGCTTTCTTTGGCTTCAAAAAAACCTTCGAAGACACATCCGAATTTTTCTTTCTTTGGCAGGGAGTTTAGGTCGATACGATCAATCATAGCTCCTTGTTTTATCATCTTTAACGTATCGAAATCCGGCAGTTTGTTCCAGTCTCCTTCATAGTAGGTATAATTAAGACCCGGAGCATAGTTCCTCTTTTTTTTGAGGCCTTTTAACTTTTCTCCTTTGCTAAACTCTCCCTCAAACGCAGGACGCAGCTTACTTCTTTTCAGAGGGATTTTGATTTTCAAGGTAGCCGGCTCGGATAGGGTAAGGGAATCCCGAAATACTTCTGACTCGAAGCCTGGCTCTGACCCATCCAAAGTATATTTCATCAGCTTTGTGTCCGATTGCAAAAAGACAGATACTGGCTCCCCGGGAACCACTTCACCACTGTGAGGAATAAATTCTATAGCACTATTTCGAAAATCCTGTGAAATAAATTTTATGCCGTCATAATTTAATTTGTAGGTTACACTATTGTGCGTCTCATCTTCATAGGCCACAGTTTTCCAATCCAGGTCATCAGGAGCATGTTCTTCTAGTACCTTTTCCATCGAGGCAATACCCATGCTTTTGTAAGCATTTCCTTCACGCCCTCCTATAAATAACACTTTTCCACTCTCTATTGCCGGTAATTTCTCCTTTGCCATTTGCACCAATAGTTCATCGCCATACCAAAAAGAGGGATCGCTTACCAGGTAGGCATCAAAATATTCCGGATGCTTTAAGAAAGCATACATCACACAAAACCCTCCAAAGGAATGTCCGGCAAAGGTATTGTAGCCGGAGGTCTTATATTTTTCTTCTATAAAAGGTTTTACTTCCCTGCCTATAAAGTCTATAAACTTATCAGCGTTACCTCCGGTTGGAGTTCCTTCGCTTTTTATAGGCAACATATCCGAATTTCTATCCGGACTTACGATCCCTACGAGGATCGTCCTGGGGGTCATTCCGTTATTTCTTAAAAATTCCAGTAATGACTTACGTTGCTTCATATTCCAGACCGGATCCAACATGTATTGTACATCATAGTTAGTCCATGTATTGTATCCATCGGGCAATGCTACCTGTACTTCACGCTCACTTCCCATGTATTCCGATTTGATGGTAAATGACTCTCCTGGCATATCCTGACCAACCAGATGAAGGTTGATAAATAGCAAGCAAATACAGAGCAGTATTCTTAGACTAGTGTCAAACGGTACATTGGATTTTTTCATAGCGCAAGTTTTGTTATCTGTTTAAGTATTATTCAAGGGCCTGTTCCAACATCATTCTAATTATGAAATGAAGTATGTTCTTTATCACCGTCAAATGCTGGTGCTGTATGGGGACTTAACGCAATACTCATGAAAAACAGTAATAGGGTTGAAGCATTTTTCCCATAAGGCCACAACCTATTTATAAAGTTACATTCTAAATGAAAAAAAGGTGAAAGAACTGGAAAAGACCAGTCAAACGGCTTAACGAACAGAGGTATGTTTTGCGTGGATGATTACACATAAACTGCCCAAATACCAGTTGATTATAGTACTACCCTAACGACAATTCCAACAATTCCTGATAGCACGGCTCACACAAAGCAAGTAAGGGTCTGAGCCTGTCGGGAAAAGGTTCTGTTTTAACTTTATACTTTAAAAACCCTGTCGATTTATGCAAGCTACCGTACCAGTACTTTGCCCATACGCCATCTTCAGGACGCGGGCCGGCTTTCCATGCCAGCATGCTTTTGTCGAAAGGAATATCTATGACTTCGCACACCGATTTCAGCAACTTCCCAGGGTCAAGCAATACCTTTTTAGCGTCCAGGATAATGTGTTCAATGTCATGCTTCCGAAAATATTCCAGCAACTCGATATGTAAAGCATAACCTACATCCTCCATAGTAGGCATCTCTATTACTTTCGCAAAGGAAGGCAACATTTCTGAAGGGTCCCTGGTGAGAATGATGTTAACCGTGTCTTTCATAAAGTCACGATCCAGGTCAAGCAAATGATGCGTCATATTCTTAAAGAATACCACAGGTTTAGCATGCTCACCCATCATCATTTCTATGACTTTCCGGCCATCATGTTCCAAGGAAGCCATAATCTCTTCTGCTCCCGGGTGATAATGCCTGGCTTCTGTCGTTCTTAAGTAATGACCATAAAGAGGCTCATCATAAACCTGTGTATCCGGGCGTTGTGCAAATGAATACATTAGTGTAGTAGAAATATTTCTAGGCCCGGACCAAAGGCAAATGCGTTTGTGATTATTTTTTAGCACTGGATTTAACTCGTTTAACTTCCTGCTTTATAAGCTTTTCATAGCGCGTGCTCAATTGCCCAGTTATTTTTCCGCATTTCCCTTTACCAATTTTCCTTCCATCAATTTTTATGACAGGGGTGAGTCCTCCAAAAGAGCCTGTAACAAAGGCCTCATCTGCTCCATAGACATCAAAAAGGGAAAAATTCTTTTCGTGGCACGCTATATTATAACGTTTACATATAGAGATTATCCGTCCCCTGGTGATCCCATTCATACAATACTGACCCGTAGAAGTCCATACTTCCCCATCTTTTACCATAAAGAAATTAGTAGCATTACAAGTAGATACAAATCCATGAATATCAAGCATAAGTGCCTCGTCAGCACCTGCTTCTATGGCTTGCAGCAGAGCCTGAACTTCATGAAGTTTGCTATGGCAGTTCAGGCGGGGGTCGAGGTAATCAGGAGAACCTCTTCGGATGGTGCTGGTAAAAAGCGTAATTCCTTTTTCCTTGGTTTCAATAGCGGCCTGTTTATGTTCTGCTATAATGACGACATTGGGCCCGGATATAGTAAGTCTTGGGTCCTGAGACGGGGTTTTTTTGAAACCCCTGGTCACCATGATACGCACGTGCACATCATCATGCATCTCATTGGCTTTAATGGTTTTCCAAATGTTTTCTGTCAACTCCTCACGCGTAAAGGGGAGTTTGATGCCTATAACACCCGCCGACTGCCAGAGCCTGTCGAGATGCAGGTCCAGAAAAACCAGCACATCATTATGGAGACGTAACGCCTCCCACACTCCGTCTCCTACCAGGTAACCACTATCAAAAACGGAGATCCTGGCCTCATTGCGCGGCAATAGCTCATCATTGATAAAGATCTTGATCCCGGCGTTTCTGTCATCATCTACAGCATTATGAGTTCCATGCATGAATTACTTCTTTTTAAGGTATTGCATTAAGCTTTCAATCAGAAGCCTATAAGGTGCAATTTCCAAAAAATTAACGTACAAGAACAATTTCTTCAGACAGATTTTACTTCCCTTAATAAGGCCTGTTGATTTAATCCCGGATACATCGGCATGGAACAACAAATTCAGTACCAGCATTGGCACCAGTTAATACTATAATTGCGAAAGAGCCCATGAACATTGCTGCCCCTGGTTCTATCCTCCTAAACGACCTGGTTTGAAGACACACATCTTATTTTTTTCAATTCGGTGCAACCTATTGTTGTTTGTTATAGTCTTATCGACTAAATATCAAGTATTAACATGGTCAAAAACTTTATCAAAACTGCCTTCAGGAGCCTGGTGAAAAATGGTCTCCTTTCTTTTATCAATATTTTTGGTCTGTCGCTCGCCATCGGTTGTACCCTGGTGGTTTATATTTTTGTGGACTTTGCTTTTAGCCAGGATGATTTTCATGAAAACCGTGAGCATATTTTCTTATTGAACAACGTAGTATCTCGCGACGGTAAGGAGCAGGTTTGGGGTGATTCCCCGGCTCCCATCGGTGAAATGATGGAGTCGGATTTTCCACAGATAGAGTATAGTGTTAGATTAGATGGCCGTGGTGCAGTAATGAAATATGAAGATAAAGTATTCAAAGAGTATGTTCGGTTTGCAGACCCGGAATTCCTCAATATGTTCACATTTCCACTGGAAACGGGCACAAAAGATGCGCTGAATAGTCTGTCCAGGGTGATCATAAGCAAATCTATAGCTGAAAAATACTTTGGCGATCTTAACCCGATAGATGAACAAATTGTGCTTGTGATCAATGGCCGGAAAGAGTCATTTACTATCGGGGGAGTAGCAAAGCCTTTTCCTAAAACAGCCAGTTTCCGTTTTGACCTGTTACTAAACTTTGATAAAAAACTTAGTTTCTACCCTAAAGAAAGTACGGAGGACTGGACCAAATTCATTGGTGCTACCTTTATTAAGCTTCACAGACCGGAAGATATAAACGCGATAAGCTCGGGCATGGATAAGTACGTAAAACTACAAAATGCCGCTGACGAAGACTGGCCAGCAAATGCCTACATTTTTGAGCCTCTGACTACGTTATCACAAAATTCTTATAAAATTCGAGGGGATATATCGGGCGGCGATGATCCTGTTGGCCGTATTGTATTGCTCACCATTGCTGCTTTTATGATGTCTTTGGCATGTTTCAACTATATGAACATCTCCATTTCATCGTCTACCAAAAGATTAAAAGAGATAGGGGTAAGAAAAGTAATTGGAGGTACAAAACGGCAGTTGGTACTACAATTTATTGGTGAAAACCTCATCATTTGTTTCTTCGCTCTGGCGCTAGGTGCTGTTTGGGCACGCACCTTATTTGCCCCCTGGTTTGATTCACAGTTTTCCATTGGCCTGGAATTGGACTTTTATCAAAATATCAGGGCCTGGGGGTTTTTAATTGGTTTGCTGCTCGTAGCAGGAGTTGCATCAGGGGCTTACCCCGCTTTTTATATTGCCTCCTTCAAACCGGTCAATATATTCAGAGGAAGGCAGAAGTTTGGAAAGAAAAATGTTTTCACCAAGGTATTTTTAACCATTCAGTTTATTCTATCTCTCGTTACTATTGTATTTGGAGTAGCCATAATTCAGAACACGGAATATCAGAAAGGGCGTGATTGGGGATATGATCAGCAACAAACACTTGTAGTACCGGTAGCCGATGAAAAAGGATACACCGCATTGAAAAATGACTTATTGCTACATCCCGACATCACACAAATGGCCGGTTCTGCCAATCATATTGGTAAATCCGTGGGGTTAAGTGTAATAGACCTCAATGACACTAAGTATGAGATAAGGCATATAGGTGTGGGTTATGGATACCTCGAAACACTGGACTTGCGTTTGAAACAAGGCCGATTTTTTGATGACAAGCTATTGACCGACCAGGATGGCAGTGTTGTGATCAACCAGACATTCGCAACGGACATGGGCTGGGATAACCCACTTGGCCGGTACTTTGATGTGGACAGCCTGACCTATCAGGTGGTTGGTGTGGTAGAAGATTTCCATTATCACAACTTCTTTGATGAGATTGAACCTACCTTCTTTAAAATGGCCAAAGAAGAGAAATTCAAGTTCTTATCCTTACGTATAAGGCAAGGAAAGGCAGCCACTACAGAAGCCCGGGTGAAAGAGCTATGGAAGAAACATGAACCGGACATGCCTTATACCGCTTTTTTTCAGGATGAAGTATTTGACGATTATTTCAACGCTATAAACGGCCATGCCAGGATAATGGGATTTACAGCCATGCTGGCCACCATCTTATCCTGCATGGGTTTATTCGGGCTGGTATCGCTCAATGTGATGGCCCGAATCAAGGAATTCAGCATTAGAAAAGTGCTGGGGGCAGGCATCGCTTCTATTTTCAACTGTATGAATCAGCAATACATACTTCTTATAGCTATTGCCTGCATTATTGGCTTACCTGCAAGCTACTTTTTGCTGAAACTTTTTTTCAACGAAGCCTATAAATATCATATCCCCATTACGGCCACACCATTACTGATCAGTACTGCTTTTCTTCTTCTGATGGCATTAATCACCGTATCTAGTCAGCTTTACAAGGTACTGGTAACTAACCCGGCTGAAACTTTGAAAAATGAATGATCCGTAAGACACAGTATTTTTTACCAGGATGCCTGGACCATCATTCGTCTTTGAGGCATCGTGCCGGGTTAATACTGGCAGCCTTCACAGCTTGAGAACCGACGGTGAGCCAGGCAATAATAAGTGCAATTACTCCTGACAGGATGAAAAACCATAGTTCTAATTCTATTCGAAAGGCAAAACGCTGTAACCAAATGTCGATCAGATAATAGCTTATCGGAAGGGCGAGTATAATGGAGATCAATACCATTTTAGTAAAATCACTGGACATAAGATAAATGATACCCCATGAAGTAGACCCTAATGCCTTTCGAATACCTATCTCTTTCAACCGACGCTCTGCAGTGAAAGCCGCCAAACCAAACAACCCCAAACAAGAAATGATAATGGCAAACCCCGCAAAGTACTGAGACAGGACGGACACACGCTGTTCAGCCGCATAAAGCTTCTGAAAATCTTCATCTAAAAACCTGTATTCAAATGAAAATCCGGCGTTGTATTCTTCATAAAAATCCTTCAGGCGATCAAGCGTCTGTTTCTCCTGCCCCCCCTCTATCCGTGCCATTATATTCCAGGTTTGGTTAGGCCTTAATCTAAAGAACAAGGGTTTCACCTCGTCATGCAAGGATTCAAAATGAAAGTCTTTGACGACGCCTACTATTTCATAATCATACTCTCCCCAAAGCTTAACTGTTCTGCCAACAGGGTCTTCTTCAAATCCCATGATCTTTATCGCTGTTTCGTTGAGTATAATTTTCGAACTATCTGCCTTGAAATCATCTGAAAATGAACGCCCTTCCTTAATTTCCATACTTAAGGTTTCCAGAAAACCAGGGCTTACACGGACATGTTCAAAGAGAATAAGGTCATCCGGGTTTTTACCCTCCCAATCCAATCCACTGGTATTATTCTGACGACCGGTAAGGTTATGAGCTATACCACATGCTCTAAGCACACCCGGTATCTGTTCCATTTCATTCAAAAAAGTTTCCAGGTTCTTTTCCACCCTTCCTTCAGAAGCAAAGAAAATGACGTTATCATTGTCATACCCCATGTTTTTATCCTGAACGAACTGTATTTGCTTGAAAATAACGATGACGGCAACAATTAAAATGACCGAAAGCGTGAACTGGAAAATGACAAGGCCTCTTCGTGCCCAAAGTTCACCCACAGAACCTCGTACCTCTCCTTTCAATACTTTTGCAGGCCGGAACCGCGCAAGATATAGTGCAGGATAACTTCCCGCCAACAGACCGGCTACCGTTGTAATACCGATCAGGGATAAGGTCAACCTTAGGTTGGTCAGATCAAGTTGAATTTGCTTTTCAGTAATGATATTGAATTGCGGCAAAATGAGCCATACCAGCAACAATGCTACCAGCAGCGAAATAAATGAGATCAATAATGATTCCGATAAATACTGAAAGATCAGCTCTCCCTGATGAGCGCCAACAGATTTTTTTATGCCCACTTCTTTCGCTCTTCGTGAAGCCTGTGCTGTTGAGAGGTTCATGAAGTTAATACAGGCAATGATCAGTATAAATATAGCTATCGCTCCGAATAATCGTACATACTCAATACGTCCGCCCACTTCTTTCCCATTTTCATAGCGCCCGTAGAGGTAAGCATCTGAGTAAGGCTTCAGGAAAAGTGTAACGTGACTTTCTTCATGATATTTTTTGACAAAATCAGCAATCTTCAGGCTAAACTCCTTGCCATTACTTCCTTCTGAAAGCACTATATAAGTCCTGGGACCATTATTCCCCCATTCCAGCACCCAATCATTATCGTCCTTGTATTCTTCAAAAGACAATGCATAATCAAATTGAATAGATGAATGCTTAGGTGTACCCTTGAAAATGCCTGTAACCTGAAACGTTTTTTCATGTTGATACTCAAGTTGCCGACCCAATACATCTTCAGTGGTATTAAATAACTTCAGCGCCAGCTCTTCTGAAATAACAATACCTGTCTTATCCATAAGTACCTTATCAGCACTACCCTGTAGTAGCTCAAATGAAAAAATGTTGAAAAAATCAGGCCCCACATGAAAGCCCTCGGCCCTTACGTTATGATCGTCAATAGAAAGCGTGACAGGATCCACCCATGTAGTGGTGGCTGCATATTCCACCTCGGTAAATTCCTCTTTTAGTGTTTCAGCCAGGATACCAGGTGTAGAATTAGTGGTCATGATCTCTCCGGCGTATTGCTGGTGCTCCATGACCCGGTACAATCGATCATCCTTTTCATAGAACTTATCCATCTTTAACTCATCATCTACCCATAAGAATATAAAGATAGCGCAGGTGAGGCCGGTAGAAAGACCCACGAGGTTAATGAGAAATGAGTTAGAAAATCGTCTGAAATTCCGGTAGGCGACAAGGATATTGTGTTTAAACATGTTGTTGATTTGAGTTGAGATATGCTAAAGACCTATTATAGATAAATATGTTGCATGGTAATTATGTTACATGAATACTTTCTCTTTTAAAAAAAGTTACAGCTTATGAAAATTATTCCGATCCATATATCAATTCTACATATACATCTGATAAACAGTCACTTATTTTCAGCTTAGTTTCAAAATGGGTTTTAACTATCTGTTTGGGTAAAACAAGGAGGTGGATTAAACTCCTTTTTTGGCCGAATTACTTGTAAATTGTAGTGGATAAACGCTTAAAGCTATGAAACGATCTTTTATCATTAAGTGCCTGTTATTGTATTGTATTCTTCTGGTTGGTGTAAAAGCCCATGCTCAAAAAGTAGGTTTGTTAATGGACAGCTATGTAATGGATAGATGGCAGTCTGACCAAAAATTGTTTTGCGATAAGATAACTGAACTAAACGGCGAATATGTAGTAGAAGTAGCCTACGGAGATGCCAAGGAGCAAACCCGGTTAGCCCAAAAATTAATAGAAGAAGGGGTGAAAGTTTTAGTATTGGTACCGGTAGATGCAAAAGAAGCGGCTAACATCGCTGCCATTTGTAAAAAAGCTAGTGTACCCCTGATATCTTACGATCGCCTTGTGTCTAGTAAAGATGTTTCCCTGTACCTTTCCTATGATAATGAAAAGGTTGGCATATTACAGGCAACTGCCGCCGTGAACGCAGTTCCTAAGGGGAATTTTTTACTTGTAAATGGCCCCGTTTCAGATAACAATGCCATCCTTTTTAGAAGAGGGCAGCTTAAAGTGTTAGACCCTTTAATGAAAAAAGGAAAGGTCAACATATTAAAAGACATAGTACTACAAGACTGGGGTCAATTACCCGCGTTGATGGCAATGACAGAATTCAATTCAGCTAATGACAAAAAAATAGATTGTGTGATTGCTGCTAACGATGCCGTGGCTATTGGTGTGATCTCAGCAATGAACGATCAGGATGAAAGTAAAAATATATTCATTACAGGGCAGGATGCCGACCATGAAGCCCTTATTAACATCATTAAAGGATATCAAAACATGACGGTATATAAACCGATCAAACCTCTGGCTGAATTGGCAGCCCAATGTGCTCTAAAAATGGCCAGGGGAGAAACCGTGGAAAATACCACTTCACTGACCAGCGGAGGAGTGACTGTAAAAGCCATTTTACTAGACCCTGTGAAAGTTGACAAGTCCAATTATAAAAGTACTGTAGTCAAAGACGGTCATATTGAACTATCAGAATTAATGGACCATTAAGCAAAAAAATGTAATAAGCTATTGATAATAAAGATATTGAGCAAATTAATAGTACACCGATCAAACGTATATATCTTTAGAAGATCAATCACCTGCCCCTATAGATAAGAATAAACATACATCTCACTCACAACCTATATTTAGTTAAAGTCGTTGGTAATTATATGCCAAGTAAGACGATGATGTTCAGTGGGTGTGAATGGAGAAACGGCCATGATCCATCATCATTTGACCAATGCCTGAAACCACGAGTTCTTTAATGATTTAAAAGTTTTCTCAGTATTTATGAACAAGTTAAAAATTTACTTCCTGATCATTTTGTATTGGGTGGTAATACTAAATCTGGTTGCCTATTTCGCTTTGGTAAATGTACTGGGCTTCATAGATGTTACAGGATTGAATCTGGATGAATTACAAAATCCGCTGGCTAAATATTGGACTTCCCCCATACAGCTGGTTGAATCAACACTTTTTGGACTGCTGTTCGGGATACTATTTGTAGCAATCAATGAATTATCGGAAAAATTTAAAGTAGAGCGGTTCAGTTTCGGGTACGTTATCCTTTTCAAAAGCCTTATTTATCTGGTTGGTTTTTTTGTTTCATTTGCTTTAGTTTATTTCATTATCGGGGGTGTTGGCGTACTGCCTGAAGGAGCACTTCAGGCAGCGCTTGTGTCTCAGACTTCCCTGAAATTGATATTTTTCTCATTTGTATTCTTATTCGTACAGGTGATCGTGCTCAATTTTTTCGTTCAGACCATCAAAAAATTCGGATATAAGAACATCACCAATTTTTTAATGGGTAAGTACCAAAACCCGGTCATTGAAGACAGGGCTTTTCTATTTATGGATTTAAAATCATCTACCGCCTATGCCGAGACACTGGGTAACATAAAGTATTCAAAACTGATCAAAGATTGTGTTCTTGAAATCAATCAATTAGTAGATAAATTTGACGCTGAAATCTACCAGTATGTTGGAGATGAAGTCGTACTTACCTGGGAAATGGATAAGCTGGAAAATACCTACAAATGCATCGATACGTTCTATACTTTTAAGCACCGCCTGGAAAAAAGGGAGGATTATTACATGAAAAAATATGGAGTAGTGCCCCAATTTAAAGCCGGCCTGCATTGTGGACGTGTTACCGTGGCGGAGATAGGCAATATTAAGCGTGATATTGCCTACCATGGCGATGTGCTTAACACTGCTTCCAGGATACAATCTATTTGCAATGAGTACCAGGAACGGCTGTTGGTATCAGGAGCACTTTTGGGTAAAGCTGGTGATTTGAATGGATATAAAGTTGAATCTATTGGTGATGTACAGCTCAAGGGAAAGCAGAAAATAATTGATGTACATGCTGTAAGAGAAGGCCTGTAGAATGCAAGGTTTCATTTAAACGACCTTCAGATTTTTACTACCTTTAAAGGCTAATTTCAACAATACACTCTTCTTAGTATAAACCTTTAACAGCATATCAAATGAAAGGCCGATTTGCTTACTACTTTATACCCGTTTTTATCATTATCTATTTTGCAATCAGCTTTTATCCTATTATTAGAATGACAAATGCAGAGGTCATTCCTTTCTTTTCCTTTAAGCTATATTCCAAAATTCCCAATGGATTTGAGCGATACGATGTTGCATTCAACCTGGGAGAAAAAGACGAGCATTTCTTATTATATCAAAATACCCATCTGAATGGGCTCCAGTGGCGGCGTTATGCTGCCGAGTTAAGGCAAATTACCAACGCATACGAAAACAATATGACCGTGAAATTAGATAAGCTTGAAGATGCTTTTCCAAAAAACCAGACTGCCACACTGGTGCGATTTAAAGGTGATTATATTGAGGCTGTCAGAGACAGAAAGTACCAGTTGGAGGTGGTAGAACAACTGAGGTAATGCTTACGGTTATCCATTCATTTTGGCAACGGACCATTGTTAACGGTGAGTCCTTTCTGGTAAAAGAAGGGCAAAAAAAGTTCAAGCGGGCAAAGTCAATTGTTGGCATCTATTATTTTATCATCTTTTGTATTGCTCTTCAATGCTTTGGAATAAATCATCTCACCCCCGACTGGAAAGTGTTACGTGATTCGGAATCATTATTTTCTCCTCTTTGGACGGTTAGATGGCTGGTCTATCTTGATTGGGAATTAGCCATTCGCCTTGTGCTACTCTTCTTTTTTTCTGCCTCACTTTTAAACCTGATATTTTGGCAGCGTTATCGTTTAGTAAGGGTCCTCGTTTTTCTATCTCACCTGTTTTATCTTTCACTGATATCATCCTTTGGGAAAATAGACCACTTCATGCATATGATGGTGCTATCTTCTTTTATGCTCATTTTTCTACCGAACCTGAAGCAAGGTGCCCTTGAAAACCCCACGCCGTTTTTACGGGTATTTTTTGGGAACCAACTTCTTATACTTCTTTCGTATTCTTCATCAGGTCTTTTCAAGCTATATGGTATCCTGGACCAGGAGTTAAGAGGCTTGAATTCAGCCCTTTCCCCTACAGCTTTCGGGCAAAACATTGCTAAAACCAGTTTTGCTTCAAACCAGGAGTTTTTCTTTAGTTCATTTATCCTTGAAAATCCCGGTTTCGTTTTTTCTGTCCTGCTCGTACTGGGTTATCTTATAGAGTTTCTATCAGCGTACATCGCCTTTAAGCCAAAGGTTCATCGTACCTGGGGTTTAAGCCTGATACTACTGCACAGTGGAATTTTAATGACAGTGGGCCCCGATTTCACACATCAGATACTTGTAGTGGGATTATTCATATTTTTTAGCCCATTCAACCTAAACAAACATAGCGTTTGGGGTGACTTTATTACCATTTTCAATGGTATCAGGAATACATTCAATAAAGTACCATCACCTTATAAAAAAGTAACCGTGTTTTATGATGGAGAATGTTTGCTCTGCCATCGTTTTATCCGTTACTTCTCCATGTTTGACCTACCCGATGAATTTAGTGTTGCTCCACAATCCGGAGAGGCTTTTAATACGTTTTTAACAAAGTACCCTGCTTTAGAAAAAGTGGATTCGATAATGGTATTGGAAATACGAAACGATGGCACCGAGATCATCCGGATTAAATCAGGTGCCGTTTTATGGATTGTAGGTCAGTTAAAATGGATATTCAGGATATTATGGCTTTTCTATGCTATTTCACCACTTTTTGCAGACATGGTTTATGACCTATTCGCTAAACACAGGAAGTAAAACGTTTACAAAGACCAATGCGTTCACTTATCTGGAAACACCTCTTTACCTACCGAAATTTTATAGATTCTGCTAAGACCATTTTCATAACGATTGATTTCATCCATAAATGCTGTCAACGACCTAAAACTATCTACATTACGGATAGCACTCCTTCTACTGGTAAAATACAATGTCATGGTGCTCGTGTCAAGGAAGGGGCAATAGTCCATGTACTTTGAATTTATTCCTTCACCCAAATTTCGGGCTACGCTCCAGTCTTGATTCTCATCCCTGAAGCTGATGTACAGATCACCACTGCCCAATCCATCTTCTCTGTTATAACCACTAAAAATAAGATAGGACTCATCGGACGAAACATAGGCATTAAATTCGTACCCTTCCGTATTTATAGCTTCACCCATGGGTATTGGCGATGTATATTCTGACCCATTCCAGGTACTTAAAAAAATATCATCCTTACCTTTCGCCGCTGGTGCGTCAGAGGTAAAGTATAAGTTATTATTGCTGGCCAATGTTGGATAAAATTCATTATACTCGGAATTAACCGGCCATCCAAGGTTCACAGGCACTCCCCAATCTGCTTTGTCATTGTCGCGTACCACATACCAGATATCAAAATCTTTCACAGCGGAATCGACCGTTGTGACCGGTCGGTTAGATACAAAATAAAGTCGAAGGCCATCGGGTAATAAGAACGGTTCCAGGTCTTTGTATTTTCCTGAAAAGGACACTATTTCCGGCATTGTCCAATCCCCAGCGTTTTTTGTGATCCTTGCCAGAACAGATATTTCCTCTAATGGACTTTGCACTGTGATATAGCCTTCTTTTCCCGTAGCAGAAAGCGTAAAATCCCTGACTTTGGGAAACCCCTTCAGTATTTCAATAGCTGGTTCCACAGAAGTATACTGCTGCCCTTGAACGGCCAGGATCGAAGTAATAAAAATGACAAGGAAAAAATTACTTTTCATACAGATTATACGGCACACGTGATAAGATAGCTCTTTGAAGTAATCCGTAAAACGAAGTATTTCCATAGTGCTTCCCAACCAGTAGCCGGTCTGACCCTCCGTTTTTCCAGTATCTGTCCTATTCAAATCTTACGAAAAACCACAAATGAAACTATCCCGATCGTAAAAAACACAGCTCCCATGCCTCCCAACAATACTCCTAAAAACCATCGCTCCATGAATGTATTAACGAGTGTATTGTAAGGGTTTTCGGGATGAACGAACATTTCCACTTCCTCCCCCAGGTGATAACTGGGAGGGTCGGAAGAAGTACTTGAATAATAATATAGCGTATCACCATTAACTACATATTCAAATGTAGGCTGATAAGGGTCTTCTACCACAGTGGCTGTAACCGTTATACCTATGTTGGCCAATTCCTGGTTAGTGACCATATCATTAATAGCAATAGAAAGCATTACAATCCCTACAAGTGAGAATATCACGCCTACCATTTTTGATGCTCCCTTACCTGAACTTTTTGTTGATCTTTTACCTGAAGTTTTTAATCGCGCTGATTTGGAGCGGCGGACATATTCATGGTCTTCAATGTCATCATCAATTAATTCTACGAGCTTTTGGGCATCTTTTAATCCCAGGTTAAAATTATCGCTGACATATTTAATGGCCTCGATTTTTTTATCCTTAACAAGTAGCGCACGAACGTGTTGTTTTTCTTGATCTGTAACTGCCATATTTCAATATAGTTATATTTTTGAAATTGGCGAATTAACCATCTATTTGGTATAAATTTACTTTTTAAAGAATGTGCTATTAGAGCTTCAAAAATGGGCGGAGTTCATCTTCCGGTTTACACCAAAAGATAATTTAAACCCTTTATTAAACTACTCCACCCATTTAGCACATTTCACGGACTTACTTTGTGACCGTAATGATTCATTTTATACAACGAAACCCTGTATTTTTCTCTTTCTACTTATAATTTACAACAAATTCATGTTTAAACTCATATTGATTTAAAAGAATGACAACCAGATTTTCCAAAGGTTTCTTCTCTTTATTATTATCGCCTCTTACTAATAAACACTATTTGATCCACATTAATTCTGTTGGGAAAAAGCCAGGAATTAGTTAAACTTCGTCACATTCAAAAAAACCTGTTCATGCGTATAATTCTAATTTCGTTATTGTTGTTTCCGTTTATCGTTCAGGCACAGGTATCAGGAGTAGAAAAGAAAATTATCAAATCTGTTGACAAACACAATGCCGCTGCTGAAGCCTTGCTTAAGCATGTAGTAAATATGAATAGTGGTTCTATGAACTTTGAGGGGGTAAAGCGCGTGGGTAGGGTGTTCAAAGAAAAATTTGATGAATTGGGGTTCAACACTACCTGGGTCGACGGCAAAGCATTCAACCGGGCAGGGCATTTGGTAGCCGTACATAAAGGTAAAGATGATGCTTTAAAGCTTTTATTGATCGGTCATCTGGATACCGTTTTTGAGCCGGAAAGTCCTAACCAGGAATATACAATGGTCAACGACACCATAATGAAAGGACCTGGTGTAGTAGATATGAAAGGAGGTGACGTAATCATACTTCATGCTGTACAAGCACTCAAAGACGCCGGAGTATTGGATAAACTCACCATAGAGGTGGTAATGACGGGTGATGAAGAAAAAAGCGGCAGTCCGATACACCTGTCCAAACAGGCCATTACAGCAGCAGCCAAACGAGCAGATATAGCCCTGGGGTTTGAAAACGGGGACAGCAATTTCCGCACAGCAGTAATTTCCCGTAGAGGTTCTACCCGTTGGCAATTGAAAGTAACAGGGGAAGCAGCACATTCGTCGCAAATATTTTCAGAAAAAATTGGTGCCGGAGCAATTTATGAGGCCTCACGCATCCTGACGGAGTTTTATAAGCAGCTATCCTCTGAAAAATACCTTACTTTCAATCCGGGATTAATGTTGGCAGGGTCCTCTGTGGAATATACTCATGGCAGTGACGGAGGTAGCGCCGGTGGAAAAAACAATGTAGTTGCTAAAGATGCCCTGGTCACGGGAGACATTCGCGCTGTCTCTCCTGAACAGTTAGAACGCGCCAAAAAGGTCATGCAAAACATAGTGGCCAAAAACTATCCTAAAACTTCCGCTATTTTGACGTTTAGCGAATCCGGATATCCACCCTTGGCACCTTCTGAAGGCAATAAAAAACTACTGGAAATTTACAGTAAAACCAGTGAAGATCTGGGCTTTGGAAAGGTAACGCCGGTACATCCTATTAACGCTGGCGCTGCTGATGTTTCATTTACCTCCGGATTAGTAGAAGCAGCCATGGATGGCATTGGCTTAAGTGGAGGAAAAGATCACACCATCGATGAGTTTGGCGAATTACATCGACTACCCGTGCTTACAAAAAGAGCAGCTGTTTTTATGTATCGCCTGACTTTGACAAAATAATACCCTGCTGTACATGTCCGGACTAACTAACGGTCAATTTGTACGTTTTGTATTCAATGTCAATATCCTTGTATCATTTTGCTGCTATCCAATACCGTTGTAATCAATACAACACCATCTTTCGCCGTTCCACCGTAAATAGCAGTTGCTGAAGCAGGTCTTAAAAAATGAATGGTCTTAATTGCTTCTTTTGACAGATGCGCAGGTAAAACCGCAAAGACTTTACCATCCACTACATAAAGCGGATTCTGTTCCAAATTTACCAAGCTGGTATCCTGTCTGTTTTGTATCCATGAATTACCTTCTTTGAGACGCTGCTCAATGACCTGATGTAAGCTGTCAGGTGCTACTTGTGCATGAATACTTTCATGGCAAAACATGATCCAAATGGCTGCAATTGCTAGGATACGGTGTATGGGGCGAGTCATTTTTCTTATTTCTTTTCCATGGAACAGCAGAAAATAATCCTGAGTTCTATGTGACAATAAGAAATAGCTAAAAGATGATCGAAGCTACTTGAAGTGATAAAGAAAAATAAGCGTGGCGGTATATGCAGGCTTTGGATTATCCTTTATTTCCAGGGTAATGTCGAGCTGGGCTTTGGTTATGCCTCGTAAATTCATTAAAGTATTCAAGTATGCCTTAAGCCTTACCTGGCTGCCAACTTTGACGGGTTGATTGAATTTTAATTTTTCAATACCGTAGTTGATCATCATTTTCAGGTTACGGATTTCAGCAATCTGTTTCCAAAGATAAGGTGCAATGGAAAGGGTAAGGTAGCCATGCGCAATGGTGCCTCCAAAAGGACCCTCTTTGGCTTTTTCTTCATCCAGATGTATCCATTGATGGTCCAGCGTTGCATCTGCAAATGTCGCCACCTGGTTTTGAGTAATCTCCAACCAGTCTGATACACCCAGTTCCTGGCCCAGGTATTTTTCAAATTCTTCGTAGCTTCCTATGATGAGTTGGGGCATGTGTGTTGTTTTGCCCGGGAAGTTAGCTATTTTCCAAAAATAACCAGATTGAGTAAGGTAAAATATGAAACGATTAAAGGTACTATCTCAGTTTGCGTTCCCAATCTGCCGCTATACGCTCCTTTTTGATCCTTTTTTGCGTCTCCTCTTCTTGCAATATCGCTGCCAAAGGGGCTTTACTTGTAAAATGCCACCCTCCACAATGATCACACTGATATACATTGGTCGGGCCATTATTTTCACCATGATGAAAATGAATATGGTGCTGTATTAAAGCTTCTTCAGACTGTTCCCGGGATACGTAAGCTCTTTTATGTGAAGGACATGACATGACCACAAAAATAATATACTTGTAGACATAACTTTAATCTGAAACTCGTTGTTCAGTATATCGATGATTTCCAAGGCCCGGGTTTTATCTTTTAAAAGAAACAACTAATGAAGTGCCGGAAAAAATAAATGATATTTTTGTCCCTGGGAATGTGCATGGAAGCTAAGCTGCGATGAGTACTACATTACAATTTTTGGGAGCCACTAAACAAGTCACCGGTAGTAAATTTCTATTGGAAACCCATGGTTTAAGAATACTTGTAGACTGTGGTATGGATATGGAACAACGTGATGATGAACTATCACAATCTTTTCATTTTAACCCCAAAAGTATTGATGTACTGCTACTCACCCATGCCCACATTGATCACAGCGGGTTGATCCCTCTTTTAGTGAAAGAAGGTTTCGAAGGGCAAATCTATTGCACTTATGCTACTTACCATTTGACTGAAATACTCCTTTTTGATATCGCCAGGATCAACCTCAAGAAGGCCAAAAGCAGAAAAAAACGGTTTAGAATTGATTTTTACGGGCCACGTGAAGTAGAAGATTGCCTGGACTACTTTCAACCTATAGATGTGGAACAGAAAACGGCCCTTAATCAGGAGGTGTCCTTTTATTTTCGAACCGCAGGGCATCTGCTAGGAGCTGCACATATCGTGGTGGAAGCAGGTGAAAAAACCATTGTTTTCTCCGGTGACGTTGGTCGTTCAAATTATCCTCTGCTTAAAAACCCGGTCCCCGTACCGGTAGCTGACTATATAATCTGCGAAACCACTTATGGCATGCGGGTGCATCAGGATAAAAACCCCGAGAAGATAATAGGAAAAATCATCCATGACTCCTGCGTTGCTGTGCCAGGACGCCTTATCATACCATCGTTCAGCGTCGGACGTACACAAACCTTACTCTATATATTACATAAACTTCAGGTTGCCGGCAATTTACCTCCTATCAAAATTTTTACGGACAGCCCTTTAGCCAGGAAGAGTACACATGTGTACCAGGATTTTGCAGCGTACCTCAATTCCAAAGCGCGCCATTTCCAGGACGAACAAGGGTCATTGTTTAATTTTGACAATCTCTTTTACATGGATGATATGAACAGTGCCGAAGAAATTGACAACTACAACGAACCCTGCATTATTATCACATCATCGGGTATGGTGAAAGGTGGGAAATCTGAAGACCATGTATTCAGAAACCTCAAGAACAGCTACTGCACGCTTCTTTTCATCGGGTACTGTTCGGAGGGTACCCTGGGCCGGCAATTGATGGATGGTGTAAAAACTTTTCGTCGTAACGGACAGATATACAATGTAAGTGCAAGAGTACTTAGCACAGATGTACTAAGTGGACATGGTGACTTCAACAACCTCATGGACTTCTTCAAAACACAGGACAAGCAACGCTTACAAAAGGTTTTCTTAGTACATGGAGATGAAGATGCCATGCAAAATTTCAAAGAATCGCTTGAACACCAAGGCGTTAATAAGGTTATTATTCCTGAATTCGGAGAACGGATCAGCTTAAGTGCTTAACTTGGTCATAAACAAAATGGTAGATGTATATCAAAAGGTGCGATAGGTTAATTTGATGGATCGCAGTCACACAGCTTTAGAAAACGTATTTTTGTTAAAAGATAATTAGATAGCCCGTTTTCTTTCCTTCTTACTTAGCACCAATTGTTTAAATTACACACTTGAAATAGTAATCAACCTATTAACATATTACCCTCATTATGAAAGAAATGAAACTCGCGTTAGATTGGACCCCTAATACTAACCACACGGGTTTTTATGTAGCCCGGTCCAAAGGCATGTACAGAAATCATGGCATTGATCTGGAAATTATATCACCGGAAGAAGACGACTATTCCGTTACCCCGGTGAAAAAACTTGAGTTGGGGCAGGTGGATTTTGCCATCGCTCCTTCCGAAAGTGTTATCAGCTTAAACACAAAAGCCCGTCCGGCAGCAGCCAGAGCTATAGCTGCCATTTTTGAAGAAGATCTCAGCGCCATTGTAGCACTGTCATCCAGCGGCATAGAAAGACCTGCCGATCTGGATGGCAAAATTTACGCCTCTTATCAAGCCCGGTATGAAGATACCATAGTAAAGCATATGATCATTAATGATGGCGGTAAGGGCGATGTTAACATTGATTATCCAAAGAAACTTGGCATTTGGGATACATTGCTGGCAAAGAAAGCAGATGCCACCTGGATCTTTCTGAACTGGGAAGGTATAGAAGCCAAAGGTAAAGGAGTGTCACTGAATAAATTCAAAATGGATGATTTCAATATCCCTTATGGATACTCGCCTGTAATAGTAGCGTTAGACGAAAACATTAAAGGACAAGAGAAAGATATACGAAATTTCTTAAAGGCAACTAAAGAAGGTTTTCTCTATGCGAAAGAACATCCTGAACAGTCTTCCAGTATATTAAGCCCATATATTTCCAAAAGAGACCTGGACAATATTGACTTGATGGCCAGCCAAAAATATACGTCCAGGCATTATGGTGGAAGTAGCACATGGGGTGTTATGCGTAAAGAACGTATCGTTCAGTTCTGCCAATGGCTTAACAAAAATCAGTTAGAGACTTCGGAAATCCCAATGAATGAACTATTTACCAATGACTTATTAGAAAACTAAGTGAACCTAATGATCATTTTAAGTTCACATAAAATGAGGTGAGCACAAATACCCGATGATCTATCTTTCCGTACAGATCACCCGAACGCAGTTGCAGGTCCATCTGCAGCTTAAGTTTACGGGTCCATAGTTTACCTGCTCCCACTGAAACCCTATTTTCAAGGCTATCACCACCCTCATCCGGAAATGCGGTTACTAATTCGTTAGCGGTAATAAAATAATACTCGCCAATATCCAGTTTTTCTCCACTAAACGGACGGTCCATTGACAAACGATATCGGATGCGGTATTCAAAAAACTCATTCCCCCAGCGTTGTTCCGTCTGTAACCTGCTGGCCAGGCGTGATGCCGTACGTAAATGGACATAACTAAGCTGTTGTATCAACCGGTTTTCGTAAAGCCCTTTCCCTTCGAAAGGTTCTCTCCTGCGATGACGATAGCCAAGAGATAAAGACAATCGCTGATTTACGCGCCGGGATATGTACTGCGTAACCTCCAGGAAGTTGGAGAAAAACTGAATACCATCACCTGCGTCATTTCGATCGTAAAAACCATTACGACCCGTAAGCGTAGTATTCATATGCCATTGATCGTTGATCTTATAACTAATAGGGACGCCCATCTCCCAATGAGCCACCAGGTCACCCGATTGGGCTTGTAAAGATTGAAAGAACAGCCCTAAAATACCAGCTAACAGAACCCGACGTATCAATACAATAAATTATCTTGAGCTCGGTTAATAATACGTCTTTTGGACAAAAAACGACCTTTTTGATCAAAAAGGTATTCTTCACTATACCAGCTTTTTTCCTTGAGGACATCTATCTCCAGTTCATAAAAAACAGGACCTTCCCACTTCTCACTCAATACCTGGTCCAATGTATTATAAGGGCTGGCGCCTTCATGACGGTATTGTTGCTGGCATTTTATGATATCAAATGATTTGAATTTAGAGGCCAAATAACTTTCCAGACTGTCGCGAACTGATTCGGGCATGTATGTATATTTTTGAGTGATCTCTATATCTTCCAGAATGCCTGTAGTACTAAACTCCACACTAAATCTTCTACCCCTGTACAGGAATTTTGCCTCATATGAGGTCCTGGTACCATCCGTTTCCTGGAAGTAACGTAATTTTCTCCACTTGGGAATAAAAGCTTCCATGGCCTTCATAGCTGTCTGAGGCATCTCATCAGGAGAAATTCTTCTTTCGCTTTCTCTCTTTTCCTGAGCAGCCAATGAAAAGGCCAGGCAGCACATAAGAAGTAAGATAAAAGCTTTCATATCTCTAGGCTCTCGTTAATTGTGTAATCAATGTTTTATGCTGCGGATACTCTTTCACAAGGGCCTTTCTTCCGGCCATTTCAAAGTCTTGGAAATCGAAGCCCGGAGCTACTGTACAGCCTGCCAGTGCAAAACCTTCTTCTTGCTCCACTCTTGAAGCAAACCAACAACCGGCAGGCACAACGGCCTGTAGTACCTCACCCTCTTTGATATTTCTTCCCAGCTTGATCACCCGAAGCAAAGCATCCGGATAAATAACATATACTGACAAGTCCGTGCCGTCATAAAAGTGCCACATTTCATCCGACTTGATCCTGTGAAAAGCAGAAAAATGCCCATGCTGCAAAAGATAATAAATACCGGTGCATACGTTCCGAGGTCCCTCAAACGAAGCTAATTCCACCGTATCGTTTCCCCTGTACGTCTCTTTATAAAAACCGCCCTCCGGATGTGGAATCAAATTCAGGTGATCTACATAATCCTGAGGGCCGGGAACTTGATCATCTTTAGGCATAATTATCATCTGTAAATCAACCATTTATTCAATAAAAATAACACCTTCCATGTACATGGTAACCATGCCCACTTAATAAGCTAGTGTAAAACTAATCAATAAACGAGGCTCCACACCTAAATCGTTGTCATTAAGCAGCAATAATTCAAAAAGTAAAACAGACTGGATTACCTTTACCCACTTTTACAGAACGTGAATGAAAAAGGAAATCAAGCTACAGCTGTATCAATTGTGCCGGGAACAGATTGAAGAACGCATAAAAAATATCATCCATGCTATTCAATTGGCCAAAGAGTCAGCAGAAGGAGAAACCAAAAGCTCTGCAGGAGATAAATATGAGACCGGGCGAGCTATGATGCAGCAAGAAATAGAAAACCAGTCACGGCAGCTGGTGGAATCAAAGAAACTGCAGCAAGCCCTGAGCAGTATAGACGTTAAAACAAATACGGATGTGGCAGCGTTAGGAAGTTTGGTGATTACGGATGGCGCCGCTTTCTATTTATCTGTCAGTTTGGGCAGGCTGAAAGTGGAAGGGGAAGATTACTTCGCCATTTCGCCCTTATCACCCATCGGAGCTTTGCTGTCAGGTAAAAAGAAAGGGGATACTTTCAGTTTCAATGGAAAGCAAATCCGGATTACTGACATTATTTAGCAGGTCAATAAACCTCTGAAAATCAAGTGTCACTTATCTTCTATATTTCCGTTAAGCAAGAGTATGAGTAAATCAAAAGTGACCATAGGCTATGTATTCAAAACGATCATTTGGCCTAGAAGAAAATTTGTTTTTATCGGGCTCATCCTGATCGTGATCAGTCGTATGGCCAACCTGGTGCTACCTTATGCCAGTAAAATATTAATAGATGATATCATTCCTGTCAATGATATGGAGCAGCTGAAGATCCTGCTCATAGTAGTGGTGACAGCCGTTAGTGTGCAAGCCATTACTTCATTTTTACTCACACAGATCCTTAGCGTAGAGGCGCAGCACCTGATAGCCCAACTCCGGGCTAAGGTACAACGGCATATCCTGCAACTGCCCATCTGCTTTTTTGATAATACGAAAACGGGAGAACTGGTATCACGGATCATGACCGATGTAGAAGGCGTAAGAAACCTGGTGGGCACAGGACTCCTGCAACTTTTTGGAGGCATTCTCACTGCTATCGTATCTCTGGTTTTACTGATCAGTATCAGCCCGATGATGACCCTTTATGTACTGGTACCTGTGGCTATTTTTGGCATGATATCGCTCAAAGCATTTGGATACATCCGTCCGATATTCCGGGAACGGGGCAAAATAAATGCCGAGGTGACCGGCAGGCTGACAGAAACCCTGGGAGGTGTACGGGTGATCAAGGGTTTTAATGCGGAAGCACAGGAAATCAGAACATTCGAAGATGGGGTTGACCGCCTTTTTCAAAATGTCAAAAAGAGTCTTACATCTACCAGCATTGTCACCAGTTCAGCAACCTTTTTATTAGGGCTGGCCTCTACAGGAATTATGGGTATCGGGGGCTATATGATTATGAAAGGTGATCTTTCTTTTGGGGAATTCCTTTCCTTTACCTTGTACCTGGGGTTTATGATTGCACCTATCGTGCAGATGAGTAACATAGGAAGCCAGCTTACGGAGGCTTTTGCAGGGCTGGACCGTACCGAAGAGATCATGAACACTCCCCTGGAGGCAGACCACAAAGACCGGAAAGTAAAGCTGGAAGCTACAAAAGGACACATAAATTTCGAGAACGTTTCATTTGCTTATGAAAAGGACAAGCCCGTAGTAAAAGATGTGAAT
Source organism: Fulvivirga sp. M361 (assembly GCF_007097395.1). Lineage (GTDB taxonomy): Bacteria > Bacteroidota > Bacteroidia > Cytophagales > Cyclobacteriaceae > Fulvivirga. The sequence continues at coordinate 49,372 of NZ_VKDC01000044.1, forward strand.
TTCGAAGCTCCGGCAGGCTCTGTAACTGCACTGGTAGGTACCTCGGGTAGTGGAAAAACCACCATAGCAGGGCTGGCCGCCTCTTTTTTGAATCCGGATGAAGGGCGCATCACTATTGATGGCATTGACCTTGCCAAAGTCACTTTAGAAAGCTTTAGAAGTGGGTTGGGAGTGGTACTCCAGGATGATTTTTTGTTTGAAGGCACTATCCGGGAAAATATTATGTTCCCCCGGCCTAATGCCACCCGGGAGCAACTGGACCTGGCCGTAAAAGCTGCTTATGTTCATGAGTTTACTGATCGTTTTGAAGAGGGGCTGGATACATTGATCGGAGAAAGAGGCGTTAAATTATCAGGCGGACAGCGTCAAAGGATCGCCATAGCACGCGCCATACTGGCTGACCCTCGTATACTGATATTAGACGAAGCTACTTCTAACCTGGATACGGAAAGTGAGACTTTCATACAGGCCAGTTTGAAAGAGTTGATGGCAGGACGTACTACTTTCGTAATTGCTCACAGACTAAGTACCATCCGGCAGGCAGACCAGATATTGGTCATAGAAGATGGAAATATTGTAGAGCGCGGAAAACATGATGAACTCATTGAAAAAGAGGGCCGGTACTTTCAGCTTTATACTTATCAAGCCAGAATTTAGGTCTGCGACGGTCTGCCGGCATTTCACCTGATATTACCGTAATCCTGCTAGCAAACGGAAACGTTCTGATAAATTAACGAACGGCATGACAATAGTCCATACCTACACCTTATATACAGTGTTTCCTCTCAGTCGCTTGGGTTTCCGAGTGACGACTATCAATTAGGCCTCCGGCCGGTTTTAGTAATTAAAACTTCAAATGTCATCTTTCATCACACTGGTTTAGGGCGTCCGCCCGGTGGGTATAAAGAGGTTTAGATGGCATGGGAATAGGCGTATAACAAACTTTTCAGGCTTTTCAATTTCCACACCATGACCACGGTATTAGCCTGGCTGTACTTCGGCCTTGCTATTACCAACAACACCGGTTAGGTCTATCTATCCACATAGTAAAGTACAGAAGACAAGATCAAAAAGAAGTAAACCTTAGTCCATAGCTATAGAAAATACTGCCGTAAATGACGCCCGAGCGGATGCTCTATCCCATGGTAGGTCGTAGGAACGCTGCGCTTAACCTACGACCAGTTCAATATGGGAGCATCGACAAAACCTAGTTTATTACCGAAATAACGGCCTTTCCGGTAATCTACCGTAGCACCGCCTAAGCAAAACTGCGTAGTAAAAATTACGCTTTTTAGCTCTTATATAGCCACCCTCAGTACCCTAACTTTGTATTGTTGATTTGAAAGAAACGAAACAGAGAGTAAGATGAAAAATATACTAATAGTAGCTGCCCTGATGATAGTAAGTGTGAGTACTGTTAAAGCGAATGTAAACAGCTTGACCCCACCCACTTCCGTAGAGCACTTTCAGGCTGAAGCCAAGGAGAATACCATTACATTAACCTGGGAAATCGCCGGTACGGACAGCACTGAGGAAGTGGTGATCAACATCACCAATTTAGAAGGTACAGTGGTATACGAAACTACCGCGAAAGGTTACGCTGCTACACTGGCACTTGACGGTAAATTAGAGGCAGGAGTATACATGGCTCAGATAAGCGTAGGAAACGTTCAAAAAACCAAGCGGGTAGTGATCCGATAAAAATATAGTTGATTTTGTGGAGAAGGGATAAAAGCCTGATCGTGTTAGCGGTCGGGCTTTTTTGCTTCTTCAGAAGTCTGTCCCTTCATATACGCTGCGAACGACTGGATAAAATACCTTGTGAATACTCTCCCTGGTCTTTGGATAAGTGCAGCAGTCTTTAATCCTCAGGGTCCTCTACGAGAGACCCTGAGGACGTGAGAAGGTCCATCCACATGATAACGTAAAAACAGTATCGAAAGGAAGTAAACCCGAATGGTGCCTCGGGTAATCACATCATAGATACACCCTCTACCTGGAGAGATATCCGGAATATTCACTTCGGTCCACAGATAGAAAATGCTGCCATAAATGAAGCCCGAGCGGACGCTCTATCCCATTGTAGGTCGTAGGAACACTGCGCTTAACCTACGACCAGGTAAGGGCTTAATCATAACTACAGATCGACATTGCGAGCCTTCGGTGGGCCATGCGTGAGGAAAGGCGCGGCAATCTCCCCGTTTAAAGAGATGGCCTGCCTTTGCCGCTCCAAACCTACCTATTTGCATAACCGGTATGGTGATGACGTCCTAAGAAAGGGGTGGGAGACCCTGAGTAGGTGAATTGTGCTGATTGCCAGTATTTTATGCATTTGCCTAATTTGATCAATCTAAAAATCCTTTAAAAGTGGAATCTCATCCTAGAAGCTTTGAAAATAGTAGCGTAGGCCTATTGAGGTATTGAAGTTGTTTAAGCGGTGGTTGAATTCTTCACTAAAATCTTTTTCAGGATCCGTGAACGAAAGGTTTATTCGGGTAGTAGCACTTTTAGTCAAGGTGAGGTTGAAGGATGACCGCCACACGAGCGCCAAACGTGGATGAATAAACTTAGTTTCGAGGTCCACACCTACCGCCAAGGAGAGGTTAACCTTGTTCCATTCTCTGTTGGGCACACTTGTTACTGTTAATGTATCCGAAACAGTAGTACCTTCTTGTCTAAGTATAATTCTTTGACCTTCTGGATATTTAACTTCATTGACAACACTAGCGAGCACTCCAAGACTTGGCGTGAAATGAAAGTGGTTTTGAAGGAACGTAAATGGATATCTGCGCCCGTAAGATATATTGATATTGGTAGCACTGATATTTAAGTTAAAAACCCGGACCCAATAGTCATCATGAGGTTGATACTCGTAGCTGAATAGGGGGAAATAGTCTTCAAAGAATAAGGTTGCCTTTACCACGTGTTTGTCTTGAATAACAGTACCAATGCTTAACGGCACTACACCTGAAAATCCGGTTAAACTGGAAATCTGTTTGGTACCGGAGCCAGAGGGCCTGGTAACGGTAAAGCCTGCACCAACCTGTATGAAGTGAGGTGGTTTGCGTAAAGAATCTAGCACATGCATTCGGTTTTGTGCTGATAGGGAATCAATTAAAGATAGTAGGAGCCAGGCAGCCAAGAATATTTTTTTGCTCATAACTTTTGCTTGCCTTTTGTTTTCAACGGAAAAAGGTAGCCTATGCTCATTTGCATAAATGAGCCATTTGATTTGATTGTATAGCCTCTGTCGCGATCTACGAATTCTCGAAATGATGTGCGGGTGCCAACGCCCAAACTCCCACGTAGTGTTAGAAGTTTTTTGTTTGGGAGTTTTACGGCTAGCGATACTCCTGCTGAAGGCATAACGCTGATCCACTTGCCATCGTCATAGTTCGGCCCTCCTTGTTGTGATGTTAAGCTGTCCGTGTTTGTGGTTAAGTTAAGAGAGCCATTGTTCAGGCTTGACTTCGCCCCGTTTCCAAGGTACACCAAAGGGCCTAACTCAAAGAACAGTTGGGCAGGAAATCGCTTTTTGATCACAATTTTTTTGACTTCATAGCTTGCTATGAGCGAGAAATGCCAAATACCGAATGTAGTCAATGATCGTCTTCTTCTTTTATATCTACCGCTTATTTGATACCTGCTGTACTTCCAGGAGACGGGTTGAGCCCTTGCACCCAGGTACATCCAAAACCGGGGTGATAACTGTTTTGTAAATAGCAATTGAAAGTTAGGTGAGGCCTGAGAGATATGTTGGAGTCGAATTTCATTTTTATTGGGCTTGTTTCCTTCCCAGAAAGAATGTGTAGCAGAAACACCCAATTCAAGACCCAGGTAACCATTGTATTTTTGACCGAGTAAACTCGTCTTGCTCAATAATACTATAAAGCCATAAATGACAACTCTCTTCATGTTTAGATATCCTTAACGTCAGACTCGGACATGTATTATCTATTGAATGCGTTTAGAAGTAGTGCTGCTGCATGGACCTTTGATTAAAAGGGCAAAAATCCAGAGAATTCACTTTTGAAATTAACAAAGTTCATATCAAGCAATTTAAGTACTTTATGATCATCTCCTGATTTTGAAAAAATGCTAATCAAAGGCAATAAGGATCGTTTTTACACAGAAATTATTTTTCATGAGTGGCCTAAATGAAGTCCGAGCGGAGGCTCTATCTCGTTATAGGTCATAGGAATGCTACGCTTAATCCAAGACCAAATTCAGGAACTTTTCAGCCTTTTTAATTTCCTGCCATCACCACAGTTTAAATCCTGTAAAAGCTTAAACACCCAGCCACACGGCCAGGTGTTCACACTTCTCTTAAGCTGGCTGTACTACGCCGAGTACTTCCAGGTATTGGGACTCACTTTCCAGGGCTATGCGGGATACGGCGATGAAGTCGGCCAGCCAGCTTTGCAGGGCGTCGAAGGCTTCGTCACGGCGCTGGGTGGCAGCCTGGGCTTCGCCTTTTTCGCGCAGCTGCCGGTTAAAGGCCTGCTCTACACCCAGTACCTGTAGCTGAGCGGCGGTGAGTTTGGCCTCGGTAATGCCGAAGCCGGCCAGGGCGGCGAGCAGGTCAGCATTGGCCAGGGCGTTCGCATAAAAGGCTTTGGCCTGCTTTAGCCAGCCGGAGAGGGTACGCTTACGATCACCGGAAAGCTGCAGGCTTTCGAAAGCGCCGCGGTCCTTGCGGGCAGCGATGCGGGCTATTTTTACGTGCTTCATGTATTCACGATTAGCCTGGGCTTTGGTGGTGTTAAGGGTGTCTGTGGCTGTGAATTGGTCGCCGTATTCCTTTTGCTGCTTGAGCTGTAGG
>NZ_VKDC01000045.1 GCF_007097395.1 Fulvivirga sp. M361
GGCGGCATAGGCTTAGGACAACTCTTGCCTTTTTGAAAAAGAAGCTTGCTAAACGTTAAATCAAAAACTCAATCCTTGTAAAAGTAAAAAGACCGCCTCAATCACTTTTGAGACGGCCTCTTTTTATATTTTAGTCTACATTTAGTTGTGATCTGGATAAAATATTTAATTAAAATAACTCCGCTGATACCCGAGTTATCGTTACCCACTTGACCAAGGCCCATCAACCTTCCAAACGTTCATATCTACCGTTCTTGAAAAAAGCTACTTCGGCCTATTCAAGATAGTTATTTTTACTTCTTAAACCATTCGACATCTCAATGAACACACTAAAAGCAAGTTTTTTAACTGCCGTCTGTCTTCTTATTATAACTGCCAGTTATTCACAGACAAAGCTGATAGAAAAAGTAGAAAGAAAGGAAGGTGAAATTGTTATCCCTTATGAAAAATATCAGCTGGATAACGGATTGACGCTCATCATCCATGAAGATAATTCAGACCCATTGGTACATGTGGATGTTACCTACCACGTAGGCTCCGCCAGGGAAGAACTTAAAAAATCAGGTTTTGCCCATTTCTTTGAACACATGATGTTCCAGGGATCGGATAATGTTGCTGATGAAGAACATTTCAAGATTGTAAGCGAATCAGGAGGTACTTTAAATGGTACTACCAATCGTGATAGAACAAATTACTTTGAGACTCTTCCTAAAAATCAATTGGAAACTGCTCTGTGGCTTGAAGCTGACAGAATGGGTTTTTTACTTAATGCGGTAACACAGAAAAAATTCGAAGTACAACGTGAAACTGTGAAAAATGAAAAAGGTCAAAATTACGATAACAGTCCCTATGGTAAATGGAGAGAACTCAACGCCAGCACCCTTTACCCCTACGGTCACCCCTACTCCTGGCTAACCATAGGCATCCTGGAAGACCTTGACCGGGTGAATGTAGATGACTTGAAAAAATTCTTTTTGCGCTGGTATGGCCCTAACAACGCCACATTGACTGTGGGTGGCGATGTCAATAGCAAAGATGTTATCGCCAAAGTGGAGAAGTATTTTGGAGACATTCCCAAAGGCCCGGAAGTAACACCTTTAAAACTTGATCCGGTAGTATTAGATAAAGATCGTTATGTTTCATATTATGACAAAAACATACGATTTCCTGCACTGCTCATGACCTACCCTACAGTGCCTCGTTTCCACCCGGACGAGCCTGCTCTTGATTGCCTGGGAGAAATACTCGGCACAGGTAAAGGGAGTTATTTTTACAAAACCTTTGTAAAGACCCAGGCAGCCATACAGGCCAGCGTTTTTCATAATACCAGTGAGCTGGCAGGAGAATTCACCATGTTCGTATTGCCATTCCCGGGAAAGTCATTGAGTGATTTTGAAACGGAAATGCGTCAGGCGCTGGATGAATTTGAGAAAAACGGTGTGACGGATGAGGATATCCAAAAATTCAAAGCCCGATATGAATCACAAACAATCAATGCACTGGCTACAGTAAGTGGAAAGGTATCCCAATTAGCTGCATATGAAACTTTTTCAGGCAATCCTAACTACTTAAAAAAAGAATTGGAAAGCTACCTGGCAGTAACAAAGAAAGATGTGATCCGGGTTTATAACCAATATGTCAAGGGGAAATATGCCGTAGTACAAAGTGTTATTGCCAAAGAAGATGGTGCACCTGCCAAACCGGATAATTTCTCTCCACAAACAGAAGGTAACAACCCATTCCCCGTTACAGATTATAGTGGCTTAACTTATCAAAAAGGGGAGAGTGATTTTGACAGAAGCAAAAGGCCTGTACCGGGTCAAAGTCCGCTGGTATCTGTTCCCGAAGTTTGGAATGCAACCACCAAAAGTGGCATCAAGGTAATAGGTACTAAATCTTCGGAAATACCGACTGTTGCTATAGAATTGACCATCTACGGTGGCCATAAACTGGAAGCCAGCAATTTTGAAAAAGCCGGGGTCGCTCAATTAACGGCAGCCATGCTGAATGAATCCACGGAAAATTATTCAAGTCAGGCACTCTCAGAGGAACTGCAGAAGTTGGGCAGCAGTATAAGTGTATCATCCGGCAGTAACAGTACCGTTTTATCGGTAAGAACACTCACTAAGAACCTTGACGCTACTATCGCCCTGGCAGAAGAGGTGTTGAAAAGGCCTAAATTCTTACAGGAGGATTTTGACCGCATCAAAAAACAGCAGTTGGAAGGTATTAAGTCCCAGGAGAAACAACCTGTACCCATCGCCAACAATGTATATAGAAGGTTATTATATGGAGATGAGCATATTTATTCGGTTCCATCTTCAGGTATTGAAGAGACGGTGCAAAATATCACATTGGAAGACGTGAAAAACTTCTACAAATCCTACTATTCTCCGACTGTGGCGGAGTTGGTAATCGTGGGTGATGTTGATAAAAAGGAAATTATGCGCAAACTGTCATTCCTTGACAATTGGGAAGCCCAAAAAGTAACAATACCTGAAATGAAAACGAATGGGGCAATAGACAAAACAAAGATCTACCTGGTCAATAAAGAAAAAGCTCCGCAATCAGAGATCAGGATAGGCTACTTAACAGACATGAAGTATGACGCCACAGGCGAATACTTTGAACGTAGCCTAATGAATTACAACCTGGGAGGTGCATTTAACAGTCGTATCAACCTTAACCTTAGGGAAGATAAAGGTTACACTTATGGGGCCAGGTCTTCTTTCAGCGGCGGGGATGAAAATGGCCCCTTCACCGCCAGTGCAGGAGTAAGAGCCAATGTAACGGACAGCGCGGTAGCAGAATTCATGAAAGAGATCAAGCTATATGCTGATAAAGGTATTGAAGAGGATGAATTGAGTTTCATGAAAAACTCTATTGGACAGCGGGATGCACGATCTTACGAAGCACCATGGCAAAAAACCAGCTTTTTGCGTCGCATATTGCATTACGACTTAAGCACCAATTATGTCAAGGAGCAAAATAAGATCATCAATACTATAACGGTGTCACGTATCAATGAACTGGCCAGGAAACACTTACCGTATGAAAAGATGAATATCGTTGTTGTAGGTGATAAAGAATCCCTGGCGCCAGGCCTGGCTGCACTGGGCTATGAGATCGTAGAAGTAGACACCAAAGGAAATATTATAGAAGAAGGTGCTAAAATAGATACTTCAAAATAACCAACAGATTAATTAAAGGAGGTGCCTCAAAAGTTAAACGTATTTGAGTGCATACTTGATAATCACAGACCGAGGCCGTTCAAAACACATTTGATACGGCCTCTTTTTATTGCCTCTATCGAAGAACGAAACCTCGTTACCATTCCGCTCCAATAGTCAAACAAATAAACCTGGCATTTAGGCCATCTCTTAAGTGATGTGAAGGGCTATTTAAACCCAGGACTTATTCCACACAGTGAGTCTCCATGTTAAAGACCTATCCGAAAGACACCTGTTTTCCTTTTCTCCAAATTAAAAATATCCGTCTTAAGGTCGGTCACTCCTACAGAACTTAAGTTCAAAGTTTACAGGTATAAAAAGTAAAGTTCTACAAATCAGCACTCATTAAAATAATTGACATTTTATACTACCAAATGCGAAATGTCTGGGATTATTAAAAATTCAGGCAGTATTTGAAATATATCACCATGCGCTAAGTTACATACACACTCGAAGTAATGTGATATACTCCCACCCTATTTGTGCGTTTTCACGATCTATTCCTGAACACTAAACCTCCAATTTTACCCCCTAAAATCGGTCGAGAAAATGTTCAGACAAATCAGTAATCTTAAAAATCATAAGACAAATTCGAAAAGAAAACTAAGACTCTTATTAAGTCTCGAGATTGGCCTGGGCATTTTATTGATCCTTTTTTCTGTAATACTTATCAAGATCTTTTTATAACCAAACATGCCTATGAAAAAGTCATTACTCTTTAAAAAGAATTCCAGCTTTGTTCCTCTGATGGTACTGGCTCTGCTGATAACCTGTCAGTTGGTGTATGCCCAGCATCAGGTGAGCGGCAGAGTAACTGAAGCTGACGATCCGCTACCCGGAGTAAATGTGGTAGAAAAAGGCACCACAAATGGTACCGTTACCGATATTGACGGTAATTATACCCTTACAGTTCCTGCTGAAGCCACGCTGGTATTTAGCTATATCGGTTTCACTAATGAGGAAGTAATTGTCGGTGGCCGTGATGTAGTCAATGTAACGATGCAGATCGATGTAACTTCTCTGCAGGAGGTGGTGGTGATCGGGTACGGCACGATAAGAAAATCTGACGTTACCGGAGCAGTCGCACAAATAAAGACAGAAGACATGCAACGATTGGCCACTTCAGATGTCAACCTGACCCTCCAGGGACGTGCTGCAGGGGTACAGGTAATCAAGGATTCAGGAGCACCTGGCTCAGGTTCTGTGGTAAGAATCAGGGGAATTGGCAGTCTGTCTGATAGTAACCCTATTTATATTGTAGACGGTTTCCCCACTCAAGACATTAGCAATCTCCTGCCATCAGATATAGAGTCCGTCGAGGTATTAAAAGACGCCTCTGCTACTGCTATCTATGGTTCTCGTGGCGCTAACGGGGTCATCTTAATTACCACTAAGAGAGGTAATGCAGGCGCTGTCAACTTCAATGTGAATGCGTACTATGGGGCAACGGAAGTCTGGCAGACCTTAGATGTACTGAATGCAGAACAATACGCCAACCTCAGGTTGGAAGCATTTGCCAACGATGGCACTACTCCCGATGCGAGCACTTTGGCTAAGCTGGAGTTTGTCCGGGACAACCCGGGTAACGGAACGGACTGGCAGGAAGAGATTCTGGAAGTAGGCAAAGTCCAAAACTATGCCCTAAACGTAAATGGTGGGAAAACAGAAAGTAAATTCAGCTTATCAGCCAATTACTTCAGGCTGGACGGAACAGTAAAAGGGACATTTGAGGAGAAAGTCATCACACGATTCAACAATGACCTTCAATTCAATGATTGGCTGACAGGCGGATTGAATGTATCTTATGCTTATCAAAATTTCACCAATTCTGTTGAAAGTCAGTTCGGAAGCCCGTTATCTACAGCTATCAGAAAAGACCCCATTACCATGGCTTTTGATCCTGGCCTGGGCACTTATGGCAGAAGTGGGCTTTCAGATGTACCTAACCCTTTACGCCAGGTGGATGAGGGAAGAGAAAGACTACGGTCAAACTACCGGATCCAGGCAGGCGCCTTCTTAACCGCTGAAGTGGTGAAAGGGCTGAAATTCACTTCCCGATTTACTTTTGACAGAATCGAAACCGATAATGACGACTTTGCTCCTGCCTTCTTTATCAATGGCAATGAAAATCGCGAGCTAAGCATTCTTACCAGTTTCAATTCGCAACGCCAAAGTTTTGTCAACTCAAACTTTGTTAATTACTTAAAAGAATTTGGTAATCATACCATTGACGCTACGGTAGGTATGGAACTATTCTCAGACCGCCAGGATGCTGTCTCGGTGGTTATATTAGGTGCTCCGGAAGATGAATCGTTGAGATTTAACATACAAAGTAACAATCAGGAAGACGTTCAATACAGCGATGGCCGTTTTTTTCAGAACAAACTCTTCTCCTATTTTGCCCGGGCCAATTATAACTATGACGATCGGTACCTTGTCACGGCCACGGTAAGAAGAGATGGGTCGTCCAAGTTTGCCGATGGAAACCGATGGGGAACCTTTCCTTCCTTTTCCGCTGGCTGGAATGCACATAACGAATCCTTTTTTCCTACATCCGACATTTTTTCGTCATTGAAAGTACGGGCCGGATGGGGCGAAGTGGGCAATGAAACCTCGGTGGGGTCTTTCGACTATCTCACACTGTACAATCCCAATTTCAACTATGTGTTTTCAGGTGACAATACAGCCCTGGGTTCGGCCCCTACTACCATTGTAAATAGTAACATTCAATGGGAAACTTTCCGACAGATCAATATTGGGACAGATATAGGCCTGTTCGATGATAAATTGAACGCCACACTCGACTATTTCATCAAAACAACCGATGATTTCCTTTATGTGCAACCCGTGCCTGGCATAGCTGGCGCTGAAGGTGGTACAGCAAATATTGGTGATATGGAAAACAAAGGATTTGAGATCGCCTTGGGTTACAGGAATAGTTTTGGAGACCTGGATGTGGATCTTTCCCTGAATGCCTCAAGGATCGTCAATGAAGTACGTTCCCTCGGAGGAGGCGAACCTCTCGAAGTAGGTTTTGAATCCAGGTCCGGTGGTCCTAACACCATTACTCAGGAAGGAGAAGAGGCAGTGATCTTCTATGGTCTGAAAACCGACGGGATCTTTAACAGTCAACAGGAAATAGATACCTATACGAATAGTGATGGTGAATTAATCCAACCCAATGCACAGCCCGGTGACGTTAAATACATTGACGTAGACGGCGACGGTTCCATCAATTTTGCCAATGACAGGACTAACATAGGCTCGCCCGTGCCGGACTTAACGCTGGGATTCAATGCCAAATTAGGGTACAAAGGGTTTGATCTGAGCATTTTCATCCAGTCATCCATCGGAAACGACATTGCTAACATGGCAAAGTTTTATTCATCAAGTCCCAGTGGCCTGGATAATCAATTTGCTTCACGTATGAATCGCTGGACAGCCGAGAATCCCAATGCAAATGAACCGCGCATGACGGTAGCAGACCCCAACCAAAATTTCCTTTACAGCGACAGGTATATAGAAGACGGTGATTATGTCAGACTTAAGAATCTGCAGCTGGGCTATACCCTTCCGCAAAACTTAGTGAACAAAATGTTTGCTTCGTCCATAAGAGTATATGTCTCTTCGGATAATCTTATCACGATCACTGATTATTCTGGTTTTGATCCGGAAGTAGGCCCTTTCCAGGGAAACGCCCTTCATTTTGGCGTGGACTATGGCCAGTACCCACAGGCTAGGACTTTCATGGCAGGCATCAACATTAACTTTTAATTCTTAAGATGATGAAAAGATTTATTTTGAAATATTCATTATTGATGGCTTTTTTTACCCTGGTATCGGGTTGCGATGAATTTCTGGAAGTAGAACCCAAAGGCTCTTCCACAGAAGCTAATTTCTTCAACGATCCCAACAACGCACTAAAGGCGGTCAATGCCATTTACGATCCATTAACATGGGGACAATCGGGAAACACATTACCCGTAGGATTCTCTCACTCTTACGAATTTATTGTAGGAGATATATTAACGGATGATGCTGTTAAGGGAAGTACGGATTCTGACTTACCGGGTATCAGTGAGTTGGAAGAATGGAGAGCCACACCGGCTAATGCTAATATTCTGACACTATGGTACAATCCCTGGGTAGGTATTTACAGGGCCAATATCGCTATAAACAACCTGCCTGACGCTCCGTTAGAAGAAGCGCTAAAAAATCGTTTGCTGGGAGAATCCTATTTTCTTAAAGGGTACTATTACTTTTTACTGGCGCGTATTTTCGGTGGAGCGCCTCTTTTGGATGAACCATTAAATCCTGATGATGTAAAGGCCAGGGATTTCGAAAGAGCGTCCATTGAAGATACCTATGCATTTACCTTCGAGTTATTCCGCAAGGCCATTGAACTTCTTCCTGAGAAGAGTCAATACAGTAGCATTGACCTGGGGAGGGCTACCAAAGGCTCTGCCAGAGCGTACCTTGCCCGCGCATACATGTATGAGTTAGGCATGATCAACCGGAATAATCTGACCTGGGATGATGTATATGATCAGACCAATGCCATCATAACCTCCGGGCAATATAGTCTGGTAAACAATTTTGCCACCATTTTCCAATTAGAAGGTGAAAATAATGCTGAATCCCTGTTTGAAGTACAAGCCGCCTCGGCCAATACGGATGATGTTTTCCTGGGTACGGGAACGGTAGAAAATCGATTTCAAAATCCTTTCGACACGTGGGGCTGGGGGTTTAACGTACCGAGGCAAGACCTGTTTGATTCCTTCGCTGACAACGACCCCAGAAGACCGGCCTCGCTTATGATAGAAGGTGAAAATGCCTATGGGGTGGCCATAAACGTCACGGCCGGCAATCGTAATCCTGAAGGCGTCCTGAACAGGAAAGTTATCGGCCATCCTGATAACGGGCCAGCGTTCAATGGGGACGGAGAACAAAATATACGCAAGTTCAGGTATGCCGATATACTGCTGATGCAAGCAGAAGCTGAATTTCACAGAAGTAACGAATCCAATGCCATTGATCTTGTAAACCAGGTAAGAGAAAGGGCTTCCAACAGTACTTTCCCTCTGGGGTATAACACCGGAAACCCTAGTGGATACGACGCCCCGGTCTTCGGTGGTACGTTGGCATCTCTGTCCGGAGTGAGTGGACAGGGCCTTTTAAATGCTATATGGCATGAGAGAAGACTGGAATTTGCCATGGAGTCTTTACGGTTCTGGGATCTGGTCAGGACCGGACGGTATATCGGTGCACTTGATTCAAAATTCGGCAACACTACCGTCAGTTCAGGAGCAATGTCACATGCGTTGACACAGTACGAACACCCCATCCCTCTACTGCCCATACCTACCGTAGAAGCCACAAGTTGGGGTCTTCAACAAAATCCGGGGTACTAACCATAAAAGATGAATGGATATGAAAAAAATTAACATACTATTACTACTTATGTCATTAGCATTGTTGCATACGATGACTTCCTGCGAAAATGAAACGGATGAATTCGACCTGGATTTTCCTTTACCACAGATCACAGCATTTTCTCCACAGTCTGACACGGTAGGGAAAACCGTGACGATCACAGGAGCTAATTTTGAGCGGATAAGCTCTATATCAATAGGTGGAGCAAATATCACCAGCGAAAATTTTGAGGTAACAAGTTCCACAAGCATTACCGCCACTTTACCCAGAATATTTAATGCCGGACCAATAGCTGTAATGAATGTCTTTGACAGGGGCGCTATCACATTGGATAACTTTGTGCCTTTGTACCCCACGGCCACCGTCTCTGGCTGGCCTTCGGAGTTAAATGCCTTTGGTAAAGTTCAGATCTTCGGAAAAGATCTGGACATGATCACATTGGCCATTGTAAACGGTGACACGGCCTCTATCTCTTCGGCAGGTACCACCGCCTTGGTAATCGACACTAAAAACGTCAATTTCCTTGCTGGTACCATCGGAACGGAGATTGAAATATCGTTAACAGGCCTTGGAGATGTTGAAAATCAATCCGCATTCCTCACATTACAGGAACCGGCAGAAGAGTTACCTCCAGGGTCTGAACCTCGCATGCTGCTTGACTTTGAAGATGGTATAGTGCCCTGGCAAGAATGGGTGGACGGGCCTGTGACCGGTGAGCAAGCAGGGATCAACCTGGGAGCCATAAGTCCCCATCCTTCCGGCGGAGATAACTTTCTATCCGTGCTTATTCCAAATGTAAATACTACCTCCTGGTCGTCGGAAGTATTTTTTGGCGACGTGGAACCGGAAGGGGATCAAGCTACAGACACTATCAACCTGGGTGATTTCAGGGACCCGCACCTTTCCTTCCTGGTAAACACAGGCAGCGGTGAGGCCCGGTTTGCTATAGAACTATATGAATCACATAAATGGGGCAAATGGTATAACGATGAAGATGGTGCAGTCATAGTCAAAACCGGGGGAACCTGGCAGTGGGTATCCATCTCATTGGCTGAGGATTCCGGGTTTGGTAACTGGGGAACTGTTGGATGGGACAACGATGACGGAAGTAAGACCGATATTGATTTTAGCCGTATAAGGTATATCAAACTCGGTACCGGTACCGATGGTTTTACCATAGGGAATGATTACGAGGCAAACATTGATAACTTTCAAATTACCGATGGCCCTGTCAGTAATGGGGATGACTTTCTTTCAGGTTCTTCTACTCCCCTATTCGTTTTCTTTGACCTCGAAGATGGGGTAAATCCTTATCAGGCTATAAATGAAGATAAAGTACAAAGTATAGCATCTGTAGTCACCGATCCTGCAAATGCTCCTCAAGGAAACCGGTTCTTAAAAGTAGATGCAGATGTAATAACGGCAGGATGGAACTGGTATGGAAATTACACTATACGGGAACTCAATGTTGATATAAAAAGTCAGCTAACTCCGTACATTAGTTTTTATGTGCATAATGGGAACAGGGACACCCGGTTTGAAATGCAGTTGTTAGATGCTAACGGCTTCGGTTGGGGAACTAACTTTTTGACACCAGCGAATGATGGCTGGCAAGTGATAACGATCAACCTGGTAACAGCCAGTTGGAGCAACTGGGGAGGCGCTCCCTACCAGGCACCGGACCTAAGTGCTATCACCGGGTTGGACCTGGCCTTAAATGCTGAAAAGATAGGGGATGCAGGAGCTACACAAACGGTATTAACCGATTATGTCATACTGACTGCCGGCTCAGTACGTTCAAGGATCGGGAGTCATAATATAAACTATCCGATCGTCTACCCACAAACAAAAGCCGGAAAGAAGCCTGCTTTTTAACTCTTTTAGAACAATTTTATCAGGAAAGCTGGCTTAGAAATAAGCCAGCTTTCAAAAACGAACCCCAGTGAAACTATCCCTGAAACAAATGCAAATAACTTCCGCCAAAACTACAAGACCACCGAACCATTGATTTCAATCATATGAAAAGCCGACTACCACTAACGCTCTTTCTTATCGCTTTTACTCTATCTGCCTGGTCTCAAAAAGTATCTCCCGCAGATACAAAAGCCACAAAAAAGACGAGGATGCTTTATACCAACCTGCAACAAATCTCGCAGCAAGGCACCCTATTCGGGCACCAGGACGACCAGGCTTATGGTGTTGGATGGTGGAATGAAAAAGGCAGATCCGATGTGAAGGATGTGACCGGATCATATCCTTCTGTCCACGGCTGGGACCTGGGGGACATAGGCATTTCACCCTTTAACCTCGATACGGTAGACTTTAAGTTAATGAGACAATGGATAAAAGCCACGTACAAACGCGGTGGCATAAACACCATTTCCTGGCATTTGGATAATCCCAAAACAGGGGGTGGCTCATGGGATAAAACACCTGCAGTCAAAGATATATTACCCGGAGGCCCGGCACATAAGGTTTACCTGAGTCAATTAAATGCTCTGGCCGATTTCCTGAAATCATGTAAAGTCGGTTTAACCAGTATCCCAATCATTTTCAGACCTTTTCACGAACATAATGGCAACTGGTTTTGGTGGGGAAAAGGACACTGTAGTGAAGAAGAATACATAGCGCTCTGGAGATTTACCGTCGACCATCTAAGAACCCAGCAAGGCATTCACCACCTTCTGTATGCGTTTTCCCCGGACAGAAGCAGGCTTGACCTTTCAAAAGGGGCCGAAGCCTATTACTACGGATATCCCGGCGATGAATATGTAGACATCATAGGGCTTGATAACTATTGGGATGTAGGCCATGCAAAGAACAAAAAAACACTGGAACAGCAGGAAAAAGACCTGATCCAAAGTCTTTCTCTCATCCATAAGATCGCAACAGAAAAGAATAAAGTAGCAGCATTAACGGAAACGGGCCACTCCGGCTTGAAGGAAAGGGATTGGTTTACTCAAAGGATACTTAAACCTCTCAAGGAAAATACGGACCTGAATATAGCCTGGGTCCTGGTGTGGAGGAACAGACATAAAAATCATTTTTACAGTCCTCCTAAAGACCATCCGGCAGCACATGATTTTCAAGTCTTTTTTGATGACCCGCACACACTGTTCGAGAAGGACCTGAGGAAGGTATATAAACCTGGTTTTGAGATCATTAATAAATAATGCAGCGGGTCTATTATATCCTGGTCATCAGTTTTCTCAGTACACAATGTTCCTCCCGGCAGGAAACTGATCACACTACCCCACCAAATATCATTTTAATCCTTACGGATGATCAGGGCTGGGGGGACGTAGGTTTCCACGATAATGACATGATCAACACTCCTCACCTGGACCAGCTGGCCAAAGAATCTGTAGCATTTACAAGGTTTTATGTTTCTCCTGTTTGTGCGCCTACAAGAGCGAGCCTGCTTACCGGACGTTATCATCTTTCTACGGGCGTGTCATGGGTAACCCACCGAAAAGAAGTGCTGCGTAACTCCGAGATCACTATAGCAGAACTACTCCAGGCCAACGGATACCGTACAGGGCTATTTGGAAAATGGCATAACGGAAAACAGTACCCACATGACCCGAACGGGCAGGGTTTTGATCAATTCATAGGATTTAAAGAAGGGCATCTCAATAATTATTTTGATGTGGAACTGGCCCATAACCAGCACACTGTTACCACCAAAGGCTATGTCCCCGATGTACTGACTGATGCTGCCATTCGCTTCATCCAAAAAGACCTCCCTTTCTTTTGTTACCTGTCCTTTAACACTCCTCATAGCCCTTTCCAGGTACCGGATAAGTACTTCAAACCTTACAAAAAAATGGGGCTTAATGACAAAACATCAGCAGTGTACGGCATGATCACAAATATTGATGATAACATCGGGAGATTGTTGGATGCACTCAAACGTTCTGGTAAGGAAACTGAGACCATTGTTATATTCCTAAGTGATAATGGCCCGAACGGACATCGGTACAATGGAAATCTTAAAGGCATAAAATCCCATGTAGATGAAGGTGGTGTAAGGGTGCCGTTCCTGGTTCGATATCCCGGTATGCAATGGAATACTGACAACGGCATATCTGCCATGGCAGCTCACATTGATATACTACCTACCTTGGCAGAATTAACAGGCATAAGTATTCCGGACTCACTGGAGATACATGGTAAAAGCCTCGTAAACACCCTGCAAGGACAATCACCTGACACGTCTCGATATTTTTTCACCCACCAGGTGAGGCGAACGTTTGACACCATTCCCGGAGCTGTCAGAACAAATCGATATTTGCTGACACTTCAACCTGAAGACACGGCGCTTTACGACCTCCAGAATGATCCTTATCAAAGACAAGATATATCAGATGCAATGCCTCAAATGGTTTCCGACCTGGAAAAAAGGTATAGTAATTGGTTTACAGACATTACGAAAAAAGGCATTGAGCCACAACATATTGAGATTGGGCATACCAATGTCGCCTTCATTGAATTTCCAGCTCAGGAAGCAATAAGCCATGAAAACGTTCAATTCAAAGGCCTGGAAGGCTGGGCAAACGATTACCTGGTAGAATGGTTGGATAGGTCCAACGCTTCCTGGCACCTCAGGTCCTTAGCAGAGAGTCAATATGAAGTAGTATTACAAGCATCATGTGATGTCGGTACGGCCATCCAAATAAAGGTAGGCGGACAAGAGCTTAACCATATCGTCAGGACACCCAGGATCAAAAAACGACTGGAAAGTCCTGACAGGATAAAAAGAGGAGAAGTGTATGAGTATGTATGGCCGGAAATACCATTAGGTACAATAGCCATAGCTGAAGGACTCCATAGCCTGAAAGTAACTTCCTACGAACCAAAAGACCTGGAGGTCAAATCTATCATTTTAAAATTGATCAAGCATGACAAGTGAAATGGCTCGCATTGAACGTATGAAAAAGCTTTTCAAAGCACACGAAAAATTGATAAGTCGCCCCAATGAAAAGGTGTCGGAAAACAATGGATGGTATCAAAGGTACCGGTACCCGATAATTACAGCTGAACACACTCCTATCCCCTGGCGATATGATCTTGATCCGGAAACCAACCCGCTGATGATGGAGAGAATAGGTGTGAATGCGGCATTCAATTCAGGCGCCATTTTGTTTGATGGTCGATTTTTGTTGGTAGTACGTGTAGAAGGTTATGACCGTAAGTCTTTTTTTGCAATAGCTGAAAGTGAAAATGGCATAGACAACTTTCGCTTTTGGGACTATCCCATAACACTACCGGAAACACATGATCCTGACATCAACGTCTATGACATGCGATTAGTGCATCACGAAGATGGCTGGATCTACGGCCTTTTCTGTACGGAAAGAAAAGATACAGAAGCGCCCCAACATGACCAGTCCGCTGCCGCAGCAGCCTGTGGCATAGCACGAACACATGATCTGATCAACTGGGAACGGCTGGAAGACCTGGACAGTGATGGAAGCCAGCAGCGTAACGTAGTGTTACATCCGGAATTCGTTGATGGTAAATATGCTTTGTACACACGCCCGCAAGACGGTTTTATAGATTCAGGAACCGGAGGAGGTATTGGCTGGACTCTAGCAGAAAGCATGGAAAAGGCAAAAGTGACTAATGAAAAAGTCCTTGACCCTAAAGTATATCATACGATCAAAGAGGTGAAAAACGGTCAGGGCCCGGCACCCTTAAAAACTGACGAAGGCTGGTTGCATCTCGCACACGGGGTAAGGAACACCGCAGCAGGCCTGCGATATGTACTATACCTGTTCATGACTGCACTGGATGACCCTTCAAAAGTGATCCACAGACCAGCCGGACATTTTATGGCCCCTGACGGTTCAGAACGTATAGGAGACGTATCAAATGTACTCTTCTCTAACGGTTGGATAGCCACCACAGCAGGTGACGTATATATTTACTACGCTTCCTCGGACACTCGTATGCATGTAGCTACTTCCACCATAGACAGGTTAGTGGATTATTGTAAAAATACCCCTGAAGACGGATTGAGGTCCTTTGCCAGTGTTCAATCTCGCAACGCGCTCATTAAAAGGAATATGGAATTTAT
Organism: Fulvivirga sp. M361; assembly: GCF_007097395.1. Lineage (GTDB taxonomy): Bacteria > Bacteroidota > Bacteroidia > Cytophagales > Cyclobacteriaceae > Fulvivirga. Next base: position 14,743 of record NZ_VKDC01000045.1, read on the forward strand.
GAAAAGTGTAGGATGGAATGCAAATAATGGAGAACGATAAAACAAGGATACCTTTTGCAGAGAAGATCTCCTATGGACTGGGTGACTTCGCCTCCTCCATGTTCTGGAAGCTTTTTTCCATGTTCCTTTTGTTCTTTTATACGGATGTATTCGGTATTTCAGCAGCAGCGGTAGGCACTATGTTTCTGATCACAAGAATATGGGATGCTGCCAATGATCCTTTAATGGGTATTTTGGCGGACAGGACCCACTCGAAATGGGGGAAATTCAGACCTTATTTATTATTTATAGCCGTTCCTTTTGCCATTGTAGGTGTACTCACATTCAGCACCCCGGACCTAAGCCCTTACGGTAAACTCATCTATGCTTACGTAACTTATTCATTGATGATGATGGTATATACTGCGGTAAATGTGCCGTATTCTTCCTTAATGGGAGTTATGACCAATGACCCGGGTGAACGTACCGCACTAGCCTCCTTCCGGTTTATTGGAGCATTCAGTGGTGGATTACTGGTTACCGCAACGGCCAATTCACTGATAAATTATTTTGGAAAGGAAGATCAGGCCGCTGGTTTTCAATATACCATTGGCATCTACGCAATAATAGCCGCTATATTGTTTGTACTCACTTTCACGGGTACGCGAGAGAGGTTAAGACCAGTTGTTACCTCACAAAGGTCATCATTGAAAGATGACCTGAAAGACATTTCTAAAAACGGTCCGTGGTTTATCATGCTGGGTGCCGGTATAGCTATTTTGATATTTAATTCACTTAGAGACGGATCTATACTGTACTATTTTAAGTATTATGTACAGGATCAAACCCTTTCATTTCTAGGCAAAGAGTATACATTAACCCATACTGTTCTTTCCTCTGCCTACATGTCTCTCTGGCTGGCCACAAACATCGTTGGCGTAGTGTTAGCTAAACCTGTTTCCTCCCGGCTTGGAAAGAAAAGGACCTTTGCCTTATCAGCTGTATTCTCTGCACTATTTAGCTTTATGTTGTTTTTCTTCAAACCGGATCAGATCGGTTGGATATTCTTCTCAAATATTTTGATAGGTATTTCTGCAGGTATTATATTACCATTAGCCTGGTCGATGTACGCTGATATCGCTGACTATTCAGAATGGAAAACCGGCAGAAGGGCTACCGGACTGATCTTTTCCTCCTCTTCCATGTCACAAAAATTTGGCTGGACCCTTGGCGGAGCGATCACTGGCTGGTTGTTGGCCGGCTTTGGTTTTGAAGCGAATATAGAACAGTCCGAAGAAACACTATTAGGCATTCGATTGATGATCAGTGTTATAGCGGGATTGGGGGCATTACTTTCATTTGGTTTTATTCATTTTTATAAGCTGGATGAAGAATTTATGGAAAAAGTGGTTAAGGACCTGGAGAAGTCGAGGGAAAATCAGTGATACTATGAAAACTCAATCTTTTTGTTATGTTTTTCTTTTGGCTGCTTTCAGTTTCACAAATAGCCAAAGTCAGACTACCTCTATAACGGGCACCATTTATTTGGATATCAATAAGAATAACACCTACGATACGGGCGAAGAACCATTGCAAGACGTACTTGTTTCCAATGGAAGAGACATTGTTATCTCAACGGCAGAGGGTCGTTATACAATAGAGGTAAATCATGGACAAACCATTTTTGTTATAAAGCCCTCAGGGTTCTCTTTACCATTAGATGAATTTGGGATTCCTAATGCCTACTTTCATTACTATCCCGATAAAATGGTCCCTGCGGAATATCCCGGGTTATCCATTACCCATGAGGTCCCGAAGAATGTAAATTTTGGATTGAAGAAGTCCCCGGAGTCGGATACATTCAAAGTGGCCATGTTAGGTGATCTTCAGATGAGAAACCAGGAAGAGATCAATTATGCCAACCGCCTCCTCACGCCTGAACTTTATAAGAGAGACGACCTTTCTATGGCCGTTCTTCTTGGGGATATTGCAGACGATAACCTGAATATTCTCAACGGTATGAGACAGATCACCAAACATTTCAAAATGGCTTCGTACCCGGTATTCGGTAATCACGACAGAAACCTGGAAAAGCCATGGAGATATAACTTTACAAGCACTTTCAAAAAGATATTTGGCCCGGACTATTATTCTGCTAACTATGGCAAAGTACATTTCATCATGCTTAATGATATACTGCCTACTGAAAAAGGATATACCGGCGGTATCACAGAAGACCAGCTGACTTTTATCGAAAATGACCTGAAACACGTTCCGGAAGATTACCTTATCGTTTTTAATCAACATATTCCGATTTATAGCCTTGATAACAGGAAGGATCTTCTTGAGTTGATCAAAAATCGTGAGCATGTACTGGCGGTTTCAGGGCACCGGCATATCCTGGAGCAGGAATTTATTCCATATGCCGATGGAAAGGAGCTCCATGAAGTAGTGGCCGGTGCGGTCTGTGGACTATGGTGGGATGGCGAGCGGGATTGGAAAGGCATACCTGTAGCCGTCATGGGCGGGGGCGCACCAAAAGGGTATTACGTCTTCACTTTTACAGGAAATCAATACCAAATGGCGTACAAAGCTTTAGAATTGCCACCGGAAAAGCAGATCAACCTATGGACCTGGCAACCGGACCGTGGTGATCCGGGGATGCAATTGCCCAACGGTTTTAAAGGAAATGAAGTCCTTGCCAACGTTTTTGCCGGATCAGTCAGAACCGAAGTGAGCATGTGTGTGGATGATGGCAAATGGGTGCCAATGCAAAAAGCCGACCTGCAAGACCCATATATAGCCAGGATCCTATATTATGAAAAAAAAGGTACCTACCCTACTCCCGGTCAAATCAGATCTGGATTAAGAAAGGAACCTTCCAGGCATCTCTGGATCGGTAGCTACCCGGAAGGACTTAGCTCCGGATCACACAAAGTAGAAATAATGGCGAAAGACCCCTATGGGTTGAATGCTTATGAGGTTTCATTTTTTATTTTGGGTAAATTTGACTGATGTTCAAACTATCTGTGTCCGCTATTTCCATTGTCTATTGTTTAATTTTCTCTCTGGCCCTTCTTTCATGTCAATCCAAAAGGCATAAGATCCTGATAGGCACCTATACGACCAACGAAAGTGAAGGGATCTATTTGTGCTCTTTTGATGAAGGTAAGGAGGTATTGACCCTGGATGGTTTAGCAGCAAAAACTGAAAACCCCTCCTATCTTGCAATTACAAAGAGCGGTGATCACATCTTTGCTGTCAATGAAACGAGAGACGGGAACGTAACGTCATTTAACCGGGATGGGAACCGGTTAGTGCAAAGTGGAATCAGCACCATTAATGGGGAACATCCCTGCTATATTGACATCAGTCCTGATCAGCAATTCATTGCGGTTGCCAATTACACAAGCGGTAACTTTTCCACTATAAGATTAACAAAAGATGGCAACCTGGATAGTAGTCCTGTATCATGGCAACATACGGGAAAAGGAACAGATTCTACGCGACAAGAGGCCCCTCATGCTCATTGCGCCAAATGGGTAGATAAATCTTCGTTTTTAATAGCAGACTTAGGCATTGACCGTATCCTGCCTTATCGCATTGACAATGACTCTAAGCTGGAGAAAGTAAGCGAAGGGACTAAAATGAAAGACGGTTGTGGCCCAAGGCACATCGTGTTTCATCCCCACCAGGATATTGTATATGCCGCGTGTGAATTATCCAATGAAGTTGCTGTATTGGAGTTTGATCCTGTAAGCTTCAAATTGATATCTAAACAGTACGCTTCTACTTTGCCAACAGACTTTGACGGGTCCAATACGAACGCTGATCTTCACGTCTCACCGGACGGAAAGTATTTATACGTTTCTAACCGTGGTCATAATAGTATAGCCGCCTTCAAGATCATGGATAACGGACAGCTTAACCCAACAGGACATTTCCCTACCAGGGGTGAAAAGCCACGAAATTTCACCATTTTGCCCGGAGGAAAACATTTGTTGGTAGCCAATCAGGATAGTAATAATATAGTGGCTTTCCGTATAAATTCCGAAGATGGTTCTTTGGAATTCACTGGCAGCGAAATTAAAGTGTCCTCACCTGTATGCCTTAAAAGCTTTAATAACTGACCTTACTTCTTCCCATTCTACAAGAATCAAAAGGGGCCGTTCGCTGACATTTAATTCATACAAAGGTTTTAATTGAGTTGGCCTCTAAAAAAAAGACGCACAAAAGATAGTAGTTTATATTTGGCCTATATAATGATATTGGGTGACCTATTCTGAGCTGCTCAGGTAGTTTCCACTCATAGTCAGCTCCATAAGAGCATTGGTAAAACACGGCTCCACCCCTGGACAAAGGGTGGCTTTTGATCATGTTACATTTCACCCCCGACTTTGTGTAATTCACCCATTCGGAGGCAAAGGTGATTGTTTTAACATTGATCATGTACGGAAAAGTTTTGACACCTTTCTTATTGAAGTCTCAGGAGTTTCACGATGAACTCATTCATAACATTCTACCCTTTTGGATGGACCATATGTTGGATATGGAAAATGGAGGTTTCTATGGCCAGGTAGACGGAAATAATCGATTAAACCATAAAGCAGGTAAAGGGGTGATACTAAATACCCGGATATTATGGACATTTTCCGCCGCCTATGCTTACAACGCGGACAAGCGATATTTGGCAACAGCCCAACGCGCCTATGCTTATATTAAAGACCATTTCATTGACAAATTGTATGGCGGGGTATATTGGATGTTGGACTGTGAAACCCATCCAATTAACACAAAAAAACAAGTATATGCACAGGCTTTCGCCATTTATGCCTTCTCAGAATATTATAAAATAACCGGACAAAAAGAGGCGCTTGACCTTGGGATCGAGCTTTTCCACCATATTGAGAATTTCAGTTTTGACCAAGAGCATAACGGATACCTGGAAGCCTTTGATCGTGAATGGCGTGTTCTATCTGATTTTCGCCTAAGCGATAAGGACGAGAATGAGGCAAAAACTATGAATACCCACCTTCATATTTTAGAAGCATATACCAATCTTTTTCGAATTTGGCCGGACCCCGTACTGGAACACCGGCTTAAAGGCCTCATCCGGCTGTTCATAGACCAATTCATCAACAACCGTTATCACTTTAACCTTTTCTTCGACGAAAAATGGCAATTGAAATCAAATACGATCTCCTATGGCCATGACGTAGAAGGCAGCTGGCTTTTGTCAGAAGCAGCCGCCGTCTTAAATGACTCAGTGCTGCTGAAGGAAGTGGAACACCTGGCTGTAAAAATGGTTGAAGCCTCCTTGGAAGGTATAGATGAAGACGGTGCACTTATGAATGAAGCAGGAGATGAAGGGTTCACAGATACTGACAAACATTGGTGGCCTCAGGCAGAGGCATTGGTAGGCCTCATCAACGCCTGGCAGATATCAAAAGATGAAAAATACCTGCGACATGCGGAAAAAAACTGGCGGTTTATCAAAGATCATATCATCGATCATGAAAATGGTGAGTGGTTTTGGCGGGTCACTAAAACGCATGGCAGTGTGACTACAGAAGATAAAGCGGGCCCGTGGAAATGTCCTTACCATAATGGCAGGGCGATGATAGAACTAGCAACAAGACTCTCAAAACACAGATTATGAAAAAACTATTACTATTACTTACATTAAGCATTTCATCAGGTGTATTTGCCCAGGATGCCATTCTAAAAGAAGCAGAAGATGGTACCTTGACAGGTACTTTGGTTGAGACCTCCAAAACAGGTTTTAGTGGTACAGGTTATGTCACCGGCTTTGATGCCGATGGTGATAAGGTATCGGTAACCCTTAATATACCTACAGCGAACACTTATGAGTTAACCATAGGTTATGCTTCAGAGTTTGGAGATAAGACCAATGATATTTACGTCAATGGTAATTTCCTCATGCAACAGGTATTCCCTGAATCCAACTCATTCACCCCCCTGAAGATTGGTGATATCGCTCTTGCTGAAGGTGAAAATGTGGTAGAAATAAGAAAAAACTGGGGGTTTTTCGATGTAGACTATTTCTCTTTCAAAAAGAAGGCGAACATTTTCATCGTTGATAAAGACCCCGTAAAAATCGAGCTGGAAGAAGGCGAACTCATTGGGATAGACATTGATAACACCGAGCCCGGATTCTCCGGAACGGGGTACTTGACGGGCCTGGATAATGATGGAGACAAAGTTATCCTCACCATCAATGTCAGTGCAGCGGGTGAATTTAGTTCCAAAATTGGCTACCGGTCTGTTTTCGGTGATAAAACTCAGAGTTTATACCTTAATGATGTATTTAGTCAAAATATCGTTTTTCCACAAAGCGCAACATTTACTGATTTGGAAGTGGGGGTTCTTTCACTGGTTGAAGGAATTAATACAGTTGAGATAAGAAAAAACTATGGATTTCAGGAGCTTGATTATCTTACGATCACACCTGTTATTCCAGCCACTCCTCCGGTAGCAGTGGTCGGCGCAGACCAGGTAGTCATGGACACCGACGGCGATGGCCTGGCCTCAGTAGTGTTGGATGCCTCGATGAGCAGTGATGTTAACAATAACATCAGTACCTATATTTGGAAAAATGCTGCCGGTGATACATTGGGAGAATCGGCTACACTATCTGTTCCGTTGGAAGTGGGAGGTCATGATATCACACTTACCGTAAAAGACGCTACCAACCTGGAAGCTACAGATCAGTTGAAAGTATTCATAGGAGATGGAACAAACTATGGCAACAACAGAATAGGCATAAGAGCAGGCAGTCAGGATGTATTTGCCAGCGGTTTAAACCTGGCTTGGGATGAATATTCCAAAGATATTGTGGAGTTAAATCAATCTTATTTTAAATCCGTTTTGGATGACATGGAAAGTACCGGAGGCAACGCCTTACGCTGGTGGCTGCATACCAACGGGCGCTTTAGCCCGGTATTCAATAATGCCGGAGGGGTGACCGGACTCGGGCCAAATACCATTTCTAATATGAGAAAAGTACTTGATCTGGCCTATGAACGGGGAGTGATCATCAGCATGTGTCTTTGGTCGTTTGATATGTTGCAAAACCAGGGGCAGAATGTCTCTATAATGAAACAACTGTTAGAAAATCCCCAGGCGACCAAAACGTATATCGACAATGCATTGATCCCCATTATTGAAGAATTAGGCGATCACCCTGCTGTTATGTGTTGGGAGGTCTTCAATGAAGCGGAAGGTATGACGAATGAATTTGGCTGGACACCTACCCGTACCTCTATGAAGTCGATACAACAGTTTGTTAATTTGGTTGCAGGGGCCATTCATCGCACCGAGCCCAAGGCACTGGTATCTACCGGGGCCTGGTCGTTTAAAGCATTGACAGACCAGGCAGGCTTTTTTAATTACTATCGTGATGACCGGCTCATCGCAGCAGGTGGCGATACGGACGGCACACTCGATTTTTACCAGGTACATTACTATCCCGAGCATTTTGGCAACGTCGCGTCACCGTTTCACCGGCCGGCATCATGGTGGGATCTCGACAAACCTATTGTCATAGGCGAATTTCCGGTGAGAGAGATTGATGGCCAGGCTGATCCAAATTATAGTACTACAGAAGCCTATCAGCTTGCCTATGAGTACGGATATGCCGGCGCAATGGCATGGTCATACAGTGGTTTCGACGGAGGTGACTTTAACGATGCCAAAGAGGGAATGAACTTTCTCATGACCAACCATGCCAGTGATATATTGATCGGACCGGATCCCATTTTCAATAATGCTCCTGAAGTCATTGCAGAAATCCCCGCTGCGAGAGTGGTGTTAGGCACTACAGAACTACTGAAGAACTATGCTGACCTAAAGCAAGTTTTTTCAGATCCTGAAGATGGTTCCAATCTTAAATTCACTCTGGCAGGAAATTCTCAACCTGCCATGACAAAACCTGAAATAACAGATGGAAAACTGAGTATTGAGCTATTAAATCGCTCTACGGGACGTTCTTTGATCACCGTACAAGCAGAGGACACTAATGGAGCAAGCACTGTAGTTAGTTTCTCTGTAAATGTTCGGGACCCACAAGGTAACCTGGCCCTATTCGAGTCGGTTGAAGCCTCTTCTGTAGAAGACGAAGACAGAGCCGCCGACCTCATCAATGACGGAGACCTGACCACACGATGGTCAAGCGTATATTCGGACAATCAATCTGTAATAGTTGACCTGGGAGAATTAAATGAGATTGATAAGGTAAAACTATATTGGGAGACAGCCTATGCAAGTGAATACACACTGGATGTTTCTGTAAATGGCCAATCATGGACAACTGTCTACGAAGAAACAGCTGGAAACGGTGATTTGGACGAAATCACCTTTGATACAATAAATGCACGATACCTCAGAATGAATGGAACCAGACGCGCGAGTGTATATGGCTTTTCCCTGTGGGAATTTGAAGTTTATGGTCCGGGGGTCATAGCTGCATTTGAAAATTCCGGTTACAGAAATGTTAAAGTTTACCCGAACCCGGCTAATAGTTTCCTGAATTTGGTAGTGGGCGAAACATTTGATGTAAAGCTGATGGATGTACGGGGGACAGTGTTAAAAAAACATCAAATCAGAGATTTCCATACCATGAATATTTCAGACCTGAAACCAGGTGTATACTTCATAACCTTCAACAACAGCAGAACAACTTTAACAAAAAAGATAGTGAAAAATTGACTTGGTAATTCACTAATACCCTTATCAGGTGCTACACTTTTTAAATAACACACTGATTAAATGAATTTTATGTCTATTAAATTTCAGCGATATTTAATAGACCCAAAGTGTGAATTTGGAGGCAGTGTTTATGCTCATTAAAAAACCATTCGTTCTTATAGCTCTTTTTGCGTCTCTGGCTGCGCTTGGACAGCCAGACGCCTTACTGGAGAAAGAGATTATTTTTGATGGGCTTCCAAAAGAATTTGGGCTATCTCAACGGACCATCAATTGCATACTTCAGGATGATGACGGGCTTATATGGCTTGGTACGTGGTCAGGATTGGTCCGCTATGACGGTTATTCCACGAAATTATACAATGCTTCAGACAAACCCGGAAGTTTAAAAAGTAACAAGATCACCCGACTGGCAAAGGATAAAAACGGCACACTTTGGATCGGAACAAGGATGGGGGGACTGTTCCGTTATGATAAGATCAGCGACAAATTTGAGCAATATGTACAGTCCGAAGGTAATAACGGGCTTAGCAATAATAATATATGGGCACTACTACCTGATGAGGACAACACACTTTGGATAGGTACTGAAAATGGACTAAATAAACTAGACGTCAATACAGGTAAATTCACTTCTTATTTTGCCAATGCCCAAAGTAACGAATCGCTTATACACAATTTCATTACCAGCATCTATAAGGATAAAAAGGGTCGTATGTGGATTGCTACTGAAGTGGGTTTACACCGCATGCATCATAATGGAGACCAGGTACTTTTTGAACGATTCATATACAAAGAAGATAGTGGCAATAAAAATCTCCATAATTATATCTACCAGGTGCTGGAACATAACAACGCCATATGGATTTGTACCAAGCTGGGATTGAAAAAACTCAAAAACGGCGAATGGTCAAACTTCATCCTGGAAGAAAAAGCACCCAGCTTTAGTTTTTTCCGAACGATGCATCTTTTGCCAATGAAAACCCCTCTCATTTTGGCAGGAAGTGAAATGGGATTGAATTTTTTCGATATTAACAAAGAGTCATTTGTCCGATTCATGGGTAATTACGACCCGAAGATCAATCTTACAGACAATGTAGTGATGTCCATCTTTCTGGATGATTCGGAAATATTATGGATAGGTACGCGTAAAGGACTGAATAAATTTGATACCTATGACAATGGCTTTCAGCTGTACAAGACCTCTCGTTTTGATACTTCCCAGAGCATTATTTCAGGCATAGCTGCCAAAGGTGACGATAATTACTGGATATCTACTCTGGGTGGAGGGCTCTACAAGTTTAAATGGAACGGAGATAACCCAAAATTCACGCGATACAAAATTAAAACAAACGAGCCGGTTGAATTCACTGATTTCATTCAAACTATGAGAATGGACTCGAAAGGCCAACTTTGGATCGGTACGGCAGGAAGTGGTCTTTACACCTTTTCAACACGGCAAACCTCTGACAAAAATCCAATTGTCACAAAGTTTAAAAATTTCTCCATTTCAGATACGCTCCCGAATCAACTCAGTGACAATTATATTATGTCTATAACTGAAGGAAGTCAGGAGGTCATCTGGATAGGTACCTGGAGTGGTGGATTGAATAGGATTAAAAACAATGAGGTTACCCAATATCCAGACCCTATACTTAGCGAAGTTCCATTAGTCGCACTTTTAGAAGATGCCCTCGGTGTGCTATGGGTTGGCACGAGAGGCATGGGGCTTATCCGGGTTGACATAGACCAAAATAACCAGATCACCCTGAAAAGATACAGGCATAACGAAAATGACGAGGCCAGCATTAGCAACGATTTTATCAATGCGATCATCCAGGACAGTAACGGAGACCTGTGGATTGGTTCGGAAGGAGGCCTGGATTTTTTTGACAGGCACACCGGAACATTTACCCAATTCCCTATCCACGCCACAGGCAAACAAGAGGTAGTGGTTGGGATCCTGGAAGATAGCGAATCCCGCTTATGGATCTCTCACTGGAACGGGCTTTCCGTTGTCAAACCATTGGACCCATCTTTTGAAGTCCGGCATTTTGATCGTAGTGATCGCATTCAGGGTGGCTTTTTTTATAATAATGTTTGTTTTTCAGATCATGGAAGTAATCTCTTTTTTGGAGGTGCAGATGGACTGAACATCGTTAAACCACACATCATCAAAAACCCTTTTAAGCCCAAAGTTATGTTGAAAGACTTTAGGGTGTTCAATGATCCCATTAGAGTTGATAGTGCATATCAAGGCAACATCATACTGAACCAGGACCTTAATAATACGGAGGAAATCTTTCTCAAATTCGATCAAAATTCGATATCCTTTGAGCTGGTGGCACTTCATTATGCGGCTCCGAAAAAAAATGTTTTTTCTTATAAACTCGAAGGGTTTGAGCAGGAATGGCAGTATAGCAATAGCGCACAACGTTACATCAATTACACCAACCTGCCCGATGGTCAGTATATTTTCAGAGCAATGGCTTCTAAAAATGATGGCACCTGGGGACCTGAAAGAAAACTTGTTATAGTCGTTGCTCCCCCCTGGTGGCGCACCTTGTGGGCTATGTTGATCTACATTTTCGCATTCATGGTCATTTTATATGCTTTCAAACGACTCATATTGGCCCGGGCAGATTTTGTAAACAATCTGAAATTAGAAAGACTGGAAAAGCAAAACCTTGAAAAACTGAATAAGGCCAAACTTGAGTTCTTTACGAATGTTTCTCACGAATTTCGAACACCACTCACCCTGATAGCCGGCCCTCTTCAAAAAATATTAGACTCAGGAAATACAAATAGGTTTTTAAGAGAGCAATTACTCATTATCAATCAGAATACTCAACGTCTTCTGCGCCTGGTAGGGCAATTGCTGGATTTTAGAAAAGCAGATGCAGGAAACCTCAAACTCCGTGTAGCCGAAGGTAATATTGTTAAATTCCTGGAAGAAATACAGCTGTCATTCTCAGGTTTAGCTGACCAGAAACAGGTAAATGTAGGATTTGTATCTTCTTCAAATGTCATCAAAGTATGGTATGACCGGGACCAATTGGAAAAGGTTTTTTTCAACCTTTTATCGAATGCTTTTAAATATACTCCGCCGAAAGGTAATATTTCCGTTTCCATATTTGAAAATGCGAATGATATCAAAATATCTGTCGAGGATTCGGGATCAGGAATACGTCCCGAAAATTTTGAAAAGATATTTGAAAGATTCTTTAGCCAAGATTCAGATCATCAAAGTACCGGCATAGGCCTGGCACTATCAAAAAGTATTATTGACCTACATCACGGCTCTATTGAAGTAGAAAGTCTAGAGGAGAAATTTACCCGGTTCTTGGTCACGTTGAAGCTGGGGAAGGAACACTTCGATACATCTGAGATCATTCACGATTTTAAAGACAGTGAGGTGATAGAGCTTTACCCCGACTTATCAGCGTTAAAACTGGAACCGGAAGATGGATCAAAGGAATATGCTTACAAAAACCTGGAATCCTGGCCACGGATATTAATTGTCGAAGACAATAGTGAAATACGAGACTACGTCAAATCAATTTTTCGTGGAAAGTATGTCACGCTGGAAGCTGAAAATGGCCAGGCCGGCTATGACATGGCATTGGAAGAGATGCCTGACCTGATCATCAGTGACATAATGATGCCTGGCATTGACGGTATTGTTTTCTGCAAAATGATCAAAGAAAATATAAAAACTTCACATATCCCTGTGATTCTGCTTACTGCCAGAACTTCGCTGATCTTTAAAGTAGAAGGTTTGGAAAGCGGGGCAGATGATTATGTTACTAAGCCCTTTGACCCAAAGGTGTTAGAATTAAAAGTCAGAAATATCATACGGTCCAGGGAAGCACTTCGTAAGGAATTCAAGGACAATGAGGTACTGAAAGTAGAGCCTAAAAGAATTACATTGACTAACCGGGACGAGGAATTCATCTCCAGGGCCCTGGAAAGTGTTGAAGAAAATATGTCGAATTCAGAGTACGGTGTTGAAGACCTGGGAAAAGATACCGGTATGAGTAGAATGCAGCTATATCGCAAGCTCAAAGCACTTACCGGTCAGTCTGCCAATGAATTTATACGCACCATACGACTAAAACGTGCCGCTCAATTGATCGAACACGATGAACTCACCATAGCAGAGGTGACCTATGAAGTTGGTTTTTCAGACTTGCCCTATTTTAGAAGCTGTTTTAAGAAGCAATTTGGCGTAAACCCCTCAGCATATGCCAAAAAAGATGGATCTGCTGAAGATCACCACGGATTGTAATATTTACCAACCGTGAAAGTGCATTTTTCCATCCAATGCAGCGTTTGATATGGCACATCTTTGATTAAATCATCAAAGAAAACCGCCATGAAAGTACTTCGTTTATTAGTAATCTTATTTATCGTTCCTTCAGTCACTTTCCCCCAGATCACAAGCGATTTTGTTTCCATATCAGATACTGATTTCGTAAAGAACGGTGACAAATATTTCTTTCTTGGAACGAATTTATGGTATGGAATGAATTTAGGTGCTTCCGATGAAACCGGCGACAGGGCCCGGCTGGTGAATGAGCTGGACAGGTTACAAAATCTGGGAGTTCATAACATCAGGATACTGGGGTCATCAGAAGGCAACGCAGATAGTAAGTACCAGGTATTACCAGCGCTGCAGATTAGTGCCGGTGAATACAATGAAGCGGTTTGGAAAGGCTTGGATTTCTTACTGGCTGAAATGTCAAAAAGGGATATGACAGCTGTAGTCTGTCTAAATAACTTTTGGATGTGGTCAGGTGGTATGCCTAAATACCTGTCATGGGTAAAAAAACAGGAAATACCTATGCCTGATATAGAAAGAAAGGGTTCCTGGGATGAATTTATCAGTTATTCACTAGAGTTTTTTAGCAATAAAAAGGCGAATGAACTTTTTAAGGAACATCTGAACACGACCATTAACAGAACCAATTCAATTACCGGGATAACGTATAAAAATGATCCTACCATCATGGCCTGGCAACTGGCCAACGAACCCAGAGGGTATGGAAGTCCCAAAGTGTATCAAAAATGGATCAGAAGGATCGCCCGATATATCAAGTCATTAGACCAAAATCACCTGGTATCTGTGGGCAGTGAAGGGAACACCGGTTCCAGCCGGGCCGGGGTGGACCTATACAGCGATAACAAAAGTAAATTTATTGATTATGCCACCGTACATATCTGGATCCAAAATTGGGGTTGGTATACACCTGAAAGACCCGCTACCTTTGAAAGTGCTTTAAAAAAAACGACGACCTATCTGGAAGATCAACTGACCAAAGCTTCAAAGTTGGGGAAACCTGTCATAGTGGAGGAGTTTGGAGTATCAAGAGACAGGGCAAGTTACGACCCCTCAGCCACCACTCAGATAAGAGACCAGTATTATGAATACCTTTTCTCTGAAACCCTGTCACACGCCCAGGGTGGAGGATTGATCAAAGGTTGTAACTTTTGGTCATGGAGTGGCGAAGGAAGACCTCAAAACCCTGGTGGCATGTGGAAAAAGGGACATGACCTGATCGGGGACCCACCTCATGAAAAGCAAGGGTGGTATTCCGTATACGATACAGATGCTTCTACCATAGCTATTATTAAAAAGTATGCTGATCTATTCAATGCAATAAGTCAAAAACTAGCTGCCAATTATTCCACCGAAAAAGAAAAGTAATCTCATGAAAATGAATCTCAGGTTCTATATGATCAATATTTTACCAGAACCATTTAATACCATTTCTTTTAGAAAACCCGTGCATCAAGTCCATGAATGATGCGTCTGAATTATCATTTAAAAAAATGCAATTCCTTGGCTTAAAGAATATTAGAAGATATTCCTTAGAGAGAATTACGTGATTTCACTGTTTAGATCACTTATCCGTTCTATTAACTTTATGTTAGTGTGAGTGACATGAGGACATCTTCAACAAAGAGGTGTTTAATATTGAACGACATCACTGTTGATGGTAAAATTTATTCAGGTATATCAATCATTTTTAAAAAACCAGTACGGGATGAGTGAAGAGAGAAAGACAAAAGAGAGTACACTTCAAAAAGAAAATGAAGAACTTAAGAAGAGGGTAAAAGAACTGGAGCAGGACCAGTTTTTATTTGCCGAATTATTAGACAATATACCGGATACCATCTATTTTAAAGATACAAAAGTCGCTTTATAAGGACAAGCAGGTCGATGGCACTTTCATTAAATCGAAAGTCAGAACAAAGCTTATTGGGCAAAACTGAATTTGATATTCATGACAAGGAACATGCTCAACAAGCCTTTAAAGATGAGAAACAAATCATGGCACAGGTGACCCAATAATAAATTGTGAGCAAAAGGAATTAAACGCTAACAATTTTGAGATATGGAAATCTACCACTAAACTACCGCTCAAAGATAAAAATGGGATTATTATAGGTACATTCGGAATTTCCAGGGACATCACCGGTAGAAAAAAAGCTGAAAAGGAATCAGAGTTCACTAAGCTGTGTTTAAGCAATATAAACAAGGAGGTAAGGGACCCATTACGTGTAATATTCAGACTTACAAGCTCATTGCTAAATAAAGACATTTCTGACCATCAGCGACAAGTCTACCTCCGTATTATTAAAAATTCAAGCCATAATCTGAACGTGACTCTACAAAATGTATTGGACCCTACAGACTCAAATTCTAATCTATTGCAAAACTAAAGTATAACAGCCAGGAAAATGGTGGACTATATGGGCTATTTTATTCATGAGGTGAGTGCAAAACATAAATTCCTTAAAAGATTGGAGTTTAAATGAATAACAATAAATTAGCGTGGCAGACGTATAAGTCACCTTAAATCAGGTAACAGTTAAGTCTGCTAAATGCTTAAAAAATGATAATAGCCGTAATCGCCCATGATGGAAAGAAGCCCGAAATGGTTGCCTTTCTATTAAAACACAAACACTTGCTCGATCATGCTGAAATACATGCTACAGGTACTACGGGTGGCCATGTAGAAAAAGCAGGGTTAAAAGTAAATAAGTTGCTATCAGGGCCGTTAGGCGGTGATGCACAAATAGCTGCTATGGCGGCTGAAGGTAAAATGAACCTTGTGATCTTTTTTCGGGACCCATTGGACAAGCATCCTCATGAACCGGACGTTCAAATGCTTATGCGTATATGTGATGTACATGACATCCCGTTGGCTACTAATCCTGCTACTGCTGAGTTGCTGTTAAAAGGTTATACTTCTTCATAAGTTATTTCCCATAGTAAAAATCAATTGCAAACCTTTGCATAAGAAACGCCCCTTAAATTCACTGTGATAAATTTCTTACCAATACTTCTTTGGACTAACTTTAGCTGCACACAAAATAAAGGTCACTATTGATTGTTCCATTCGGGCTTTCAGTAAAAATATTTTGCACAAAATAATAGGATGAGTATTGACATTAAAAAGATAGGGCTATTCACCTCCGGAGGGGATGCGCCAGGAATGAATGCGGGCATACGGGCCGTGGTAAGGGCTTGTGTATATCATGACAAAGAGGTATACGGTATATATCGTGGATACCAGGGTATGGTTGAAAATGACATTGTAAAACTCGATGTACGATCCGTTAGTAATATTATACAACGGGGTGGAACCATTTTAAAATCAGCCCGAAGTGATGAATTCCGCACCATAGAAGGAAGAAAAAAAGCATTTGAAAGTCTTAAGTCAAACGGTATTGATGCATTGGTTGCCATTGGTGGGAATGGTACCTTCACAGGATTACATAAGTTCTATCAAGAACACGGCATTCCTTGCATTTGCCTGCCAGGTACTATCGACAATGACCTTCCCGGTATGGATTATACCATAGGTTACGATACAGCCACGAATACGGCGGTAGAAGCCATTGACAAGATCCGTGACACAGCACTTTCGCATAACAGGCTTTTCTTCATAGAGGTAATGGGAAGGCACAGTGGCTATATTGCCATTAACAGTGGTATAGCCGGTGGTGCCGTAGCGATTATTATACCGGAAGAAGAGACCTCTACAGATGAGTTAATTGCTAAAATAGATGTAGGAGCAATAAATAATAAAAAATCCAGTCTGGTGGTAGTAGCCGAAGGAGGTGAAAGCGGAAATGTCTGGAAAATTGCTAACACCATAAAAGAAAAAGCCCCTTATTATGACGTTAAAGTAACAATACTGGGACACTTGCAAAGAGGTGGCTCACCGAGTTATTTTGACAGGGTACTGGCCAGCAGGCTCGGTGTAGAAGCTGTAGAAGGGTTGCTAAATGGCATCAAAGACGTAATGATCGGCGTCAAAGATGGTAAAACCGTGTATGTAGACTTTGATACGGTAGATAATAACCGTCATGAAATTGACGAAGAATCATTAAGACTTGCTAAAATACTTTCAATTTAGATGATACTCATAGCCATAAGCGGTTCCACAAAGTGTGACTGGCAACTGATCGATAGTGCCGGTAAGGCTACTGCATTTAGTTCTACCGGTATTAACCCTTTTTTTCATTCTGAAGAAGAGATCATAGATGTATTCAATTCAATTAAAGAAATTGCAGCGGTAAAAGACAGCATCGAAATCGTTTATATCTACAGCGCAGGATGCGGAAGTAAACGTTTGAAGACCGTAGTGAGAAATGCGCTGGGGCAGGTATTTACCAGATCGCATTTTTATGTCAATCATGACATTGTGGCTTCTGCACTGTCCACTTATGAAGGCGTCCCTGCTATTTCATGTATTCTGGGGACCGGGTCTAATGCATGTTTTTTTGATGGCGACATTGTCAGACAAGAAATTCCCGCGCTGGACTATATCTTAAGTGATGAAGGAGGTGGCTCTTACTACGGTAAAAAGCTTTTGACAGCTTACCTGCATAATACAATGCCACAGGAGCTAAGAGAAAAATTTTCATCTCAGTATGCATTATCTCAGGAAGAGATTCTTGAAAAGGTATATATGCAGCCTTATGCTAATGTCTATCTGGCCTCTTTTATGCCTTTTATACAAGATAATATTAAGGATGAATACCTGTACACCATGGTAAAAGAAGGTATGGGCCTGTTCATGGACCTTTTTGTAAGGAGTTTTAGTCGTTTCAATAATGTCAAAACACATTTTACAGGTTCCATCGCTTATTATTTTAAGGATATACTTAATGAAGTGGCGTCAGCAAAAAAAATAACAGTAGGTAAGATCATTAAAGAACCCATCAACGACCTGGTAAAATATCATCTGGATAAATCACCCCCCCAAGGTTCATCTCAGTAACTTAGCAAGTCACACATTCACACTACTTTATAAAATCAATGATCGCAGGAATAGATATAGGAGGTACGAATACCAAGTTTGGATTAATAGATCAGGATGGTAACGTATTATTTCAGGACAGGATCAAAACAGCTGTCCATTCTAAATTTGAAGACTATATACATGAGTTAGCTACTGCCATTAAAGCAGGGGCTCAGCAAGTAGCCCCGGATACACCCATAAGAGGAATTGGTGTGGGGGCACCTAATGCCAACTATTACAGAGGTACTATTGAACATGCGGCAAACCTTCAGTGGAAAGGAATTGTACCACTGGCCGATATATTAGGCACTCACTTTGATGCTCCCATAGTGATTACCAACGACGCCAACGCGGCGGCTATGGGAGAAATGGTATACGGCAATGCCAAAGGTCTTAAAGATTTCATTGTGATCACATTAGGTACGGGGCTAGGGTCAGGTATAGTATGTAACGGGCAGCTGGTACATGGTTTTGATGGCTTTGCTGCCGAATTAGGTCATGTTATCGTAAATCCTAACGGCAGGCTTTGCGGCTGCGGACGAAAAGGATGTCTGGAGACCTATGTTTCTGCCACCGGCATTAAACGTACCGTGTACAAGATGTTGGCAGATCACCTTGAAATGAGTGAGTTGCGCAAAATAAGCTTTGACGATCTTTCCACAAGAATGATTTCCGAATACGCTTTAAAAGGTGATAAAGTGGCTAAAGATGCCTTCGAATATACCGGACAGGTACTGGGCAGTAAACTGGCCGACACTGTAGCACATACAAATCCTGAAACCATTTTTTTGTTTGGTGGGCTTGCCATGGCAGGTGACCTTATATTTGAACCAACACGACGTCACCTGGAAAAAAACTTAATGACTGTTTACCGGGAAAAAGTAAAAATCGAACCCTCAGGACTACCGAACCAGAGCGCTCCTATCCTTGGTGCCGGAAGTCTGGTCATTAATCATCTTAATTACCAATCACAACAGAAAGTATGACAAGACACACGTATGATTACGGTTTGATAGGAAACTGTTCTTACCAGGCCCATATTCACAAAAACACCAACGTTGAATGGATGTGCTGGCCAAGATTTGATAGCAGCTTTATCTTCGGCGCTATGCTGGACAAGCAAAAAGGTGGTGAATTTTCAATAAAACCTGCTGGTGAGATCAAAAACAGTGAGCAGTATTACCTGGAGAATACCAATATACTATGCACCGAAATCACATGTGCAGAAGGCCGGTACCGCATTACAGATTATGCTCCACGCTTTCATCAGTATGACCGGTACTTTAAACCACTCATGCTGATACGAAAAATACAACCGTTAGATGGAAACCCCAGAGTAAAAGTGTGTTGTCATCCTGTCGGGCAATATGGGGAATTGAAACCCGCTCAATATGAAGCAAGTAATCATATTGAATATATAGGCCTCGAAAAAGACCTTAGACTGACCACCAATTTCTCTTTATCGTATATTGTTTCAGACCAGCCTATCGTGCTGGATGGAACCAAATACATGGTGCTCACCTACGGAGCGCCGTTGGAAGCCTCTTTAGGAAGTACTTGTGAAGATTTCCTTACCAAAACCAAAATATACTGGCGGGGATGGGTGAAAAATATGAGTGTGAGTACATTTCATCAGGCTGATATCAATCGCTCCGCTTTGGCATTAAAAATTCATCAATATGAAGATACAGGTGCAATTATAGCTGCCGGTACTACCAGCTTGCCCGAAGCGCCGGGTAGCACCCGAAATTGGGATTACCGGTTTTGCTGGATGAGAGACACCTATTATACTTTAACCGCCTTTAATAACATAGGTCACTTCGAAGAATTAGAGAAGTATTTTAATTACATTGTCAACATAAGTGTAAAATCGAAAGACCGTTTCCAGCCTTTGTATAGTATCACCGGAGAGGAAAGGTTGGATGAACGTATCGTAGAGTTAGATGGATACCTCGGTAATAAACCGGTAAGAGTAGGTAACCAGGCGTACACACACATCCAAAATGATGTCTATGGTCAGATACTCCTGGCCCTCCTCCCACTGTTCGTAGATAGTCGTTTCATTAACACAGAGCGTTCGGATTCATTGCACCTGATCTACGACGTACTCAAAAAAATCGATGAACTGATGGAAGAGCCTGATGCAGGCCTATGGGAATTCCGGACATTGAGCCAATACCACTCTTATACTTACTTGTTTCACTGGGCGGGCAGTTCAGCCGCGTATAAGATCGGTAAGATGTTCAAAGATGAAAAGATCACAAAGCTCGCTTCAAAGCTAATGAAGTCTGCTTCAGACAAAATTGAAGCGTGTTACGATGCGGACCTTAAGGTATATACTCAGGCTATCGGTACCAAAAACCTGGATGCCAGTGATCTTCAACTGATCATGATGAACTACCTGGATCCGTCCTCTCAAAAAACGAAAGATCACCTGACAGCATTGGAAAAGGACCTGAAATCAGCAGAAGGTCTATTTTACCGTTACCGCCACAAAGATGATTTCGGAGCGCCGGAAACTACTTTCCTTATTTGTGCTTTCTGGTATGTAGAAGCTCTAACATGCGTAGGCAGAACAAGTGAAGCTATTGATACCTTTGAGTATTTATGCTCATTTAGTAATCATCTGGGGCTGTTAAGTGAAGATGTAGAAGCAAAATCCGGTAGTATGTGGGGTAACTTCCCCCAGGCTTACAGTCACGTGGGTTTGGTCAATGCAGCCTACCGCATAAGCAGGAAACTGGACAAGCCTAACTTCCTGTAGTCTTTCTTATGAACGTCAGACTTTAATCGTTCGCAAAAAACAACGCACAAATAACTGATCTGATCAAGCTATAATCAGCTTATCAGATCAGTTGCTTAAGCAAGTTCCTGACCTGTTTCGGTTCCATGAGGCTAAATCGGGCTGCCGAATGGATATCTCCGACTTTTATAGTGAACGCCTGATCCGGAAGTGCTTTAAACGTATCCTCGTCCGTTGCATCATCGCCAATAGCCAGGATAAAGTCATTTGCTTTCTCCTGGACCCATTTCATAGCCGCTTTCCCCTTGTTTACCTCCAGATTTTTTATCTCCACGACCATACTGCCTTCCAGCACTTGCAGATTCATATTGACGGCAAGATACTTCAGATGACTGATAATTTCACGTGAACGTAATTCACCTAATCCTGTCTCTACTTTCCTGAAATGCCAGACCAGGGAATAATCCTTTTCTTCTATAAATGAGCCCGGGGTTTTATTGACATAGATCTCCATGATCGGACGAATATCATCCTTCCAGGAGTTATCTAACTTATCACTTGTTTCCCAGGCCTTTCCTTTGTGTTTGATCCAAACTCCATGTTCAGCTACAAACTCAATATCATGTTGTCCCAGCCAATTTTCTAGTGTATTTCTATCACGTCCGCTGATCACAACCACATTATTCTTTTTGTTTTTGGTCAACCCTTTTATTATTTCATGCAGTTCCTCGTCAGGACCGGCCTGGGTAGGGTCCGTATTAAACGGTGCCAAAGTACCATCATAGTCAAGGAAAAGTAGCTTTTTGTCGCTTTTCCTGAAGGACTCTATTAATGTTTTTTCAGCAGTACTATCAAGTAACTTAGTGGTCATTTCCTTTTGTTTAACAAACACATCATGAAGACGGTCCATAAATAGTTTTACCCAATGATGGATATTGTATTTTTTTAGGGAGGCTTGCATTATTTCCATATGCCGGATCTGCTCTTCTTCCGTCATCTCCAGTGCGCGCTTAATAGCATCACGCACCTGATGTTTGTCATTCGGGTTCACTATGATGGCCTCTGAAAGCTCTTTCGAAGCCCCGGCCATTTCACTTAAGATCAATACACCTTGCTTGTCAAGTCGGCTAGCTACATATTCTTTACAAACCAGGTTCATACCATCCCGCATAGGAGTAACCAGCGCTACATCTGCCATTCTGTAATAAGCGGACAGATCACTCAGAGGAAAGGAACGATAAAAATAATGAATTGGGGTCCAGTTCACTGCTCCATATTTACCGTTGATCCGGCCTACCAGAAGGTCAATCTCTTCCTTAAGTCCACGATATTGTTCTACGTTATCCCGAGAAGGCACTACTACCATCATCAAGGATACCTTACCCAGGTATTCAGGGTATTTCTGAAAAAACAAATCAAAGATCTCAAGCCTTGCCGGTATTCCTTTTGAATAATCCAGCCTATCAATAGAAAGCATAAGCTTTTGAGCCCCAAGAGATGTCCTGAATTTCACTTCCCTGCTTAACGTTTGGGGCGAAGCCGAGCTATTGGCATATTTTTCATAGTCAATTCCCATCGGAAAGGAATCCACCTCAACCGTACGACCGTCCTTATTTAACTGTCCATGCTGATTACTGATAAAACAAATACGGCTTACCGCACTCAGAAAGTGACGCATATCATCGTATGTATGAAAGCCGATCAGGTCTGAACCTAGTACCCCGTCAAGCAACTGCCTTCTCCAGGGTAGCAATCGAAATACCTCAAAAGACGGGAAGGGAATGTGTAGAAAAAAACCAATACTAACACTGGGTAGTTTCTCACGTATCAAGCCCGGCAGCAGCAATAGCTGGTAATCGTGGACCCAAATGGTATCATCAGGGTTGGCCACCTCCACAACTTCTTTGCA
The DNA here is from genome assembly GCF_007097395.1 of Fulvivirga sp. M361. GTDB lineage: Bacteria > Bacteroidota > Bacteroidia > Cytophagales > Cyclobacteriaceae > Fulvivirga. The sequence goes on from NZ_VKDC01000045.1 coordinate 37,415, forward strand.
AAATTTATGATTTACCTCTTCGTATGCCTGCCAATACGATTTTTTGTAAAGTGCATTCTGGTTGAAATAATGAAAAGTGGGCCAAAGTGTTTCGTTACTGAACCCTTCATAATACAATTCAATCTCTTCCTCAGTCAGCGCAACTGGTTTCATATTTTCCAGTTTTAATTTGGCCGCTGCCTCTTTCTCTTCCTCTTCATTATCAAAGTGGAAGCCTGGCCAACCTACCCAAATATTATCCCCATCCTTATAGACGGAGCCTAGCCCGGTAGCTAAACCACCTTCACTTGACTTGTACCTAAGCTTTCCATTTTCGTCTTTGGCAACTTTAACAGGTAGCCTGTTGGATACTATAATCGTTCTTCCCATTGCGTCATGAAGATACCAAAAGTGAGAGTTTATACAAGTCAACCAACAATAATTTAAATGTGTCAATAGCTCTGTCCAGATCACTTTGCCATGAATCCAACAATTCTAATTTTAGGAGTAGTTCTTATGACCCGCTTTGAGGATAAAAAAACTTTTACGTTTTTTGCTGATAACCTCCACAAAGCGTTGACACCATCCACAAGGCTTTATGGAACAAGAAGTATTGATTTCATTTTAAATATATGATTATCAATTATTTAACATGATTTCGATTTTATGGCATGTCGTTGGTAATGGGTTGAGTAAAATAAATCAAACTTTAAAATACCATGAGAAAGACAATTTTCACACTGCTTGTTACCATGATGGCTTTAACATTTTCATTAGAAGGATTCAGTATTGATCAGGACCCCGCCAAAAAGGAGATCAAAGTTGAAGAGTTACCCATGGAAGTTCGTACCGCTGTAAGCGACAGCGAATACGCCACCTGGACACTGGTTAAAATTCACGAAGTAACCGGTAAAGAAGAAGGCACTAAAGATTACGAAATTCTGGTAAAAGATGACACCGGAAGTGCCCTGACGTTGGTATATAACAAAGAAGGAAAGTTACTCGAGACGAAAGAATAACCCTAGGTGTCTGACTGTCCAGGTCAACATTTAACCTAAACCGTTCATATAGAATAAGATTCCCAATTTCGTGGTCCGTCTTGTTCATAAAAAGGTGTCTGATACAGACGCCTTTTTTTGTATCTGATAACGATCATTATAGCAGGTTGGCTCTACTGCCACTTCAATCAACCTGTTAAAATGCAGTACAACGAAAATATCAACATACGGTTGTTATATCGGGCTGACATCACGTATCTAAGTAAGTAAGAAATATGTACTGTTTCTGCAGCTCATGTATTGGACCTGATGCTTATGAAAAAACTCCTGGTTATTGATGATGATGCTTCATTCAACCTGATGTTAAAGACATTCCTGAGTCGCTTTTATCATGTTGACGCTGCTATGAATGGTAACGAAGGCATCACCCAGCTAAAAAAGCAGCACTATGATATGCTAATTACAGACCTTCGTCTGCCGGACCATTATGGGCTGGAGTTACTGAAAGAGGTACAACGAACCTATCAAGGGCTTCCCGTTATATTAATGACAGGCTATGCGGATATCAAATCCGCCGTTGAAGCCATGAAACTTGGAGCTATAGACTATATCAGTAAACCCATAGATCCGGAAGAATTATTGGCCATTATCAAAAATGCTCTTTCCGCAGACCAGGAAGTAGCCCGGTCTGTTGACCCAAATAATGATCACTTCTTGAAAACCAAGAGTGCTGCTTCCCTCAAGATACAGGAACACACTGACCTGGTCGCTCCTACGGAAATGTCTGTGATCATAACAGGTGAAAGTGGCACAGGAAAAGAATATGTAAGCCGGCTTATTCATGATAAAAGCCTGAGGAAAGATAAGCCTTTTGTTGCTGTAGATTGCGGGGCTTTACCTAAGGATATTGCAGGAAGTGAGCTTTTCGGCCATGTGAAGGGAGCTTTTACAGGTGCCCATTCGGATAAAATAGGGTGTTTTGAACAGGCTGACGGAGGTACACTCTTCCTGGATGAAGTGGGAAACCTGCCTTATGAAATACAGGTACAACTTCTGCGGGCTCTTCAAGACCGCTCGATAAGAAAATTAGGTAGCAATCAAACCATTACTGTCAATGTCAGAATAATAGCGGCAACTAATGAAAATCTTAAAATGTCGATGAAAGAGGGTGAATTCAGGGAAGACCTTTATCATCGACTGAATGAGTTTTCCATTGAAATACCTCCTTTGCGCCTGCGAGGCACCGACATTCCTATTTTCGCAGACTATTTTCTCAGGATGGCCAACCAGTCTCTGAATAAGCAGGTAATGGGGTTCAGTAAAGCCGCCTTAAATCACCTTTGTCAATATGCGTGGCCTGGTAATTTGCGCGAGCTAAAAAACGTGGTGAAGCGAGCTGTACTACTCACTGTCAGTGAAGTAATTCAGGAAAACGACCTTCCCTCAGAAGTGATAGAAAATACCTTTATCCCTTCCCCGGACCATGAAGATGAACCATATAAAGCATATGACTTAAAAAATATCACCGCCCATAAGGAAAAAGAACTCATTGAATCTGCCTTAATAGAATCGCGTTACAATAAATCCAAGGCTGCGAAAATGCTCAACATCGATCGAAAAACGCTCTATAAAAAGTTAAAGCTATTCAATATCGACTCTTGACACATTTTTATCAACTGTCACTTCCAACTCCCCTATTTTCTCTTTCACCAATACCAACGATTTGTCTATATCCTCCATAATTTGTTTAAAAACAGTATCTGACGGCATTTCAGTACTTGTTTCCAATGATCGTAGATGGTCCGTGACTTTCGACAGCCCCAGTTGTGCAAATGGCGAGTGCATTTTATGCGCCATTTCTTTAACATGGATAAAATCCTTCATGGCAAAGAAGCGCCTCAATTGCTTCAGGTCCTTCAATGCATTATCATAAAATACATCCAACAGTACAGCGATGGTCCTTGTATCACCTCCAGCAAAAACCGATAACGTGTCCAAAGATAACTGTATTGGAGTCGATGTAGTGATCGTTGATGGCACCTCTGCCTTCGCCAGTGAAGAACAAACCACTGACAGCAACGCTTCCTCATGAAATGGTTTATAAATAATATCGTCGAAGTCGTATTTATTCAGCCATGACTTACGCGTTTTTGAGCTATCAGCTGTAACGGCTATTACCGAAATATTCTTATTGGGTGATTTCCCCTGACGCAGTTTTTTTAAAAACTGCGTTCCGTCAATGTCAGGCATATGAATATCTGTGAGTACCAGGTCATAGGAATGTGTATTTAACTTATAAAGCGCTTCTCGTGCGCTATTTACACAGGTCAATCTCCTTACTTTAGTCCCTAAAATGGTTTGCTGTAGGGCAGTATTGAATTTATCATCGTCAATGATGAGAATATGTGCCCGTTTCAGTTGATCATAATGTAAAATATGGTCGGTCTCAACGGCTTTTTCTCCCTCCTCGGGTACTTCAAACGGTATCTTAATCATGAAACATGTACCAACATCCAACTCACTCTCCACTTTAATTTCACCCCCCATGGCCAGCACCAGTTTATGGGATATGGCAAGGCCAAGGCCTGTACCCAGATGTTTTTTAGTCATTGTGCTATCCCCTTGATAAAAATTATCAAAAACACGGTCTAATTGTTCTTTTGGGATCCCTATGCCACTATCTCTTACACTTACCGTTACTTCCATTTTTCCCGGCTTCTGCTCCTGTGAAGTAACATGAAGTACCACTTCTCCACTATCTGTGAATTTAATAGCATTATCTGCTATGTTGAAAAGTACCTGCTTAAACCTAAGAACATCTCCCACAAGCTTTTGATCTAAACTTATTTCCGCTGTTTTTTTCAATTCAATGCCTTTGTCTTCTGCTTTTTGCTGAAAGGTGAGATATGTTTCGTTCATCACCTCCTGAAGTGTAAAAGGTGCCTTTATCAGTTTAAACCCTTCTGCGGCTATCTTGGACATGTCAAGAACGTCATTCACAAGTGCCAGTAAATGGCTGGAGGAATTATATATAATAGAAGTATAGGAACGTTGTTCTTCAGGCATTTTGGTTTTGGTGAGCTGCTCGGAAAAACCCAGTATGGCATTCAGGGGTGTCTTTAACTCGTGGCTTACATTGGCTAAAAACTGCTCCCTGGCACGGGCCAGTTGCTCCGCCCTTAGCTTTGCCTTCTCCAGCCTTGATTTATAAAAATTACTCTTGGATATATCGCCAAAAATTAAGAGAATACATATAAAACAACCTAAAAACGCCAGAACTATGATCAGCACGATGAACATAAGATTATCTCTTACAATGATATGCGCCTGTTTTTTTTTCCTCGAGTAATATCGACTTTCCGAATCCTCCAGGTCCTTTATTACTGCCTTAATCTGCTCAATGATCACTGAATTGGCTTCCAAAAGCCGCATCTCACGGGCCATATCGCTGCGGTGGTGATCATATTCTTCCTGACGTATCTGCTGCAGTATTTTTTTTACCTCACTTATCATTACAGTATCTGGCTGAAACACTTCACTCGTATCATATTCATACTCTGTTTCATGCATAATACGAGTTACTGTATCCACCTGATCCGTTACAGACGGCTCTTTTCGTGAGAGAAGTTTTTTGATCTTATTGAAAATACCCTTTGCTTGTTCTATATCTTCTACAGGTTTGTAGACCAAAACGGTATCCACTAAACTGGTAGTGGTCGATTTCTTTCTGAAAAAAGTGGTGAGTGAAGTAGAATCAATTCCACTTTGATCGATTTGTTCCAACGCTTTCTCTGTATAACTCACTTTATCACCAGCTCTGGATCGTAAAAAGCGTTGAAGTTCCAGCACTTTTCTGTTAAGTAGTAATGATATCGAATCCAGTTTTTGTTTTTCCACCCTTCCCTGCCAATCTCCCGACACCAGGCTATGGACATCAGAATTTACCTCTTCTATTTTTAGTTTGTACTTATTATAATATTCTTTCTTCCTGGAAATAGCATACGCCCGGCTGCTGCTCTCTGCCTCTGAAAGGTGCATAATAATAGTATTCATACCTCTCAGCTTATCATTGGGTTCTGTGATCTGGTGGATAGCTTCCAACAGTTTTTCAAAACTCCGATAGGCCAAACTTCCCAATGTTACAAACGTGACAATGGCAAGAACAAAAGAGATAATCACTTTTGTCTTCATTCCGGTAGTGCTATCATGTATACGACTCATGGTATAGGGTACTTCACAGTATTGCTTGTAAACACTGTTCCAGCTACAGTAACGTCCTGTATTAACAATACTTATATAATATCAATAATGAGCCTGGTCCGTTGAAGTATCAAGTCAATTTCGATGAATCAACTTTTCATCATTCAGATGAACATATTCATACCAAAGCACTCCAGCCAAAAAAAGTCACGTTTTATCCACATCTACAATGTAACAAGGCTTATTCGTAGAAAAAGGTGCTGAGAAGTCCTGTTTTATCACCTGAGTACCGGCACAGGTATTTGTCACATAAACCAGCTTAAAATACTAAATCAAAACGTAATCAAAAATTAAAGGGCTATGATCAAAATCACCCAAAATGAAACCATATCTACTGCCCAAATAGCTTTGACATATTGCCCGAACGTTTATATTTGAGATTGAACAAAATGACGCCCCAATGTTTGACGATGAAGATGATTACTCAAAACCTGAACAACTGCCTATCTATAAAAAAGGAAGAGAAATATTCGATATCGTAAAGACCCTAACCGATTTAATACCTGACGACAACGAGCATTTGTTAACCACCAAAGGGTTCATGCTGGAAGACGCCGCTAATCTCACCGTGAAAGTCGCCGGAGCTGAAGGAGCTGATCTATTTGACATTCGCATGGAGGCAGCGACCATCATTAGGAAATCTGCCCGGGACCTTATCGTACAATTAAATAGTCTGGACATGTTCGGTTTTGAAGAAGTCCAATATTTCGATTTACTCAGGCGTGAAGTAGAAGAATATCGTTTGTTATTCATTGAATGGGTAAGTGGTTTTGATAAGTGGAACTATGTTGTCGATCGTTGGGGATTGTTCAATCCTCCCGGTATTAGTCCTTTCGATGCAGATGTCCCCTGAGCAAAACCTATTGGGTCAACAGCATACTTCAGTAATGTCGATATAAGACAATTCTTGATTTTTTCCGGGTGATAGCAAAAAAACAACACTATTTTTACTGTTGTATCCATTAAACAATCAGCGTATGGGCAACAGTGCTATTAAAAGTATTAAACCATTAGGTTTCCCCTGGGTAACACAAGACCCCTTCTTATTTTGCGTCTATCATGAGGACCATTATCCTGAAGGAACTGAGGAAATGGGGCCTGCGGCATCACTGGCTGGCAGAAACCTGGGGCAAGATTTTACGGTAAAAGATGGCTGGCGAATGTATCATGGCCAGAAAATACCAGGCTTCCCGCAACATCCGCACAGAGGCTTCGAGACCATCACGATCGTACAAAAAGGTTGGGTAGATCATTGCGACTCAATGGGCGCTGCCGGCCGGTTTGGAAATGGCGATGTACAATGGATGACCGCAGGCAAGGGTGTATTACACTCAGAAATGTTCCCTTTGTTACACCAGAACCAGGACAATCCGCTGGTGTTGTTTCAGATATGGCTAAATTTACCGGCCAAACACAAGTTTGTAGCCCCCCACTTCAAAATGTTGTGGAACGAACATATTCCGATAGATGTCCATCAAGATGACACTAAAAAAAAGACGTCTGTAAGTGTGATATCAGGCACTCTTGGTGATGTAAAAGGCCCTGAAACGACTCCCGATTCATGGGCAGCCATTAATGAACATGAAGTAGCTATCTGGACAATTAAAATGGAGGCCAACGCCAGATGGCAGCTTCCGGCAGCACATCCTGATGTAAACAGATCTTTGTATTTTTATGAAGGAATGGAAATCACCCTTCAAGGACAAAAAATAACTCCCGAACATGTCGCTGAACTACAACCGGACGTATGGGTTGACATCAAAAATGGTGATAAAGAAGCTCAACTATTACTACTTCAGGGAAAGCCTATGAATGAGCCAGTAGTACAACATGGTCCTTTCGTGATGAACACAGAACAGCAAATTCATGAAACTATGATAGATTATCAACGAACAGGGTTTGGAGGATGGCCATGGCCTGCAAATGATCATGTTCACGAAAAATCAAAAGGACGTTTTGCCAAACATGCGGACGGAACGTTAGAAGAAAAAAATAACTAAGTCAAAGTCTCTGACCGAACAGTACATGTCATAACAGAGGCCATTTTATGCAACTTCCATTAAAAATGCATGGCTTAAATATCTTTTTTGAATGGTACAGCAGGAAGGTCTGCAGAATTCACCAGATTAAGTGACCCGGGGTTGTCCGACCAGCCATATTTTACCTGTTTCGGTGCAGTTACTTCAGGGTGTTGCAGAGTCACCTCATTCAGTCCGGTGATCTCAGCCTTCGCCCACACAAACTTACCATCTTCACCCGCCAGCGCAAAACCTTTTAACTGCGCAATACCATCTGATGTTTTTAATCCTTCACCTATATGATCAAAGGTTAAAACCACTTTACCTGACAGCACATTTATATCAGCCAAAGACGGGCCCGAATGAATTATATCTTTCCCATAAGCCACTCTTAATGCAGAAATAGCAAGACGCCTGCCTACCTCCTGCTTATTCCTGGGATGAATATCATCTGCTTCACCGATGTCTATAGCCAGCGCCATTCCGGTGTTCTTAACTTTCAAAGTTTTTCGTTGTGCATCACGTAGTTCAGCCCAGCCAACAGGCACATTGGGATCCATATCAACAGCCCTGAAATTAGCAAGTTGTACAAACAGGAAAGGAAAATCACCCTGATCCCATTGTTGTCTCCAGTTGTTAATAAGCATGGGAAAAAGTTCTTCATAACGTTTCGCATCAAAAGCATTACTTTCGCCCTGGTACCAAATCACCCCTTTGATACCATAGGGTACAATAGGGCTTATCATTCCGTTATATAGAATGGTAGGCCCAAAATTTTTGTCTATCGCTTTTGGAGGAAGCGGGAAACGATCTATACTTATTTTGTATTTCCAACTCCCATCCAACATGATTTTCCGCTCACCTGCCATGATGTAATAATCTTCAGCATTACCATGCAACCCACCATTACCGCGCATATCTTCTACTCTCACCGTAATGGTATTTTCACCCTTTTGTAACAAGGACGGATCAAAATAGTAGTGTCGCTTTGCATTCCATTTTCCAACGGTTTCACCAATGAGAGTACCATTGATATAGGTCTGGTCACTATCATCTATAGGGCCGAGATGTACCTGTGGTTCTTTTTGGTTTAAGTCCGACGCTTTCAGTTTAAAACTTTTCCTGAACCACACCACGCCATCTAATTCCTTGTGTCCGGCATCTTCCCAGAGGGCAGGTATCTCCATTTTATTCCAGTCACCGGTATTGAAGTCATTCAACATCCACTTCTCATTCAGTCCATGATCGAGTTTTTGGAGTGAAGTCTTCCATAGTTTGCGTTTTTTTTCTATTTCTTTCAACGTTAATTCGTAATCCATTTCACTGATTTCCTTTACACGGGTACTCAGCCGGTCCTGGGTAAAGCCTTCAGCGCTTATCCATGGTTCAATCATAGAACCACCCCAATTACTGCTGATCAGGCCAATAGGCACATCGAGATCTTTCTGAAGCTTTCTTCCAAAGAAGTAACCTACGGCTGAAAAGCGCCTGGCTGTTTCAGGAGTACATGCCGTCCATGCACCTATCACATCATCTGCCGGTCGAAAATTCAGCTGGTTCTTTATGGTGAACAACCGCATAGTGGGTTGGCTGGCGTTAGCGATTTCTTCTTTGGCATTATTTACCCGTTCTACCGGCCACTCCATATTTGACTGCCCGGAACATATCCATACATCACCAAAAAGCACGTCGGAAAAAGTAAGCGTTCTTGTACCGGAAACTGACAATGTATATGACCCACCGGCCGTTTTTTCCTTGAGTTGAACACGCCAGATACCCTGTTCGTCTGCAAAGGTAGTAAGCTTTTCATCTCCCAGTGTTACAGTCACTTCATGACCGGGTAGATCCGTTCCCCAAACCGGCACCAACTGGTTGCGTTGCAACACCATATGATCAGTGAAAATAGCAGGCATTGATAACTGGGCCAGTGCAGGCAGATTAAAACTTGTCCAGAAAAAAAGGAGGTATAAGAAACTTGATCGAACCATAGTAAGGATAAAATTACTAAAGCTTCGTTGAAACAAGGAATACAATCAAAAGAATATGGTCACCGTCACAAGGTAAGTAGACTGCAGTGACCGATATTTGATAAAATGTAAAACCATCGCAAAACAGGAAAACGTTCCGCGATGGTTACCAACACAATCAGGGTACTCCCCTAATTTTTAATGAGTTTGTGAACTTTAATATTTCCGTTTTTATCCTGTATTCCCAGGAAGTATAGCCCATCAGGCATTCCGACAGGTAAGATGAGTTCCTTTACCTCTCCCTCTAAAAGGGTAGAATTTGTAGTAAAGAATGCCTTACCCGTAGCAGATCTTAACTGAATGATTACCTCTCCGGTACCACCTGTGCTTCTTACGTTCACGCGGTCTTCAACAATCGTTGGGTATATGGCATAGGCCTCGGGTACTAATTCATCCTCCAGACTGGTGATCCTGCCATTGCCCAGCTCAATGTCTCTCACATCAGGATTACTTTCACTTAATACATAGGTTTGTTGTACCGTCATAGAAGGCCTTTCCAATGTCAGGTGATACTTTCCGAACGGCAGTTGATCAAATTGGAACGACTCATCATTGGAAGACATAGTCCACTCAATAGCACGAGATGATGTGGCATCTTTCAAAAGAACAACGTATGCATCGTTTTGTGGAGCCGGATCACCCTCTATGGTAACACGCCCTTGTAAGACACCTTGCCCCTGCCTCGATAAGCTTTGAGACCTGATTAAGGTAATGTCTACTTCCTCTGCAGCACCGGTCAGGTCAAGAGTATACGCATCCTGCCAGGCGATTCCATTGACAAAATAGGTAGGTATGAACGTTGTAAAGTTGCTCTCATCACCACGTGCATGGATCAGGTACGTACCTTTGGATAAGCCTGAGAAGCGATATGTACCATTATTTGTGGTGGTAGTAGCATGCTTCTTCCATAAATCCTCATTTTTCCTGTAGAGCTCAAGTATTCCACCGTTCACAGGCTGCAAATCTGCTCGTAGCGTTCCTTGTATATATAAAGAGTCTGTAGATGGAGTATCTATGAACAATGTTTGAGAAGTAGAGCAAGTATCCGTTCCATTACTTACCATAAGATTTATCGTCCATAATCCCGCATCAGGGAATAGGAAGTCTAAGACAGGGCCTGAAGCCTGAAAACCTCCTTCTACTGTCCAATTAAATGTTTTGATTAAATCCTGGTCATTGGCAGTAAATACATACCTGAGGGGTTGAATGCTATCCGCCTCAAAAGTAAAGCCTGCATTACAGAATCCTCCGTTGGATGGGTCTAACACAACCGTTTCACAGAAACTACATATGGCTCCCTGATCATCTGTTACATTTAAGCATACCTGGTAATTACCTGCTGAGGCGTACGTATGTTCACGAATTGGCAAACTTCCTCCAAATTCCGTTGTATCTGTAACTACTGTACCATCTCCAAAATCCAGTGTGTAGGCTTGGGAAGCCGATGATAATACGGCCCAGGGTTCTACTTTGATAGTATTGGTGATAAGATCACGTGCTATGTTAAAAAAGCAGCGTTCTGGCTGTGGTGGCCGTATTATTTGGATAGATTGACAAGAATCAATGCCATCTTTAACAATGAGCGAAACACTCCAATTCCCTGCGTCTTCAAAGATATGTTTTACCACACGTCCCTTCACTTGCCGTTGTCCTTCAAAGTCCCATTGGTAGGTTTTTGAGAGATCTGTATCTTCTGCTGTGAATACATAAGTATGTATTCCAGCTGTAGTTGCAGAATCAACGGTATAATTGAAGTTAGCATTGCAGACAGTAGTATCAGAACCCGTACTGATGGTGATCTCTTTACAATATGTACATGGATCAGTGCCATCCGAAGCATTGGCGCTGGTCAGACATGCTCTATAATCACCCGGAAGCTGGTATTTATACCTGATAACAGGAAGAAGACCTCCAAACTCCAATGTATCGGATTGTACGGCACTACCATCTCCAAAATCAAATGAATAGGCCACCGAAGTGGAGCCGAATGGGGTAAAGGGCTCAAATACAACAGAATCTTCAGCGGTTTTTGTAACATTGAAAAAACAGGGTATGCCAACGCCATCTACCGTCACATTCTGAGAAGAATTGCAAACCTCTCCGCCATCGGTAACGGTAAGTTTCACCAACCAACCACCACCATCAAAAAATATGTGTTCTACTTCGCGTCCTTCTACCTGACGATTACCTCCAAAATCCCATTCATAGGTTTTAGAAGGGTCTGTATCTTCTGCTGTAAATGTATAAGCACGTACCCCGGCTGTACTTGTGGAATCTATGGTATAGCTAAAGTTAGCATTACAGGTATTGGGATCAGAACCCGTACTGATGGTGATCTCTTTACAATATGTACATGCATCAGTACCATCCGAAGCATTGGCGCTGGTCAGACATGCCGTGTAGTTACCGGGAAGCTGATATTTATACCTGATAACCGGAAGAAGCCCTCCAAAATCAGATGTGTCTGACTGGATGTTACCATCTCCAAAATCAAGTGAATAAGCCACCGAAGCGGAGCCGAAGGGTGTAAAGGGCTCAAATATAACAGAATCTTCAGCGGTTTTTGTTACATTGAAAAAACAGGGTATGCCAACGCCATCCACCGTCACATTCTGAGAAGAATGGCAAACCTCTCCGCCGTCGGTAACAGTAAGTTTCACCAACCAACCACCACCATCAAAGAATATGTGTTCTACTTCGCGTCCTTCTACCTGACGATTACCTCCGAAATCCCATTCGTAGGTTTTGGACGGGTCTGTATCATTAGCTGTAAAAGTGTATAAATGAACACCCGAGGGCAAGGTATTCAATTGATAGGTAAATTCAGCGTCGCAGGCAAGGGGCTTTAAATAACGCTCTGTAATTGTAGTGTTTTCAACAGCAAGTGAACGTAGTGTCAAAAACAGGCCAAATAAAATAAGTGAAACGTTTCGCTTCATCTTAAATTGGTTTGATAAACTTAGTTTCATGTTGACTATTTCTTATGGTTATACCTAAGAAACCACCTGGACCTCCAAATCCCCTATAGCTCTTCGAAACAATTATAAAATAATTCCTAATCGTACCCCCAGAACGTATCTGTCATTAGATTTTAGCGGAGGTTTAAAATCTGGCCCCAGGCCAAACCGGAGATAAGGCACAACTTCAAAACGTTCAAAATCTCCCTGCCTAATGATTACAGGCAAGTTTAGCGAAACGTTTAACTGCGGGCTCTGATAGTCTAAATTCCCGGTGATCTCCCCATTGCTAAAATTGAATACTTCATCGCCATCTATAATGCTACTGGCTAAAAAACCCAGTTCAGCTCCTATTGAAACTTTACCTATCTCTAAGAAATACCCTGCACCCACAAAAAAAGATAGTGACTGAAAGCTGTTTTGTCTGTCCACTTTTTGATTGACCTCCGTTTCTACTTCTGTAGTATCCACCACATATACCGGAACTCTCACTCCATCTTCAATAATAAAGAATGTAGAGACCGTATCAATGCTCTGCTGACTGATCGTTTCGGAACGGGTGAATGATACATTATTGACAGAGTAATTATACTCTACCCCGGCATGAAACCGTAGATTATTTAAACTATAACGCCCCATCAACCCAAAGCCTAACCCCCGATAATCAGTATTTGAATTCCCGTTTCTGCGCATCCATAGATTAGGAGTTAAATAAGGAATAAATTGCCATGGCTTTTCAGGTTGCCGGATTTCCGTAGAAACCTGTACTGTGTCATAAACTACCTGGACCTTCTCTATACGCACTGTATCATAGAATACTTTTTCTTGTATTACTACCTGTGTATCATATTTAACTATGATCTTTTCATACCTGATAGTATCATATACAGTCGGTAAGTACACAGGATTAGCAGCTACTGGTGTAAGCTGGGATGGTTCAGCCTCTGCTTCAACCTCAGGCACTATTGATTTCTTAATGACGACATAATCCTGAATGATCTTATAATGGAATTTATCACCAAGCAGCTGATCGAGTACTTCATATACCGTTTTGTCAGTGAATTTCACAGTCACTGTTGGTTCTCCATCAAAAATTTTAGGATCATAAGATAAGTACAACTCATAAGCATCCGATATTACCTGAAGTATCTTTGGATAGCTTTCTTCATGAAATGAAAATGAATTTTGCTTTACCTGAGCCTTTGCGTTAAAACAGAAAAAGCTAAAAGAAAAAACGAATATTATTCGTCTATTGACATCCATCTCCCTCAAAAGTAATGATGCCTTCTTTATTAGTACTGTTCAGGTTGTGTGTTGTCTCAATAACTTCAATGATGGTATTAAGTGATTGCTTTTTGAAGGTTGCTGTAATCTTACAAGAGAGTATAGCTTCATTTTTAGTAGTTATTTCCATCTCAAACTCCTGGGATAACGTTTCAAAGACTTTACCAAGCGAAACTTCTTTGAAAGTCATCACTCCTGTTTTCCAATAAAGCTGATTATCATCTGATGTTTTTACCACAGGGGCTTCATTCTCAGCAACCACTACTTCTTCCTCGGCCTTCAACACTACTACATCTCCTGAAAGCAGGTAAGTAACCTGTACCTTCCCTTCCTTCACCAGTACCTCAGTAGGTTTATTATCAAAAGCCTGCACCAAAAATTTTGTGCCCAATACCTTTATCTCGGCATCTGAAGTGGTTACCACAAAGGGCTTTTCTTCATTATGAGCTACTTCAAAAAATGCTTCTCCTTTTAGGCCAACCGTTCTGATATCAAGCTCATTGAACGTTGTGGGCAAATAAGATACTTCACTACCTTCTTTTAAACTTACCAGGGTTTTATCTTCCAATGTATATTCCTCAACTTTTTCCTGGGCTTGCAATACTACTGTATTGTCCGTTAGCAAGTAACGTACCGATACAAACGCTATTCCCAATACAATCACACTAGCCGCTGCCCACCACCACCTGGAAGCACCTGATATCGGCATCGTTTTAATGTCCGCTTCCCATCCCAACCTGGTCTTTACATCTTTTAAGGCCCGATCCACATCTGCCGTGCCTGGCGCAGCAAGCAACGACAACTCCCACGCCTGGTAAATGCGCCGCGCTTCCATACGATTGGTCTCGTCCTCAAGCCAGCGTTCTATATTGAGGCGCTGATCAGCTGTAACTTCTTCTCCCTTAAGATAAGCCAGCAGCTCTGCCTCGTTGATATCGTCTTGGTTCAGCTCCATCAAGTAACTAACAATCTTAAGTTATAATTCCCCTATCAGGATTACAAGTATGTTCATAATTACTAAAAGTTCTTTTCTAATAATTTTCATAGCTTTAGTAATGTGATTTTCTACTGTCTTGGTACTTATCTTAAGTTTTTCAGCGATTTGCTTATGACTAAACCCTTCAAAACGACTTAAATGAAAAACTTCACGGCATTTATCCGGAAGTAAGGTGATAGAATACTGTAACTTCTCTATAATTTCATCTTCAATGTCATAGTCACTGTAAGAAAGGACCTGGTCCCGATACTGTTTCTGAGTATAGTTAATATACTTCTGTTCTACCTGTTTGTGTTTAACCTGGTTCAGACACCTGTTTCTAACACTGGTCAATAAATATGGAAAGAGCTTCAGATCGGGCTTAAGTTTATCACGCATTTCCCAGAGTTTTATAAATACTTCCTGGACATGTTCTTCAGCAGCATCTTCATCCTTTAGCATGCCTTTTGCAAAGTTGAGTAAAGCTCCATAGTATTGACGAAAAGCTTTTTCAAAAGCCGGCTTGCTTCCCGATTTTATTTCCGATATTATATTATCAGGCTCTTGCGCCAAGGTTGATCTGGTTGTTACTCTGGTTTCGATATTAAACGTTCAATGTTAACAAATTTATAGCAGAATGATAGGTAGGTGGCAGCACATTACGTAGTGGTTATAAAGATCATTATATCCATTAAAAGGTATTATGTTACAGGTAACAAAAGGTTCAGGATTTCGGTTTAAGATCATGCACTACATATTATCCCTGGATTAAACCCGGATTATGCATTGGAATAATTGAAAGGAGGGCTTAGGTTATTGATTTGAGAAAATATTCCCTTCATCCATGGTCTTTTTTTAGCAGTTAGAGAGATTTTCAATACCGTTTTATTGGCATGGCTTACTGTCCAAGCTCCTAATGCAAAGCAATAGGATTTTAAAGTTCTAAGGGTGGCCCTATTATGATGATTAAGGGCAAAATGTCTGAATAAACTCATCAGGTTATAGGCTACCATAATAAATCGGAATGAGGCTTCAGTAGCCCAAAAATCCTGCAGGCAAAAACTATCTAGCCCAAAATCATCTTTCAATTCTTTAATCCTGTTCTCACAATCGGCCCACGTGTTATAGATATTCCATATCTGATCAAGGGGCAAGTCCAGATTAGTCACATAACAACTATAGCGATAACCGGGTAGCTCATCAAAGAGCTGTTTACCTGTTGAGTCAGGGCGGATATCCACCTGCTTTTTGACGACAATGTATCTTCTTGGTTTTCCATTTTCGTGGGAAAATATCATGGAGTTGAGTTCAATCCCTGGGCTCAAACTTATCCAGTTATCAAGTCCCCAGACAGCACTTTTTACATTAGGGTACATCCTTACAGCCATGATATAGTTGTGCTGTTTCTCTTCTAAATAGCTGAGTAACTCTTCGGTATAAAAGCCACTATCAGCACGTACCAAGCCTACTTTCTTACCCGCTAATGCCTGATCAAAAGTTTCCT
>NZ_VKDC01000046.1 GCF_007097395.1 Fulvivirga sp. M361
GTGAAACTCATAAGTGGTTCTTGAGATTCTTGATCAAAATGAGTTTGCCGAAAATATCCGCATTATAAATGCTACATGTTGGGGCTTAGAAAGAAAATAGGAACGCATTACGCTTTGCTAAATGCGCTCCAGAGCCTGCTCGACTGCAACTCTCACCTGGCGTACATATAGCGATAGCATTACGTGTGCAGGTTTAGGAATAGGATTACAACCGTAAGGAATTTTGACGGGTGCAGCAGTTTCTCCATTCTAAGGAGATTACCACGGCTTTTCTGCACTAAACACAGCCATACACAACAGCCCTTGGATACAGTGCCAACTCGATAATGCTGCAACCAGTTAGTACCGAAAATATGAAACAAAACCGGTCCTCATTTTAAAATATCAATCGTCATTAAGGTAAATCTTAAAACTTGGTGAAATGAAAGTATTAAAAATTAACTCCAGTGCAGCAAAAGGAACCTCCATTAGTCGAAATGAGGTAGAGGCCATTATTTCAGAAATACTGGCCAAATACCCCAACGCGAAGGTAACGGATAGAGATGTAGCCTACGATAACTTACCCTTTCCTGATGATACGTTCGTAGATGCTATTTTTCATCAGGGAGAGTTGAATGAAGAGCAACAAAAAGCTATACAATTGTCTGATAACCTTGTAAATGAATTTATGGAGAGTGATATTTTAGTAATAGGCGCTCCTATGTACAATTTTGGGATACCGGCGTGTTTGAAAGCTTATTTTGATTTAGTAGCAAGGGCGGGGAAAACATTTCAATATAGTGAACAGGGTTATCCTGTCGGATTAGTTGAAAATAAAAAAGCCATTATCGCGATAACTACCGGAGGTGTCTCCTTAGGAAGTCCGATGGATTTTTCTAAAGGCTATATTTCCACTTTTTTAGGTTTTTTAGGGATACGGGATATTGAGTTTATAGAACTGGATGAAAATAGATTTAGGTATGAAGAAAAAAGAAAGATGGCCAATGAAAAGTTAGCGTCAATCTTCCAATAAAACGGCCGTGTGTTACAGACATCCCTACATTACTATTACGAGCAATGTTCAAATGGCGGTTGAAAGATTAAAGTTGGCAGTAGGCAATAATCAGTAAGCAACCTACTGATTTTTTTGCCTACTGCTCCTTGCCAACTGATCAAATAGCGTTCATCCTCTAACCCTATACGTCCGTGAGGATTAACCGGACACTTGACTCAAAAGACCATCAGGGTGAGCCACAAGCCTGTAATGTAATAAAGGTAATACCTGATGTACTGGTCTGCCTTATACACTCAAAAATGACCAAGGTTGGTCATTGTATCAGCTTCATGTTATAGCTTACTTTGCGGGTTAGTAATTAAAGACGTCAAAAAAGCCAATAATCAAGTCCGGCATAGCAATTAGTAAAATGTAACCTTCCATACTGATTTTTGTAGAAGTAAGACAAACCAGATTTTGACAAGAAAGGAATTTATACACATTTGCGGACTGTTCGGGCTTGGGTTACCGTTTCATACTGCATTAGCTTCGGGAAGCACCCCATCAAAATCAACCTTTTCAGGAAAGGTCATCATTATCGGAGCCGGGGCAGCAGGGTTATCGGCGGGATATTTACTGAAGCAACGGGGAATTGATTTCAAAATCCTTGAAGCAGCTCCCGGTTATGGTGGTAGAATGAAAACCAACCATGACTTTGCAGACTTCCCTATTCCATTAGGTGCGGAGTGGGTCACCTCAAATACCCTTCCTTTTAATCAAATTGTTGGTAACAGAACTGCAGTTGAAAAAATTGATACCGTAGGATACACACAAAACGATGAATATGGGGTTTGGTATAATGATAAACTGGTTAGAGGAGACCTTGGCAAACTCAATTATCGAAAATTTATCAATAGCTCCTGGCTCAATTTTTTCGAAGAATTTATTATCCCTGCGGTAACACAGCATATTCACTATCAAACTGCAGTCCGGTTAATCAATTATTCTGATAAGAAAGTAATAGTAAAAACACAAACATCTGAATTCACAGCAGATCGGATAATTGTAACCGCTCCAATCACGATGCTTCAGAATGAAACCATACGCTTTACACCTGCATTATCAAAAAAGAAATTAAATGCGATCAACAATGCTTCGATGTGGGACGGCTTGAAAGTGTTTATGGAATTTAAAAAGAAATTTTATCCCGCATTTACAGACCTCATCATTCATCCTGAAACGGATGGGCAGGTATCTTACTATGACGCCTCTTTCGGGCAGAACAGTAAAAAAAATGTGCTGGGGCTATTTGCTGTTGGCAAACCTGCGAAAAAATACGGAGCATATCATCAAGATGATCTGAAGGATCACCTGTTAAGTGAGCTGGATGAGATCTTTGAAGGCCAGGCCAGTCCCAACTATCTCAAACACATTACTCAAAATTGGTCAAATGAACCCTTTATTGAATGTGCCTACCTCAACGATTATGAAGACAGTAAAATAATTCGCACACTTCAGGAGTCAGTAGCAGATAAGATATTTTTTGCCGGAGATGGTTATACTTCCGGTAATGATTGGGGAAATGTACACAATGCGATAGAATCAGCCAGGCAGAGTGTTAATGAAATCCTGGACGAGTATAATTAGTAAGTTACATGAAGCATTTTTTAGCACTTTTTTCGTTCTTTATCACTGGTAATCTATACGCACAAAAAATAGATAAAGAAGACTTGTACAGAACGTGGTATCTGGATAAATATTCCGATGCAACTGAATATTATCAGCCACCCAAAAAGGAAACGGATGACTTTATCACCTTCCATAAGAACATGACATTCAATGCAAAAACGGAAGGTGAATTGAGTTCAGGAACGTGGATGCTGAATACAAATGGTAATTATCTCGAATTGAAATATGAACGTAACGACTCAGAAAAGTTGTACATCTACTTCCTTTCCACAAGGTCTTTAGTGTTGATGTATGATACAGATGAATACAGGATCTGGGAAGTCCATTACGTATCAGGCAAATGACCATTTGAGAATGAAATCGCTTTTTTTATTTATAGCGTTTTTATTAACGCAAGTTAAGGTTTACGCCCAGGAAACTGTCGCACTAAGGGCTGTCGGATTTGATGCAGGCGTACATCGCATTCATGTGGCAGACGTCCTGGATGACCGGGATGAACAGTATTTAGGTACTCATAAAAATCCGAACGGCAATGAAGTGAAATTATACCTGGACAAGGGAGCGGCAAGTTCGATCAAGCAGTTCTATGCTATTTCATTACCCCATCAAGAACATAGCAAACCTATCTACATTAAGATCTTAGCGCTAAATGTCCAGGAATCCAAAAGAAGGATGAACGATGGTATTGCCAGAATTGCCAGAGCACATATAGATGTAGTCTTTCTTGAAAAGAATGGAGGAAAACTTCATGAAGTCTTCAGTATAAAACATAATGAGGACCAGGTTTTTGGACTAGAGGATAAGCAGGGGTTGTATGTAACACACGAGAAAAGGATCAGGGCCGCTCTTGAATACTGCATGTTAGCTTTTTTAAACAATTATCAAGTGAGTGACCAAACAACCAACCATTTTACAAAGCCTGAAGAGGGTTATGTAGTGGATACAAAGTTGGGCCAATGGTTCAACCTGGTAACCATAAAAGGAATGCGGAGTTCGTATTTTGAAGGTTACGGAATAAGCTATACTGGCTTCGTGGACAATAAAAAAGGGCTTATTAAACCTTATGAAGCCTCTTTTGAGGTCACCTGGGCACGCCCCGGGATAGCCGCTGAAAATGGCTTTAAAGATGTTAACTCATTTGTGTTCAGACCGGAGTTGTATTTTATTTACAAAAGGTTGGCACGCGGCATCTACGGATCTTTAAGTGCTAACATACCCATAGGATATGAGATATTGGAAGATTTCGAGCAGAATAACTCATTCAACTTTGTGATCGGCTTAGGGGCAAGTCAAGGCATTCGATGCATACCGTGGGAAAAACAAGGTATTGTTTTTGGCGTAGATTTTTTCCAGCAATTTGAGACATCTAAAGTCTACAGCACCGACTTTGGTGTAGAGCTTGTATTGGGAATTAATTTTTGACGATACGTCAGAACAGAACTGATATCAACTGTAGCAAAGGCCCATTACTTTAAACCGATGTATGGTTCACTTTCCCACCCGATGCAGATAACAACAGCGTAAAGCAAGTTGGTGCAGAAATAAGTAAAATCCAGGTATTTTATATATACATATGCATTCTCTTTGGCGGATGTTTTATCAAGAGACTTTTCCACATTGGTAGTAGAGTTTCGAACAAACCTTGAAATGAAAATTGACAGTCAAACGTCTTTTTAAAAGTACAAGAAAGAGTCATACCAACACCTGAAGAGATAAAAGCATTACACCATCCTCAGTGTTACTATAGCGTATTTAGAAAGTAAGTCAAGAATCTGATCATCGATAGGTCATCAATCCGGAAAAATCTAATGACACCTAATTATGCTTTTAGGCAAAGAAAATGCAGTCCGAACGAAGATTCCATCAAGTTATGAGAGATAATAATGTTACACTGTTTTAATCACCAAAGTGGAATTTGCTGGATTAACTATAAACACACTATGGATGTATGATATATTGAGTCATACATAAATGTCCTTGCTAATTTACACGAATACCTGACTTCTGACTGTAATGGCTACCAAAGTTTCACTTTAGTGCAACAATTATTACCTTTGAATCGTGAGTAATAAACAAAGAACTGTTATTTTCTACAAAGACTATTTTGAATCCTTCTATCTAAAACAAGCAGAAAAGGTTCAAAAGAAAATAGTTTGGACGTTGAGTTTGATAGAAGAACTTAAGGTCATCCCAGAAACTTATCTAAAACACTTGAAAGGTGCGGAAGGGCTATATGAAGTGAGAGTTCAAGTAGGAAGTAATATATTTAGAATCTTCTGTTTCTTTGATATGGGACAATTGGTGGTTCTGATGAATGGATTTCAAAAAAAGACACAGAAAACACCGAAAAATGTGATTTACAAGGCATTGAAAATAAAAAAAGAATATGAGCAAGAAAGAAAATAACACTATGACATTGGATCAATTTAAGGATAAACATATTGGTCAAGTCGGAACATCTAAGCGTGACAATCTGGAAGAGGGGTATGAGAACTTCAAACTTGGCGCATTAATCCATGAAGCGAGACTAGAGAAAGGACTTACCCAGACTCAGCTAGCTGAAAAAATAGGTACTAGCAAATCTTATATTTCAAAGATTGAAAATAACCTTAAAGAGGTTCGCCTTTCAACGCTGAAAAAGATAGTAGAGCTTGGCTTAGGTGGGCAAATTGAGCTATCAATAAAATTCTAGAAAAAAGCTGATAATCGAGCACACAGGTCACCCTGCCCCTGTCTCACTCTGATTATGATTTTATTCTGTCCAAGCTACCTTTAATAGCACCCTATTTAGCCCAAGCAGCTACATACTAACTCTATCGAAACAGAAATCAACTTCAAATGACCAAAAGTACGTACCCCCATAGATGTCTGGAAAGGTTTAATGTCACTTAAGTAACTCTCGCGAAAAAAGAAAAAAACAGTCAAATTGACTATGAACAGCTGGACTTCTCAGATAAGTCATTGAACCTATTAAAAAAGCCAACGAATCTATTTCTCACTTAATTTGTAAAGTGAATCAACTCACTTGATCATTGATGTGTATCATCCGGATTACGGGAAGCCATCCGGGTCAAAAATGAGACCTGGTTATGGAGAAATCTTTATGAAAGCCATTGTATGTACAAAATACGGATCTCCGGCCACGCTTCAGATAAAAGAGCTGGCAAAACCTGTACCTCAAAAGAATGAGGTACTAGTAAAAATACATGCTACTGCAATAAATGACTATGACTGGAGCATGGTACGAGGTAAACCCTATCTATACCGCCTGATGTTCGGGTTGTTCAGCCCCAAAAAACAAATACCCGGTATGGAGCTGGCAGGCAAAGTTGAGGCAGTTGGTGCAGGTGCAACGTCTTTTAAGCCGGGTGACCTGGTCTATGGAGATATATCTGACTACGGTTTCGGCAGTTTTGCCGAATACATTTGCATCCATGAGAAAGCACTTGCCCCTAAACCTGATAAGATGACTTTTGAAGAAGCTGCCTCTATTCCTCATGCCTCTCTGCTTGCCGTACAGGGGCTGATCGATGTTGGGGAGATCCTGCAAGGGCAAAAGGTATTGATTAATGGAGCCGGCGGCGGAATGGGTATCTTTGGCTTCCAGATAGCCCGGCTGTATGGGGCTGAGGTCACCGGAGTGGATACCGGTGATAAGCTCAATCGAATGAAGTCCATTGGTTTCGATCATATCGTTGATTACAAAAAAGAGGATTTTACCAAAAATGGGCAGCGCTATGATCTGATCCTGGATGCCAAGACCAACCGTCAGACATTCGCCTATTTGAGGTCTTTAAAACCTCAAGGTAAATATGTTACCGTTGGCGGATACCTGACTAATCTTCTGCAATTATTCTTCCTGAAGCGATGGGTTTCCTTATTCAGTAATAAAAGTATGCATATCGTAGCCCTAAAACCCAACAAAGACCTCACCTATGTCAGTAAGCTTTTCGAGGGAGGTAAGGTAAAGCCGGTGATAGACGGACCATATGCGTTGGACGAAGTCCCTCAAATACTTCAGTATTTTGGCGATGGGAAACATACCGGAAAAGTAGTGATATCCCTGTTGCACTCCTAAGACACTGTAAAATGAGACTCGAAGCCACCAAACCCTGCATAGTGAAGAACTGAACAGCTACAAGCTTTTAGTAATGATCAACAGAGCAGCGGTGAATTCAATGGTCAGCCAAGCCATTTCCATAGATTTTCCAAAAATATTTGCGTAACCGAACGATTACACTTATACTTATAACCGATAAGCCGCACAACTTATGAGAAGAGACGTTTTTCAAGCGATTGCAGACCCGGTAAGGAGGGACATTATTGATTTGCTGGCAGAGGATTCTTTAACCGTCAATGCCGTAGCGGAAAAGTTCGAGATAAGCCGACCTGCCATATCCAAACATATCAAGATACTCAGTGAGTGTGGTCTGGTAAAAACTATATCCAAAGGAAGAGAACGCCATTGCATCATAGTTCCTGAAGAATTGAGCAGGGTTTCTGCCTGGGTAGAACGACATCGCAAACTATGGGAGCAAAAACTGGATTCCTTTGAAGAATACCTGAATGAATTAAAACGAAAAAATGAAGCAGATGAACGAGACAAATGACATTGAAAAACGGACGCTTACCATTAAAAGAACACTGAAGGCTCCGCGGAAACTGGTTTGGGAAGCCTGGACCCAACCGGAACACATCGCCCATTGGTGGGGACCGCATGGCATGAAAACCACCATCAGGAAACATAATTTCACAGTGGGTGGTGAATGGGAGTACTCCATGACCATGCCGGATGGTAAGGATTTTATCTCACACGGAATCTATTCCAATATTAAAGTGCCCGAGCTTATCGAAACATCTGCCAATTTTATACCTATGACCGAAGGAGTCACCATCGTGGTCAGCTTCATTGACGCACAAGAAAACACCGAATTTGTTTTTAAGGTGATCCATCCTACAGAAGCGTATTGCAGGCAGCAGGAAGAAATGGGTTTCATGAATGGTTGGGGGTCTGTTTTTGATGGAATGGAAAGGTATTTAAGTACGTTGGCAGCATAAAAGGACTGTTGCGAATACTGCACGTAAAATAGCTCCTCCTAAGAACCTGGAAAGGAGAACGCCATACAAACCGGCCCTTATAAACAAGCTATACGTATCTGCCGAAGTGTTGATAAAGGGATAGAACTTACCATCATTGACTGGTCCGGATTACCTGTTACTAACGTTAAGCAAAGATGGGAATCCATTTGCCAACAACTACAAGCATCTAGTCCACGAATAAATGATGAAGCTAAATCTTTTCAAGGGTTGCTAATAATTATTTTAGTGAAGGAACACCTGTTTTATTGTTATTTACCAGTAAGCAGTAGAATTACTATTAAAAATTGGACAAGCTCAAAGAAGTAATCAGACATATGATCAACATTTCAGAAAGTGAGATGGAAAACTTTCTGAAGAACTGCCTATCTAAAAAATTTAAGAAAAAAGAAATACTGAGCTATCCTGGTTCCCTTCCGAATGAGGTCTTTTTTATTGAATCCGGGCTGGTTAGAGTATGCTTAACGGATCAAAACGGAACGGAGCATACCATTCACCTGGCACTTGAAAATGAATTTATTTGTGATTATTCCGCATTCATACGAAAAGAGCTTTCAATTTATTCACTGGAAGTCCTGGAAGACACTCATGCCATTATTTTACCAAGATCATCTATCGATTGGGGCTACACGCATATGAAGGAAGGCAACAAACTAGGCCGATTGATCGCAGAATTTTATTTTATCTACCAGGACAACCGGATCAAAAACCAATTCATTAGAACGCCAAAGGAACGATACGACTCCATTACAGAAGTATTTCCGAATATCCATAACCGAGTACCCCAACATATGATTGCCTCCTACCTGGGGATAACCCCCATTCATCTTAGCCGGTTAAAAAAGTCTGACCGGTCCAAATCATAAACATATGTTATCGTTTTTGTAGCTCCGTGCAGCTGATCTTTGCCAAAGATTAAATGTTATGCTATGGTAAGATCGATCCTGTTTTCAGTAGTTATGTCCGTTTCGTTATGTGGCTGTTACTCTCTGAAAAAATCAGTTGACAATGGAAAGCCCTACAATGATCAAATTGATTGGCCTCCGGCTTACGAGCTCGATAAAACCGTATTTTACATTCACAATCGAATTGACATAAATGCCTCACCTCAGACTGTTTGGAACATTTTAATACAGGCCGAGGCCTGGCCGGATTGGTATCAGGGTATGCATGAAGTTAAAGTACTCAATGGCTTTGAAGGCGCTATCAAATCCAATTCAAAACTTACGTTTAATACCATGAATAGAGATTTCAATGGTATTATCAGGGAGTTCAAACCTTATGAAAGACTGGCCTGGGAAACGATCCATGAAGAGCTTAACGCCTATCATGCCTGGCTGATTATTCCAACCGAAAACGGATGCAGCGTAATCACGGATGAATCTCAGTATGGTAAACTTGCTAAACTTCAAACCATTTTTGTCCCTAACAAACTAAGAAGGTTGCACGATGAATGGTTAGAAGGACTGAAAAAGAAAGCTGAGTTGTGAATCAGTAAACGGACAGAAAAAGGCTATGAAATTTTCAAAAAAACAAAAAGACCTGTTCAAAGATAAATATGGCCCCTGGGCTGTGGTAACAGGAGCATCTTCTGGAATTGGAAGAGAATTAAGTCTTCAAATTGCACAAATAGGTATGAACACAGTAATTGTAGCTCGAAACAAGGAAAAGTTAGAAAGGTTGAAATCGGAAATTACAGAAAAACATTCCGTTGAAGTTCAAGTTGTTTCAGCTGATCTTTCCGACGGGGGAGTGCAAAAAGTGATTGAGGCAATTGCGAACAGGGAGATCGGATTATTTGTGGCATCGGCTGGATTTGGAACCTCAGGCCCCTTCTTAAAAAACTCTATGCACGAAGAAGTGAATATGTTGGATGTCAACTGTTCATCTCTACTGGCATTGACCCATTACTTTGCCCAAACGTTTTCGAATAAGAAACGAGGAGGTATTATCTTAATGAGTTCTATTGTGGCCTTTCAAGGTGTCCCATTTTCCGCAAATTATGCAGCAACGAAGGCTTATGTACAATCTTTGGCAGAAGGTCTTTATCATGAACTAAAACCACATGGTGTAAGCGTGCTTGCAGCAGCGCCAGGTCCGGTCAATAGTGGATTTTCATCCAGGGCAAATATGAAAATGGGTAATGTGTTAAGGCCGGAAGACATTGGTATACCTATTTTAAAAGCACTCGGCAGACAAACTACCGTTTTGCCGGGAAGGCTGACTAAAATACTTGTATATGCTCTCAGAACAGTTCCAAGATGGGGTAAAGTGAGGATTATGAAAATGGTGATGGGTGGAATGACAGCACATCAGGGGGATTGAAACACTTTCCTACTCAAATTGTCTACCATGGCCTCAAGTCTGACAGCGACCAGAACTCAAAATCGAAGCCTTTATATAAACAAATGAAATGTCAGGCCTGTCCAGCTATGGAATGATAGGTATTTGGAAATTTCAGCAACAGTAATGAATTTAAAATATATTGTAGATTTGAAAAATGGGAATTTTCCAATACGGATTCATCACAGTCAGACGTTATAGCTCAATCAAACGTTTTTTAAAAAATAGAATTCTCATATCAGCAGACCACACCCTATATTAATGCCCACCAACAATTGTCTTTTCCTCTTATTGGCGCTATGCTTCCCAAAAATAGTATTATCCCAGGCTGGTACTAAAGCCTATACGGCAGGATTTACCATTCATCGATTAATAGATGAAAGCAGAACTTACAAGCCGAATACAAGGGCTGATGACAGTTTGCATTACAGACCCGTTGATCTGGATATATGGTATCCTTCCTATAAGGTGACAGGTCAGCCGTTGGTTTTTAAAGATCTATTCCAGCTACTTGAAGATCGTGCCGTAAGATATCAGGATGGTGAAGATTATACCGGTTTTACCAATGAAATGGCCCAATTCTTTGTGGCAGAATTGGGGATAGAAGGCAATAGCGAAACCCTGCTGAACATAAAAACGGAGACCTATGCTGACCTGGGAAAATCAAAGGAAAAGCATCCGCTCATTATTTACATGGCTGGATTTAATGGGATGGGATTTGAAAACTACAAGGTCCTGGAAAAACTGGCCCAAAATGGGTTTGTCGTGGTTTCCATATGGTCCGTAGGACGGTATCCCGGAAATATGACCAATGAAATGACCGATATGATGGAACAGGTATATGACGCAGAATTCGCCATGAAATACCTTCGGGAAAGGCCGGAATTTAACATAGATTTTACAAAGGTAGGAGTACTTGGGTGCAGCTGGGGCGGTATGAGCGGAGGAGTATTAGCAGATAGAAATCCCAACATTTCCGCTATGGTTTCATTTGACGGAACAGAGACCACTTACTTTGGTGAACCTGGCGAAGCCGAAAATGATCACTTTTTAAAAGACATTCATGACAAAAACCTATTAAACCCTGCTGCACAAACTCTCAAATACATGTACCTGGAAAGTGGTGATAAATTGGATGAATACACGCCTTCTGCATCCTATAATTATTTTGAAAAACTAAATGCTGAAAAGTATTACCTACGGTATAAAGACAGTAAGCATGTTGACTTCCTGTGCATCCCCTCTATTTTGAATGTATCTGAAAATTCTGTCCGTACGTATTCTGCACTTTCTGAGGCTACCGTTCTTTTCTTTAATAAATATTTCAAGGATAAAAGCGGTTTCAATGAATACTTTGATTATCTGATAACACTGGATAACACAACGGACCAAATCTTTAACAAGAAAAAACCTGAGAACTCCCATATGGGGATTTCAGGTATAATCATAGATTCAAAATCAAAAGCACCACTGCCATACGTAAACATAGGTATCTTGAATAAGGAGGTCGGGACTGTTACCGATACAAGTGGTGAATTTATACTCAGGTTAGAAGATGACATGCTCAAAGATACAATCAGGGTTTCTATGATAGGATATCAGCCTATTGTGTTTGTTGCCGGAGAAAAGGTCGGTCATAATGAATATTGTCAAATCGAACTGGAAGAAAAGATAGATGAGTTAAAAGAAGTAGTAATAACCGCAAAAGCCTACAAAGAAAAAACCCTGGGAAATAAAACCGTTTCAAAATTTTTGAGTACAGGTTTCGGTTACAACCAATTGGGTGCGGAAATGGGAATAAAAGTTAACATCAAAAAGAAACCCACATATGTAGACGCATTTAATTTTAATATTTCATATAACCGGCTAAGTGCGAAATCAATCTTTCGCCTTAATTTCTATACCATCAAAAAAGGTAAGCCCGCATATAATGTCCTCAAAGAAAATATTTTGATCCCATTAGAACCAAAAGAAACCGGAGTTAAACGTATAGACTTAGGAAAGTACAACATCATTCTCACCGAAGACGTGTTTGTAACCCTTGAATGGGTGGACAATGAAGGACAAAATGATAAGGGAGAGGCAATCTATTTTTCCCTGGCTTTACTATCAAATGGCACAATTTACAAAGCGTCCAGTCAGTCAAAATATAAAAAGCATAGCAGCCTGGGGGTAGGGTTTAATATTGATGTGAAATATTGAGATATAAGTCAGGGGGTTTTATCAATATTGCTGGTATAGGTATACTGATCATCAGATGAAGAGCAGCAAATTCTGATAGTACCCTGATCAATAGTTAGTATATTTACACCAAAATAGGAAAGGGAAAGAGTCTTTCAACTTATAAGATGATCAGGTTTATTGTTAAGTAAGAAAATAAAGCTTTGTGCCCTATATTTTCTCATAAAGACGTTATAAGCAAGTAAAATGAGCAGTATAACTTAGCTTAGAGCAATTATTCTTACAAAGTAATCATGTCCGAATATCAAGCCACCTGTAGACCACTCTCATTAAGCAAAAACTACTTATTATTTAGTATAATCTTTTTAATCTGTTTTTGTAACACTTCTGCCTCGGAATTACCGAAACATTTTGTAACAGACTTTGGGGCTGTCGCAGATGGTAAAACCTTGAATACAGAAGCAATACAAAATGCCATTGATGCAGCTCACAAACTGAAAGGCGGCATTGTTGTGTTTACCGAAGGAAAATTTTTATCGGGAAGTCTTGTACTAAAAAGCGATGTGAGACTATTGTTTGAAAAAGGCTCCGTTTTGCTTGGGAGCACCCATCCGGGGCATTATAGGAGATTGGAGATCAAAAACGCGCTAACCTCCCCTAAAACCGATGATAACTCAAAACTAGCTTTACTGGTCGCCTACAATGCAAACAACATTTCCATTACCGGGAAAGGTACAATTGATGGCCAGGGAAGACAACTGGCGTTAAACATCGATAGCCTGCACCATACCGGTATCGTGATTGATCCAAATTATGGCACCAGGCCAAGCGAGCTCATGCGACCAAAAATTATAAACTTTTGGGAATGTAAAAATGTGATTGTTTCTGGTATCACCATTAAAAACTCATCTAATTGGGTTCAGACGTATGAATTGTGTGAAAATGTCACTGTTAAAAATATTGTGGTTAAAAGCCGTGCTTATTGGAATAATGACGGACTAAATATTACAGACAGTAAACATGTCAAAATAAGTAATTGTGACATCAATTCTGCCGATGATGGAATCACCCTGAAGTCTTATTATCCCGGCAGATTTAATGATGATGTCCGGATTTCAAATTGTACGATTCGAAGTAGTGCAAGCGCAGTAAAGTTTGGCACTGCTTCAGTAGGTGGATTCAAAGACATTGTTATCGATAGCATAAGCGTTTTTGATACTTTTCGTTCTGCCATAGCTATCGAAACCGTGGATGGAGGGTTTATTGAAAATGTTGCTGTCTCAAATATCTATGCAGAAAATACGGGTAATGCCATTTTTGTAAGACTAGGGCATAGAAGCGGCGATACGCCCGGCACCATTAAAGGGCTTTCTTTTAAGAACATAAAAGCCCAAATTCCATTCGGACGGCCAGACATCGATTACGATCTAAGAGGACCGGAAGTTTGTTATTTTCATAATCAGTTCCCTGCCTCGATAGCAGGGATACCCGGATCTGATGTCAAAGGCATCTCATTGGAAAACATAGAGATCACCTATCCGGGGCGTGCATCAAAAGGAATGGCTTATATACCTCTTTGGCGGCTAGATGATGTACCCGAAAAAATAGAAAGCTACCCTGAATACACCATGTTTGGAGAATTACCTTCATGGGGCTTTTTCATCCGTCATGTTAAAGGGATCTCATTAAAAAATGTGAAATTAAACCTTCAGGATACAGACTTCAGGCCTGCTTTTGTTTTTGATGATGTTAAAGACCTTACGATTGAGCAATTAAGTTTACCAGACAATGTAATACATCCAGTTATATTAAAGGAAATTAAAAATGCACGGATCGACAATGAAGCCAGGAAATATGTAAAAGAACTTTAAGGCTCTTATAGCCCCGTTATATACAGTATCGTTTTAGGTTACAATGATACCGGTACCTAACGCTGTGTATAAATAATGGCGAAAAAATGTTAAATTCAGTTTCTAAAGATAAATTCAGAAAGCGTTATGTACTACCTTGTATGCAATTCTGAAGGACATTAGCCAGGCACATGGGAAAACATCGCAAATGTCTTCGATAGAAACAAAAACAAAACTACGATGACCTCAACAAAAAACATTTCGTACCAAGTTTTGTTGACCGGATTAATCGCTTTGATAGTAGTTAGTGTGTTAATTTTTAATGTCTTTTATTTTTCAACCTATTACGGATTCGTTCAGGTTAACTATATTAATTCCTTACTTCTAATGCCTTTCCTGGCACTTGTCCTCTCTTTTGGCATTATTCTGGGGCGATCTCAACCACCTGAAAAGTGGACAGACCAGGAAAATGATCCATTAACCGTAAGAGAGACGGAAATTGTTGAATTGATCATACAAGGTAAAAGGAATCAAGAGATTGCTAATCAACTTTTTGTTGAATTGTCGACCGTAAAATCTCATATAAATAATATCTACAAAAAAACAGAAGTGAAAGATCGAAAAGAATTAATCAAAATAACGAAGCGGAAATAACTGATAACAAGTATTCCTATTGAAATTCCACCCTTTTTTCCACCCCTATATTTTGTAGTTCTTGCTGAAGAAAAGTAAACATTTACAGTGTAAATAAAACTTGAATAGCAATGAAACAAAAAGTCCTATCCCCCATCTTATCAGGAGCCTTTATCGCGCTTGCCGGAAGTATATTAATGCTTATATTATTAGCATTGAACTTAGTAGGACCTGAGTCTATTAAAAATGATAACTTAATGTATGGCGGCACCCTATTGTTTATTTCGCTATATGTATTTCTTTTAGTCGGGTTATTTATCAGCATGAAAAAAATCAAAAAGCTCAATGGAGACACTTTAACCTTTTTAGAGGCACTGAAAACAGGTTTTTACACCAGTTTATCGACTGCCATTTTTGGAGTGATTTTTACTATTATATTTTACGAGCTGATCTATCCGAAATACAACCAGGAAATGGCTGAAGTAATCACAGCCAGGTTAAGTAACTCACCATTGAGTCCGGAAGAAATCAATGGAAAGGTAGCAGAACAGACCCAATACTATAGCACTGGTATCCAGGCAAAATTTTCATTTGTGGGGAACCTGATAACAGGCATAGCCTTTTCCCTAGTAATGGGTTTGTTCTTAAGAACAAAAAGAGATCATTGAAATGTAAAAAAGAATAAAATGAATCAAGATAAAGAGGCAACCCATTTCATAGAAAAAGCCGGTGAAGAACAACGGGAAATACTGAAATTATTACGTAATCTAATAGCCCAGGCTGTTCCTGAAGCCAAAGAACAATTCAAATGGAACAGACCTGTTTATGGCACGCAAAAAGATTTTAGCTACTTACAAACTGCCAAAAATTATGTGACCCTCGGTTTTTTTAACTTCAAAAAAGTGGATGACCCGAAGCGCCTGTTGGAAGGAACAGGAAAACAAATGAGACATATTAAAATTTCAAAGAAAGAGGATATTAAAGCTGAACTGTTTTCAACTATGCTCCATCAGGCAGCAAAACAATCCGGCAACTAACATCCTCTTTCTCACTGGTAACTAATGACTTACGCCCACAACCTCTCACCTTTTATCTAAACTCTTTATTTTCTTCGGGAGAACAGTTGACCGGCTTACGTAAGGAAAACCTGTCCCGGTGCACATCCCCTGTAATCAAACATTTTATTGCGCCATAGCCATTTGAGAACCGGATGAAACCGACTTTTCTTTTTTATTCCTCAGTGCGCGGATATTAAATTGGATGACTATAGAGACCACAAGCGCTATAACGAACAATCCGGCAAATATATAGAGCGTTTGCTGGTAACTACCTGTGGTCTGCCTCACATAGGCTGCCAGTTGTGGCCCAACCAGACCTGCTGCTGCCCAAGCTGTTAAAATATTGCCGTGGATCGCTGACAGGTTCTTGGTACCAAATACATCTCCAATATACGCCGGGATAGAAGCAAATCCACCCCCGTAACAAGTAAGGATCAGAAATATGATACCCTGAAACATGATGGCGTTAGTAGTTTGTGGAAGCAGAAAAAACGCAATGATCTGCACAACAAAAAACACCGTATAAGTCATCGGTCTGCCAATAATATCCGAGAAACTTGCCCAACCAATTCTTCCCAATCCATTGAAAAGCCCCATAGCACCTACCATCGCTGCGGCCGCTACGGGAGTCAACCCGGCTATTTCCTGGGAAAGTGGTGAGGCCACTGATATAACAGCAATTCCACAAGTGATATTGATGAATAACATGATCCATAAATAATAGAAACGGACGGTACTCAATGCTTCTATCGAAGAGACCTGCGCCAGGTCCGCTTTGATGACCTTTTTACCTGTCTTGGCATTGGCATCAAATCCTTCAGGGACCCATCCTTCAGGAGGTGGTGATAAGTATTGTGCAGAACTCATCATTACGATGAAGTAAACGATACCCAGAATAAAGAAAGTGGATGATATACCTGCAGTACCTATTAGAAACTGGATAACACTACTGGCCAGCAACGCGCCAAAGCCAAACCCCATAATAGCCAATCCGGTGGCCAGCCCTCTTCGATCCGGAAACCATTTCACCAATGTGGAGACTGGGCAAATATACCCCACTCCTAACCCAATACCACTGATAACGCCATATCCTAGATAAAACAAATAGATGCTCTTAAGACTAATGGCCAGTCCCGCCAGGATCAAACCTGCTCCATAGAAAGATGCTGAGAGCATACCACTTTTCCTGGGGCCCATTCTCTCTACTTTTCGACCCAAAAATGCGGCGGACGATCCCAGAAAAAGAATGGCTATACTAAAAGCCCAGGCGGTTTGCTTGAATTCCCATCCGACACTTTCCAATAATGGTTTTTTTAATACACTATATGCGTATACAGCTCCAATTGACACATGAATACCCACCGCTGAAGCAGCAATTAACCATCTGTTTTTAATTTTTTCCATAGTTTATTTCGTTTCTATCTGTTTAGGGTTTTGGGACTTAATTCCTTTAAATCTTCCTGATGTATTTTTGAGAGCGTAAAGGGAATTTTTTTATTGAGATATCCCAATGATTCTAGTCAGGATTGTAAGTGACGGCTATCATAAATTGGATAAAATCAGTGGTTATATTTGCAGTTCATCTAGAGAAGAATTATGTCAATTGGAGTAGAAAACAACATCAAAGAGTTTGTCAAGGGTACCTGGAATGATACCGTTGACGTCAGAAATTTTGTATTAAAGAACATTGCGCCCTATGATGGAAATGCTGATTTCCTCACCAGACCAACAGACAAAACCAATCTACTTTTTGATATCTGCAAAAAAGCAGTCAAGGAAGAGATAGAGAATAAAGGAGTTCGCTCTATTGATCCCTCTATTATCTCTAGAATCGCCTCTCATCAGGCAGGATACATCTCTAAAGAACATGAGGTGATCGTTGGTTTACAAACCGATGAATTACTCAAAAGAGCGATCAAACCCTACGGTGGGGTGAAAATAGTGGAGAAAGCCTGCCAGGAGCATGGCATAACCTTAGACCCTAAGGTCAAAGACGTTTTTGACAATTACGTAAAATCTCATAACGAAGGAGTATTTGACGCTTACACCACTGAGATAAGAAAATTCAGATCACTGGGTTTTCTCACCGGTTTACCTGACAATTATGCTCGCGGACGCATCATTGGCGACTATAGAAGATTAGCTCTTTATGGTACTGAAATGCTTATTCAAGCTAAACTGGACGACTTGGAGGGCTTAGTGGGTCCAATGAATGACTCCCGTATCAGGTTAAGAGAAGAAGTCAATGAGCAGATCAAGGCATTAAAAGAGATCAAAGTTTTAGGAGACGCGTATGGCCTGGACTTAAGCCGACCCGCCACAAATGCACAAGAGGCGGTCCAATGGGTATACATGGCTTACCTGGCGGCCGTCAAAGAGCAGGATGGAGCTGCCATGTCTTTGGGTAATGTATCTTCATTCATAGATATTTATATCAACCGGGATATGGAAGCCGGCGTGCTTACCGAAGGTGAAGCACAAGAGTTGATAGATCAGTTCGTAATGAAATTACGCATGGTGCGTCACCTTAGAATGGGAGCTTACAATGATATTTTTGCCGGCGATCCTACCTGGGTTACGGAAGCCATTGGGGGTCTGAGCCTCGCCGGAGGTCATAAAGTGACTAAAACATCCTTCCGGTTTTTGCAAACCTTGTACAATTTAGGACCATCTCCTGAGCCAAACATGACCGTGCTTTGGTCAGCAGAGTTACCAAAAGGCTTTAAGGAATTCTGTGCGCAGGTTTCTGTAGACACTTCGTCTATTCAATATGAGAATGATGATTTGATGCGTCAGACAAGAAATGCGGACGACTATGGTATTGCATGTTGTGTCTCATTCCAGGAAATAGGTAAACATATCCAGTTTTTTGGAGCACGTTGTAACCTGGCCAAGACACTTCTTCTTGCTATCAACGGTGGTAAATGTGAGAATACAGGCACACAGGTGATCGAAGGAGTACAAGCACTGAAAAGCGACGTACTGAATTATAAAGAGGTTATGGACAACTTCCGTTTCACTATGAAAGAAATGGCAAGAGTGTATGTGGACTCTATGAATATCATCCACTATATGCATGACAAGTACTACTACGAACGAGCCCAAATGGCTTTTGTAGATACTGACCCAAAAGTGAATGTCGCTTACGGAATAGCCGGGCTGTCCATAGTAGCTGACTCTCTTTCCGCCATCAAACATGCAAAAGTAACTGCTATAAGAGATGAAAATGGTCTGGCCGTGGACTTCAAAATAGAAGGTGAATTCCCATATTATGGAAATGACGACGATCGGGTGGATCAAATGGCAGTGGATATCACCAGTCATTTTAACAAGCAATTGGCGGCTTACGAAACCTATAAGAATGCCGAACCTACTATGTCTATCCTTACCATTACCTCTAATGTAGTATATGGGAAGAAAACCGGGGCAACACCCGACGGCAGGGCCAAAGGGGTGGCATTTGCACCGGGAGCAAATCCAATGCACGGCAGAGATACCCATGGAGCCATTGCATCTTTGAACTCAGTGGCCAAACTCGACTACAATGACGCGTTGGACGGTATCTCCAACACCATGAGTATGGTACCAGAAACATTGGGGGCTAATCAAGCAGCCAGGGTCCTAAACCTGACAACCATATTAGATGGGTATTTTGGCAGAGGAGCACATCATTTGAATGTTAATGTACTGAATAGGGAGTTACTCATGGATGCGATGGAGCATCCCGAAAATTACCCTCAGCTTACCATTCGGGTTTCCGGATACGCGGTGAACTTTGTCCGGTTATCAAGAGACCAGCAATTAGAAGTATTATCGAGAAGTTTTTTCGAGAAGATTTAGCACAATGATGATTAGGGCCGGGCATACTTTATGTATGTTCGGTCTTATTTTCATCAGCATAATACATTTGTCGGATAATCATGTTAAACGCGACACCAGATACCATCTTGCCTGAGGATAAACTGAATATCCACAGTATAGAGTCCTTTGGGACCTATGATGGCCCCGGTATTCGTTTTGTTGTCTTTTTGCAAGGTTGCCCTTTTCAATGCCTCTATTGTGCTAATCCGGATACCATGCGTTTTGAGGATGGAAAATCTTACAGCATGCAGCGCATTGTCGAAGAAGCAGAACACATGAAATCATACTTTGCCAATGGAGGAGGGATCACCATATCAGGAGGTGAGCCATGCTGTCAGGCAAAACAATTGATTACATTGTTCAAAAACTTACAGTCCAAAGGGATACACACCTGCCTGGATACCAATGGAAATGTAATGAATCATTACGTGGAAGAAATGCTGGAGTATACGGACCTGGTGTTATTGGATGTCAAACACATTGATTCTGCCATACACAAAAAAATCACAGGCAAACCCAATGAAAAAACCTTAGCCTTTGCACACTATTTAGAGGAGCATCAGAAGCCCTTTTGGCTGAGATACGTATTGGTACCTGAACTAAGCGATGACCCCAAACATCTTCATCAGCTGGGACAATACTTCCAGTCATTTAAACAAGTGCAAAAACTGGAGATCCAGCCCTATCACAAATTAGGAGTACATAAATGGGAACTTCTGGGAAAGGAATACCCATTAAAAGACACACCTGAAAATACCAGTCAACAGTTGGAAGCTGCTAAAGAGATATTCGAGCAATACCTGGATGA
Organism: Fulvivirga sp. M361; assembly: GCF_007097395.1. Taxonomy (GTDB): domain Bacteria; phylum Bacteroidota; class Bacteroidia; order Cytophagales; family Cyclobacteriaceae; genus Fulvivirga. Next base: position 20,494 of record NZ_VKDC01000046.1, read on the forward strand.
AGTAGTGATCAACTAAGTGATTTTAACGCCGTTGACGATGATAATAGCAGGAATAAACTTATCTCCCCGTCAAATGCGATTCAGGATCCCCGTTTATGTCACACTATAGAACAGCTGAAGTCACAAACTCGCTCACAGAGACAAAGCTTTCTTATTTTACCCAAACTGGCAAGAGGTTTTTTCACCCGCCTAACGGAGCATATAGAAATAATACAAATTTCATAACCATTACACATTCAAACTGTTAGAGTCATTGTGTAAACGCCGGATCGAGTGATGGGATCTTCAATAAAAAAGATATTCTTAGGTTTTCTTCTATTTATACTTGCCATAACTGCTCTTGCTTCAGTACTGGGTTATTTCGGCGCAAATAATTGGTTTTTCGACTTATTCAGTCACTTTAAGCTGCAATACCTGGTCATATTCATTATGGGCTGTACGTTCCTTTTTTGGTTTAAGAAGAAGCGTATTATCTTAATTTTTGTTCCTTTTGCACTCCTTCTTTGTGTTGATATAATTCCGTTATTCTTTAGTAAAAACAAGAATACCACGCTCAAAGACACCTTTAAGCTGAATAGCATCAACTTGTTGATTTCCAATAGGCAATTTGACACAGTAGCGTCCTACATCCACAGAAAGGACCCGGACATAATCGTATTTCAGGAAGTCACTTCCTTGTGGCACATCATGTTGGATAACAGATTGGCAAATTATCCACACCGAAAGACGATCATCAGAGGTGATGGTTTCGGGATTGCGCTATACAGTAAGATCAGGTTTACTTCTATTGAAGAGATGAAAACCGGAAGCGATGAAGTACCTTCCTTACTAGCACGTTTTAAGTTTAATCATCAGGATATAACATTGTTAGCATCTCACCCTCCCCCACCCGTCGGTACATATCATTTTGAATATAGGAACGACCAATTAACAAAGTTAGCCGAACGGATCAATTCAACTAAAGGCGAATTAATCTTAACCGGCGACCTGAACACTTCTTCCTATTCAACCCACTTCAAAAAACTGGTAAGCAGTACAGATCTCATAGATACCCGGGCCGGGTTTGGGATCTTACCTTCCTGGCCGACATGGTTCCCTCTGGCTAACATAACGTTGGATCATTGCCTCATCAGTAGCGGACTTGCTGTAAAATCCAGAGAAGTAGGAGACTTTACGGGTTCCGACCACCTGCCGATTTTTGTGGAAATTGGCTTAAACCATGGAAAATTCAATAATTAACATGGATAATAGCTGTATAACAAAGACTTACAGTCCCTGTTTTCATTCGATTCAATACATACCAGTCTTTGATTAATTGATAAAAGACAAAAAGTAAAAATATCCCGTTCAAAGTCGGGTATTTCTTTTGTTTTACAATAGTCCAAAGCTTAAATTAAAGCCATACAAAAGTATCAGTGATTCGATATCTCCATAGGCGGCTTTTCTATATACTTCTGTCTTATTTATTCTTTTTGTCAGATGTAGTCATAGGTCAGGTACTTGACTACTCCACAAAGGTTAAAATAGAAGGCGAGAAGAGAATTACTGAAAAATCATTATTAATTCAGATTAACCGTAAAGAGGAAAACTGGCTTTCAAATGTAACGATCTATTACAGCGCCGATCAGAAATTTGACCTGGTGGAAGCTTATATCATTGACTCAAATGGAAAGACAGTAAGGCAGCTCAAAAAGAAGGAAATTACCACCAGAAGTGATATCTCCAGTGGCTCATTTTATGAGGACGACTTTATAAAGGAATTCACACTCCAATGGAATACATATCCCTATCGTATTAAGTATACTTACCATGTGACGGAAAAAGATTTTGTATATGTAACAAGATGGTATCCTACATTTTTCACCGGTGTGGCAACGTTAAAGAGTTCTCTCACTGTTGAACTTCCTGCCACCTACAAAACCTCCATGGACTATACGGATGATCTTGAGTACAACATCCAAAAGAAGGATAAAAATCAAATACTGCGTTGGGAGAAAAAAACTTCTAAAACTGTAAAATCAGAGGTCTTTTCACCCCCATTATTAGAATTACTATCACATGTGCACATTGTTCCCGTGGAATTTAACTATGGAGTGCCCGGAAATTCTGAATCCTGGGCATCTTATGGCAAATGGCACTATGCACTCAACAGTGGTGCTGACTTACTATCTCTGAGTGAAAAAATGAAAGTGAATGATCTCATTGCCGGCGTAACCGACAAAAAAGAGATTGTGAGAATATTATATCATTATTTACAGGATAATACCACTTACATTAATGTAGCAATAGACGTCGGCGGATTGAAACCATACCCGGCTTCCTATGTATGTCAAAACAAATATGGGGATTGTAAGGCTTTGACAATCTACATGAAGGCCTTGCTAAAACATGCAGGTATCTCCTCATTTTATACGGTTATCAATTCAGGAAGTAACATAAAAAGGGTCAACAAGAATTTACCTGGTCAACAGTTTAACCATGTCATTTTATCTGTTCCTATAGATGGTGATACGCTATGGCTGGAAAACACATCAAATTCATCCCCCTATGATTACCTGGGAACGTTTACTCAAGGCAGGTATGCGCTTTTGGTAGATAAGGACCACAGTCGATTAATTACTACGCCTAAATTAGAACTGAATGATGTTTTGGAAAAAAGGACTTACACATTTGCATTAAATGAAGCGGGCTCAGGAACAGTAAATATTGACAAGAATTTGAAAGGAGGTGCTTTTGAAAGCTACTGCTACTACAAGCGTGAGCTGAATGAAAAAGAGCAAAAGCGTAAGATCATGCAGGACCTTGATGTAAAAAAATGTGAAATAGAAGAGTGGGAAATAAAGCATACCGATCGTGATAGAAAGGACCTGAACGTATTACTTAAAGCACGCTGTTTTGATCAATTTCGAAAAGTCGGCAAAATGAACGTGATCCAACCGGTGCCTATGAAGATCCCATCGTTTGAAAAGCCAAGCGCCAGAAAAAACCCTGTAAGGATCAGCTTCCCGATAAACAGGTCCGACTCAATAATATACGAACTATCGGGTCTTGAACGCTACACTACCGAACTACCAGATAATTCTTATATAGCAACCGAATATGGAAAGTATGAAGAACGGTATGTACAAAATGAGACTGGTGTTATTGTCGTAAGACGTTTCCAGCTTTATGCAGCAGATTATTCCAGGGCCTCTTATAACGACTTCTTCTCATTTATTAAATCAATAAATACTATTCGGAAGCAATCCGCCATCATATTAACCTATAACAAATGAAATCCTCCCTACTCATCCTGCTATTTCTTGTCCCATACCTTCTTTTTTCTCAAGAGTTTCCCAGAGAATTTGGTCGCATCTCACCCGGAGAAATAGAGATGGAATCTTACGAAAAAGACCCCAAGGCTGGAGCAGTTGTTTTGTTTGACATCGGTGAATCAGTTTTTTTTGATATGCAGGGAGGTTATGACATTCGCTTTACAAGGACAAGGCGAATAAAGATCTTTGACCAAACGGCCCTGGACAATGCAGAAGTATCCATACCATATTACGTGGATGGTTATGGGCAAACTGAAATCGTCAGATCCATTGAAGCGTATACATACAATTTTGAAGGGGGACGACTGATGAAAAAAACGCTGGATCCGTCTACGATCTTCGAAGAACGTATCAATAACAGATGGCTGGCAAAAAAATTCGTTTTCCCGGATGTGAAAGAAGGTTCCATTATAGAGTTTAAATATGTGCTGGAGACCCCCTTCCATTTTAATTTACCAGATTGGACCTTCCAGGACAAAATACCCACTTTGTACAGCCAGTATAAAGTGGGAATGATCCCATTTTATGAATATACTTTCCTGGCACAAGGCATCAAAAGGTTTGACTACCAAACATCGGAGTTGGCCAAAACAAAACGTACCTGGGGAAGTGTGGTCAAGAACTACGGTCAAAATATAGGTTCCGGTATCGAATTTCAAGACTATGTTCATACCTACGCTTTGAAAAATGTCCCGGCATTTACAGATGAGTCTTATATCACCTCTAAAAATGATTACATCATTAAAATAGACTTTCAGCTGGCTAAATTTCACAGGCCTGATGGTAGTTCAAGTGAGATTATATCCACATGGCCCAAGTTAAATGAGGCGTTTTTAAAAGATGATAAGTTTGGAAAATACATTAAAAGTTGTGGGCGTTTGGCGAAAAAGATCTTTGACACAGCTATAGTATTAACCGGTAAAAGCGAAAAAGAAAAGAATGAGATGATCATAAATTATGTCAAATCTAATTTCTCCTGGAACGGGCATTATGCCCGGTATGTCTCAAAATCAGCTAAAGAATTTTTCGCCCAAAAAACCGGTAATTCTGCTGATATAAACCTATTTCTGACAGCGTTACTAAAGCACGCAGGCATGGATGCCCACCCTGTATTGTTAAGCACCAGAAGTCATGGAAAAATAAGAGTAGATTATCCTTTCGAACACTTTTTCAACTATGTGATCGTATTTGTAAACGGTGAACGTCCATTTCTCACCGATGGCACTACCAGTTACCTGTCTTATGATAGAATACCTCCACGGTGTATCAATGATAAGGGGTTATTAGTTAAAAATGACGAGGTCAACTGGATTATGCTTAACAATAACATACCCTCCCTGGAAAAGAAACACATTGCCATTGAACTCAATCCTGACCAGCTGACTGCAAATACTAATATCTCCATTCAAACAACAGAATATGAGGCATACAAACACAAATCAAATCATCAAAATGACACTATTTCATTAAAAGAGTTTTTTTCAAAGAAAATCGGGACCATCAAAAATATTAAAACCTCCAACTACAACAACCCTAAAAGACCCTATACTATTAATCTGCAAGGAGAAACAGGCATTGAAAAAATTGGTAACAACATTATATTATCTCCCTTTTTAAACCTTGGGATATCTAAAAATCAACTTATCCAAAAAAAGAGGACCTACCCTGTTGATTTTGTTTATTCAACAGTGGAAGAGTTCAATATCTATGTAAAAGTACCTGATGGATTCAAAATCACAGAACTGCCAACTCCTTATAACATGAATAACGATCTTGCCGAAATTCGACTCGATTATCAAATGAACCAAAATACTATTTCGATCACAGGGAAATATGTTTTCAAAAAATCGATCTATTCCCCGGAAGAGTATCCAAAAGTGAAGACTTATTTAGATACTATTGTAAAAAGATTCAATGCAGAACTCGTCTTTGAAAAAATATAATGGAACAGTCCTGCCATCACTTTGCCAGAACTATCGTAACCTTTTTACAAAGTGATAAATATCAAGCAATAACCTTAAGAAGAAAACCCCTACCCTATTAATTGAAAATAAATGTAGAACAGCAGTAAACCGGCCCCAGCTCCGGTAATAGCATACCGTTGTTTTGATCGGCTAAATTTTTCACTCGACCCATGTCTTGAGCTGATCAGGGTAATCAGTAAAAAGAATTGCAGAGCGCTATTGCATAAATAAATGGTATACTCAATAAAAGAAGGAATATACACCCTTAAGGGGACCGTATAGAATAAGGAGAAAAATATCAATGTCCCCATAAGGGTGAGGATCAGCAGTTCTATCCTTTTTGATTTGGCTTCTCGCTGCTCACGAGCCGCTTTTCGCATCTTGGAAGAAATCCTCTTGACTCTTATGAAATGATAAAGGGAATACAACAAAACAATCCCGATAATAAACTGAAACGAGAGATGGACCTTCACTTTCCTGAAGAGCAAATGATAGGAAGAATAATGATACCCTATCATATAAAGTGTCATCAGCAATCCGGCAACTTGACCAACACACAGCGTATATGCCAGTAATAACCTGTTTTTCAAATTAGTTTTGATTCACCATGAGAATAAGAAACATCAAAGTTCTGTTTTTTCCCCACCTAATTACTATCCATCCTGGTATTCCCTCTCAGGGCATAGTTGTCCAAGGTTTACTATCAAAAACGTAGTGTAGTATTTTCAATACTACTTATTCATACTTCAACGTTTCAGCAGGGTTCAATAAAGCTGCTTTTAACGTCTGAAACCCTACAGATACAAAAGCGATCAGAATAACGCCAAGACCTGCTATCGGAAACAGTATCAGGTCAATATCAATGCGATAAGGAAACGATTCCAGCCAGCTGTTCATGAGCCACCAGGCCAATGGCCAGGCGATCAGGTTAGCTACTAAAACGAGTTGGATAAACCCTTTAGAAAGTAATAAAACAATATTCGGAACAGTTGACCCCAATACTTTACGAATGCCAATTTCCTTGGTTCGTTGAATGGTTAAAAATGAAGCTAACCCAAACAGCCCTAAACTAGCTACAAAAATTGCCAGCATCGAAAATAAACCAAAAACCTGCCCAAACTGACGATCGCTCTCATATTGCTTGTTGAAGTAAGCATCTAAAAAGAAGTAGTCAATAGGGTTTCCCGGAAAGAAAGTATTCCAGGGTGCCTCTATAGCTGCCAGAATATCGCGATGATTACCGGCCTCTATCTTAAAAGAATAGAAGGAACTGCTTGTGGTCAACCGGAATGCCAATGGTGCCACCTTATTTTTCAATGACATCTGGTGATAGTTTTCGAGGACACCGGCTATCTCCACCGTGTCCCCACCTAACCTTACTTTTTCTCCAATGGCCGCTTTCGGATCTTCAAATTCCAGTGACTCTACCAATTCTCTATTGATCAATATCCGGGTGTTATCGTTCACAAATTCCTTACTGAAATTACGTCCGGCGATAAGCTCAAGGTCGAAAGCCGGGACATAATCATGATCAATCCCCACATTATAAATGGTCAGGCTGCTCTCCGGCCCTCCCTGAACTCTTCTTATCCCTCTTGTCCAGAATATTTCGCTCCCAGGCACATTTGATGCCGCAGTCATTTGCCTTACTCCGGAAACCCTCAACACCTCCTGTTTAAAAGCCTCTAATTTATTATCATAAAGCGAATCCGTTATCCCGGGCCCTTCTATCACCAGCGTTTTATGAATGTCAATTCCCAGATCACGGTTTTTCATGAAGCTCAATTGCTGGTATACCACTACCGTACCACTTATTAATACTACAGAGGCAATAAACTGAAATACCACCAACCCCTTGCGCATAATATTCCCTCCTGAGGTTTTCATCATTTTGCCCTTTAATACGGAGATTGGTCTAAAAGAGGAAAGCACCAAGGCCGGATAGACTCCTGAAAGTACAGTCCCCACCAACAATAAAGTAGTGATAAGCACCCAAAATTGCTGGTCCAGTATGTAAGAAATGGGTATATCACGACCGGCAAGGTTGGAAAATGACTGCCAGCTTAACGTGACTGCTATCACCGCCATAATAGCTGCCAAAAGATTGATGAGAAAAGACTCAGACATAAACTGATAGATCAATTGGTTCTTTTCCGCTCCCATGACCTTCCTGACACCTACCTCATTTGCCCTCTCAAATGACTTGGCTGTGGACAGGTTTATATAATTGACCCAGGCTATGATCAATATGAATAAGGCTATGATTGTGAGAAAATACACGGCCTCTCCATCCCCCTGTTCATCAGGCTCAGATTCCTGGAGCAGGTTGGAATACAAGTGAATATCTCTTAATGGTCTAAGAATGAATTCTTGCTTGTAATTGTATTTGGTCCATTCCTCACCTCGCTGCTCGGTTAAATAACTGTCCCATTTTTGTTGAAGTTCCGTTACATCTACCCCTTTATCCACTAGCACATAAGTATTAAAATCATACCAACCCCAGGAAGTTTCAGAGTGATTATCTGAATTGTTGTTAAGGGTTTGATAGGAAAACAAAAAATCGAACTTAATATGTGAGTTTTCAGGAAGGTCTTCAAAAATTCCGGTAACCTCAAATTCTGACTCACCATCCCATGCTATTCTTTTCCCCATCGGCGGTTCATCCTGAAAATATTTTTTTGCCGCTTTTTCTGATATTACTACCTTATTAGGACCTTCCAGGGATGTTTCCTGATCTCCTTCCAGCAGTTTAAAATCAAATATTTCAAAGACCCTGGGGTCCGTAATTTGCATCTTCTCCTCTCTGAAAGAGATAAACCCCCTCTGAGGGCTCTCATACGATACTACACCACTTACCGGGAACAACCGTGTAAAGGAACGGATCTCGGGAAAATTATCCTTAAGGGCAGGACCAACAGCAGGTACGGCCGCCGCACAAGCCACGGTCATTTTACCATTTTGAATGACATTATATTGTACCCGGTATATTTCGTCAATATCCGCGTGGAATGTATCATAGCTCTGCTCATACTTTACGAATTGAAGAATTAAAACACTGGCTGTAAGACCTAGCGAAAGCCCTGTAATATTGAGAAAAGTGAATGTTTTATGCTTCAAAAAATTCCTTAAAGCCGACCTGAAATAGTTTTTCAACATAGCGCCATGAGTTAAAATGAAGGAAAAAGATACTTAAAACCACGCTATTATCATCAAATTAAGGTCAATTACGTATCCGATTAAGGTCTTAAGCGCTATTACTCTGACCTCTTTCGGACTGGTCATATACCGTTGACGACTCTGACCCATCATAACTATCTGATCATTTGATCTCAGGTTTTCCTATCTCTTGAGTATATCAATGAGTAGATAAAAGAATACTTATAACAGGTTCAAATACAAAAAAGGCTGGAAGTTGAACTTCTCAGCCTTTTTCACTCTGATTGAAAAATTGGTTTTATTATTCTTTTATTTCACCCTCGGTATCATCTCCTACCACCAAATGAGCACCGGCATTCAAGTCTTTTTCTACAGTAATATTTTCTTCTTCACATGAGGAAAAAACGATCAGTCCAAATAATAAAAGAAATGCCGGAAACAACTTCTTGTGTTTCATAAAACTGATTTTTAGCTTATTAAACTATAATTTTAGATGTAATGTAATGAACATTTGGTTTTCAACCGGGACAACTTTTAGTCTATTTATTATTTCCGTCATTGAATTTATTATTTGTCCTGTGTCACTCCTTTAATCCAGATTTTTTGAAGGGTTAAAAATCAATAACTATCCCAATAGTGGGTAAAACCGAACTGGCGCTGATATCTTCAATTTCAGTCAATGTCCTGGGCGTTATTTCCTGCCCTTCATCATCCCTTTCCAGTCCAAACAAAGGTTCTGACGGTGTATCCTGAGAAAATAAATTCTGGAATTCAAGGAACACATCCAGCGTGATACCCTTTAGGTTCCATTTTTTGTCGATCCGAAGATCCGTTTGGTTAAATGAGTCAAGGGTTAGTACACCTAACCTGGAATAATCACGGATAATAGCGGGATAGCTGGCCAGCGTAGCTTCCTGATCTACCGGGGCTATTGGTGTTTCTCCTAAATACCTCATCCGTGCGCTTAGCTCCCAGTTATTTCCAAACTTATACCCTCCGGTAAAGGTGAGTAACGTACCATTGTCCCAGGTGGAAGAGATGTAATTGCCCTGATCAAATGCCGTATACTCGCTCTTGTAAAAAGTACAAGCCAGTATACCGTAAAAATGCCTGGTAAACTTTTTTTGGACCAGAAATTCAAGGCCATAGGTTCGGCCTAACCCTACGCTGGCAACAGGCTCATTTCCTAACACCGAAAAATCTCCGCCCAGGTTAGCCAATGAAACACTATCCACTAATGAAACCGGATAGTTATCATACTTTTTATAAAACCCTTCAAACGTCACCCTTGTCGTTGGGTTTAAAAGGCGCTCAACTCCCGCTACCAGGTGATCACTTTGAATGTACTCAGCGTCTTTATTGATGAAATTATCAGCATTATCCGTAAATCCAAGGATGGTATAGGGAGGTATCTTGAAATAACGGCCTACGGAAGCATTAGCGGTCCACTTACCTTTAGTGTCCATTTGATAAGAAAGAGAAAATCTTGGACTAAATGTTTTGAGTAATTCATTGCCGGTAGTCGTAAAGGAGTTCCCATCTACACGAAAACCTCCGGACAGCCCCAGGCGTTCTCCCAGAAAACTCCTGGAAGCCTGGGCATAGACACCATATCGCCAGAAATTAAGATCACTACTAAATTGAAATCCGTTCACGATATCATCCGTTTCATTAGAATAATCAGCGTTCTGGACCACTGCCCCGCCGGTTAGCGTCCAGTCTTCCAGAAATCGTGTATAGGCATATCTCAGTTTTGTTTCCTGCTCACGCGATACATTTGCCAGGTATAACCCTTCTTCATCAGCAGGTGAGTCAAACTGCTTAAAATCATTATTCAAAATATTAGTGCTCAATGCCGTGGTCATGAATCCCGTACCATTTTTAAAGCGCTTCTTCCAGCTTACACCGGCTGTGGTACTCCATTGTCGTATGATGGGCAGTTGGTCCAGGGTAGCTTGTTGCTCTTCATCAAAATCATCAGGCACATTCACAGAAAAATCATCAATAGAACCGACACCTGTTATGGTGAGATCATTATATGCATCAATTTTATGGGAAACCTTGTATTGATAATCCCAGTAATCCGGTAAGAAAGGAAGGTCCAGCGCCTGGAAGAGAAGCTGTAAATAGGAGCGGCGCGCTGAAACAATAAAGGACGTATTGCTTTGCTCCTTGCCTTTTCTAAACAGAGGGCCTTCAAAAGTCAGCGCTGCCTCACTACTGCTTACTCTGACGTTTGTTTGATAATTCCGATTATTACCATTTCGCTGATCGAATTGCAGCACTCCCGAGAGCACATTATCATATTGAGCTCCGAAAGAACTTGTAGTCAGTGTGACCCCTTCAAAAAAAGAAACATTTAATAACCCTACGGGACCTCCTGCACTCCCCTGCGTGGAAAAGTGATTGATATTGGGTATTTCTATGCCGTCAAGGTAATAAACATTTTCATTGGGCGCACCCCCGCGAATAATGACGTCATTCCTAAAGCCTCCCACAGACCCACCTACACCTGGCAGAGATTGTACCACTTTTGCAATATCGTTATTGCCTCCGGGATAGGTCGCTATCTCCTCTTGTGACAGCCGCTGCACGGAAAGCGGGGTCTCTTGTAATTTTTCAAAAGGGTTAGCCACTACCACTACACCCTCCAGTTCTTCGGCAGCCTCGGATAAGGTGAAATTCACATCAGGGTTGCCTCCTGAACGGATAACAATGTTATAAGTTACTTCCGTTTTATAACCTATGTAAGAAGCTTGAATAGCATAGGTGCGGGGAGAGATATTTTTGACCTGGTAGAAACCATTAATATCCGTGACGGCCCCTATTTCCGTTCCTTCCAATTGCACGGTCGCACCAATTAAAGGTTCTCCTGTTTTGGCGTCTTTAATATAACCTGAAAGTGCTGCCTGATTTTGCTGGTAAGCAAACGTGCTAGTGGTCGTCAGAAACAAATAACAAAATTGTAATATATTTTTCATTTTATTGTAGTTAATCATAAGCTAGAACATTATTGAAACAACATTGTTTTAGTATTACTATTTTTTTTTAGTAATTTCTCATCATGGATGATATCATCAGGTTATTACAATATTGGAAGCGGTATTCGGAGCAGGGGCTGGGTAATGATCTAAGCCGATTTGGCATATGGCTAAATAAAGAACTCAACGAACAAAAGACCGAAGAAATAGGGGATGAGTATAAAGTCTCGAAAAACGTACAGATCGGTTTTCTTTTAGGCCATATGATGGCTTTCGGGGAGATGTGGACCAAACTCGCTTTTCGCGATCTACCCATACAGCACTTTCACGATTTTGGTACTCTCAAGTTCATAGAGCACCAGGTAAATCCTACCAAAAAGGAAATAGCCGATGACAGTATGGTGGAGCAAAGCAGCTGTTTCGAAGCCTTGAAAAGACTGAGCAAAAACGGCTTGTTGGTAGATGAAGTAGATAAAACCGATAAAAGAGCAAAGCGGGTGAAACTCACCAAAAAAGGGAAAGAAACCATCCTCCGGGCCATGCAGCAATCTTATGCACTATCCGATCTACTGGTCGGTGATTTGATCGATGAGGAAAAGGATCGGTTGATCGAGTTACTGGGAAAGCTTAATCATTTCCACGAAGACCTCTACAGGGCAACGGACAAGGCAAGGGTAATAGAAGGTTTTAATCTCTGATCTATACAACGGCTCTAATGTCATAGATCCTAACGTCATCCACAATCAAAATAAAGTAGAGAAAAAGATTACAATGTACAACCAACCCAGGTAGAGCAAAGTATAGCCCAGTGCATAAACAAAGCTTTTGCCTATGCGATCAGTACATTCCGCTGACTTTGAAAAAATTAGTTTTAAAGCACGAATAAACACCCAATACACTAAAAAAACAACCCCCATTAACCCCATCCATACTACATAATCCAGCAGAATTAAAAGAATAATAAAAGCCACTGAGACTACGATCCAAATTACAATCGATAACAGGACCCCTTCAATACCATCTCCAACCGACGGAAGGTTCGAAAATGGAATATCCGATGTATTGGATAAAAGGGGTTTCGGTTTACTCCAGATAAGACGCAACTTACCGGTAAGATCATCACGGACCCGCATCCCATAAAGTAGTCCAAGCCATAAAAAAAGAAAGAAAATAACCGCCAAAATACTTAAGGACAGCAAAGCATTGTTCACTATACTTCTATGAGAAGTAAGTCCGGTAATATAAACAAGTAGCAACGTGGTAGCGATCGTCAGGACGGCTGCAATAAATATGGATTGACCGTTAAATCGTTTTTTGGAATTTGCCATGGAATAGATGTTGCCAGTTAAATACTTCCCAATATCCTGTCCATTACCCAACTGGTATGTACTGCTGCTAAACCCATGGATGGATGCTCTGACATTTCCAAGAGGTGCTCCTTCATCAGCGCGACATGCGGTAACTGCACGTTTTCAGGATGCTTAATGAAAAGCTCCTGCTTTCCTGAGCCGTTATCCAGTAGTATGGGGCGTTCCTCAAAAACAGAAAATGTGATTTCTCCGCTACTCCCAAAAATCTCCACGCGGTCCTCTTTAGCATTACTTCCGAAATTCCAATTTCCTACGCCGGTGATATTGTCTTCGTGACACCAGCAGGCAGCGATGGCATCTTTAGCCGTATATAACCTTTGCTGATTAAAGTTTACACCGAAAGCTTCCCTTATATCCCCCAGCAAGTATGTAAAAAGATTAAGCCCATGACTGGCCAGATCATCAAAATATCCCCCGGGAGCAACGTTGGCATCTGTGCGCCAATTATACTTTGCAGATAAGTCCAATACACTGGGAGGTTGACTTAATTGCGAGCTAATATGCCTTACCTGACCAATTTCATTATTATCCAACCATTCTTTTACTTGAGTAAATCTTGGTAACGAACGCCTGTAATAGGCCACAAACAACGGCAGCTCTTTGGCTTTAAACGCTTCGTAAATCGCCAGGCTGTCCGGATAATTCGGAGATAAAGGTTTTTCAATACAACAAGGCTTACCGGCGGCGGCTACTTTCAATCCATATTGCTTATGACTATCCGGTGGAGTAGCTATGTAAACTGCATCTACTTCACTGTCTTCAATTAACGCATCTGCGTCTGTATAATATTTTTCGATACCGTGTCTTTTAGCATAATCCCGGACTTTATCCGGCGAACGCCTCATGACTGCAGTTATGGTAAAGCCATCGGTTTTTTGGTACGCCGGGCCACTTTTCACTTCGGTAACATCACCACAGCCTATAATTCCCCAGCGTATACGTTTCGGATTGCTTTTTTGTATCATGTCAGCCCTTTTTTCGTTATTAGTTCTAAGTTAAAACTATTTTGATGTCGGGTTTGCTGTATACCATATGATTTAGCCGTATGAAAGCCATTATAACGGATCGAAGGAGGTTTTGACATAAAAGAAAAAGCTGGAGCTATTCCTTATCTTTATCCTAAAACACCCAAAGAATACAATATGAAAACTCTTTATTTCATTATTCTTTGCCTGTTATGTCACCCCAGTTTTGCCCAACGGTACATTATTTTTCATGGAAAGGTAAAGGCCCGGTCCACAGATGAGCCCATACCTTATGCTAGTGTGTACCTGGACGGTACAAGTATCGGTACCACCACCAATAAGTTGGGAGAGTTTGCCATAAGCCTGTCCTCCAAAATCCAAGCACAACATCTGGTTATTTCCCACTTAGGCTATCAGCCGCAAAAGATAGAAATAGAAAAAGCCATAAATGTCTACCAGAATATATCTCTGACCACCGAATCACTTCACCTGAAGGAAGTCGTGGTCAAACCACTAAATGCAGTGGAAATCGTTTATTCAGCTCTTGACAGAATTCCCGAAAACTATTATACCTCTCCTTATACCATCCAGGGTTTTCAAAGAGAGTATGTTACCCATGAAGATAACTTCATCCAGCTCCTGGAAGTGGCTTTCCAGACCAAGGGGACCACCGTATTACAATCTTCAAAAGTATTAAAGGCACGATACATCGAAAATAAACGTGAAAAAGAATCACTTTGGGATCCGTCCAGGGGAGGTTTTTATACCTTCGGCTGGACGAGCATTTCAGGCATTGAACAGCCTGCTCAAACCACCTTTTTGGGAGTAGAACTTAAAAAGAAAAGTGATTTGCTCAATTATTATGAGTTTGAGTTAAAAGAATCTGTCAGCAGAGCAAACCAGGAAGTGTATGTCATTGCATTTGATCAAAAGAAAAAAGTAAGAAAGCCTTTATTGAACGGTAAGATATATATAGATGCATCGTCCAGGGCCATTGTCAAACTGACTTTCGGGTTGAGTCCCAGGGGAGTGAAGTTTCTCAAATCGCACAAGACATGGGCAGGGAAAAGACTTAGTAAGCCACCTAAAAAGATTGATGTCAAGCAAGACCTTGTTAAGATCAATTATAAAAAGTATGGCGAAAAGTGGTTTATGAATAGCATGATCATGGATACCGAATTTGATGCCTCCCTCGTGTTATTTGGTGTAGTATTATCTCAAAAGCGCGGCTTAAAATTTCATTCCGAGCGTACAATTACCGCAATAGATACTACCAACCTGGAAATAACAAGTGATGCAACGTCGATATCAGACATTGGACGTATCCCTACCTTGCAGAATTTCATTAAAAAGAATTATGAAAATTATGATGAACATAGTGATGAAAAATGGACCTATTTTAATGTTATAAAATCAGACACCTCCTTTGCTCAAATTGCCGCTCAACTTAGAATGAGCAATCAAGCATGGAAAAATGATAAGGTCAGAAAAGCAACGTCAGCTCATTACAGTCCGAAGCAAGTCAGGGAAGACCTGGACTATTTAGCAGAGTCCCTGGAAACCATACACCCAGGATTGTATTGGTACATGAACAAGACCCACTTTGATGATCAGGTAGCTGACATAAAAAAGAAGTTAGCGAAAAAAACGAATGAAACAGAGTTGTTCCAGTTGCTCAGTCCGCTCATAGCACAAATAAATTGTGGACATACACAGATTTATCCCTCTGTCCCCATGTCAAAATATCATGGATTTCATAATATATTCTTCCCTTTAAAATTATGGATTGCCGGAGATAGCGCTTTTGTGATAAAAGACTATCATGAAATCTCCAAAGGGTCAAAGCTGGTTTCCATCAATCATATACCCATTTCAGTTATCATCCATCAGCTAAAGGCCTGTATCCCGACAGATGGTTATAATCAGACCTACAAAGAATTTCATCTGCAAAAAGAGTTCTCCCGTCTATATGCTCAATATTATGGAGTGATAGATACTTTCAATATTGAATTCAAAGGCCCTTACGATCAAAATCAAACTATACGTTTATCAGGGGCAGAATTAACATCAGCTCCGGAAAATAAGGTCGCTACATTGAATACCTATAACCCATTATCACTCGGTGTATTGACGATCCCTTCTTTCAGCACTTCCCAGGATTTCCCTTCTTTTCTTAAAGATGCATTCCAGCGTATTAAAGATCAGGAAGTAAGTAGCCTGATCATTGACCTCAGAAATAATACGGGAGGCAAGGATGAATATGCAGATCTTTTATATGCCTACTTAGCTTATAAGCCCTACAAGATCTATCAAAGTATCAAAGTGGCTTCAATAGACACAGTGTTTTTAAATCGTTTATCCTTCGGAAATCTCCGGTTCAATCAGGCGTTACCCAATTATGCTGCCTCCACCACAATAAAAGATGGTCATTACCTGTACATAAAACATCAAAATATGGGTGTACGGACCGCCCGGTCCGACGCTTTCAAAGGCCGGGTCTATATTCTCATTAATGGAGGCACCTTTTCAGCAGCTGCTGATTTTGCAGCCATTGCAAGGTCCAACAAAAGAGCAACTTTCATTGGTCAGGAAGCAGGCGGAGGGTATTATGGAAACTGTAGCTTTGGCAACCCCTTTCTCACATTGCCAAATTCAAAGATCAGAGTGACCATTCCATTGGGGCGATATGAATTGGCTGTACGTCAAGATGTACCCGCAGGTCACGGTGTAATTCCTGATTATTATGTCAGCTATGGCCTGGGAGATATACTACATGGAAGAGATAAAGAAATGGAGCTGTGCCATCAGATCATTAAAGAAAATATAAAGTGAAACATCCTAATTGCTACAACCAAAATGTAATCGTACAACCTCATAATGTGCTGTGACAACGTTTGATCAAAGAAGGTTTAGGTAACTAGATTAGTATTACAGATAATCACTAATTTAATGGGGCTGCTTGATATATACTATTATGGTACCAACTACAGTTCCGGGCACTACACTGCCCTCTCACCCCTCAACCGCTTAAAAATCACACCATGTCAAAAAGTAACCTTTTTTTATTGCTTATAAAATTGGCCCTGGTCCTACCCGCTACGCTTAGTGCGCAGCCCGGTACCATCAACGCTCACCAGGAAAACAGCCAGGTGGTACGCGATTTCAGCGGGATGAGGTGGAAGATGAAGATGATGCTGCCCGGAGAGGGCGTTAAACAAGGGTTACATCAATTACCTCCCGGAGATATTGAAACATTGGTTTGGAATGCTGCTGAGGTACCAGGCGATGTTTATACAGATCTGTGGAAAATAGGGGCCATCGAAGATCCTTATTTTGGCCGCAACAGTGTAAAAGCCCAATGGGTACAACAATATGAATGGTGGTATGCCATACAGTTTAACGTCACCGAAGATATCACAGACCAGATCATCAGGCTTGATTTTGAGGGAGTCGATTATAGTTGTGACGTGTGGCTGAACGGGCATCATTTAGGAAGTCATGAAGGAGCTTTCTCCCCATTCTCGTTCGATGTCAATGAAGCGCTGCGGGTTTCAAAACACTGGCTGGAAAGCACTAATTTATTAGTGGTGAAGCTTGATCCTCCTCCCCAGGTAAATGCAAAAGTAGCCGGAAAAAAAACGCCGTGGTTTGGAGATTACTGGCGTGACCTGATCCCCTTTGGGATCTGGCGACCTGTAAAAATGGTAGCTACCGGAAAAGTCCGTATTAAGGATGTTTATGCGAATACTACCCTTCATAAGGATAAAACAGCCCGGGTTGATTTGGAAGTAACCTTAGAGAATACCACCGACACACCCAGACAGATGACCTTTATCGCTTCCATAGAAGGGAAGAATTTTGAATCAAAACCATTGCAGGCAGAAGTAACTAAAACTGTAAAGCCCGGAGTACATACTTTCATCCATACCCTACCGGTAGACCAGCCAATGCTTTGGTGGCCCTGGGACCTGGGTGAACCTAACCTGTATCTTGCCAAAGTATCGCTGAAAGAGGACAAATTGAATCATGACTTTTCAGAAGTGACTTTTGGCATACGTGAGGTAACTATGGCCTGGAACCCCGGATTTACAAAAGACGAAGTAAGCTTTCCCCGAACTACCCTCATCAATGGAAAGCATCATTTCATTCGTTCCGCCTGCTGGGGTGGCCCACCCGATATTTTTGTAGGACGGACTTCACCAAAAGAATATGCCAGGCTAATACAAATGGCTAAAGAGGCCAACATGAATAACATCCGGATTTTCGGCTGGCATCCACCGGAGATCCCTGAGTTCTATGAACTGTGCAACGAAGCGGGTTTAACCGTTTGGCAAGATATGATTCCCTTAGGTACTGGTAATCTTCCTAAAGACAGAAAGCTCATGGATGAGATCATTCATGAAGCCGTACAGGTGATCAAAGTGCGCCGAAACCATCCCTCTTTGATCATGATGGAAGGTGGAGAAGAGATGTTGCTACGTGCAAGCGATCCTGTTTTTGCCCGTAATTTCCTGGAGACTCTGGGCGATTCTTTGCAGAGTTATGTCAAACTACCCTATGTACCTGACTCTCCTCTTACCTGTGAAGTATCCCAAAAGGCCGGCTACAAACCTAAAGAAGCCGTTCATGCCTTACGGTATTTTTATGACATGGGATTTGCGCTGATGGAAGACTGGTATCAATCCCTCGACTACCCTATCGTACCTGAGTTTGCCATTACTTCAGTACCTTCCATCAAAAGCCTTAAGAAGTTCATTCCTGAAGATGAAATGTGGCCTCCCGGTTTAAGCTGGGGACACCACTGGGCTGACCTGGATCGATTGAAAATGCAGAATTTTGATGTATTTGGTGAAGAAAAGATCAGCTCCTGGAAGAGTTCGTGAATGCCTCGCAGGATGCACAGGGTATTATTTTTCAAAACGGCATTGAGTATTTCCGTCGTCAGAAACCCCGGTTAAGCGGTATTGCGTTATGCCATTTCATTACTTATTGGCCCGATATGAAATGGGGAATAATAGATAACTATCAGCAACCCAAACGCTCATACAATTATGTTAAAAAAGCCTATCAACCCCTTTTAGTTAACCTCCATTTTAAGAAACGTCGCTGGTCGAATAGTGAGGCTTTCGCAGGTGAGGTATGGGTGGTGAACGATCTGTACAAAGCGTATACATCATGCGAAATAAAACTTGAAATAAAAGACCACAACGGAAAAGTGATTAACTCGAAGCGCTATGCAGTGGAAACTATTGAAGAAAACAGCGCCAAAAAATTCTTCGATATAGAAGCGAATGTCTTGAAAAAAGTAGAAAAGCAATTTTTCGTAACCCTGCAATTACTGGATAGCAAAGGTCAGGCGCTATCCTCCAATGACTATCTGTTTTTAATTGGCGACCAGGAAAAGGCCACCGCTCAGTTTAACCAAATGAGAGATGCTATGAAAAAGAAAAACAGCAAATACACCTACGGCAATTACTTTCGCTTTTACGATAAGATGGCACGTGAAAATGGAAAAGACTATGAAAGTGAAGTGGTACACCCAAAGGCAGAAGGATATTAATACACATTAATTTAAAACCACCCGTTTTTAGCCACTATATTCACATTTGCGAAAAAGCCCGGAATTAAGATGGCAAAACTAAAATGACCCGGAATTTAAGCACAGCCCTTACAGGCATTATATCAGATGACAAGTGGATGCTTGAAACTTTAAAAACAGTTCGAAGTTTAGCATTGAATGACTGCTGGATTGGCGCCGGGTTCGTCAGGAACAAAATCTGGGACTACCAACACGGCCTGGAACGACAGGCGCTGAATGATATTGACGTCATTTACTTTGACCGGCTCAGGCTTTCCAGGCAGGATGACCTGTCCCTTGAGCGCACTCTTAATTCCATAAACCCAGCACTTAACTGGTCGGTAAAAAATCAGGCCAGGATGCACCTCAGAAACGGTCATAGGCCTTATAAAAATTGTGAAGATGCCATGGCTTACTGGCCTGAAACTGCCACGTCGGTTGCAGTCAGGCTAAATACAAAAGGCAGCATCGAATATATCGCCCCCTGTGGGTTAGAAGACTTGTTCAATCTGGTCGTTGCCCCAACGCCAAATGCTGACCTGAAGGTTTATCAGGATCGACTTGAAAGCAAAGCGTGGAAGAAAAAGTGGCGTAACCTTGTAATACAATCCGGTTACCGTGACCCATGCGATAAGTAGTAAATTGGTGTTTGATTAAGTGTGATTCAAACTTCACCAGACAGATCGATGTATCTTCTGTCTATGTCTCTGCACCGATTGATTCACTTACTTGTAAAAACCGTTATTCTCAACCCAATCAATCCGGCGAAGATCGGGGAATTGCTTTATCTCATGAACGAGTTCTCCTATCGTGAATTCCAGCTCATCAAGCACCTGTTTAACAATGTAGCGGATTCAGTCTCAGCAACATTCCGGTCTCCGATGATCAACCAGGGTAACAACCATTTTTTATCCAATTTATACTAATTGGCACGCCCCATGCTCTCTCACTTAACTTTTTTAAAAAAAAATCTCCATGTAATTGAGTCAATGCGCCTTACCTTCCTAGTAAAGGTCAACATTGTATCAAGCCCTTTAAGCTTAACAACATCATCGGATCAGGTTATATTTTTACTTTAAGTAACATCTGTTTAAAACCTTACATCGCTTTTTACAGCATGGTTTGTTCACACGGAAAGGCGGTTTTTATTCATAACTGTTTTTTCTTTTATTGCCGGCATCAATCAAATTTTTTATCAAATCAATCTAAACCCAAACATGAAAAAAGTGAATGTTATTGCGGCAATTGCACTACTGTGTGCTGCCGCATGTAATGATGAATCAGAAGCGCCATCAACCGCAAATTCAGAAGCAAGTTTTGTACAGGGGGAGCTGGCAGTTCCAGATGTAAAAGGTGAAGTAGTAAGCGCCTACTACCTGGGGCAGTTGGTAGAGTTGGAACTTGTAAATGGTGTATATGTTTTCCAGGGAGATATGCAGATCCCCGAAGATCAGCTGTCCTTTGTAGCACCGCCGGAAGCTGACGGCCCTGTTACGGAAAGTGTAGGTAGAACCGGCGGCAGATGGGCAAACAATATTGTCTATTATCAGGTTGCTTCTAACCTTCCAAACCAAAGCAGAGTTACGAATGCGATAGCACATTGGGAGGCCAATACTTCTCTGAGGTTTGTGGAGCGCACTAATCAACGTGACTACATCTATTTTCAGCCCGGTGGTGGGTGTTCATCCTTTGTTGGCAGAATAGGCGGCAGACAAGCCATCAACCTGGCCAGCGGATGTAGCACCGGAAACACCATCCATGAAATAGGACATGCCATAGGCCTCTACCATGAGCAGTCACGCGCTGACCGTGACGATTTCGTCAATGTACTCTTTCAAAACATCACTCCCGGAAGAGAGAACAACTTCAGAACCTATGTAGAGCGTGGAAGCGACGGAAGAGATTATACTAACACCCTGGATTTTGGCTCCATCATGATGTATGGCCCATATTCCTTTTCCAGAAATGGAAACCCTACGATCACCCGAAAAGACGGCAGCCTGTACAGCACACAGCGTAACGGCCTTTCCGCAGACGACAAAACCGGGATCTCGATCATGTACCCCGGAACCGGCGGCGGTGGTGGCGGTGACCAGTATGTCAATGGACAATGGTACACCATAGACGGACTGCGCGTATACAGATATAACGACCTATGGTACTGGTATGGAGACGGACGAAATGGTACCCAATGGTACCAGGTAGTCAATAGAAATGGACAATGGTTTTATGCCTAAACGCTAAATAGCGGCTGTCAAAAGCAACCCTTTAGTTGAACCCTACCTGACATATTTAAACGTATGCCAGGTAGGGTTCTAAAGGAAAACAACTAAGAAAAGAATACATATCATTCCTTCCTCAAACGTATTAATAGCGCCACTTCTGCAGGCATCCCTAAAAATACGCTGGTCGTCTCCTTCATCACCTTGCCCCCCTACAGTTAACTCTCTTGCTAAGTGGATCAAACCGTAGTTCTGTAGCTAAATATTCAGTATTTCCAGTACCGTTTTTAGCACCTTTATACTTAAACAGAAAGTATCTAACGTATAGTCACCGTCCCAGACAAAAAATTGTGCTACTCCCATCACCACTAAAAATCCATGCATCAACCTGGTATTTTAGTATATTTAGGAATTAAGACAATACGATACACCACTGACATAAGGGGACAGACTACCTACATACATGGTAGAGTATGAAACAACACGAAAAGCGATGACAAAATCTGCAAGCATAGAAGTCCAGGACTTCATCCACAAAGTTATGGCGCTTGATAAGCCCAAGTATCAGATTTTAGAAGAGCTACGGAAAATTGTCTTTATGAATTATCCGGAAGTAAAAGAACGAATGATGTATGGCGGGATCATGTTTTCACTTGAAGATGATTTCGGAGGGGTTTTTGTCTATAAAAATCATGTTTCTTTTGAGTTTAGCTATGGGTACATATTTAACGATCCTGATAAACTATTGGAAGGCAACGGAAAGTACCGCCGTCATTTAAAAATAACGTCTTTGGACAGTATGGATATGAAACAAGTAGATTTTTTTGTAAAACAAGCGACACAGGTGGATGATTGAATACTTCAATGGCTTATCATTTGCAAAGTGGATCAACCCATAATTTGGCAACGCGACCTCCACTCCGGCATCTCCAATACATCATTTAGTACCATCAACCCCGGAAAAGCGTTTCTTACTGATCTTTTATAGAATACTTTACTGCCTTAATCTAAAGTCACAACTCATACATATTATATGCATAGATTATATTTATCTTATGAGTTAAACACAATCATAATACCAATGTTAGTGAATAACTCCAACCCAGGGCTACCTGAAACAATGATTAAATGAGTGAGAAAAAAAAGTGTAAATATTGCGATTCAGAGATGGGGGTTAATGCCGTTTATTGCACCCATTGCAATCACTATCAGAATTAGAGGAAGTATATTAATTTTGGGAATTCCTTTTTGGCATTGACCATCGCCTTAATCACGGTTCTCTCTACTTTTTTACCCATCGTTAAAAAATCACTGGAAGAAAAGAAAACCATCTTGACAGTGTCTTTTTTAGAAAGTTTAAATAGTGGGTTCTTGGTTTTAGTTACCAATGAAGGCAATCAAAGAGGAGTTTTAGCCAATACGGAATTAAAACTGAACACAGGAGAAAGCCGGGAACAATTTCAAATGGCAACTTTACGGAACCAATCGGGAACAAGGATCATTGAACCCGAAAAGGCCATAGAGTTTTTACTGGAACCTCCACAGGCTAATAAATTGGAGTTGGAAAAGTTTAAATACCTCCTGAAGCTGATGCATAATGATGGAAAAGGAAGCCCTCAGTTAGCAACTCTGAATCGAAATTACCTGGTAATAGGTTTAATAGATCATGAAGGAGGCAAGCGAAATGTCGAGATCGAGATTCCCCAGGAACAATTCAAGAAATGGTTGGATAGTATATTTCCGGATAGAAACACACCGGAGGGGTTTAGAATACTATAATGGACCAGTATCCAATTTGGCAATCTTTTCCAAGAGTGCTAAACTAATGAGATGTTCAGCGGATATAGTAATCTGAATACCTCACGGTCAAGAAGTAAAAGGTCCCTCCAACATTTCCGCACCTCAAACGAAAAATTGTGAACTCATCTAACCTAAGGTTCAGGTAAACTTCCATATGCCTCAGTGCATTTTAGTATATTTAAGTTGAATAAATGATTAACTGCAAAGGGATTTTTCCAGTTGTCGTTGGTTGCAACGGCTTCAGCAACATAACCTCATCGATGATATGAAACCGACCTTATTCTTTGTCCTTATACCTTTACTAATAACAACTTCGGTCAATGCTCAGGCTTCTAAAAAATATCAGAAGTTGAGAAAAAACTACCATTATCGCGAAGGTTATATAATAACAAAAGACTCAACGAAAATCACGGGACTAATTAAGTACAGCATTTATTTCGAAGCAAAAAAATATGGTCTGGTGAACTTTGTCCATACGGATGGAAAGAAAAGAAAGTACTACCCGAAGGATCTTAACGGATATGGGCATTCTATTCACAAGTTTGTGTCGGACAACTCAAGGTTTTACGAAATTGTTCAAACCGGAAAGAACATTGGTCTTTACAAGAATATTTCGGTAACATCCTGGAGTACCCCCGGCCCTAACGGGACAGGTCCAATGACATATTCCTCTTCTGATGAAAGTCTTTATGTAAAACGATCAATGGACAATTCATTCAAATTGGTCCGAAAGAAGAAGTTTAAGGAAGAGTTTTCCAGATATTTTGAGGATTGTCCGGCGCTTTCATCTGAAATACAACACGGAAGGCTAACCCATGAAGACATTAGCAGAATCGTAATACAATACAACCATTGCAAATAATGTCATTTGATTGAAGATCTGTAAATCTGTGGACTGAAAGCCAGATTAATTGACGCCGTTCATGAAAAGATCAATGATCATTCAGCTATGAGCTAGCTGGACAGCACGGGTTGCAACAATATTTGTGATAATCTTCATGTCAACAATTCTGAATCATCCGGTGGCTAAAATCTAAATTTATTATTCTGATGTTCAAAGACATAGAGTTTGATTAATCATTTTTTCTCAAATTAAACGGACATTAAATCGCTTTATTCATGATAAATAGACACATAAAATCATTATTTTATTTAAAATATTTTAAAAAATAACTATAAAAGACCACATTGTAAGTAACTCCTAAATTTATAAAACCAAATTATTATGACTAGAAAAACACTCAGGTTCAGCATGGCGATCACTTTGCTTATGCTGTTTTTTTGTATCCATCCGAAGAACCGCATATTTCAAAGTTGGCCTAAACCCTGTAATCTTGCGTGATGAAAAGACACGACGCTTCAAAGATGCAAGAGCATTACGAAGAGTGGCTGCTATCGGGCAAG
>NZ_VKDC01000047.1 GCF_007097395.1 Fulvivirga sp. M361
CTGTATCCTATCGGTAGGTTAACCATTTGGGTGAATTTAAAACTCCTTCAAAATCGCCCTTTAATTCCTTTATACAAAAAATTATTGCATTTTCTGAAATCCTATTGCATAATCGCGGTTAAACAAGAAATTGCAACGCCCTTTTGTTTCGGTTTGGCCATTGTATGCAACCCGAAGATGTGTAGAAATCATTCGCTGAAACAACATTACCTTATTATTAAATTGCGCTAACGGTCTTAATTTAACTCCCGGAATGCCGTAGTTTTATCCGCTGGATAAGTGATCAGTAATGTTGGTGATGATCTATAAAACATGCCGTTTTACAGCTTTAATATGTGAGATCGATGAATGCTGCTAAAAGGAATTTTGGGGCTATAAAGCATATCTTTTTGGTTGGTATGTTATTGACAGTTACGTATGTGGCCAAATCGCAGGAATTGAATGGAAGGGTGATAGACTTTGCCCAGGGTGAGCCACTTGAATATGCGAGTATTGCTCTCTATAACTTATCAGATAGCGGTCTGGTAGCAGGAGTGATCACCGATGAACAGGGAACCTTTTCCATCAAGGGAATGAAGGAAGGAAGTTATTACCTCATAGGTCAGTTTCTTGGATATGAACCGTTGACTATCAGCGATATCAAACTTAAACAAGATCAACACCTCAACCTGGGTACGTTGAAACTTGAGCCTAACCAAAAACTATTGAAAGAAATAGAGATTACAGGAGAAAAGTTAACGGCTATACACAAAATTGACCGTCAGGTGTATACTGCTGAAAAGTTTCAGACAGCCCGGGGAGGAACAGCAACTGACCTTATACGTAATATGCCCTCGGTATCTGTGGATGCATTAGGTAACATTTCGGTACGAGGTGCCACGGGTTTTGTAGTATTACTGAATGGTAAGCCTATTCAGACGGATGCTACCACTGTACTTAATCAGTTGCCGGCCAATGCTATTGAAAACATCGAACTTATTACTGTTCCGTCTGCAAAGTACGATCCGGAAGGTAAGGGAGGTATCATTAATATACTTACCAAAAAGGGAGCTACAGACGGCCTTTTTTTACAGGTTAACGGGCGTTATGGTTTGCCTAGTATAGCCCCATACGATAATGCTGAAAATGCACACAGGTATGGTGGAGATCTGGTAATGAATTATAGAAAAGACAAGTGGGATGTGTCGTTTGGCTTCAATTATTTACGTAACGATATTTCAGGGAGAAGAGAGGGGAATGTCAATACTACCCAGGGAGATAGATTTACTTCTTTTCCTTCTGACGGGGAACGAAGTTTTGATGAAATCAACTATTCGGGAAGGTTTACGGTAGGCTATTCACCCGGGAAAAATAACGAGATCAACCTGGGGTTTTTCGCTGGTAAAAGGACAAAAGACCGCACCGCAGATATTCTTTATTTTAATAACAGGGCAGAGCGTCTTTCGACGGGAGAAGAGCTCTATGCTTTTCAATATTTCAATGAGAACCTGAGAGTAAGAAAAGGAGATTTTGTGTTGGGGAGTTTAGACTATGCGCATACATTCGGTAATCAGTCCAGCTTAAAAACCTCACTGTTGTTTGAATACACGTTGCTTGGAGGTCCTACCACAAATCTTAACCTTAACCCTGAGACCGGGTTCGTTTACCAAGACGAATTTAATACGAATGACAATCCTTTAAACGGTATCCGATATCAACTGGATTACTCATTAAAGCCAATGGAATGGGGTAAAATAGAAGTGGGATATCAATTCAGAAGCCTGGATCATACAGGCGATTTTATTTATGAGCGCAGGAATAATGAAACAGGAGATTTTGAATTAGTTCCTGAATTTTCCAGTGAAGTCGATCTTCTGAGAAGTATTCATTCAGGTTATGGTGTACTATCCGGTGGCAAAGGTAAATGGAATTATGGTGTTGGCCTGAGAATAGAGGTAATGGATCGTGAATTAACGCTAAAAGACAAAGCAGGAACCCTGAATACAACGTTTGATTATGACTTTGTCCAGGCTTATCCGTCCGCTAATTTGCAGTATGCGATGACTTCGGACTTCAGGCTAAAGGCAGCCTACAGCCGACGTGTGGAGCGCACCACTACATTCAAAATGAACCCTTTTCCTGAACGCGAACATTCGGAAACATTGGAACAAGGTGACCCTGAGTTGCTTCCTGAGTTTATTGACGTGGTGGAACTGGGTGCGGTGAAAGACATCGGTGATCATTCCTTTTTTGGTAATGTGTATTACAGGCATGTTAATAACCTTGTCAACCGTGTCAATACAGTT
Source organism: Fulvivirga sp. M361 (assembly GCF_007097395.1). GTDB lineage: Bacteria > Bacteroidota > Bacteroidia > Cytophagales > Cyclobacteriaceae > Fulvivirga. Next base: position 2,286 of record NZ_VKDC01000047.1, read on the forward strand.
TTTAACGATACCATATTAAACAGGATTTACTCCAACGTCGGTACTGGCCGTTCATTAGGCTTTGAACTGGGAATGGAACTAAAACCTACAAATTGGTGGCAATTATTTTTGGGTGGGAATACCTATGAATACAGGGTCAAAGGTGTGTTTGATAATCGGCCCGTAAACACCTCAAGCTGGGTATATAATATCAATTTGAATACAACTTTTGACATCGGAAAAGCCATATCACTTCAATGGACATTAAACTACATTTCAGATAGGAACACTGCTCAGGGGGAAGACTCCCGTTTCTTATCACCTAACCTCACCTTGCAAAAAACATTTTTAGACAACCGCCTGTCCACTACTTTACAATGGCTGAATATGGACGCAGGTCTGCTATCTACCAATGAACAACGTATTACCACTTCCAGTCCCGGAGAATTCTTCACTACCACCAATTACGTGTATGAAGTGGATGTACTCATGATCAACATTAGTTATAGGATCAATAAGATTGCCGATAAGACCAGGTTTATTAAGAGTGAATTTGGTGAAAAGGAGTTTTAACCTGCCGTATTGATCAGGTAGGTTATGTATTTTATACCTTAGATTGTGGTTCCGCAATGTCCTTGTGCCTTGAAAGCTATAGGTCATGGCTTCTGATATTATTGAAAGTCAGAGCTCTTGCTGTTTCACCTTATCTTCCCGGCTATAGCTCAAAAGCACTATATGGTCGTGATTTTTACGGCCTTTTCAATGAAACCAGGTTCAAATTCAACGCCTAAACCCGGTTCACCCGGAACAGTGATCTTACCTTCTTTAGGTTGCAATGATGATGTAACAGAAAATACAGGCACTTTATCTTTATTACCTTTGAACTCCTGGTAATTACCTATATTGGGTACGCAGGATGCAAAGTGCATCATGTATAAAAAACCAAGAGCCTTGCCAGAGATGTGAGGTGTACAGTCAATTCCGATGGATCTTGCCATCCGTGCTACTTTTATTGAACGTGTAAGTCCACCAAAAAAGAGGAGGTCCGGCTGTACTATGGATAGAATGTTATGATCCATTAACCACATGAACTGGCGCATGCTTACTTCTTCTTCTCCCCCTGCTATGGGAATATTTAATCCGTCGGCTACAGCTTTTGTTTCTTCATAATGGTCAAATCGACAAGGCTCTTCATAAAATGCTGTTTGATATTCTTCCAATAGTTTACCTATTTCTATACCCATTTTGACATCGTATGACCCATTGGCATCTGTGTAAATCGTGGTGTCATCACCCAGCGTTTTGCGTACCAGTGGGATCAATGCCTTGTCCCTTTTTGTAGAGGCATCGTCGTAGGTCATGCGGGCGCCCAGGCGATATTTTACAGCCTTAGCGCCACTTTTTTCTATTAACCCCTGTAAGTATTCTACTTCCTCTTCAGGCCTGTTACCCCGATTTCCACTGGCATGGTAAATAGCAACTTCATTTCTTACCCTTCCGCCTAGAAGCTCACCAATGGGTTTTTTGGATACCTTGCCAAGCAGGTCCAAAATGGCCAGTTCAACATAGGCAACACCTACCCAAAAAGCCAGTCCTTGCCATTTGTAGTTTAATGCGGACATATACACTTTGTCCATTAGCCTGTCCAGGTCACGGGCATCTTCATTGAGAAAGTGTGGGGTCACACGATTGTACATTAATGCATAGATACTCTCGATGTATTTTTTATTATTAACAGAAATGCCTGTGACTCCATCTTTCGATGTTACTTTCGTAAAGAAATGCTCGCCGCTTTTAAATATTCCAATGGATTCGATCCACACGGAAGAAGAAATGAGCTCAGACCGCAATACCGGCTTTTGGACAATTTGCCTGAAAGTTGAAAGTCTTTCACTTGGAGCGTAGCCACTTAACTTTTTTTCAGGTGCCCGCTCTTGTATAGGTTCGCAGCTAACCAATGACGCCCCTAATGAAAGGGCAGTAGTGTTTTTGAGAAAGTCTCTACGTGATCTCATGACTATATGACGAAAATGAATAATTCACCCCTCACGATACCGGGATTTTCTGTGTTATAAGCTTTGGTCGATCATGCCTTTGCTTTCTTGATATCAGTACAGTCTTTGTTTCTCTGAATATTTAACAATGAAACTATTAGAGGAAGCCGCTCATGGTTGCAGAGCTTGCAGCCATCAACCTTACTTTTGATGAGAATGATCTTCGACTGTTGAATGCGTTTGCTTAGACCGGTTGAAATTTTTTCATATAATCTTCATCGTAATTTACTCCGAAGCCGGGCCCCTTAGGCACTTTTACTTTTCCATTCACTACCGGAAGATCCGGGGACAATCTTGAGCTCTCTTCCAGTTCTGCCCGATATTCCTGGAAAGGGCCGATGTTTTTGGTCATAGATGTAAAATGTAGCATATATGCTGCAATGGCATTCTTTTTTGGTGAATGTAAGGTGCAATTGATGCCTTGCGCTTCGGCCATTTTAGCTACTTTGATGGTCCTTATCATTCCTCCGTTATACATAATATCCGGCTGTACAGTATCAAAACCTTTATTTTTGATCATCCAATCCCATTTGGGCATACTATGGTCCTGTTCGCCACCTACCACCGGAATATTCAGGGCATCATTCACCGCTTTGGTGCCGGCAAAATCTTCCCAGGGTACCGGCTCTTCATAAAAACCCACCTTATACTCTTCCATAAGCCTCCCTATTTCTATGGCTTTAGGTACGTCATAAGATCCGTTGGCATCAAAGTAAAGCGTGAAGTCATCGCCCCAGGTTTTTCTGGACAGGCGTATCAGGTCTTCGGACCGTCCGGGATATGCATCCTTATTTTTACTCATTCTACCGCCTATTTTTAATTTTACTGCCCGGGCACCGGTTTCCTGTACGCGATCAGCTACCCACGATACTTCTTCTTCAGCTGTAGTACTTCTCAACGTGCTTGACATATACACCGGTATTTCTGTTTGTAGTACTTCACCGAGAAGTTGATTAACAGGTAAGCCAGCTTCTTTCCCCAGCAGGTCCAGAATACTTAATTCTATTTGTGCCAGGCTGTTCCATAAGGACAGCCCGGAATATTTATAATTCCGCCGAAAGGTGTACAATCCTTCTATCAGGGACTCTATGCTCGTAGCATCTTTACCTATGAAGAAAGGCTTTACATTCTTATCATAAAAAGTGAGCATTTGATTTAACTTACCATTTCCTGTGCAAACCCCTCTGGCGCCGCTTTTTGAAGTAACCACAGTGATGTACTCACCCTTGTAAGTCTTTAATTCTATGGAATCAATAATAACTGCCTGGCCTACTTTCTTTTTTAGATCAGGGATGAGGTGATCGTTATCGTTATCTTCCACAAAAGATAGACCCTTCAATGGATTGGTGATCAAACAAGCGGCCCCTATTGATCCAATGGTGCCTTTGTTTATGAAGTCTCTTCGGTTCATGATATTCACATAGTCAATGTACTGGATACTAAATTCAGTGGGTTAAGGCTATAATGACCTTCTATTCATTTAACAATATCTCCCTATTCATCAAACGCTCTTTATCCTTTTGATGGATGATCTTTATGGTCTGAAGAAATTCCGCTGCTATTTTTGAGAAGTCGCGCTGGTTTGCTGTAACCGAGGCCTGCATTAAAGACCGTGGTAATATAGAACTTCCATGGATGGCAGCAAGTAACCCTGTGGCAACTGCAGCGATGGATTCACAGTCCCTGCCATAGTACATGATGGTTCTTAGCGTTTTCATATAGTCACCCTGCCCATATTTTAATGCGGCATAGATAACAGGCAGGTTTTCTATGGTTCCCGTACGTGAAGGCCTTCCTACATTTGTTCCGGATTTATCCATATGTGGTACCTCAGGATCTTTTTGAGCTAATAATGCCGGTGGTAGCTGGGCATAATTCAGATAGACCTGGCGGACCTTTTTTCGGAAGGTTTCAAAATCATCTTCATGGTCAGTAGCCTTTAACGCATCCTCTAAAGCTAGTTTAGTGCCATCGCGGGCTACTTTTCTTGCCGTAGCTATCACGGATTCCAATGTGGCGTCAGGTGCAAAAGCAGCAGCAAAAGCGGCGGCATTTACAGCCCCTGCTTCCAGGGTGTATGACTCTGTATGGGCTATACCATAGCTGGCTGTTTCGTCATAGGCCCGCCATGGATCACCCGCATTGACGGCTCCTGTGGGGAGCGTAAAGGCTGAAAACCCATTCCCTAACCAGTTGCCTACACCGGCTTTGCGTGGATTTACCTGGTTCCATACCAAACGATGATACATGTACCTTTCCGGCCAGAACAAGGGTCTGTCCAATGGATAACGGTCTTCTTTTCGTTCAGGAATATAAACTTTCTTTTTGCCAATTTCCCGGACGAATAACTCCGCATAATCATAGGCGTCCAGGTGGTCCTGGTGTGTGTTGTAGATGTTAATAATTGCTTCTATTGCCAAAAGATCATCGGTGAAACGGCCATTCCCTTTGCCGGTATCTTTTTCAAGGTCTTTTTGTTTTGTGGGGGGGAGAAACGTTGTGAAATCCCAATCCGGAAACCTTTCCTGTATTTTGTCCGGATGCCAACCTTCTATGGGCGCCCCCATAGCATCACCAATAGCTGCGGCAAAGAGTGCCGCAGTTAATCTGTCTTGAAATGCAGGTGATGAGGGTTGCGCAATAAGATAACTGCTTACCAGTAATAATATGGCTGGCAATAGCTTGAGCATATTAAAGGGAAATTTGAGTGCCCAAAATGTCCAGAAAACTTCTTATCCATTTCGGATGTCCGGGCCATGCCGGAGACGTTACCCAATTGCCATCTGTAACCGCTTCGGTGGCACCTACCTCTATAAATTCGCCTCCGGCCATGGTCACTTCAGGACCTACTGCAGGATACGCCGTTAGTTTTTTTCCCCTTACCACATCTGCTGCCGTCAATATCTGGATACCATGGCATATGGCTGCGATGGGCTTGTTAGCCTGAGCAAAGTGCTGCGTGATGGCGATGATCCGGTCATTTAAACGAAGGTATTCAGGCGCCCTTCCACCCGCGATCATCAGCGCATCATAGTTGGAAGGTTCAGCCGCATTAAAGTCATGATTCAGTACAAAATTATGTCCTCGTTTTTCCGAATAAGTCTGAAAACCGTCAAAATCGTGGATGGAAGTAGCTATGAAATCCCCCTCTTTTTTACCGGGGCATACAGCATGAACTTCATGACCTACCATAGTCAGCATTTGAAAAGGGACCATGATCTCGTAATCTTCACCAAAGTCACCTACCAGGAAAAGGATCTTTTTCTTACTCATTTTTATTGGTCTCCATTTTTTTCCATGGCTTTTTCATTTACTATCAATCCGAGTCCCGGCGTTTCGGGCACTTTCAGAAAACCATCTTCAAATTCAAAGTAATTTTCGAAAAGCTCATAAAGCGAGCCGTACCCCTGATGCAGACGTTTGCCGGCGTATTCCTGGAAACGAGCTCCGTTAGGAATAGAGGCAAGTAGCTGTAAGCTTGCTCCGGTAGCAAGTGTAGGTTTGGCATTGTGTACCATGATCTGCTTACCAAAAGCATGGGCCATAGAAGCAGTTTTGCGACAATCGGTAATACCTCCGCACTTAATCACATCCGCGTTGATCACATCTACATTCGCCACAGTGATAAGGTCCTTCATCATCCATTTATTGTATTCATGTTCACCGGCCATTACCGGAATATCAAGCGCATCTACCACCTGGCGTAATCCTGTATAGTCTTGTTGAAATACCGGCTCCTCTAAGGCATCAATGCCCAATTTTTCATGCAGCTTTTTACCCATTATCACGGCCTGGGCCGGTGTGTACCCATTATTGAAATCAACAAACAGTTTTATGTTATCACCGATGGCAGACCGTATCTCTTTGACACATTCAAAAATGTCATCAGGATAAGGATTTACATTTTCCTGGCGGATTTGCATACGTGCTTTTACTGCTTTGTACCCCTGACCAACGAAGTCAGCAGCTATTTTGGCCATTTCCAAAGGAGTCTGGTAACGATCACCTTGAAAGCGCCCATAAGAGCCGTATACCTGGATCTTTTCCAATCCATTGCCTCCCAGTAGTTTATGTACCGGCATTTTCAGGATTTTACCTTTCAAATCCCACAATGCACTATCAACTCCTGATAAGGTTCCGGGGTGGATACCTCCAATGCCCGCTTCCAGCCCTTTGAGATAACATTCATGCCAAATGCCTTCACTATCAAAAGGGTTTTTACCTACAATGTATTTTTTTAAACCTTTTTTCAGGTAATCATTCGCATACAATTTGTTAGCGCCGTCACTTTCTCCCCAACCGGATATGCCGGCATCCGTTTCTATTTTTACAAAATGAGCTTTTCGAAAACGATACCCTTTCACATCGGTGATTTTGATATCAGCGGTGTTATCCGGAACAGGTATTAAGGACCTGTTTTCAGATCTTGCCGTCAGTGGTAAACTGGCCCCGGCCGTACCAAGAGCAGCGTATTTAAGAAATGCTTTTCTATCCATGTGTGTGATTATTTGCTTTTCATATGTTCCTTTTGGATCACTTTGACGTTTTTGTGGCGCCGTTCATTGAGGCTCGGATCTTCTCCCATCCAGGCCCATAGTTTTATAAGCCCGTTTTGATGGGCGCTTACAAGGAAACTGCCATCGTTGTTAAAATCGATATATTCAGCATGGTCACCGGCCCATACCTTGTGGGCTAAAGGAATACGATCATTTTTGTATGCAATGACTTCTTCTACCCTGTAAACACGTATATAAGGATCATGTCCTGCAAACAAAAGATAGTTGCCATTAGGATGCCAGGAGACCGTTTCTACCTTTTTACCTGTGTGCGAGAATTTTTTTAGCAATTTACCTGATTGCCATTCCCACAGGTAGAGGTGGCCATCATTGGCACCTGCAAAAACATATTTGCTGTCAGGTGAGAATACCCCTGTAATGAATTTCATATAAGTATCGGCCTCAAGTGTTTGTAACAGAGACCAGTCAGAAGTGTTATAGATTTTTATTCCGCCATGGCCGGTAGCAAGAAGATAACGATCATCTGCAGAAAAAAACAGCTCGTTGATAGTGCCGCCGAAATCTATGGCTTTGATCTCTCTTCCTGAGGGCACTTCAAATACTCTTATGAACGCCTCTTTGGACCCTTTTTTATTTTTGATCTCTTCTTCTCCGCTCACTACCAATGAACCGGTATTGGACCATGTCAACCCGTCAATTCCATTTTGATGCGGTAGTTTTAAAATGATTTCTCCTGAGGCGGCAGAATATACCGTTACTAGAAAATCTTCACTACAGGCTGCTACATATTTGTCATCGGCTGACCAACCTACCCGTTCTATTTCCTGAGCAGCATATTGCCGCCATATTTCAGTTCCGTCAGAAGTACGCCACATAATGACAGAATTGTCATATTTGGTACCACTTACAATGAATTTTCCATCCCGGGAAAACTCGGCCGATTCTACTGATCCGGCTTCGCCGAATACGTCTGCCACGCGTGACCAAACAGGTTCTAGTCTTAGCTGATAATCATAATGACCCTGTGACAAAGACACATAGGACAGAAGAGAAAAAAGACTGGATAAACCAATTGATTTTATCATGATAAATAGCTATTTATTGGTATGACGAAAATATCATGATTTACCATCACAAGGCCATTTAATTTACTTATGGCCTTAAGGGTTTACGTGATTTAAAACGTCAATAAAAAAGGTGTCACAAATCAACTTCATAAGATATGAAAATCATTGGTATAGGTGTTAACTACAATAAATCACCGGATGAAAAAAAAGACATTCCGGATGACTTAATGATCTTTTCCAAACCAGAAACCGCACTGGCCTCAGGAAGTGTATTCCACTATCCGTCGTGCAGTGAAAAAGTTTTCTATGAAATGGAAATTGTCCTTAAACTGAACAAAACATTGAAAGAGGCAACGCTGGAGGAAGCCTTTAATTCATTTGATGAAATAGCCCTGGGTATAGATTGGACGGCCAAAGATCTGCAAAGGGGGGCCAAAGAAAAAGGCTGGCCCTGGGTGTTCGCCAAAGGTTTTGACGAATCAGCTTTTTTATCGGACTGGATACCTGTAAGGGAATTTGAAAATGTACGTGATCTGGACCTTACCTTTAAAGTTAATGGTGAGATACGTCAACAGGGCAACACGCGTCAGATGATTGCAGCTTATGAGCATATCATTGCTTACGCATCACGCTTTATGACATTAGAACCCGGAGATATTATTATGTCTGGTACTCCTCCCACAGCCGGAGAAACCTTTAAGGGCGATCATGCAGAAGGATTTATTGGAAATACTAAATACCTGGATTTTAAAGTGGTTTGAGGGTTGAACAGTTGACACTCCAGTAATTCATCACAGACCTAACAGGCCTAAGAATTTAACCAAAAAATATAAATGAATACATCCAATGTAACTATTTCAGGACTTCTATTGCCTGGCTACGAAACTATACTCACAGAAGGTGCATTAAAGTTCGTCAGTCATATGCATGAAACATTTAATGCCCGGCGTGAAGCGCTGTTAGCTGCACGCGATGAACGTCAGAAAAGAATAGATCTTGGAGAGATGCCTGACTTTCTACCTGAAACGGAAAGCGTGAGGACGGGTGAATGGCAGGTCAATCCTTTACCGGATGACCTGCAAGATAGAAGAACTGAGATTACGGGCCCTGTGGATCGAAAGATGGTGGTCAATGCGCTGAACTCAGGTGCCAAAGTATTCATGGCAGATTTTGAAGATGCAAATTCTCCCACCTGGAAAAATACCATCGATGGGCAGATCAACTTGTTCGATGCCATACGAAGACAAATAGATTTTACGGCTCCCAACGGTAAAGAATATAAGCTAAAAGAAGAAACAGCGGTGCTGAAAGTCAGGCCCCGGGGTTGGCATCTGGTAGAAAAGCATGTGCTGGTAGATGGAGTGCCGGTCTCTGCCTCAATTTTTGATTTTGGACTTTTCTTTTTTCATAATGCCAGGCAGTTAATAGCCAATGGATCAGGTCCCTATTTTTATCTTCCTAAAATGGAGAGTCACCTGGAGGCCAGGCTATGGAATGAAATTTTCAAAGAGGCCCAGCGGCTTCTTGATATTCCTTCCGGTACAGTCAAAGTCACCGTGCTCATAGAGACGATACTGGCAGCATTTGAAATGGAAGAGATCATTTACGAGCTGCGTGAACATATGGCGGGGCTGAATGCAGGACGCTGGGATTATATATTCAGCATTGTAAAGAAATTCAGGAATCATCCTCAATACACTCTACCTGATCGTGCGGAGGTTACCATGACGGTACCCTTTATGCGTTCGTATGCACAGTTGCTGGCCAAGACTTGCCATAAACGGGGAGCACATGCTATGGGAGGAATGTCAGCCTTTATTCCAAGTCGTAGTGATGAAGAGGTGAACCGGACCGCTTTTGAAAAAGTAAAAGCAGACAAAAAATTAGAAGCTTCTACGGGTTATGATGGTACCTGGGTGGCACATCCCGACCTTGTGCCTGTCGCCATGGAGGAATTCAATGAATTTATAGGCACAGGAAAACATCAAAAAGAACAGCTGTTGGATGATGTTCAAATACAAGGAGAGGACCTTATTAATTTTTCTATTGAAGGAGCTAAGATCACAGAAGCCGGATTACGGATGAATATCAATGTGGGTATTTTGTATATCGAATCCTGGTTAATGGGAGTAGGAGCAGCTGCTTTATACAATCTTATGGAAGATGCTGCCACCGCTGAAATATCTCGCGCACAAGTTTGGCAGTGGCTTCATAACCCTTCCATCAAACTGGAAGATGGCAGGGCTATTGATGAGGCATTGTGTGACAATGTACAAAAAGAAGAGTTGGCAAAAATAAAGGATATGGTGGGCCAGGAGAGATATGAAAAAGGCCGGTTTCGGGAAGCTGCTGCTATTTTTGATCACCTGGTAAAGACCGAAGAATTTGTGGATTTTCTTACGCTAAAAGCTTACGATGCCATTGATTGATATTAATCAACTGTTTATGAGTTCAATCTAACCATGTCGTTATCTCTACAGGCTTTTTTTGCTGCGGTGCCTATACTATCCGGCGCTATTCTGATGGTAGGTTTTCGATGGCCTGCCAAGGTAGCTATGCCTTTAGTTTATCTGTTAGCCGTGATACTGGCTTTTTTTGCCTGGGAGATACCTTTTTTACACATTCTTGCGTCCACTTTTCAGGGTTTTTTTATCACTTTTGATATTATTTACATCATTTTCGGAGCCATTCTTTTGTTGAATGTGCTGAAATATTCAGGAGCGGTAAGTGTTATCAGATCAGGTTTTTCAGGAATAAGCAAAGACCGACGTGTTCAAATGGTGATCTGTGTTTGGCTATTCGGTGCTTTTATTGAAGGTGCCGCAGGTTTTGGTACCCCTGCGGCTATTACTGCACCACTATTAGTGGCTTTAGGTTTTCCTGCTGCAGCTGCTGTAATGCTGGGTATGATGGTGCAGAGTACACCTGTTACCTTTGGTTCGGCGGGTACCCCGGTGCTGGTAGGTGTAAAAGGTGGGCTTGAAAATCCTGATCTTATGGCTACGCTGGCAGCTTCCGGGTGGACTTTTTCTGATTATATACAATGGGTGACTAATCATGCGGCACTGATGCATGCCATCACAGGAACACTGATGCCGTTATTTATGTGTGCCATGATGACCCGTTTTTTTGGTAAGAACAAGTCATGGAAGGAGGGTTTAGAACTATGGCCATTTGCCCTGTTTGCCGGAGCATCGTTTACTGTTCCATATTACCTGACCGGTATTTTTCTCGGACCGGAATTCCCTTCTTTGTTGGGATCATTGGTAGGCTTGGGTATTGTGACCAGTGCAGCAAAAAGAGGTTTCCTTATTCCTAAAAAGGTTTGGGATTTCCCTTCTGAAAAAGAATGGCCTTCTTCCTGGATGGGGAGCCTGAAAATGGATTTGAGTAAAGGGAATGATAGTATGAAACTCAGTAAGGCCTGGCTGCCGTATTTATTTGTGGCGCTTTTATTGGTACTGAGCCGGTTGAACCAATTGCCTCTTAAAGCCGCGCTCAACAGCCTGGCATTCCAATGGACTGACATTTTTGGTACGGGCATCGGCGCGTCGACTAAAATACTTTATTTACCAGGTACTATTTTGATGATAGTGGTGGTGGTGACCTACTTTCTGCACAATATGAAGCCTGTCCAATTTCGGGCTGCTTTCAAAGATTCTGCTAATGTGATCCTTGGTGCCGGTTTCGTTTTGATTTTTACCGTACCCATGGTACGAGTATATATTAATTCCGGAGTCAATGATCTTGGACTTTCCAGCATGCCGATTGCAATGGCTGAATGGGTAGCTGCTTCAGTGGGTAACATATGGCCCTTATTTGCTCCTTCGATAGGAGCTTTAGGAGCCTTTATAGCCGGCAGCAACACGGTAAGTAATTTAATGTTTTGTCTGTTTCAATATGGAGTTGCTGAAAAGTTGAGTATTTCAAGCACCATAGTAGTTGCATTACAGGCAGTAGGTGCCGCAGCCGGAAATATGATCGCTATTCATAATGTAGTGGCTGCTTCGGCTACGGTAGGTCTAATGGGACAGGAAGGCGCAATACTTCGTAAAACTTTTTTGCCCACCCTATACTATGTGGTAGTAGTAGGTATTCTGGGCTATCTATCCATCTATGTTTTGCAGGTAACAGATCCTTTTTAGCTCACTCGGAGGTCTTTAGCTCTTAATCTGATCAAATCGGCTGAGATGAAAGGCTTTGCCTGAATTTTTATTTATAAGTAAGTAGTAAGATCAAACTATATTACTCTGACAGGTGAGGTGTCGGCTTTAGTAACTTTCTGTCTTTTCAGACTGTTTTGGTTCAAAGGTAAATTAGTGGAGGGGCTGAAGTTCAGGGATTTCTTACGCTTAAGATTTTCTTAAACATGAGTTATATCAAAAAAATGGCAAAGATTCGTCATTGGAAATTTGATGTTGAAACGGCTTCTTTATTACTGTAAGGATATAGTCTGGCGAAAATATATGTTTTGTATATTTTTTTAAAGAAACCGTAGTTGTAATGTTCCTATTGATGTTCTGTTAATACATAAGCAATTTAGTTATGCGGCACTTTTTGTGGATAAGTATATGTACAATACCACTGTTGTGCTGGTCCCAGGAAAGCTATGTTGTGAATTCAATCAATTATTCCTACAAAACACTGACATCACCTACTGCTATAAGTAAAAATGCCATATCCGATGTGTCAATTCCCATAGGATTTGATTTTACTTTTTATGATCAAAAGTATGACGAGGTTTATAGTAATATAAATGGGTATATTACTTTTCTGGAGTTACAAGGGGACAGTGATTTTGGAGGGCTGTCTATTCCTGGCAATGATATACCCAATGGGTTTATTGCCGGAAACTGGTCATTTTTGGCACCTTCCCAGGGTAGTTCAATTACTTATCAAACTATGGGAGAAGCTCCTGAAAGAGTCTTTATTATAGCACATGAAAACTTCTCCTTATCTGGTAATAACCTGGCTAACTCTCGTTTTCAAATACAACTTTTCGAAGGTTTAAACACGATTGAAATACATTGTGAAAACTGCACCAATAGTGGAAGTCCACAAACCCAGGGGATTGAAAATCAATTTGGTACAGAAGGTATTACCTATCCCGGAAGAAACCGTAATGTTTATAATTTATGGAATGAAGGTGTCATCTTTGTACCAATAAGGGCCTTGCCAGGCTTAAATGAGATAACACTTTCCTGGCAGAATATCTTTAATAAAGCAGGGTATACTTTACAAAGGTCGGTGGATGGTAATAATTATACTACGATTGCGACACTCTCTCCCAGCCAGACTTCTTTTAACGACACGGCTTTAGATTCAGATACTGAATACTATTACCGGTTGATGATCCCCCGCACAGAAGGTACCAGGCAAATTGATATAGTATCAGGTACTACACCGAACATACCTACGGGTTTATCGGCTGCGGTAAACGGAGCTATTGAAATTGAACTGAGATGGGTGGATGATTCAAATACAGAAGACGGGTATGTGATTGAGAGGTCTTTGCCAGATGAAGATGGCTTTGAGATCATAGCTTCCATACCTGCTAATTCCGAAAGTTATGTTGATAAATCGCTTAACTCGGAGACCACATATGATTATCGTATATCAACATTTAATGCAAGAGGCACTTCTCCTGTTTCCAAACTGGCATCTGCTACCACCAGGGCTCGATCGTTGTATTTTGTGGATAAGGATGCCACCGGAAGGAATAATGGAAAATCGTGGACCGATGCGTTTACAGATTTAAGTGCTGCTCTAAAGGTAATTGGCGATGGTGCTGATATCTGGATAGCCGATGGCACCTATAAGCCCGGTGGCATTGCTCCTATCGAAACCTCCTCTTTTGAAATTAATGTAGCTGGTCTGAGGATTTACGGCGGCTTTAATGGAACTGAAGAGAAGCTGGAGGATCGGAAAGTAGAAATATATACGACCATACTAAGTGGAGATATAGGAATAATTGATGATCGATCGGACAACATTGATCAGATCATTTATTATTCGAACTCTTCTAATTTTTTACAGGTATTTGACCTTACCATAGAAGATGCTGATTCAGATACGGCAAAGGGAGGTGGATTGCAAAGTGTTGGTAAAGTGAGACTTGAAAATGTAACATTTAAAAATAACAGTGCTTCCAACGGTGGTGCCCTTTATGCCTTTGAAGATACTTACCTATCTGGTTGTATATTTAAAAATAACAGTGCGGTAGGTAGTAGCCATGGTTATGGAGGAGCCATATATTATAATGGCACAGAGCATTCGAAAGTATGGATCAATAATTCTGAATTCACAAATAACGAGGCAATGCTTTTTGGCGGTGCCATTGCAACAGCTAATCGCAGATCAGGATTAAGTACTATCAGTATGAATGATGTTTATGTCTCAGAAAACGAGGCAAGCTATGGCGGAGGTATCTTTTTTCAGGATGTTAATGCGTTTGTGTCGAATACTATCATCAGCGATAATATGGCTTCTGCATCTGACGGGTTTGGAGGAGGAGGAGGGTTATTTATATATCACAGTACCGTGACTATAGATAGTGCCACGATCTCAGGAAACCATACGGCAGCTACCGGGGGAGGATTATACGTGGAACGTTCTTCTGAATTAAAGATGAACCGGGTGATCATTGTTAATAATCTGGCAAGTACTGATGGTGCCGGCCTTTGCCTTGAATATGTGAATGATCTATCCAATGATCAGGTGCAAATTGTGAATACAGTAATAGCTGATAATGAAGGTATGGGGGCTTGCCATGAAGATATGTAGGAAGAGATTTACTATCCCGATGAATAACACGGACTCACCGAGCCCTGGTTTCAATGTAATTTTTAGTGTTGTACTAAAAAATGACAGATGAATCAGGCTATTCATGATGGTGATAATCACATCCACAGTTTTGCAAATCTCGTTTTTCCTTTAGGTCAGAGATGATCGATCTTAAACAGTCTACAGAAGGTCTGTCTGCCAGGGCTTAATTTTAAGTTTCCCGATTCTTACAGTTTCAGGAAATAGTTAACGATGAACATTCTCCTAGAGGTGACAACTTTCAATTAAAATGATCATACATGCCCCTTTTTGGACTAGCCATCTGATTTACAGGGATTAGTAAAAAATGACCAACCTTGGTCATTGACGTTAGCGTGTATAACCATTTGCTTTGTATTTATACCATTTTTTAAGCGTGCCGTTGTCATGAGCGGATTTTTTTAACAAATGCACCCAATTATCATCAGGTTATGAAGTATTTTTTATGGATAGGCTTATGGATCTATCCCTTACTATGTTGGTCTCAAGAAGACTATATAATCGCAACTGCTCCGTTTTCTTATAAATCATTGACTTCTGCGAATGCGATTAATTTAACCCGTGGTGATGTGAAAGGCCCGATCCCTATTGGATTTACCTTTAATTTTTATGGAGAAAACTATACGGAGGTTTACATTGGCAGTGCTGGATTCATCACGTTTTTACCCTACCAGAAAGATGGATGTTGTGAAGGACAGACCATTCCCAACCCATCAAGTCCTAATGGTTTGATAGCAGGGTATTGGGAGGATTACGTGCCTGAAAGAGGAGGATCTATTTCTTATCAAACCTTAGGAAATGCTCCCAACAGGATTTTTGTAGTGCAATATGCTGACATCAAACACAACTATGGACAAAATCCGGAAGTAAGCTTTCAGATACAATTATTTGAAGGAGCGAATACCATTGAAATACATTGCCTTGATTGTACGTCCGATGGTGATGAACATACACAAGGAATTGAAAGCCAGTCTGGTAATGAGGCTGCTGTGCGGGATGGAAGAAGCGCTGCTGATTTTAGCGTTGTAAATGGTGCAGACATTTTTGCCAGGTTTAATGTACAATCAAATAGCAATGAAATTACACTTTCCTGGCCCGGTTTTCCCCAAGCAACGGGCTATACACTACAACGATTTGATGGCGGCACCCCGGTTGATATTGCAACGCTTTCGGCCAGTGAAACTTCTTTTACTGATAGCCAGTTATCCCCGGATACTAACTATGATTACCGGTTACAGGTGTCTTTGCCCGGGGAAGAGCTAATAGAATTTAACTTTACAGCAAGTACAATATCCAGCTTACCTGGTGACTTTAGGGGAGTGGTGAGTAGTCCAATAGAAGTTCAACTTAGCTGGACGGATAATTCTTCATCAGAAGATGGTTATATCATCGAACGGTCATTGACATCAGGTACCGGATTTGTCGAAATTGCCAGGGTTGGTGCAAATGAAGACGAATATGATGACAGATCACTGACCAGCGAAACAACTTATTTTTACCGTATATCAGCCTATAATTCAACCAATACGAGTGAATTCACTGCCGAGGTGATGATCACTACACCGGGTCGGTCGCGGTATTTTGTAGATGCGGATGCAGAGGGGGGTAACGACGGAAGTTCATGGGAAAATGCCTTTGCAAACCTCTATGATGTTCTGGCCATTGCAGAAGATGGCGCTGAAGTGTGGGTTGCCGAAGGAATATACAAACCGGAACCAAAACCCAGATCTCGTTCTGCACGCTTTGACATCTCTCAGGCAGGTTTATCCATTTATGGTGGGTTTGCAGGAGATGAAAGTAGTATTTCAGCACGAAACATACAAGCCCATCCTACCATATTAAGTGGGGATATTGGAGAAATAGGAACCACATCGGATAATGTTTATCAGTTAATTAGCAATACTTCAGAAGATAATTCACTTCACCTGAATGGTTTGACAATACGTGATGTCAGAGGGGGTGGGGCAAGGTCAGGCGGAGGTATGTATAGCCGAGGTCATATTAGGTTGCATAATGTTATTTTTGAAAACAACCAAGCTTCAACAGGTGGCGCTCTTTACGTGAACAGCGGTGTGGAACTAATCAACTGT
Organism: Fulvivirga sp. M361; assembly: GCF_007097395.1. Classification (GTDB taxonomy): domain Bacteria; phylum Bacteroidota; class Bacteroidia; order Cytophagales; family Cyclobacteriaceae; genus Fulvivirga. Next base: position 18,815 of record NZ_VKDC01000047.1, read on the forward strand.
ACTTTTAAAAATAACAGTACAACCAATACATATGGGCGAGGAGATGGAGGTGGAGCGGTGTACCTGAGGATGCAGCCTGATGAAAATGAAGACATTTATATCAAGGATTCAAGATTTATCGATAATGACTCTGATTATTATGGTGGTGCTCTTTATATCGATGTAAAGAGCAATTACACACCAAAGGTGAGTTTTAATCAGGTTGAAATACGAGGTAACACTGGAGGGTGGCATGTTGGTGGCCTGTACATTGAAGGTAATTGCGAAGTGGATATAACAAGTTCTACCATCAGTGAGAATTTGGCTGATCGCCTGGGAGGAGGCGCGTGGATCAGAAATGATGGTAGCCTTAGTATCAGTAATTCTACGATTTCAGGCAATACGAGTCGCTTTAGTGGTGCGGGATTAGCTTTAAACATAGGTGGTAATGCTTCCTTAAATCATGTCACTGTTTTTAACAATAAAATAACCGGAAATGGTGATTGGGAAGGTGGAGGAATTTTGAATTATACTCCCTTGACCTTAAAAAACTGTATTGTGGCAGGTAACAAAGGTGTCAATTCAATAAATGACGATATCAGTGGAAATAATGACGGGCAGTTTATCAGTTTAGGCAATAATATCATAGGGGATATCGGTTTACAACCCTTTGATGCTAATACTATCGGAGACGTTTATGGGGATACGGAAGGAACCAGTGAGGCCAATGAAGGTGCTGTCAGGGTCACCGATGCACCGGTTGACCCGGGATTAGAAGACCTGGCAGAAAATGGTGGGTTTACACTTACCCATGCATTGAAAAGTGATAGCCGGGCGCGTAACGGAGGTGCTCCTTCTGATTTGTCAGCTGATCAACGGGGATTACCTCACGTCGGACTTCCTGATATTGGGGCTTTTGAGTTTAATGCACCCCCGTTTTTAGCGGACGGTATTCCGGATCAATTTGCTGCACGTTTACAGGATTTTTCTTTCACCATTCCTGAGGGAGCTTTTAATACCGGAGACGAAGGAGATGTATTTACATATACCGCTGTATTGACGGATGATACCGACCTTCCGGCCTGGCTCACGTTGGATGGGACTACCGGACAATTTACAGGAGTTCCAACAGAAGATGATGTTACTGTGGTGGTGAAAGTGACCGCTCAAGATAGACAAGATATCACCATTACGGATGAGTTTGAAATTAGCGTGATCAATGGTCCTGCCGTGGATAATATCATACCGGATCAGGTAGCCTTTCAACTTCAGGAATTTTCATTTATTGTTCCTGCTAATTCGTTTAGTCCCGGAAATGAAGGGGATGTAATTACCTATAGCGCTACACTAAGTGATAATGCTCCTCTACCGGCATGGCTTACATTTGATGCTGATACACGGCAGTTTTCAGGCACACCTACGCTTACCGATATATCGGCCATAGTAATAAAGGTGGTAGCCACCGATCAACGGGGGTTTTTCATTTCGGATGAATTTGAGATCTCAATTAACATTATTACCCGTGTGGATGAGGTGAACAATACTCAGTTGCATCTTTATCCTAATCCAGTGACAGATGTCCTTCATGTTTACCTGCCCGGAGAGGTTTCCGAAGAAGTACAAGTGAAGGTCTCAACACTCAATGGTCTGCTTTTACTTCACCATACCTTGACCAATCAGACCGGGGAATTGACACTTTCAACCTCCAGCCTCAAACCAGGCATATATGTAGTAGAACTATCTTCCAAAACCAATATCTACCAGAACAAAATCATCAAAGAGTAAAAGATATGAAAAGTATAAAAAAATGGACTTACCTGTTAAATGCAGGTGTATTACTAGCTGTTTTTACATTGATAGGCTGTGGCAAAGATGATGATGGCCCGTCAGCGTCTGAAGTACTCCTTTCAGAGCTAAGTGCTAAAAAATGGACGGTAGAAAAAGTAATGCGTGACAATACAGAGGTCACTTCCGAATTTTCAGGGTTTACGTTTTCCTTTACTAAAGAAGGTAAATATGAGACAGAGAATGGTGGGTTAGCCTGGGAAGCAGAAGGCACGCTGATCTTACAAGAGGACTCATCGGATACGTTCACGAGAGATGACGATGTAGTGGTGAAGATCACCATTCAGGAAGGAAGTGCCCTGACCATGGCATTCACAATTTCTGAAAATGTGCATAGTGGCCGAACCACAAGTTTGAAAGGGGTGTACAGTTTCGAGTTGAAGTAATCTGTTTATAGAAGCATAGACAGATCAACTTACTTATTTACTGCAAGGTAAATATCGAAATGCCTTTTGATGTCATAACGGTCATAAGACGGTATGATCATGGTGTAAGCTTCCTCTAAGCTCCTTACGAAGCTATATTTTTTCAGATTTTATCTAATTAATTATCTAGTTATGAAGTTTTTTTTATGCGCAGGCCTGTGTTTTTTACACTTCTTTGCTTTATCGCAAACCAGGTATTTTGTTGACGCGGATGCCTCGGGCTCAAACGACGGAAGTTCCTGGGAAAATGCCTTTCTCAATTTAAGTGATGCTTTGACTGTAATAGCGGAAGGAGATGAGATATGGATGGCCGAGGGGACCTATCTGCCGGGCAATAGCAGATTTTCCTCTTATAACATAAGAGTTTCTGACTTAAAGATATACGGAGGGTTCAACGGAACTGAAACCGATTTGACTGAACGTGATATAACCGCTAATCCTACCATACTCAGCGGAGAGATTGGAGGAAGTGCTGCTTCTGACAATATTCACAGGATTATATTCTTCGGGTTAAGTTCAGGTACCTTAGAAATTAACGGATTAACCATAAGAGATGCTTATAATATCTCTCGCGGAGCTTCCTCAAACGGAGGCGGTATCGTTTCATCCGGGCGGCTAAAACTTGAGAATATGACTTTCTTGAATAACAGGGCGCCGTATGGGGGTGCAGTTTATGTTGGCGGATCGATAGAAGTGGTCAATAGTCGATTTGAGGGGAATATGGCTTCGGGTAGTTCAGAAACAGGAGGTGGCGCTATAGTTATTTCTTCTGGTAGGGATGGTGGGAAGGTATCCTTTGTAAACACGGAGTTTATTAATAATGGTTGTACAACAGGAAATGGTGGCGCAATAGCAATTGGAGGCAGCGTTTTCTCTGTTTTTGAAGAAGTGATCCTGGATCAGGTGATGCTGGAAGGTAATTATGTCCGAAAGACGTCGTATGGTGAAAGAGGAAATGGCGGAGGCATTCACCTGGTGTGTGATTGTAAGGTAGTGATATCTAATACTACTATCAGCAGCAATGAGGCACAAGGTACCGGTGGAGGGATGTATTGCTTTCCGCAGGATTCCTTACAGATTATAAACACAACTATTTCCGGCAATTATGCAGAAGAAGCATCAGGTGGTCTGATAACTATCGGAGGAAATGTAACTACATTAGATCATGTAACCATTGTTGACAATAGCTCTAAAGGAGGGGTAGGAGGCTGGCTTAATAGCGAAGGTAGCCGTACACAATCTGCCGTCAAAACCCAGGTGATTAACTCTATTATTGCAGCGAACAACTCTGAAGAAACCGATTTTCATGATATTTTCGAGGAAGTTGAAGAGGGTAAAATCACCAGTTTAGGCTATAATATCATAGGAAACATTGGAAATCAACCTTTTGACTCCAATACTATAGGTGATATTTATGGTGATCCAAACGGAATCAGTGAAGCCAATGAGGGCGCTGACCGGGTAACCACAGGAGCTGTCGATCCACTGATCGAGGCATTGGCAGATAATGGAGGTTTTACGTTAACACATGCATTGCGTGAAGATAGTCCTGCCCGAAATGGAGGTACCCCTTCCGATCTTTTGAATGACCAAAGAGGTTTGCCTTATGTAGGACGTCCTGATATAGGCGCTTTTGAGTTCAATGCGGCTCCATCGCTTGAGAATGACATGGCAGACCAACTGGCCATTCGGCATCGTGAATTTTCTTTTACGATACCTGGCACGACATTCAATTCGGGAGATGAAGGAGATATTTTATCTTTCACCGCCACAGCCGTGGGTGATGCCGTGCTGCCTTCGTGGCTTACGTTTGATCCTCAAAACACCCGGTTTACGGGGACCCCGCTCAATGAAGATGAAACCATTACGGTGAAAGTAACGGCCTTAGATCAACGATCAGAGGAAATAACAGATGAGTTTAAGATAATAGTGATTGATGAGCCAATAGTGGGCAATACTATACCGGACCAGGCAGCTTTCCAGCTTCAGGCTTTTTCATTTACTATCCCAGAAAATACGTTTAGTTACAGCGATGAAGTGGCAGACAAAGTAAGCTATACCGCTACTCAAAGCGATGGTAGCGCTTTGCCGGCATGGCTTACTTTTGATGAGGACACAAGACAGTTTTCGGGTGCTCCTGCTGCCAATGACCAATCCATATCGGTTAAGGTAACCGCAACATATCAGGAAGGGTTTTCTATATCTGATGAGTTTGATATCACCATGAATGTGATCACCAGCTTGCATGAACAGCATGGTGTGAAGCCATTCTTTTATCCTAACCCGGTAGGGAATGTCATGCATATCCGTTTCCCGGAGAGTACAGGAAATGAAATACAGCTTATCATTTCATCCATCAATGGAAAAGCCTTTGTTCACCATACTTTTGTCAATGATCCGGGAGAATTATCACTTTCTATGAATGAGTTAGCTCAAGGAGTGTATATACTTGAATTCCATACAGAGGTTGATAATTACCAATACAAGATCATTAAACAATAAGTGACTAGCAAAGAGTTTGGAGTCACGGCATGCGTGTAATAGAGGGATGTCGGTAGCTGAAGGTTGAAGTAAAAGGTTGACTTAGTCATTGATTTTATAAGAATATCTTTTCTCCATCTCGTCATAAAAAGCTTTCAAAATGTAGAAAGCCTGTTTTTTGAATCCATTATCAGAGATCAGCCCCTTTCTGTTCCAACCGTCCTGAATGATGGGCAGGTTCCTTCTTGGTGAGCGGAAGTCAGCGAGTATCCAGGGGGTCATCCCTCTGAGTGTCGGGATTTTTTTCAGCATTTTGATCTGTTCACGATACAGATATGCCTGGTATTCTTCCGTCCATCTGGTGAGAGAGTCTCCATGATGATTATATAAAGCCCCACCGCCAAACTCACTTACAAAAAAAGGTTTGTCCGAAGGTAGTTGCCAGGTGACCTTATCACATTTGTCAGGAAGGCCTGAATACCATCCGATGTATTCATTACAACTAAGCATATCTACATCTCCGGCAAAAGGATCAGGTATCTTTACTACATTTTGTATATCTTTTTCATCACGTTCCAGTGCGGCGCTGACGAACCGGGTGTTGTCAATGCCGGTAGCAATATCTTTCAGTTGGCGTAAAAATGCCAGGCGCGAAGGTACATCAGGCGTTTCATTGGCCACAGACCAGACAATGACACTCGCCCGGTTTTTATCACGATGTACCAGGGTTTCCAATTGGCTTTTTGCCTGGTTAAAAGCTGCAGGGTTTTCATAATCTATACCCCAGTAGACCGGAATCTCTTCCCATAGTAATAACCCCATTTCGTCTGCAAGTCGCGGCATATTTTCGTTATGTGGGTAGTGAGCCAGGCGTATGAAGTTACAGTTGAGTTCTTTGGCCCAGCCCATTAGCATCTGTGCGTCGTCCATTGAGTGGGCCCGACTCATACTTTTTGGATTTTCTTCATGTAGTGATATGCCCCTCAAAAAGATAGATTTTCCATTAAGTAAAATGTCAGCCCCTTTTGTTTCGATCGTTCTGAAACCTATCTGATCATGGAGTAGGTCTGTACCGGCACTTACAGTGACATTATACAATTTCGGGCGTTCAGGATACCATTTTTTGATCTTTTTTGCTGAAAAAATGAATGAAGCCCGTCCATTATCGTCTGTAGTTATCGTTTCATTGATCCCCGCTTCAGGAATAGCTATGTTGACTTTTCGCTTAGAAGTAGCATTACGTAGTTGCACATAACCTTTTATCTGTCCGGGTGAGTTTTTATCCAGTTGAATAAAATAATCCTGTATATAAACAGGAGGTACTTCCATCAGTTTTACGCCTCGGGTAATTCCCCCATAATTCCACCAGTCGGTAGTATAGTTGGGTACGCGATCTTTCTCTCTGCGATTATCTACTCTAACCACCAGAGAATTATTCTTCGGCTTTACAAATGCGGTGATGTCAAAGTTAAAGGGATCAAAACCTCCTGAATGCTGGCCTGCTTTTTGGCCATTGACATATACATCCGTTTGATAATTAGCCGCGCCGAAGTAGAGGAACAACCTGTTTTTATCTTTTAGATCGTAGTCAAAAGTAGTCCGGTACCATATAGAACCTTCATAGTATAGCAGCATACGGTCCTGGGAATTCCAGTCTCCGGGTACCTTTATCTCGTCTGAGTTATTGAAATTATATTCCACACGGTCCCACCTTTCCTTGATCACTTTATCCGTGTAATAAGGTTTTGCCGAGTTTTTGGTGGATTTTGCTTGGTCAAAGGGTGCCCAGTTCCGGTGATTTCTGTAGCCGGTTTCATAAGGATCTACTACAAATTTCCAATTACCATTCAAACTGGCAGATGGCCTGTTATAAGCATTATGCAAAAGGCCATTTTGTGCCAAAACCTGCCCGAAGATACTTATAGCTATAAATAAGAGAGCTACTTTATTCATCAATCTTTTTTTAGTTGATGACGTCTATCGAGGTAGCATTCCCCTACATCAGACTATTATAAATATTTGCTTCTAAGAGAAGAATCTCTAACGATCAAATTGCTTTTAATGACCTTAGAGGAGGGGGGTAAGTTTTCATTTTCAATGTGTTTGAAAAGCAGTTCCGCAGCGGATTGTCCTAATTCTTCAGCGGGACTTTCTACGCTGGACAATGGAGGGTCGAAGTATTGGCTAAGTTCATTGTTATTGAAACCTACAATGGCAATATCCTGTGGTATCTTTAGCCCCTCTTGTTTGATGTAATACATTATCTGTATGGCAGACCGGTCATTAAGGGCAAAGATGCCATCCGGGGGTGAGTTTAAGGATAACAGACTTTTGGTGTAAGGTTTGGCATCCTGTTGGTAGTTAGAGGCAAATATGATCAATCGCTTATCAAGGTAAAGATCATGGTCTCTGATAGCATCTTTATAACCTTCCAGTCTTTTTCTGCTGTTGAACAGGTTTGGGGGGCCGGCTATATGTGCTATTCTTCTACACCCCTCATCTATCAGATGTTTGACCGCTTTATAAGAGGCTTCATAATCATCAATGACCACTTTAGAGGTATCAAGCCCTTCGTTTACACGATCAAAAAATACGATGGGTGTGTCCGTGTTAAGGATCTTATTAAAATGTTGAGCGTTAATGGTTTCTCTGGCAAGAGATACAATCAATCCATCCACCCGGTTGGCCATCATGACCTCTACGTTTTTCTTTTCTATTTCTAACGACTCATTTGATTGAGAAGTAATGATATTATAGGCATGTTGACTTACTACCTGTTGGATCCCGGTAAGTGCTTTGGCAAAGAAACGATTGTCAATGTTTGGCACGATCAGACCTATGACATTTGATTTTCTTTGTTTGAGATTAACGGCAATAGGGTCAGGGTAATAGTTTAACTCATCTGCCAGTTGATTAACCAGTTGACGTGTCTCTGCACTGACATCTGAATGACCTGCAAGGGCACGAGAGACGGTTGAGGTGGACAGGCTCAAACGGTCTGCTAAATCTTTAATACGTATTCGTCTGCCTCGCATAAGTGGTAAAGAAACGAAAAGATACGGAACGGCAAGATAATATCAAATCGCAAACGTTTTCGATGTTGGCAAAATCCCGGGATCGTTCCCGGGAACGATCCCTATAAAATTTTATTAACATTTGCAAGTAAATCATTTATTTTTTTGAAATAATTCTTTACTATCGTGTAGCTACTTTTTAAAAAACTATACTTTTTGGCTTATGATATACGCAGAGACGCTCCGTGCAAATACATCTACGCATCCTATCTCAGATGAGGTTCTTATTGTAAAAACTCAACACCACGGAGAGTATTCTGCTTTTGAAAATTTGTATCGAAAGTTTTATGGTGCGCTGACTAATTATGCATATCGCTACATGAAATCCAGGGAAAAAGCGGATGATATGGTGAGCGAGGTGTTTTACAAACTTTGGAATAAAAGGAGTTCAATAGCTGTAACCACCTCGTTGCAGTCGTACTTGTTTACTTCAGTAAGAAATAAATGCCTGGATCAATTAAGAACAGAAGGTCGTGTAAACCAATGTGACGATTCTTTGTTAATAGAATTTGACTCAGCTTGTGCCACACCTTTACAATATACCGTAGGAGAAGAACTTCGGAAAAAAATTGAGTCAGCCATTGAGGCATTGCCGAAAGACAGAAGAAGGATCTTTAGGATGAGCCGCGATAATGGCCTAAAATATAAGGAAATAGCTGCTACGTTGGGAATTTCTATAAAAACAGTAGAAACCCAGATGGGGCGTGCACTTCGATTTCTCAGAGAGGAGTTAGACGAATACGTCCGGATGTAGGGGTAGTTCAGAAAGCTTATCGTCATATGATCAATGTGTAAGCAAGAGATCATGACGGATGCTGACTGGGAACTTTTGGCTAAATGCCTGGCCGGAGAAGGTGATACTATTGATATGCTTTGGCTCAAAATGTGGATCAACTCAAACCCGGAAAACGAGAAGGTTTTTTTTAAGCTTTCTCAGATCTATCATACCCCCGTGTTAGATGAGATGAATGAAGATGAATCGTTTCAAAAGCTCACTGCCAGACTTAAAAAGGATGAATTGTTATAGTTTCAAATTATAGTTGCTTGAATATGTATAAAAAATTTACACACTTTTTTTTCTTTGTTCTGTTTTTTTTGGCGGCATCCACGCAAACGTTTGCTCAGAGATCCGGTGGTCTGACAGGCAAGATAACGGACGCCCAAAGCGGTGAAGAATTACCTGGCGCAACGGTACGTGTTAAAGGTACTACGGTGGGTGCAGTAACAGATATTTATGGAGAGTATTTACTCACCGTACCAGCGGGCAAGCATACGCTGGAATTCAGTTTTTTGGGTTATGCATCCAAAGAATTGGAGGTTGATGTTGAAGTAGGAACCATCGCGGAACTTAATATTCAACTTTCTACAGATGCCCAACAGTTAGATGAGATTGTGGTAACCGGGCAGGCGTTGGGACAGATGGCCGCTATTAATCAGCAGATCAACTCAAATACCATTGTAAATGTTGTTTCTAAGGATAAAATTGAGTCCATACCAGACCAGAATGCTGCGGAGTCCGTGGGTCGTTTGCCAGGTATTGCCATTCAGCGTGATGGAGGAGAAGGGCAAAAAGTTGTGGTGCGTGGGCTTTCACCGAGGTTCAACGCTATTACTATAAATGGTGAAAGAATCCCTTCCACAGACCCGCAGGATCGATCGGTAGATTTAAGTTTTATAGCCCCGGAGCAATTGGAAGGTATTGAAGTTTATAAAGCCTTGACCCCTGATAAAGATGCGGATGCAGTAGGCGGAACGATAAACTTCATTGCTAAAAAAGCCGACAGCGGATGGTCGGGTAGAATCAGGGCCTCAGCCGGGTATAATAGTTTAGCAGAAGAGTATGGTCAACCTAGAATAAATGCGAGTGTAAGTAATCGTTTTTTAGATGATAAACTAGGGGTTTTACTTACCGGTAATTTTCAAAGGGCTAATAGAAGTTCTGATGTGCTCACAGCAGGCTATGAGTCATTTGGTAATGCTCAGGAAATTAGATTGATAGGTGGTGAAGCCTCTGATATAGATGAGATCCGTAAGCGCTTTGGAGGTAGTATGGGGCTTGATTATAAATTGGGTAAAGCTGGTTCCCTTACGCTCAACACTACTTGGGGAGAAACACAAAGGGATGAAACCAGATTTAGACATAGTCACAGTTTAGACGGTAATCAGGAAAGGTTTCAAATTAGGGAACGAGAACAACAAATAAGGGCTATTTCTAATACGTTGGCCGGCGAACATAATGTTTTTGGAGGTTGGATAGTAAATTGGAAAACCTCTTATTCATTTACAAGACAGGAAACCCCATTACAGCAAGAGATGCGTTTTCGTGTAAACGGTGCTTATCCTGCAGAGCAGCTTAGTGTAACAGGAAGAGGACCAACTCAGCTATTCAATGATTTAAGTTCAGAGTCATTAGAAAATGTGTCAGAAGCAGCATTGCAGAGAGGAGATGTAAGAGGTTTCGAGCAATTGACGAAGGAAGATATTTACACTGCCAGTATGGATTTCTCTAAGGATTTTAATTTAGGATCTAAAATAACTGGAAAGCTAAAATTTGGCGGTAAGGCAAGGTTTTTTGATAGATCAAATGATGCCCAAAATTTCAGAGACAATGGGAATGGTCCAAATGACGGTCTTTCTGATCTTGTGGATGAATTTCCCGATGAATTCGAAACGGATGCATCGGGAAATATTTTGTTTGAGCAGTTTATCAGTAGCAATAGTTCAGATGATTTCTTAGATGGAGATCTGGACTTTGGTCCGTCCGTAGATATTAATAAATCCCGAAGGTTTTTTGATGTGTTTGGAAATGTTGTCTTAAACCGAAGAGACATATTGGATGCTAGTATAGGAAATGCAGATTATGAAGCTACAGAGTTAATTTCAGCAGGTTATGTGATGAGTGAGTTCAAGGTAAAAAAGTTGACACTGCTCGGCGGTGTACGTGTTGAACGAACGGATGCGAAATATACGGGGTTTGAGACGTTGTCTCAGGATGATGATAACACGGAAGAAGGTGAAGAGTTAGATGTAATCGTTCGTGAGCGTGTTAATGAAGTCTATTATGTAGACGTTCTGCCAATGGTCCATTTACGCTACAATTTTACGAATTGGTTTGATGTTAGGGCAGCGGTCACAAAATCACTATCCAGGCCAAATTTTCAAAATTGGGTGCCATGGCAAAACATTGATAATGCTAATCGTGTGGTAAGACGGGGTAACCCTAATTTACGAAATGCCATAGCATGGAATTATGATCTTTTCTTTTCCTTTTACAATGAGTTAGGACTTTTTACCGTGGGTCTGTTTCATAAAGAAATTGATAACATCGATGTTCTCTCCACCAGAAGAAATATCACTGGCTTGGAATTTCGTGGTTTTACAATAGAAGAACCCATTTTCCTTTCAGAGACATCTACTGTTCAAGGTATTGAAATAGACTTTCAAACCAACCTACGGCAACTGCCTTCCCCGTTTGATGGCATTGTGTTTTCAGCTAATGCTACCTTTATAAAATCCGAAACATTTTACCCGGTTTTTGATTTAGGGGATGAAACCAGACAACCTGATTTATTCAACCCTAATCCTATTCTTACCTTTCGGGAGGGTTCAATACCGGGTCAACCGGACTTGACAGCTAACCTTTCATTAGGCTATGAAAAAGGAGGGTTTTCCGGACGGGTTTCAGTGCTGGTTCAAGAAGATAGCTTTGATGAATTAGGCTCTCAGGAGTTATTTGACAGCTTTACCGGGCTTTTGACACGCTGGGATGCTTCAGTAAAACAAAATGTAACAGATCAATTACAAGTTTTTGCTAACTGGAATAACATTACTAATTCTCCACCTACAAGTTTCCAGGCCTCTGGTAGTAATGAGACTTTTCGTGAATTATTTGGTGCCACAGTGGACCTTGGTGTGAGTTACAAGTTTTTCAAATAAAGAATTTAAAGAATGAAAAGTATTTATAAAATAGGCTTAGCTGTAACCTTTATAGCTGTACTTCCCCTTTATTTGAAGGCTCAAGCACCTCGTACGGTCATTATCGAGCCGGATACGCTAGCTGCTTTGAATAATACGATTAACGGTGATACGCTGGAAAATGGAGAGCGTGTGGACCCTAATACCGTTTATATCTTAAGAAGGAATTCCGTTTATAAAACCAATGCTTTTATATTAAATCCAGGTTTTAAGTTAGTAGTAAGGGCGGAAGAAGGGCCTGGTTCAATGCCTATTATACAACCAACACCAATCAGAGGCGGTGATGCATTCAGGGCGTTTACACTCTCAAGTGACTTTGAGCTGGACGGTGTATATGTAACCAATATTGATGATACCGGAGGTTCCTTAAATAGGATATTTCGTGTAAACACAGCTGCTACCATACGATTAAAAAACTGTTGGTTAGATGGTACCAGCCAATCTGTGGTAAGATTTGATTCGCCAGGATCATCTGTTTTTATTGAAAACTCTATAATAAGCCATGTTGGTGAGACTTTTGATACAGGGAATGGCAGAGTAATAGATGTCCGCGGAGGAGGAGCTATAGCTGCCGATTCTATTGTTTTTAGGAACAATACAATTTTCAATATTGCTCGACGCTTAGTTCGTCATAATAACAACCTGTCTTCTAATTACATCGAGATCAGTAATAATACTTTGGTCAATTCCATTTCTGCCATTGGGTCTTTTGAACAGACCAGAGAAATCAAAGTAGTTAATAACCTATTTGTAAATCCAAATATGGAAGGAGATACCCGGTCGGCTAATTTATTTTCAATCGATGCGTTTGATTCAGAAAATCTGTATACAGAAGCCGGTATAGACCCTACCAGAAGACTGGAAATTCATCATAATTGGTTTTATTTTGATCCTGTTATAACAGATGTCTGGGCTGATACCGTTGATATGCCAGACTTCTATGATGGTGATATTTTTGAAGATTTGGTTGATTTAAATGGTGACCTTTTTAATGATACCACAGCCGCAGAGAATGCACTTATGTCTGAGCCCTACACATTTACAGGGCCAATAAAATTCAGAAATGCTCCAAGGCCTTCAGAGGCAATTGTTATTGGTGTGGTAAATGATGGCTTAACGGCACCATCGAGAGATGACGGCGTATCTCCCAATTGGAATTACGCTACTTCTCCATTTTTCCAGGTAATACAAGGTACATTGTCATTACCATGGGAATTTCCTTATGATTTTACATATGATGCATCTTCACTAGCGGCTTCATCCGCTCTAAACGGTGGTCCGGTAGGAGATCCTAGGTGGGTACCTCAGGTTTTGAACGACGTCATTGTCAGTTTGGACGACCTTATGGCAAAAACATCTCTTTTTTACCCTAACCCTGTCACACATAATTATATAGCGTTTAAGAACGCCTCTGACATTAAGTCTCTACAAATATACGCCCTTAACGGTTTGGAAGTGAAAAATAAGGAAGACATGATTTCCGGACGGATAGACTTGTCCGGCTTACCTGACGGTATGTTTATTTTGAAAGTAACCAACAGTAGAAACCAAATATTGAATCAAAAAATTATAAAGAAATAAGCTATGAAAAGCTATAAAAACTTAACCATAGTAAGCTGTTTATTAGTGATTTGTTCATTGATGCTGAGTTGTGACAATTTTGTTGATGAAGCGGCTGATTTTAATGACATAGAAGCTCAAACCTTAGCTTTATCGAAGACCTGGAATGCTGATCAGGTAATTTTTGATGGAGTGGACGTTACTGACCAGGAAAGCTTTTCAGATTTTAGCATAACATTCAGTAGTGATAATACCTGGACTGCTGAAAATGGCTCACCTATTATTTTGTCAAATGGTTCATGGAATTTTATTGAGGGGGATATAAATCGAGTGGATATGAGTGGAACCACGGTAATTATTGGATTCTCCATCGACAAAACAACGAGCAGGGTAATCACATTGACATTTACCGCGGGCGGGAGCGCCATTGGTGCCAGAACTAAGGGCGTAGACGGCGAGTATGTCTTTAGACTCTCAACCCTAGAAGAATAATTTATTAAATCACAAACAAACTAATGGAATATGAAAGCTAATCTACATTTGCAAATTTTCAAGCACATATCTATGGCAATGGTCTTACTATTAATACCATTGTTTTTCATAGCTTGTGGCGACGATGACGGAGATGATGTATTGCCACCCAAACCACGTGTAAGTTTTACGAATGGTTCCACAGCTACTGTGGAAAGAGGACAGTCTGTGGAGATAGCGATTGAGATCACCGCTGAGGGTGGTGTGAAGGGGCTTACAGTAAATGATGCTGATCAGACCTTTACCGTAGATGCTGCAGATGCTACAAAGGCCACTGCTACATACACTTTTGAAGCTGGTGACACTGAAGCGGTTGGAGATCAAATTTTAAGCTTTGAAGCGACAGATAACAGGGATCAGACTGGCACAGGGGAGTTTACAGTAACTGTAGTTGGACAGAATATTAGTTTAGCAGCAGATATCACTGAAGATTTAACCTTGGATCCTGATAATTCTTATACTATTGAAGATACAATAAAGGTGTCCGGCGCTACTCTTACCATTCCTGCCGGACTTACCATTAAGTTTAAAGTATTTGAAAAGTCCGGAGATGCATTTACCAGAGTGGCGGGACTGGATGTAAACAATGATGCAAATATTGTAGTCGAAGGTACCGCTGCAAATCCTGTGATTTTCACCCCGGACAGTGATTCGCCTGAACCAGGCATGTGGTCCGGGATACGTATTAACCAGGAGGAGGCAGTTGCAAAACCTGGTGCAGATAAACTGAGTTATGTCAGAGTAGAATATGCTGGTACCGATGAAGAGGAATTGACAGCAAGCAGACCAGCTGTGAGACTTAATGGTACGGATGAGACAGCGATTTTAGAATATATCCAGATCTTCAAACCACTGGATGCAGGTTTTAGGTTAGATGGATCTGAGGTAACTATGAAATACATCATGGTGACCAATGCAGGATCTTCTTCTTATCTTGTGCGTAATGGATCAATACTGAGAGGGCAATTTATCATTGCAAATTCACCGAGTTCTGATCATGGGGATAGAGATTTAAGAACGCGTGATGAAGGTTCAGTGGCAATTTTATCCAATTTCACTTTTTTAGGAAGTGGTATGGATGCGGGTACTTCACTAGACGGAATGAGGTTGGATGCTGAGGATGGTCAATATTATAACCTTTACAATGGAATTGTGGCCAATTATCCTGATGATGGCATAAGAGGAAGAAGTTATACTGCCGGACTAGACAGCATAGCCCATACTTATGTATTTCAGATAGGAGGAAGTGGAAATCCTGATTCTGAAGGGATAGAAGAGCTTAACTGGTCTCAGGCGCTTCGTGAAGGAGCAGTTAATTTTTACAATATGCACGGAAATCAAGTAGATCCCGATAATACACTGATAGCAGGAATAGGTGTAGATGATTTTGTTCCGGATGCAGAGGAAAGTTCGGCACTTGACCCATCTTCTTTAATTACAGGTTTTACGGCCGCAACATATGTAGGAGCCATTGGTGCTACCGACTGGACGTTAGGCTGGACGCTTAATGTCGATGGCAGTACACGATAATTAATTTCCGCTAATGACCAAAGAAGCCCTGATCATTTACTGGTCAGGGCTTCTTGTTTTATAGGCTAAGATAAAATTTGTAATGATCGTTATTTACAGCATTACATAATGGCATTTCATTTAACAATGTTTAGCATTGCCAAATACTACTGAAAGTAACCATATGAAAGCCATCCTACTCAAATCCCCGGGCCGGGCCGATAACCTCTACATCGGAGAAGCTCCTACTCCACAAATCAGCAACCGCCAGCTTTTGATCAAAGTGCGTTCCTGTGGCGTTAACCGTGCCGATATTTTACAACGTGAAGGAAAGTATCCACCTCCCAAAGGGGAGTCGCCTATTATTGGATTAGAAGTCTCCGGGGTAGTGGAAGAAGTGGGTGGGGAATGTGAGCGGTTCCAGGCAGGCGACCATGTAGTTGCTTTATTGGCAGGCGGAGGTTATGCGGAATATGTCGCGGTAGATGAATCATTGGTCATGCCGGTTCCTGCGGGGCTCAGCTTTGAAGAAGCTGCCGGTATTGCCGAGGTGTTCATCACTGCTTACCAGGCCCTTTTTTATATCGCCAAGTTGGAAAAAGGGCAAACAGCTTTAATACATGCCGGTGCGAGCGGAGTAGGCACTGCGGCTATTCAACTGTGTCATAGCATAGGAGCCAAATCGATCGTAACAGCCGGGTCAACAGAAAAGATACGTTTTTGTGAAGCGCTAGGGGCTTCTTCGGGGATTAACTATCGTGACACTCCTGCTTTTGACGGGCATGTTTTAGAGCATACGGGAGGTAAAGGTGCGGATGTGATCATTGACCCTATTGGGGCTTCTTATTTCGATCGCAACCTGAAGGCTATTGCTACTGACGGTCGTTGGGTACTGCTGGCGGCTATGGGAGGAGCAAAAGTTCCGGAGATGAACCTTGGCAAGTTGTTGGTGAAAAGAGTCAGTCTGACAGGTTCTACGTTAAGAAGCCGGGATTCAACCTACAAAGCCAGGTTAGTCAGGCAGTTCAGCGAACAATTCTTGAATAGTTTTGAAAGCGGGGCTTTGAAGCCCGTTATAGATCAGGTATTCCCTTGGGAAGAGGTGGCTAAAGCTCACCGCTATATGGAGCAGAACAGGAATACAGGTAAAATTATTCTCAGTATCACGCGTGAGTAATGAATCCTCTATTCTTCCTGTAATTCTTTTAAAACCTTCTCTTCCTTTAGTTTTTTGTAGAGAGTGATGGGATCATTTGTATCCATTAATGTTTGCCACGTTTCCTTGGTTACATTATCGTATATTTTTTCGACATCTTTCGTTTCCCGTACGATGAGATATCCCGTTTGGCCGTCGCAGGAATAATACCAAGCCTGTTGCGGTATTTTGTAACGTGAAATTTTCATTTGCTCCTGGTAACGGAAAGAGGTGTTCCTTATTGTTTCAATCAGCCCTCCTGTATCCTCTTTTGTAATGGAAAGACTGTCGCACGTGGTTTTTGAAGGGCCTAGTACAAAATTATGTTCTACCTGGGCTCTTAGCGAGTTAGTAACACATAACAATGCTATACAAAGGATCAATTTCATGAAAAATCTAACGCAGGAGCAGTGGCTATGTTGTGTGTGCTATTCTGATACTACAACCTTTTAACACTTTAAAACCAACTGGTACCATAATTTTGGAAGGGCCATGGAATACCTGCCAGCATAATCACCAACCCGATTAAATAAAAGATCAGTACAAGCTTGAATTTTTTACCATTATCCTGTGCTTTTTTAGATTTACTATAGCCTATCGTGATCAGTACAACTGCAATTAGCATAATGAGGATATGTTCTACCAGGAAGAAGCGCAATACACTGTCTTTCATAGATGCACCGGAAAATACTACTTTAGGGCTTATAGAATATAGAACAAGCCCTATCAGGAACTGCGTATGAGTGAAAATCAGTGCGAACAAGCCAAGCTTTTTGTCCTTTTCGGTGAAAGGAGTCGACCCGTTTGTTTTTCCGAGAGCGTTAAAAATGGCGAAAAGTAAGCTGGCCAGTACCAACCATCTGAGCCCTGAGTGGGCATGTTTAAGTATTTCCATAGTGTATAAATAACAAAAGCAGTCTAAAGGTAGACTGCTTTCCATTCAGGACAAAAAACTTCTTTAATTTCCTTTCTTAAGTGTCATTGATTCTGCCATTTTCACCGCTTCATAAGCATTGATGATCCCACCGGTAATGGATAGTTCTTCAAAATCGATTTTCTCTTTGTCTTTTCCCGGTTTAACCACTTTGAGGTGGTCAAAAGTTCGGGCTGATTTCCGGATAATGTCCCTTACCTGAAATGCACTCAACTCAGGGTAGTAAGACATAAGCATGGCCGCTACACCACTGGTAGCGGGTGCAGCCATACTGGTTCCGTCAAAGGTCTTATAGGAATCACCTGGAGTGGTAGAATAGATCTGTACGCCTGGAGCAAATACGTCTACAGTATTTTTGCCGTAGTTGCTGAAAGAACCAACGAAGTTTTCATCGTCGCCCCAGGAAGAGGCCCCTATTTCCAACCAATTGTTTGCAGAAAGGTCTTCAGAATACTTTTTGGTGGGGTAGTTTTTACCGGTATCAATGTTCTTGGAACTATTGCCTGCTGCATGAACCAGCAGAACACCTTTACTCTCAGCATATTTAATTGCTTTGTCTACCGCCTCTTTTTGAGGAGAGTATGATTTGCCGAAACTCATGTTAACAATATGTGCTCCGTTATCAACAGCATAAATAATAGCATTGGCTACATCTTTATCCCGTTCGTCGCCATCAGGTACGGCACGGATCACCATTATTTCTACATTGTCGGCTATTCCATTTATTCCAAGGTCATTATTACGGTTAGCTGCTATGATGCCTGCTACATGCGTTCCATGGCTCGGGTCATGACCTTTAACGTCATTATTTCCATAACCCTTTTCATAAGGGTCATCATAATTGTCACCGATCACGTTCCTGGGATCGAAATCCGTATTGTAGGCGTAGTGTACTTGATTTCCAAAATATTCTACACCCTCTTCCAATTCTTCTGCCAATGCTTCAAAGTCTGCATCCGGGCCTACATTTTGAAAGATCATACCAGTTACAGCCCTGGCGGCTAAAATGGTAGAATCCTGTGTATTGATTTTTTTAATGTCATCTATAGTAAGCTTCTCTACATCAAGATAAGCTTTGAGCAGATCATTGTACCTTACTATGTTTTTTTGAAGGCCATAGTAAAAATCGTATTGTTGCTGGGCTTTTTCCCGAGTCTTTTCAAAATCAGATTTTACTTTTTGCCAGAATTGATACTCTTCCTTTTGTTTCTTTTTGATCTTTTTTTCCGGTATCTCGTCATATTTGGCCTTCAATTCTACATAAATACGTGTTAATTCATAAGTATCTTGCTCCACATTACCTTCTTTTCCACCAATAAAATTCCAACCATACCGATCGTCGATGTAACCATTGCCATCATCATCCACACCGTTACCTTCTACTTCATCTTCGTTAATCCATATTTTACCAGCTAAGTCTTCATGATCTATGTCTACTCCTGAGTCTATTACTGCTACCGTTACCTTTCTTGAAGACTTGCCCTGCAATAGTGTTCTGTAGGTCTTTTCAGCACTAACTCCCTGTGCCTTATCTTCTTCCGGGTCCATTACCTGCCACTCTTTGACATGCATTTCACTGCTGTCCTGGGCCATATCTTGCGCTACAATAGCATATGAGGACATAAGCATGCCTGCTATAATTATATTGCGTACCATATAGTAGGTGTATTTTTATAAAGGCTACGAAGATACATCAAACCTATGATACTTTAATTATATTTTATATGGCTGGTGGCTGGGCTGTAAGCTTTTGTTTAAATAAGGAGAAAAACTTACAGCAGTCAGGGAAGGGCATGTTCAGGTTTTGATACGTTTTGTTGGTATGCGACATTTGTTGGTTCACTAGTGAGGGAGATATCATGTATTACCTGTGTTTGTTGTCCATAGCATTATTCTTTTTTCTTTTCTTTTTAGTAGCGTTCAAGGCTATAGTTGGCAGGGCGCGGCGACGTAAATTCACCAAAGACCTGTCCCGAAGATATTTCGCAGAATAAATTTTTCGATCAATTAATCGGTGCAGGACTTTATCAGGAAGTAAAAGTCTTATAACTTTAAGAATAATTATTTCACCTGCCCGATGGTAATTGAAGGAAACCGTGTAAGAGAACGTTATTTACAAGTTAGAAACCAATCTGAGCAAATATGCAGTCCGTTAACGGCTGAAGATCATGTAGTTCAGCCTATAGTCGATGTCAGCCCACCTAAATGGCATTTAGGGCATACCACCTGGTTTTTTGAGACGTTGGTATTAGCTCAAAATGATCCGGATTATAATGTATTTGATGATAACTATGGATTCCTTTTTAACAGCTACTATGAAACCGTAGGAGCCCGTACGATTCGTACAGACCGTGGTAATCTGACCAGACCAACGGTAAAAGAGATCCTTGAATACAGATCTTACGTAGACGAGAAGATGGAGGGCTTTCTTGAAAAAGTCGAAGACCCCGAAGTTCTTGAGCTCATTGAATTGGGCATACAACATGAACAACAGCATCAGGAACTCTTGTTTTACGATATTAAATATATCCTTGGGAACAATCCACTATTTCCTGTCTATGTTTCTAATTATATATCACCGTGCACGACAGAACTTTCTTCAGCCAATGATTTGATCATTGAGGAAGGAGTCTACCAGATTGGTCACCAAGAAGAAAATTTTCATTTTGACAATGAAAAAGGAGTACATAATGTATTTCTCCATTCCTGCGCACTTCAGGACCGTCTGATAACCAACAAGGAGTACATAGAGTTCATAGAAGATGGAGGATATTCCGATTTTAGGTTCTGGTTATCCGAAGGGTGGGATTGGGTAAAACAAAACGCAATTAAGGCGCCTTTTCATTGGCATTTTAAAGAGGGCGATTGGTTTATGTATTCATTGAATGGTGGCTTGGTGAAAGTGGACCTATTTGCACCTGTCATACATATTAGCTTCTTTGAAGCGGATGCATATGCCAAATGGAGCGGGCTTAGAATGCCTACGGAATTTGAATGGGAAGTAGCATGTAATCAATACGGGACTATAGACAAACAGACCAATTTCATGGAGTCCAATCATTATGCACCTGTATCTCCACTGAATGGAAATAATCAGTTGTATGGAGATGTTTGGGAATGGACTTCGAGCGCTTACAGACCTTATCCTTATTACAAAGCTCCTGAAGGCGCTGTTGGTGAATACAATGGAAAGTTTATGGTGAACCAAATGGTCCTTCGGGGAGGGTCCTGTGCAACTTCCCGCACACATATCCGTAACACCTACAGAAACTTTTTTCACCCACATTTGAGATGGATGTTCTCTGGCGTTCGTCTTGCTAAAGATCTTTAATTCGATATACCCATTTCATGATTGAACAGTTTGCACGTGATGTGCTGGATGGCTTACAACAGTATCCAAAAACGTTACCATCGAAATATTTTTATGATAAAAAAGGCGATGAGCTGTTTCAACAGATCATGGAGCTGGATGAATACTATTTAACCCGTTGCGAATATGAGATATTCCGAACACATAAAGCTTCCTGGCTGGAGATGTTTGCCAACGCTACCGAAAAATTTAACCTGATAGAATTTGGAGCAGGCGATGGTTTCAAAACCAAGGTATTGCTAAAGCACTTTTTAGATAATGGCGCCAACTTCCAATATGTACCTATTGACATTTCCGGAAATGTCTTAAAGCTTTTAGAGACCTCACTGGGGAAAGAATATCCTGATCTCTCAGTAAGATGTATTCAGAATGACTATTTCAAAGCGCTTGAAAGCATGGAAAACGGAGGATCAAGAAATATTGTGTTGTTTCTCGGCTCTAACATTGGCAACTTTTATGATGAAAGCGCTATAACGTTTTTAACTACACTCTCACAACGTCTTAAGCCGGGAGATCTGGTGCTTATTGGTTTTGATCTTATGAAGGACCCTGACGTAATCCTAAAAGCCTATAATGATGATAAAGGGGTTACTGCAGCATTTAACTTTAATTTGTTTGATAGAATCAATACAGAACTTGAGGGAAATTTTGACCTGACAAAGTTCAGGCATTGTCCTGTTTATGACCCCTTAACAGGGACAACTTCCAGCTATTTAGTAAGCACAGAACAACAGACCATAGAGATAATGGATACAGCGATACACTTTGAAGCCTGGGAGGCGATTCATACGGAGATATCGCAAAAATATAACCTCAAAGAGATTACCAGGCTGGCAGAAACATCGGGCTTCAGCGTAAAACAAAACTTCTTTGATGGCAGGAGGTATTTTGTAAATTCTGTGTGGCAGCGTTGAGAGATTGTTAAATGAACTATTGATATCATCAGATTAGCTTTTACAGTTTATTGTTAATCAAACAAAAGGTTGTTAAATTTGCGCTTCGTTTTTAACGCGGTGCTTAAGTGCATTTACTGAAAAGGGTGCTGCGTAATTTTGACATAGTAGTTTGCCCAGGTGCTGGAATTGGTAGACGGGCTCGGTTGAGGGCCGAGTGTCCTAACGGACGTGGGGGTTCGACTCCCCCCCTGGGCACATAAAAATGGCTATATTTACTGAAAGGACAGCTGTTTATTAAACGAGAACCTGATACTGTATCAGGCTTTTTATATTTTTATTGCATGCTTCCCTTCCTTTGATATTTGAGGAAATAGCAAGGTCAAATCAAGAAGTGTACTGCCTCAGTTATATAGGGCTCTCTCGAAAATTCCATTTTCAAGGTTTGTTTCTGGGCGCTGGTCACTGGGCCACTGGCAATACAGCGCACAATTTATTGATTATCATCATATTACAAATACACTTGAAAAATGATATTGCTCAGTCGCTTATTGCAAATCAGACCGTGATAGAAGACAAAAACCTCGAAAATGGCATAATACCGATGATTTTGAGGTTCAAAACACCAAAACCTCCCATAAAAGGTGCATTTAAGCGTCAAAAACACACTTTTTGAGCTAAAACTATTTTTCATGAGTGGCCTATATAAGATAAGTTTTGAGGTAAAAAACTATTAAAGGCCTGAAATATCAAATTTCCTCATCTGATTCTTCCACAGGTATTTCTTCCTGTTTCACATGCAGGATAAACTGTTTATCCAATGTAAACTCATAAATAGCGGTAGAAGTGAGTTCTTGAGCCTTTCCGGATTGTTGAAGGATGAGTAACAGATGTTGTGCCACTATTGAAGTTTTGATATCATTTATCACCTTACCCTTAAAGGAACGTAGTGTGAAGGAATAGCCCCCTTTTTGCCTTGGATCAATATCCAGGAATTCATGTTTTGAAAGCGCATACTCCTGTGGCCCTTGAGCAGCGTCTAACATAAGTTTTAGAAGGACAGGGCGGTATTTATGCCATACAGGTGTATATTTTTCAATCACGTGTTCAAATTTTAAAATAAATCTTGATCTTTTTTCTAAAAGTACTCTTTTAGCCTTTTGAATAGGTTATTCTTACATTCAATATTTGAAAGGGCTGAAAATCAGTAGCGTTGTAAGTCGGCAAAAACTAACTCTAGTTGCGCCCTCGTCTTATCAAGTTTGGCAGCCAGTTTGTCCAGCATTGTTTCCCTGTCTTTATCTTCCAATGCGAAGTCTTCGTCATTAATTACTGGAAATATTCTTTTAAGCAATATTTTCTGCTCTCTCCAGCTTCTAACTATTTGCATATTTGAAGCTACGAATAAATAATGCTTTTTCGTCATGCTGTTGAATAATAGTGTCATAATAGGACAAAATTGATACCTTCACGACACCTTTTAGTTATAGATGAAAGGTTCACCGGACCCGATAGGATCATAAAAATCCCATCATTAACAGACAATTTATGAATTTAAATCTGGCAGTACTTATAGATGGTGATAATATTCCATCATCTCATGTAAAGGAGATGATGGAAGAAATAGCGAAATACGGTAATCCAACCATTAAGAGGATTTATGGCGATTGGACTAAACCTCATTTAACCAAATGGAAAAACCTATTGCTGGAAAATGCTATTACTCCCATTCAACAATATGGGTACACTACTGGTAAAAATGCAACGGATTCGGCTATGATCATTGATGCCATGGATATACTGTATTCAGGTAAAGTCAGTGGTTTTTGCCTGGTTTCCAGTGATAGCGATTTTACAAGGTTAGCCACGCGTTTGAGAGAAGCAGGAATGCAGGTAATCGGTATAGGAGAAAGAAAGACGCCAAATCCATTTATAGTGGCTTGTGATAAATTTGTTTATATCGAGGTGTTGAAAAATCCATTGGATAAGAAGGAATCCGAAAGTGAAAAAAGACTCGGGAAAGAAGAGATAGATAAAATTACTGCAAAGGAAATTAAGCTCATTAAAACCTCCATCTCTGATCTGTCTGATGAAGAGGGTTGGGCATTTTTAGGAGATGTAGGAAGTTTAATACAAAAAAAACAACCCAATTTTGACTCACGGAATTACGGTTTTCAGAAATTAACTCCCCTGATCAAGTCTTTAGATGGTTTTGAAATAGAGCAACGGGAAGGTTCCAGTAGCCGAAACAAACTCATATTCGTTAAAAATAAAGAGAAACACTCCGGCAGGAGTAAAAAGTGATATTCATTCAGTTCGTTTTCTTCATTATCAAGGCTGGTTCTATCATTAGGCCTGAAAATCATTAGGTAATGCCGCGGTAAGCAAGCCTTTCCCCGGAAATTAAAATTGTAGTCACCACCGAAAAGAGATCAAAATGAATTTTCTATGACATCCTAAGTGAGTCATACTGATGTTTTATACACCGGACTCACCCACTTCTCCGGACCGTCATACTTACTGGCACTGGCCCATCTTATACCGCGTTTAATAAGCTTTATAGCTTCAGGTACTTCTGTGACATGACTCAAATTATGCCCTAACGATGTATAGAAAATGCGTCCCTTACCATACATCTTTTTCCAGCAGACAGGCATCGTACACCCTTCTATCCAGTCGTCATGCTGTGCATCGAATTGTGTGGTAGCGAGCACTTTAACATTGGGGTCTACATGCATATAGTATTGTTCACTGGTCATGTCAAAATCCTTCAGGTCATGCGTAATGGTATCGTCATTATCAATGATATTTACTGTATAGTCAATAATACCTCCGGGATGAGCTACCCACTGACCTCCCGTCATGTATTGATAGTTTACATTTTGCCGGAACGCATCACACATGCCACCATGCCAGCCTGCCATTCCGGCCCCCTGCTTCACGGCTTTTAACAGGCCTTTTTCCTGCTCTTCGTTGATCGTCGACATGGTGTGAGTCTGAACAATCAGGTCTATATCTTTCATCAATACTTCGTCCGAATAGGGGGTAAGGTTATCAAAAACGTGCACTGTGGCGCCTTCTTCTTTCATCCAGGGCACCAGGTAATCACGGAATTTTTCCGGCTCATGTCCTTTCCAACCGCCATATATGAACAAGACCTTACGACCTTTTAACTCAGGTAGTGGCTTAACTTCTGTTGAATGTGTTTGGGCCAAACTTGCATTTAACCATGGGGTAGTGGCCAGTAAAAGGCCTGATTTGCGTAGGAACGATCTTCTTGATTTCATATTGACAGTGTTTTGGGCATAGATTGGCAAACTATGGCTTATCATGATTAAATGTAAAGGGTTTTAAAAATACGATTATATATATTCAATTGGAATAGGTGTGCTGTTTACGTGCCATGCTGTTTATTATCAGGTTTTCCGGATAAAGCCCGGGTTAAAAAAATGTTACACCTTGTCATTTGTATTCAAACTTTTTAATCCATCATATAGCGGCATGATTTGTGGAATTCCTCCACAAATTGGGGATGTATTCATTTATAATCAGTATGATTTTCATTAAATACATCACCTCTGCGCTTATGGCACGGCAATGGATACTATTTGGTAACATCAAATAGGAAATCATATGAAACTGTTAAAAAAATACGGTCTTGTGTTGATGTTGGCACCCATAGTTTTGGCTTGTAATCAAAAAGAGATGAAAACGCTCTCCAGTGAGAATAAGGAGCTGGATTCAGCAAATCACCAGTTGGAAAGTGAGTTGGAAACCTATATGCGGACGTTCAATGAAATAGAAAGTAACCTGGCTGAAATAAAAGAACGGGAAAGCGCCATAGCGCTAAAAACACAGGATAATGTAGAATACGAAGGTGATGCTAAACAGGTGATAGTGGACGATATTAAGGCCATTAATGCATTACTGGTCGAGAATCACGAAAAAATGGCACAACTTCAGTCTACGCTCAATACTACCAATGGTGAATTTAAAAAGATGGTAGGGCGCTTGAACCAAAAGGTCAAAGAAAAAGACCAGGAGGTGGTTCTTTTGAAAGAAGAGCTTACAGCGCTTAACCTTGAAAAGGAAAGCCTTACCGAAAGTGTAGCAGAATTGAACGGTTCGGTGGAAACGCTGGAGGGTAGGACTATGGTTCAGGACTCTGTTATTTCTGCTCAAACACAAATGATACAAGATCAATACAATGGTCTTACTACGGCTTTTGTAGCGATAGGCACCTATAAAGACCTGGAAGAAAAGCAGGTATTGCAGAAGGAAGGGGGCTTGCTGGGATTAGGAAGGACTGAAAAACTGAATGAGGATCCTGATTTAGCTGCTTTTACTCGTATTAATATTGATAATGAGTTGCAAATCGATGTACAAGGTAATAAGGCAGAACTTGTCACTAATCATCCGAAAGGGTCTTACAAGTTTGAGATGAATGAGACAGAAGACATTGAAAAGCTGGTAATTTTAGACAAAGATGATTTTTGGAGATCATCAAAAATGCTGGTGGTGATGGTGAATGAGTAAGAAAAAAGTAAAACATACATCAAATACCGGCCCGTATGAACGGGTCGGTATATTTTTTTACGGGCCAATGAAAGTGAATGTCATCAGGTCAGGGTTTTAATAACATAACTATTCTATTGCCGTTGTATTTTTTGTTGTCCTCTTTAACGGCGAGTTACACATTTAGTGCATTGTACCTGGATGATAATCAATGAGATTTCATCCCAGATTTGTTATGAATAAACAATGTTAAATCGCAAAAGAAGGCGAATATTGTGATGCGGACACATTTGCGCCTCAAGTAATGGTTTTTGGCGTACATTTTGCTAATAACGGACATAATCAGTGATCACTAAAATCAAATCTACCATTATGAAAAACATACCTTGGAATTATTTAGTATTCATTTTTTTATTTGGAGTAGCGGTTGGCTGCAAGAGTAAAAAAAAGGTAGCCGATATTACCACACCTCAGGAATCTGCCCCATCGGAGGTTGTGGAAAAAACACCTGAGAAGGAATACCCTGATCATGATGAAAACATTAAAACGGTTGAAAAAGAAGTAACCACTGAGCGTAAGTTAACGGAATATTTAACCGCTATTTCCACTGCCCCTAGTACTACCTCTGCCAACAAAACCATTGGTGAAACTCTTAATATGTTTTCGTCACCCGATGCACTGGTATTGATCATCATCAGCGAGTCGGATGGTATTAAAGACTATGACCGGCCTACTACCATCCAAAAGTATCTGAACTATCTCAAAGATCAGAAAAAAGAGATGGACGAGGTGCACAGTATTAAAAAAGATGCTAATGGTAAAATAACCGAGCTTGAACTAAAGAAATAACGCACTAAATAACACTATCATGAGAGTATTGAAATACGGTATTATGCTGACGTTTTTTGCCCTGACATCTGCGGCCATGGCACAAGAGATCAGTCCCGAAAGAAAACAAGCTATAGATTCACTGGCGTTGGAGAAAGTTCGCGACCTGAGTAAATACATCAGCATCATAGGCGATAAAGAAACACCATTCTCAGAAGCCCAACGCGTGATGGATCGTGCAGAAGAGTTGTTTGCACCTGACAGTGAGATGGGTGTGTCATCTCTTTCAAGAGACGAAATAAATTACTACAAAGTCCGTGAGTATTTTGAACGGCTAATAGCTTTGAATTATGATAAAGTAAATATCAAGTGGTATGATATTCACTACATCAGCGACCTGGAAAGACAGCCGGATGGCAAGTACGTCGGGGTAGTGACTGTTTACCAACGCTTTGAGGGATCATCGGATGATGAGCTCACTTACAAGGACACCACCAAAAAGGACATTACCATTTATGTGGAGAGAAAAAAGACACAGATACAAGGTCGAACCATTGCTTTTTGGGATGTATTGTTAGGCGATATTCGTGTAACGGAGACATCCGCATAACCAGATGCAGAAATTCATCGTATTCGTTTTCCTTCTGGGTACTTTCAGTTTCCGGGTCAGTGCACAGCTAGTCACTGACCTGGAAGATGAGTCAAAGTTATATGCACAAACCAAGCAGGTAGGGCAGTTTTTCAGAAGGTTCAACGGGGAAGAAGATGAAAACGGAGACAGGTACTATCCGAAAGATAAAAAGTACAGAAGCCAGAAGCTGAGGAAATCTTATCTGGGCCTTTTATTTGACAGGGAAAATACCTCTATCAAAAATGAGCTGAAGGTGGCTTTTGCTAAAGAAATGCTGGATAAAGATCAGCCCCGGTACCTGGATTTTCATGGAGGTCAATGGTATGCAGAGGTGAATGCGTTATTCAGGAATAGTGGGAAAAAAGAGATTTTTACCCTATTTATGAAATTGGAAAAAGACCGCCTTGGGTCAAAATGGGTCATTGAAGGGGTAGCTGGGGAGCGTTATGACAGGCATTTTGAAAAAGCTGAAAAGGGAAGTAAGCAATTTCTACACCCCATGAGTCATGAGTTGTCCTTCATGAATTTGCGTAAGGCCTTTGATGAGCCTGATAGTATTTCAGAGTATACCACATCCACATTTGAGCCGGATTATCTGACCTTGTTTATTTATGAATTGGAACTGGGCAAAATGAAGTTTGAGACTGTACAACATGTGAAATTTCATTTCTTTCAATTGGATAACTGGTATTTTGAACTGTCGAATTTTAATCGCCCGGGATACAATACCGGCTGGTTGATATCAAATTTGGTACAAGTGAATGAAGAGACCTCTGAAAGGCTAAAAAAACACCTGTTTTATGAGCAATAAGATCATATCCTTTTGTTGTTGGCTAAGTCTCATTCCATGGGTGGCATTTGCTCAACCCACTGAAGATGAAATAGCTACTTATGAAGGGGAGGCCAGGGAGATGGTGGGTTTTCTGGGATACATGATGAATACCATGGGAAACCCGAATACTTCTGCGCGTGATAAAGAAGTAATTGTTTCGCAAAGTTTCAAAAAAATATTCAGAGATGGTGAAGTTCAGATCCAGGATGATCTGGATGAAGCGCGTAATGTTATCACCAATAAAGACGTTACGGCTTACTTAAAGGACATCGACTTTTTTTTCAGATCGGCCAATTTTGAAATTAACGTAGAGGACATTCAAAATGAAACGACCACGGAAGGAGGTTTGTTTTTCAAGATAACTGCCAGCAGGAGATTATCTGCCATTAGCATCAATGGAGATTCCGTTAATAACACGCAACCCCGTTTCATTGAGATCAACGTAGATCCTGAAAATAAGGAATTAAAAATAGTGAGCATGTATACACGTGCTTATGACAGGACCAAATATCTGACCACCTGGTGGAAGGAGCTTTCATACGAGTGGCGCTCTCTTTTTAAAAAGGAGTTAAACCTGATATCAGATAGTCTGACGCCTTCACAAATCAATAAAGTTGTGGGTATAGCATCCCTGGATCTTTCGGGGAACAGATACATAAACTCCATAGCGCCATTAAGTGAGTTGACAGATTTAAAAAACCTCAACCTTCAGGGCACTAATATTAAAGACCTTTCTCCGTTACGAAACCTGAACCACCTTACGCACTTGAATGCATCAGGTACCCGGGTAACATTGCTGGAACCTTTGAAATATGCCGGCCGTTTGCGTGAACTTAACCTGAAAAATACTCAAATAGATACTTTAAGGGCATTGGCCAGGTTAAGCCAACTGGAATATCTGGATATTAGCCGTAGTGCTGTAAATTCCTTGCAAGACCTCTCCGAACTGACCAAATTGAACCGATTGGATATATCCGGTACGAGGGTGAATGACCTGACCGGTGTGGGACGTATGGCGGATTTGAAAGAGTTCAGAATAAATTCAACTACCGTGGCGGAGTTGGGCCCATTGGCAGGCTTGCAACAACTTACTGCACTGCATATGGATTCCACCCTCGTAAACGATCTAACCCCTTTGAAAGAGTCGAAGGCGCTGGAGATCCTGAGCATCAATAGTTGCAACGTTACCAGCCTTGATCCTCTGAATGGACTTGAGGCATTACGAAAGATCTATTGTGACCGTACCGGTATTAATCATCAAATGGCAAAGAGCTTCATGGATGCCCATAATGGAGTGATTGTGGTGTATGATTCTGAAGACCTGTTGACATGGTGGTCTGCCCTTCCTGAAGTTTGGCAATCTATATTCAATGCGTCCACAGGCATAAACACTTCTCCCTCAAAAGAGGAGCTGGCTAAAGTGGTGTTTATAGACTCTTTGAACATATCCGGACGAAAAGTATTTTCCCTTGATCCGATTATTAACCTGGACAAATTACGTTACCTCAATGCCAGTAATACCTCCGTATCACGCCTTGAACCTCTTACACAACTGAGTGAACTGACTTACCTGGACCTGAGTAGTACGGATGTTGAAAGCGTAGATGACCTGGCACGTCTTGATGGCTTGGAAACCTTGATCATTCAGGATACTTATGTAGATAATTTACAGTCACTGCATGCTTTGGCTAAACTGACATTCCTGGATTTGAACGATACCCAAATTTCAGAAGAGGATATCATTGATTACCTGGAGACTCATTCGAAAAGCCTTGTGCTGTATAAAACAGAACATCTCACAGGGTGGTGGCAAGGATTGAACAGTTTGTGGAAAAGTGTACTTGGTACGGCTATTAGTGCTATTGACTCACCCTCGGCGATTGAACTTCATCAGGCAGCGCAAGTGAAAAGCCTTGAATTTGAAAATGTAGCGGTACAGGACCTTAGTCCTTTGCAAGAGCTTATGCTTCTGAAAGACCTGGCCTTGTCAGGTACACGAGTGACGTCCCTGTCCCCTCTAAACACGCTGGATAAATTAAGGCGATTAAAAGTAAATAAGACCCCGATAGTGGACCTAAGTCCAATTGCTGATCTTAAATTAACTGATCTGGATGTATCAAATACAGGGGTAGTAACCCTGGAACCATTACAGGATATGATCAGTCTCAATGCTATTAATTGTTCGGGTACTCCTTTAAAACGTCTGAGAGGGCTTGAAAACCTGTCAGATCTCCAGTCGTTGGATTGTTCAAATACTGCAGTTAAAAAGCTGGATGAGGTAAAATACTTAAACCTTAAGGCCCTTTCCTGCTTTAATACTAAGATCTCAGATAGCCGGTTAGATAGTTACAGGGAGGAAAACCCTGATTGTAAAATCACTTTTTACTGATCATGATGGCAGTATCAATCGTTGTGGCAATTCTTCCATTTTTTCGCACCCCAGTTGTTCCATCACTTGCTGAAGTTGCATTTTCAATAACTCCATAGTATGGTTTCCGCCTTCATTACCTAATGCACCCACACCATACATAAATGGACGGCCCAGAAAAACAAACTTGGCGCCGCTGGCAATACAACGTGCGATGTCAGGCCCTGATCTGACACCACCATCCATCATGACTGTCATTTTATCTTCGAATGATTTTGCCAGGTGCCCCAAAGGCTTAATCGTAGACTGACCTGCATCTAACTGTCTGCCCCCGTGGTTAGACACAATTATACCGTCCGCACCAAGTAAAAGCGCTTTTTGTGCATCCATTTCATTTACCACTCCCTTAATTACCAGTTTGCCTTTCCAACGGTCTCTTAACCCTTTGATTTTTTCTTCATTCAGGCGCCCGTTGAATGTTTTATTCATAAACTGTCCCAGCTGGCTCATATTCATATTTTTGGGCATATAAGGAAGTAAGGTAGTAAACTCTGGTTTACCATGATACAGCGTTTTTAAAGCCCATATTGGTTTGGCCAATATTTGAAGCACATTACGTAAAGACATGCTGGGTGGCATTGAAAGTCCGTTTCTAATGTCTTTGTAACGTATTCCAAAGCTCGGTGTATCTGCCAGGGCCACTAATACATCACACCCGGCATCGCTCGCTCTTTTTAGTAATTTATCTCTTAAGCTGTCTTCAGCCGGATGATACAGCTGAAACCAGAATTTCCCTTCTGTTAGGTCACTGATCCGTTCGATACTTGCGGTAGTGACGGTGCTTAAAATAAAAGGAACGTTGTATGCTAATGCGGCTTTAGCCAGTATTTCCGGAGAATTAGGCCAGATCAGCCCCTGTAAACCAATGGGAGAGATGCCAAAAGGTGCATTATATTCATGACCAAATAGCTCTGTGCTCAAGTCAGCCTTGTCAAAGTCTTTTAAGTATTGAGGCATGAGCTCTACCTGCTGAATATCAGATTTATTTCTGGCCAGATTAATTTCTTCATTGGCTCCTCCGGTAAGGTAATCAAAGGCGAATGTTGGAATATTTCTGCTTGCCTTCTTTTTTAAGTCTTGTATGGATGGATAGTTCGGGTTGAACATGGGTGGTAGCGTTTAATGATCTGGTGCTCGCCTGTCAGGTACGATGTTAATAAACTAACAGGTTCATGGCTTACATCTTTTATGTCTTACTCTTGCATATCATCCGGAGCAGGAAAATCAGGATTAAGATAAAAAGAAAGATTATTTTTTGCTTCCTGCTGTATCCTGTTCGACTCAGAGAGTATACCGCTCGGTCTTTATCAGGCACAATGGTCCTGGGGGTCAGATGAGCTGACAGTTAAAGGTTCTTCCTCCTTTTTGGGTCAGGAAGAACCTGGAAGGAATTCTGCGGGTACTTACGTTAAGTCAGCTTCATTATAAAATAAGAGGTTTCCCTTACTTCGTTTTACCCGCGAACTCTTACAGGATTTTTAACTACAGAGTTTAATAAATCTGTGAGATGATAAAAAGAAGCTTTAACGAGTAATTAAGCCCCTTTTTCTAAGTGATACACTGATATGTCTATTTAAGATTTACACTAAGGAGCGGACCGCGATTAATTCCAACATTTGTTATGCAATTAGTTCTTACATAGAAACTAATTCTTAATCAATCACAAGTCTGATGCTACCGGACAATCACGACAAAAGTTAAATAACACAAAAATGGCAGAATTTGATCACGAAATAGCCTCTCTTCACGGAACGTTGCAATTGTTTACAAAGCGATTCACTAACAATCAGGAGGAATCAGAAGACCTAATCCAGGATACTATCTTAAAAGCGCTTACCTATAGAGATAAATTCAAACAAAATACGAATCTCAAAGGGTGGCTTTACACCATAATGCGTAATGTGTTTATCAATAACTACCGTAAAATGCAAAGGGCACGTACTACTTTGGATGATACGAAAGATTCCTATTACCTTCATGTACCGGATACACATACATTCTCCACGCCGGATGGGAGTTATGAGTATAAGGACATAACAAAATGTGTGAATGAGATCAGGGCAGATCTCCTTGTGCCCTTCAAACTGCGGACAGAAGGTTATAAATACCATGAAATAGCCGATAAACTCAATGTACCTATCGGCACGGTGAAAAACAGGATATTCCATGCCCGGAAAGAGATCCAGAAGAAATTAGTGGCCTATTCTTGTTGAATTACAAGCACTGCAAAAATGATGGTCAAAAGATTGGATGGCTGACTTTTCAATGGCTTATGATCAGTTCATGTCTTTAGCAAAGGTATTCTTTGATTTAAAATCAAACGGAAATGCAATCAATCACCTGGTTTATTCAGTAGTGTGATGTGATAAGAAATTGGAATTTATTGAATTGCTTTTTTAAGAAGATAAAGATCATAACCCATATCGATCTTGTGATACACCTGAAAGCCAAAAGAGCTATACCAGGGCAGGTTTCTATTTACTGACGTTTCTAAATAAAAGGGTAGTGAACTGTCGGAGTAGTGTTTTATGATCTGTTGGAGCAACAGGCTTCCTACACCTTTCTGTTGTTGGTCCGGGTCAACACCAATGAACCAGATATAAACATAGGAATAATCCGTATAATATTGTTTTATTTGTTTTTCTCTACCCATAACTTTTAAGACCCGACGAATTCCAATCGCCTTTATAGCCAGGCGTAAATCCAGTAAGACTGATCTCAAAGTAGTTTTCTTTTGGTCTGAAAGCAGGATCATCGCTGCTGCACTGCGGTCTTCCGAGATCCATACCTCACCGAAAAGCATACATACATCAAAAGAATAAGAAATCAGCTCCTCTATTCTTTTTTCACGGAGGTGGTCTTGTTTAATCACATCATTGACACTAGGGTTTTGATGGAATGACCGGCTGATGATATCCAGGACGAGTGCTTTGTTGGAGAGTGTGGCTTTATTCATTGAATTATTGACAGAAATTAAAGCGAATCTAAATCTAATGTGGAAGCTTGGGAGCCAGTAATCGAATTTATGAGAACTTTACTTACAATTAAAATCATGGGTAATACCCATCCAATAATCAAACCCTTCCTGGCTTTTTAGTCCTTCAGAACCTATAAGTAACCAGTCTTTCATGTTGGTTTTACCTTTCATTTCAAATCGTCGGGCGCCTTCCTTTTTCAATAGCTCTTCTGTCACGTTTTTATCACAACGGACCATGAGGTCATTGTCCTGAATCCGGGCGTATAGTTTTCTATCCTTCATGAAAGTCAAACCACCCATTTTTTCTTTTTCGACCACACCGGAAATGCCTTTGAGTTTTGTTTTTACTCTTTCTGCCAATTCTTTATTGTAAGCCATGTTGTTTCTGTATTAATAGAAAGTAACAAAAATATGTTCGGTAATAAAACAGGTACAGATGCATTACATTATTTACACCACCTATATTTTGTTCGGATTGTTCCGGTTAAGTATGGTGAAGCTTAAAACTAAACTAAGTAAATCTTATAGTATAGTGTTGAGCCATTACTCATTCAATTTATGAACTTTACAAGAAATGTTCACTTATGCTATTTCAAAGTATTAACCCTAATGATCTTTCAGTAGTTGCCGAACATGAAACCATGACTGATCATCAGATACAGCAGGTACTGGAACTTTCTGAAAAAGCCTTTAAACACTGGCGTAGAACGAGGTTTACAGAGCGGGCTGTTTTAATGAATAAAGTAGCAGATCTGCTTCGTGAGCAAAAAGAAACACATGCCGGCCACATTACTACCGAAATGGGGAAAGTATGGCAGGAATCAATGGCTGAAGTGGAAAAATCTGCTCAACACTGCAATTACTATGCTCAAAATGCAGAGCAATTTCTCCGGGAAGAATTCATTCAAAGTGAAATAAAAAGATCTTCTGTAGTTTTTGATCCTATAGGATGTGTGTTTGCCATCATGCCGTGGAATTTCCCCTATTGGCAGGTGTTCAGGTATGCGGCAAAGGCACTTATGGCAGGGAATGTGACTATCTTAAAACATGCTCCTAATGTATGTGACTGTGCTAAGGCTATTGCAGGTCTTTTCAAAGAAGCAGGTTTTCCGGAAGGCGTTTTTCAAACAGTTATTATAGACATTCCAAAAGTGGAGGCGATTGTGGCGTCAGATGTAATACAAGGAGTAACCTTTACCGGAAGTGAAATGGCAGGAACCTCTGTAGGCGCCTTTGCCGGGAAATATATTAAAAAATCAGTACTTGAATTGGGAGGATCAGATGCTTTGCTGGTATTGGAAGATGCAGACGTGTCTCGTGCAGCACAAGTGGCTGTCCAGTCCAGAATGTTGAATGCCGGGCAGGCCTGTAATATTGCCAAACGGTTCATTGTAGAAGAAAAAGTGGCGGATACCTTCTTGACTGAGATCATCCAAAACATCCGTCAACTCAAACAGGGTGATCCAATGAAGGAGGAGACGGATATAGGCCCTGTGGCGCGTATTGACCTGGCCGAGAAATTAATGGGCCAGATAAGTGACTCCGTCGATCAGGGAGCCCGGTTGGTGGTAGGAGGTAATCAGGACCAGTGCCATATTCAACCATCATTGTTGGTGAATGTTCAACCCGGAGTAACGGCGTTCGATGAAGAATTATTTGGCCCCGTTGCTGCCATGACCATCGTTAAGAGCGAGCAGGAAGCTATTACCATGGCGAATCATCACAGGTACGGGCTGGATGCGTCTATCTGGACTAGAGACCTGGACAAAGCTGCTCATATAGCACGCCGACTTGATGTAGGAGGTGTATTCGTAAATACCCATTCCAGGTCGGACTCACGTTTCCCTTTCGGAGGGGTAAAGAAATCAGGTTATGGACGGGAGTTATCCGTTTACGGGCTGAAAGAGTTTGTGAATATTAAGACCTTGATCATAGAATCTTAGTCCGGATTGGGTACTTCTCCGGATGGGTAAAATGATGGCAGCTTGAGGCATCGTCAGGGATAAGATAATTGCTAAAGGGTGGACAAGTAATAAGCACCTTTAGAAACATATTCAGTATCCGGATCAAGGTCAGTGACTTCGACCCATCCTTTACTTTTTGAACCGGTTTTTATCTCAACAGGTTTAAGCTGATATCCTTCTGTATCTTTTGACATCACAGCATAAATAAACACCTTATCGTCGATGGATATAAGGGACTGCTCCTCTACCGCGGCCACTTCCTTCCGTTCCGTAGTGATTTCAGCTTCTATATAAGCACCAATTTTGAATGACTCATTGTCACCATTGACATGTGCGTGTACTCTTACGTAACGTTCGGCATCATCAATGATAGTACTTACGAGGTAAACGGCCCCCAGGTAGGTTTGCTCACTTAGCTGAGGAATGGCAAATTGAACTTGCTGATCAATAGAAACTTTATTCATATCACTTTCAAATATCTTGAGCTCCGCATGTAAATGATCGCTGCTGATGATTTGGAATAAAGGTTTCGAAGGTTCCACCTGTTTACCGATGACCGTATGTATTTCAGAAACCTCACCCTCTATTGGGGCTGTGATGTATAAGTGGCCCGATATCTTTCCGTTATTCAGGTCATCTAAATTGACTCCCAGAAGATTCAGTGTTTTGCCGGTGGCGTCTAATTTAGTCTTAGAGGAAAGATATTCAGCCTCGGACTTCAGTAGATCTTTCTTCGCGTTGATCTTTTCCTCTGACAGCATTTTGTTACGTTCATAAGTAGCTTGAATGTAGCTGAATTGGCTCTTGAGTTCCGTATACTCTTGTTGAAGCCTTAAAAACTCCGGTGAGCTTATCACCGCAAGTACTTGTCCTTTCGTCACCTTTTCACCTACCAGTACCTTGATGCTACTCACATACCCGGTTACAAATGTGCTGACTTCAGCTTTTTGGTTCGGAGGTGCTTCCAGGTATCCGTTTGCATGGACCGTTTGGGTCAGTACCTGTTGTTTTACCACACTGGTCTCAAGTTCTGTTATTTTTACCTGTTCCATACTTAAAGTGATCATATCATTATCATCGTTTTTCACTTCGTTTTTGGCCGGTTGTTCCTGGGTGCAGGATATCAGGGCGGTGAAAATAAGTAAGATTATTGTTCTCAATAGTTTCATGGTCTGGGGTTTTATTCTATGGTCAAATAGTTGAGGTCAAGGACCAGCTGATTGTATGTATTCAGTTGATCCAGGTAGGATAGCTTTATTCGTTGTACGTTTTCCATACTTTGTATGAATGTGATAAAGCCCGTTTCTCCCAATGTATATTTTTTACGGGCCATTTCAGCGATTTCTTCTGCCATTGACAGTCCTTCATCTTCGTAGAATTTTAGTTTTGTGAGACTGTTTTGAATTTCATTCGCTCCTCTTTTGTACTCGGATGACAGCCGTAGCTGATAGAGGTCAGACAGGTTTTGATACATAGCGTATTCAACATTTTTAGCCTTGATCCTGGCTTTCTGTGTATGGTAGAATAAAGGGAAACTAACCCCTAGCTGGTAGCCGAAAAGATTTTGTGCATTTTCGTTAATACCTCTGCCCATAAAGTACTCCAGGTTAATGTCAGGCAGTAGCTTATTTCGTTCCAGCTTTACTTCCGACTTTCTGGCCACTAAAATGGCTTGCTGTAACCTGAGACCTGCATGGTTGATCAAAGCGCTGCTCACGTTCTGGCGTGTAAAAGGAAGTTTTTTTACAAATGCGAAAGGAAGGTCCGGTGGTTTATCTAATCGTAGCAGTTGCGTAAATTCTAACTCGGCCGAAGTATACTGTGTGGTGACATCATTTTTTTGCTGGAGGAGACTTACACGATGTGCTTTGGCGTTCAGTACTTCAAGGTAATCGGATTCTCCCAACTCAAACTTTCGATTAACCGCTTGAAGTGAGACCTTAAATAAGCTGTCAAGCTGCTTCAAAACGGTTATTTTCTGTTGGAGAAACTGAAGGCGGTAAAAAAGTTTTGAAACTTGCCGTGTGATCCTGACCTTTTCCAGTTCATAAGATTCTTCACTCACGGATATTCTTTGTGAGGCTAGCTGTCGCTGTGTACTCATTACGGAAGGGAAAGGTATGGACTGTGATATCCCATACACGTTAAGAGGAAACCCGTTTTCAGCAATGTTGTTTTCGTCGTAAGCATGGTAAAAAGATGTTTTTCCCAGGTCAAATGCTGTGCGCTTTAAGAGTTGATTTCGGTCGATATCCAGCTCCAGGGCTTTCAATTTCAGGTTGTTTTCCAGGGCTACAGTAATGGACTCTGTCAAACTCAGCTCAATTTTGGTTTGAGCACTACTAACGGAGGGGATCAAAAAAGCAGCTATCAACAAGAGGAGTGCTATTGACTTTGGTGAAATATTGGAGGGGACTTTTTTAGTTTTGCTCACCCCGAATAACATGTATAGAACGGGAAGTATTACCAGTGTGAGAATCGTGGAAGTAAATAATCCGCCAATAACTACTGTGGCCAAAGGTCTTTGAACTTCAGCTCCGGCAGAGGTAGACACGGCCATGGGAAGAAAACCCAGTGCAGCAGCCGAAGCTGTTAATAATACAGGTCTCAAACGTTGTTTCGCGCCCATCAATATCCTTTCTCTGATATTTGTGATGCCTTCGCCTTCTAATTGAGTGAAAAACTCTATCAATACAATTCCATTGAGTACGGCAATGCCAAACAGCGCTATGAAGCCTACACCGGCAGATATGCTGAAAGGTAGCCCACGTACCCATAACGCCAGGATACCCCCGATGGCCGCCAGTGGAATGGCGGAATACACCAACAAAGCCCGTCGGAACGACCTTAAGGCGAAACGCAGCATAATAAAAATCATAGCCAAAGCTGCAGGAACAGCCAATTGTAATCTTTTTATAGCATTTTGAAGGTTTTCGAATTGCCCGCCATATGTAAGAGAATATCCATAAGGTAGTTTAAATTTATCTTTGACAATTTCCTGAATCTCTTCCACAAGAGAGCTAACATCTCGATTTCTTACATTGATGCCTATTACTATTCGTCGTTTGGTATTGTCACGAGATATTTTGGCGGGCCCTTTTTTATAGTCGATAGTGGCAACTTCCCGCAAAGGGATCTGGCTACCGTTGGGAAGGTCCACATACAGGTCTTTCATATTTTCGATGTCTGTCCGAAAGCGCTCCTGGAATCTGACTACCAGGTCAAAACGTTTTTCGCCCTC
The DNA here is from genome assembly GCF_007097395.1 of Fulvivirga sp. M361. GTDB lineage: Bacteria > Bacteroidota > Bacteroidia > Cytophagales > Cyclobacteriaceae > Fulvivirga. Next base: position 58,002 of record NZ_VKDC01000047.1, read on the forward strand.
ATAAATGGCTCCGGCTGTTTCACCCCCAAATGCTAACCGTACCATTCGGTTGAGGTCTGAGGTATTGAGTCCCAGCTGGGCCAGCCGTTTCCGGTCGTATTCTACCGAGATCTGTGGCAGGTCATCCGTCTTTTCTACTATGATATCTGCGGCGCCCTCTACATTATGGATGAGTTGCTTAAGGGTATTGGCATACCTGAAAAGCGTGTCAAGGTCTTCGCCATAAATTTTGATGGCCAGATCAGAGCGTACTCCTGTGATCAACTCGTTAAAACGCATTTCAATAGGCTGTGTAAACTCAAAATCCATACCTGGGATAACAGACATAGCAGATTTCATTTTTCCCGCCAATTCGGCTTTGGAAGAAGCGCTCCTCCATTCACCTTTTGGTTTTAGTTTAATGATCACATCAGTTTCTTCCATTGACATGGGGTCTGTAGGTACCTCAGCGGCGCCTATGCGGGACACGACCTGGTCTACTTCGGGGAAACTGTCCATCAGAATGTTTTCTAATTGGGTCATTAAGTCAATGGTTTTGGAGAGGGAGGTGCCTGTTTTTAATACAGGTTGTACTACATAATCCCCTTCATCCAAAGTGGGGATAAACTCTCCTCCCATGCGTGAAAATATGAACAGGCTTACGGTAAGAAAGATGACTGCCGAACCTAATACGAGCTTATGACGCTTTAAAGCCCATTGGATAACGGGTTTATATATTTTGTATAAAAACGCCATGATCCGGTCTGACACCTTGTCCAATATGCCTTTCTTTCGATGGTCCGATCTGCCACCGATCAATGAACTTACCATCGGCACATAGGTCAGGCAAAGTAACATGGCGCCCAGGAGTGTAAAACCAAAGGAGAGCGCCATAGGGCCAAACATTTTTCCTTCTATTCCTGATAAGGCAAGAATGGGTATGAATACAATAAGAATAATGATCTGACCGAAGATGGCCGGCTCCATTACCTTACTGGCGCTTTCAATGGTGATATTATCTCGGATGGACTGGGTGATTTTTGTCTCATGGATCAATTGACCCTGATTTTTTGAGAACTGGAAGAGGATAAACTCAATAATGATCACGGCGCCATCAATAATAATGCCGAAATCAATGGCACCCAGACTCATTAGGTTAGCGGATATGCCGAATAAATTCATCAAAGAGATCCCGAATAGCAGAGAAAGCGGAATAACAGAGGCAACGATCAATCCCGATCTGAAATTCCCCAGCAGTAACACCAACACGAAGATGACGATGAGAGCGCCTAAGAGCAGGTTTTCAGCTACCGTGTGAGTGGTTTTGTCAATTAATTCAGTACGTTCGAGAAACGGATTGATCGTGATCCCTTCAGGAAGCACCTTTTGAATTTCGTCTACCCGGGCTTTGACATTTTCAATGACCTGTTTGGAATTCGCATTTTTTAGCATCATGATTTGTCCCATTACCTTTTCTCCCTGCCCGTTCCCGGTAATAGCTCCAAATCGTGTGGCATGGCCATACGTTACTTTGGCAACGTCCCTGATCAGTAGCGGTACGTTTCCTGTTGTTTTAACTACGATTTGCTCTATTTCTTCCAGTGATTTTATCAGACCCTCACCACGTACAAAATAAGTTTGCTCGTATTTTTCAATGTATCCACCTCCGGTAACGTCATTATTTTTTTCCAGGGCATTGAAGATTTCGGCTATGGAGATGTTCAATGCTTTAAGTTTTTGCGGGTTAAGCGATACCTCATATTGTTTTAAATATCCTCCCCAGGTATTGACTTCCACTACCCCGGGTATTCCTGAAAGCTGACGTTTTACGACCCAGTCCTGGATGGTCCGAAGATCCATAACGGAGTATTGGGATTGATAAGCGGGTTCTACCTCCAGCACATACTGATAGATTTCGCCTAGTCCCGTGGATATCGGCCCCATTTCAGGGCTGCCGAAGTGAGGGGGGATTTTTTCCCGGGCGGATTTTAGTTTTTCAGCAATGAGTTGACGAGGCAGGTAAGTGCCCATATCATCTTCAAATACAACAGTTACTACGGATAAGCCGAACTTCGAAATGGACCTGATCTCCAACACCCCCGGCAAATTGGCCATTTCCAGTTCTACAGGGTAACTAATGAACTTTTCAACTTCTTCCGTAGCCAGATTCCGTGATGTGGTGATGATCTGTACCTGGTTATTTGTGATATCAGGAACGGCGCCAATGGGGATCTGGAAAATGGAATAGCCCCCCCAGGTTACCAGGCCAATGATCATCAGGGTCACTAATAATTTATTTTTGACACTAAAGGCAATAATTGAGTGAATCATTTTTAACTCGTTAAAAAGTGGGATAATGAGTACGGGTATAGGTACCCGGTAATGGTCAGGCCAATGAAGGCCCTGACATATTCAGAAGATTAACTCAAAGACGGTGGGCCCCTTAACGGAAAGCATTTGTTCGTCCACTTGTCTGTTATGGGGAAATCACAAACGAAATAGGAAGGAGTAGCATCATGTGTTGATAACGTGATGATAGACAGTTGCCCCAGGGCAGGGGGAAATAAATAAATAGTACTGAAGGAGGACGGTTTGAAACTTTCTTTTGCGATTTGAAAATCCTCCAGGTGCCCGTCTCCTAAGTCATTATTTACAATGTCAGAAAGGAACCCTATCCAATCAGGAAGTGGAGATTCATGATCAGGTAAGACACAATCATGATGATGCGGTACAAACTGGTGTACCTGGATCAGAAAAAGCGAAAAGGTAAAAAAAGTAATATGTAGTGCCTTTTTTATCATTTCAAAAATTATCTTTCAGATCTTATCGTCTGAATAAAAATACGGTTTTGACCCGGAAGCTTTAGTGACTTTTGTGCCTCAAAAATATGATTTAAATCGTTTAGACTGTTTCTAAAAAACAGAGCATTCACAGAGTGTTAAAGTACAAAACAGACTGAGTATTTTGTTAGGAGCACTCTGTTTTAATCCAACTATGGATGCTTTTGATTAATGTATGAACAATAAGAAAACCACCCAAACGATCCCCAAAAAATGCCAGAACCTGAAAACGTTGGAAGCAAACCCCAGTGCTTTTGAGTGTATTTGAAAGCGTTTTATACGTGTAAGAACTATTGTGATCAAAATTAGCCCGGCAACAACGTGCACAAAATGGAGAATTGAAAATGGGAACAGAATGTTTCTGAAGGCATCGTTAACGGTCAGTAGTTTTTCCAGCCCTAATAGTTGAATGAGTCCAAACACAATACCCACCCAAAGGCCGAAACCCGTCAACAGAAAAGCTTTTCTGATTTCATTTTTTTTGATGGCCGCCTGTCCAAGAAAGATCGACATGCTGCTACCTGTTACTACTAAAATGTTCCAATAGTATAATTTGGGAATGTTCAATTTCGGCGTTTTTTGAACGAGCCAGATAAACGCCAGCGTTCCAAAAATTAAGATACTTGACAGGATAAAAAGCTCTACGATTTGTCGATGAGCGTTCTGTCTTTTAGACTTCTCCTCTAACCTTGCCGCTATAATTTGACGTTCTCTCATTGCTATACTTCACATTTGCGTTGCGCTGGTCATAGGAAACAAAAAAATGGATCCATAATGACCTGCTAAGTCGAAAGATCATTGGACTAAGTAAAATAGCCAATGTAATAACCCCACCTATGTACCACGCTGTCCCGGCGTTGGGGTGCAATACGTTCAGGGCCACAGATACGGTTGCGAATAAAGCCACTTGCATGGCATAACTTACATACATCGCTCCATCATAGAAACCCGGTTCCATCTGAAATGTTTGACCACAGCAATTGCATGTGTTATTCATTTTAGAGAATTTCTTTAAATTATACGGTCTGGAAGAAAATAATCTTCCCTTTCTGCATTTTGGACAACACTGCGCTAAAACACTTTGAAGATAATTTTTATTGCTCATTCCCGGCTTTAATTATTTTGAGTATTCGTAATTTCTTTTTTCAGTTGAATGAGCCGTTGATTTTCGTAGTCTGTGTTAGACTCAATGGTTTCTGTTAGAGAGACAGTTTGTGGTATGAAATCTTCTTTGGCCCCCGGCTTACTGTAATCATAAGGCCATCGATATACTTCAGGTATATCGCCTTCCCAGTTCCCATGTCCTGGTACTACTTTTTCAGTGGTCCATTCCAGCGAATTGGAGCCCCATGGGTTGGCAGGGGCTTTTTTACCTCTCCAAATGCTGTAAAAGAAATTAAATAAGAAGATCAACTGGGCCGATGCGGTAACAATAGCTGCGACGGATATAAACCAGTTGAGATCAATGAAGTTATTCATGTATTCAAAATTGGTAAAGCTATAGTACCTTCTCGGGTAACCGGCATAGCCCATGTAATGCATTGGAATAAACATAAGGTAAGAACCTGTGAGGGTGATCCAGAAGTGGAGCTTCCCCAGCCCTTCATGCATCATCCTGCCAAACATTTTTGGAAACCAGTGATATACTCCGGCAAAGGTTCCGAAAAAGGCCAGAACACCCATGACCAGGTGAAAGTGCGCTACGACGAAATACGTATCATGCAGGTGAATGTCCAGTGGAGCATTACCTAAAATAATACCGGTGAGCCCACCGGAAATGATGAATGAGATCAGCCCGATAGAAAAAAGCATGGCTGCCGTGAATCGGATATTACCTCCCCAAAGTGTGGTGATGTAGTTGAATACCTTAATGGCAGAAGGAATAGCAATGGCCAGGGTAGTTACCATAAAGGCAGTACCCAGAAATGGATTCATGCCCGAGGTGAACATATGGTGGGCCCAAACTACAAAAGATAAAACTACAATGCCAGCCATGGAAAGGATCATGGCTTTGTACCCGAAAATAGGCTTTCTGGCGTGCGTGGCCACAATTTCAGAGGTAAGCCCCAGGGCAGGAAGGAAGATAATGTATACCTCCGGGTGCCCCAAAAACCAAAATAAATGCTGATATAGCACAGGGCTGCCTCCCATGTTAGGTAGCGCTTCACCGGCTATGTAAATTTCAGACAGGTAAAAACTTGTGCCAAAAGACCGGTCAAAAAAGAGTAGCAATAAGGCGGCAAACAGTACAGGAAAAGATAAGGTGGCGATGACTGCCGTCAAAAACAGAGCCCAGACAGTTAGCGGCATTCTGGCCATAGACATACCCTTGGTTCTGAGGTTAATAACCGTAGTGATATAATTAAGTCCTCCCATAAGCGTAGAGACTATGAAAAGTATAAAACCTATGATGTAGAGGGTCATTCCAAGGCCTGACCCGGAGATGGCCTGAGGTATGGCACTTAGTGGCGGATAAACAGTCCACCCACCCATAGCAGGTCCTGACTCGACAAAAAAGGAAACAAAAAAGAGAACACTTGATAACATGTAAAACCAGAAAGACAACATGTTCATAAAAGGAGAAGCCATATCTCTGGCACCGATTTGCAAAGGGATCAAAAAATTGCTGAACGTTCCACTGAGGCCGGCAGTAAGCACGAGAAACATCATGATCGTGCCGTGCATCGTTACCGTGCCCAAATAAAATCCGGGGTCGAGTTTGCCATCTACGATCCATTTACCGAGGATAGGTTCCAGCCATGCCAGATTTGATTCCGGCATACCTAGTTGTATCCGGATAAGTACAGACAGAAGTCCGCCGATAATGGCCCAGAAAATTCCCATGATCAGGAATTGCTTTCCTATTACCTTGTGGTCTGTACTGAAAATGTATTTTGTCCAGAAATTCAGTGAATGGTCATCGTGCTGATGATGTTCCGGAGTGGGCGCTATTTGTATATCTGCTATTGACATGGTTTTTCTTTGTCTTGTTATTTAGCTACTATCGCAGGGAGTTGTTCTATTCCTGACTTGATCCTGGCTATCTCTTGGAGGTTTTCAGGGATCTTAGCCAGGTATTCGGGGTTCATTTTAAGCCAGGTAAGCTGAGAAGCTTTCCATTCTTCGTAGGCTTCGGGTTCGTCTACCACCACTACCATTCTCATGGCGAAATGACCGGTTCCGCATATTTCCGTGCAGGCCATTTCATAATTAAATTCAGGGTTACCTACCATCTCGCGCATTTCTTCAGTAGTATACTTTGGTGTAAACCAAAAACGAGTGGGCATACCAGGTACAGCATCCATTTTTAACCTGAAATGAGGTAAGAATACGCTGTGGATCACATCTTTGGCAAATATGTTGAGCAGTACTGGTTTGCCTTTGGGCAAATGTATTTCCAGTGGCATAAAGTCGTCAAAAGACGAAGGGTCAGACAGGTCCATACCAAACTGATTGACCGCGTCTGCCAATCGGTAATCGTGACTGCCTAATGTATCATCTGCACCCGGATACCTTACGCCCCAGGCAAATTGATATCCCATTATATTGATCACCTCAGCGTTCTCCGGCGGGGCAGTAGTAATCCGACTCCAAACATTAGTACCCATAAGAATGAGAACAGCAAATACAAGCCCGGGTACTACTGTCCATATCACTTCAAGCTTGTTATTGTGCGGATAGAATCGGGCAAAGGTTCCTTTTTTATACCTGAACCTGTAGGCCGCGTAGAATAAGAGTATATTCAGTAAAGTAAAAGGGATGAGTATTACCCCCATGGCTATGCGAAACAGTTGATCGGTTTCCTCTCCATGCGCAGAGGCTGAGACGGGTAATAGATCAGGGGAAGCGTAAAAAAAGTACCACCAAAATCCAAAGAGAAATAATATGACAAAAATAAGAAGCAACAATGCTGACGTATTATTGTCAGAGGGGACTTCAGATTTAGCAGGTCTCTTTATGATATCTACAAACCTCAATACCTTGAATATGGCGTAGGCAATAGCTATCACAAAAGCAGCGCCGACAATTCCTATAATCTGGATCATGTTTTGAAATGATTTTCGTCACCTCAAAGTTATTCACCAGCTTTCTGTCAGTGTTAGGACAATTTACTGGTCCTTGGGTACATTTGGGAAGGTCTTTCTGTATTCATCGGGGCTCAAGTTCATCTTATTTCTAAAAAAACGAGCGAAATAGGAATTGTCATTGTATCCCAGGTTGTAAGAAATTTCCGAGATACTCTGATCGCTGTGTAAAAGCAATCTTTTAGATTCCAGGACTATCCTTTCCTGTATCAGCTGGCCTACCGTTTTGTTCAACCCTTTTTTGCAAAGACTATTCAGGTGCTTGAGAGAGAGACTCATCATATCGGCATATTCACTGGGCTGTTTATACGTTCTGAAATTTGTATCAATCAGAGATTCAAGCTCCCGGATGCGATACGTTAGGGGTCTCGGGTGTTCATCCCCAATTAAACGATGGTAATGCCTTGAAAGCTTGATCAACAATATATCTAAATAGGCGCGAACAACCTTTTCTCTTCCAAGTTTGGCGGTTTGGTTTTCCCGGTATATTTCATGGATCACCTGCTTCACGATAGGGTCTATCCGGCAATCGAAATAGAGTGCAGGAGACGTATTCATAGTGTGGAAAAATGGAAAATCCAATAACTTTTTTAGCTTATGGTCCATGAGGTAAAAATCCGGTTTGAAAAAGATAGAAAAGCCCTTTACATCGTGTGATAAGTCCCAGGAATGTACCTGTCCGGGTGTCAGAAAGAATATGCTACAGGGCTTTACCTCATAGGTTATAAAATCTATGGTATGAGTGCCTGTCCCCTCAGTTATAAACAGGATATCGTAGAAGTCGTGTCGATGTGGTTGATTGACAAACTCAAATTCATCCACAAGCTCCTCTAATATTTTAATATCAAAATCCAGTTCGTGGGTATTGGCGTCTTGAAACGTAGCGATACAATAGACTGGGAGATGGTTTTCTTTTTTTTGATCCATATATAGTAATCTACTGTCTGTCTATGAAGTCAAGGATCAATCACTTGTTTCGACTTGTAACTTTATGATAGTGAGAGCTTTCTCCATAGGCACGCCTGATGAAACAGAACATATGCTATCATATACGTTACAATAAATAAAAAGTATACTTCCGGAAGATGAATTAATGTGATAATTGTCACATAAAGATGAGAAACAAAAAAGTAACACCAGTACTTGATCGGGAAAATTGTAGTGCCGAAGCCAAAACTTCTTTTATAGTCCCCAATCACTCAAGAGCTGAGGGAACTACTACAGCGGTACTACATAGTGTCCGTAACAGGTATTCTGGATTTTATCAAGAAATGAACTTCTGCTAAAACCCATGTTCTCTGCGACAGGGTCTTTGCAATGACAAAAGCAAGTTGATCCGGAAGTATGGTGTGATGCCCTATCCGTATCATCTTGATTTTTCGATCATCCTTTCCAATGGCACATAACGGTTAGTCGATAATAGGGTCGCCAGTCGGCAAAAACAAGCAAGTGATAATGTGTCATAAAATTTTGCCGACTGCTTGTTGCTTACTGCTGATTCCTTATAATCATCGACGCAACACTAGTGTCGTGTCAAGCCTCAATTGACGTTTAGAGTTAGATTATAAACGCTATTTGCAGTGTTGGAAAGTTCTCGGCCAGTCAGCAATCTGCAAAGGGCAGTAGGCAAAAAAGTGGAAGTTGTCCCGTATTTTTTTGCCTACTGCCCTTTGCCTACTGCCGACTTTAAGAATGAGACCTAAAAAATAGTGTAACCGCCATTTGAGGTGTGACATGACACTAGGTTTTATGATTCTCCTAATGCCGTTATTTCGGTATATTAATTAAGATCATGGTTCCCGTACCGGGCTGACTTTCTATAGTAAAGGTGCCTTTTAAAAACCTCACTTTTGATTCTATAGTATGAAATCCAAAGCCATACACTACCTGGTCTTGGTCCATTCCCTTACCATCATCTTCTATGATTAAATTGATGGAGTCGCCGTGGTCTATGAGTTGAAGGCGCATCGTACTGGCTCTTGCATGTTTGAGGACGTTTTGCACCAACTCCTGGCATATTCTATAGAGCGATACTTCTGTTTGTTCCGGTAACCTTTTATTCAACCCCAATATCTGTACATCGACTTTCAGGCTTTCCGATAGTTGGATTGTTTCGATAAAAGTGTCTAATGCGGCTTTCAAGCCAAATTTGGTTAGTGCTGTAGGTAGCATATTATGTGCTATTCTCCGCAGCTCGTCAACGGCATCATCTAACAGGTCCAGCGTGATATTGAACAGGGGCTTTTTATCCGGTAGATGTTCCACAACATCATCCTGCAAACTATTAAACCGGAGCTTAATAGTAGATAGCAGAGAGCCCAGACTGTCGTGAAGGTCCCTGGCGATACGTTTACGTTCCTTGTCCTGGGCATGGACCAGTGCGTTGAGATGAATGTCCTTTTGTGTTTTCACTACGTTGGTGAGATGTTCTTTCTCGGCCATTTCTTTACGGAGATGGCTGTTTAATTTTATGGACAACTCATGGATATGGGCGTTTTCAATGATCACAGCGCCCTGGTTAGCGGTGATCATTATCCAACGTATCACTTCCGTAGTGAAACATTTTTCTTCCAGACAATTTTCCAGGTAGATCACTAATGACAGGTTGCGGATGGTCACGGGTTGAATGCATAAGGATTTTACACCACGATTCGAAAAGGGGCTCAGATCTCCAAAAAGATGTGGTGATTTGAGATCATTTACTATAATTTGATTTTGTGACCTGTGGCTTAGCAGGATCAGGGACATGGGGACATTGGCAGTATCAGGATCTACATTACCGGGTAGGTTAAAACAACCTATTCGCGTGAGGCTTTCATTATTCAGCGCCGATTTAACCACTACTCTTGTGGCGCCTGAAATTCTTAGAAGTAGTACCATGAGCTTATTTACCAAAGACCTTACCTTCAGGTCCCCACTGAACTCATGCTGGATCATTTGTATATTCATATTCCCTCCATGTTGATATTCAGAGGGAAGAATGGCACGATATTGCTGACTTAACTGCTTTACCTTAGCGGTAGCGCCCCATTTTTTGTACAGTTTGATGGCTTCTATAAAATACCTGGCAGCAGTAGTATTGTCGCGGAGCGTTAACCAATAAACGGCAAAAAGCTCACAACTTATGGCCTTGTTATAAAGATTACTTCCGGAGGTTTCAATAGCCCGGACATAGCTGGCACGTGCTTCGGCCTTTTCTCCGGATATTCTCAGAAACTCTCCTTTGAGCAGCCACCAGGGCGCGGTATAATTATCCGGGGCATGCTTACTCCAGAGCTCGAACTGATCCAGGATGTCAGTAAGACGCTTCTTGAGCCTTGCTCTGCGTTTTACTTTATAGTTGAACCAGTTTTGTGTAACGGCCAATGACCAGGTCATGAGATTAGCAGGGAGCAAGGGGGAACCTTCTTGTAATTTCCTGTTAGCATTCGCTTCTTTAGCGGCGCCTGCAGACAGTTTATAATAGCCAAACATGAGATAATACCTTGCCCACACATGATTTCTATAAAAACGCTCTTCCCGAATAGTGAACCTGGCTGCAAGTCGCGAAGGCCTTTGGTAAGAGAGGGAGAAGAACGGCGTCCCTTCCTGGAGAAACTTTATAAAACTTCTTTGATAGACCGTAATGTAGTAGGTCATCTCTGTTTCCAGGTGAGTTTCATCAAACTCCAGTGACTCGAGTCCATCGAGAGACAAGCCTGACAGGAGATGGATGTTCAGTTTATGCGTTTTTAGAATATAACTGCCAATAAGATCGCCTGATGCCTCGCCGGCTTCAATACCCTTGTCCAAAAGATGAAAGCTGTCTGAATATGCCTTTTTCCAGGGCTGTATGTAAAAGGCATAAACGCCATATACCCGGCACCTTAGGTTAAGACCATTAAGTAGATTGTTGATTTCCAGTCCTTTGTTTCCATAGCTGTATCCCTTGTCAATGGCCCCGTCAATCATCAGCATTCTACCGTAGGACACATACCCTATCGCTCTTTCTTCGGTGGCATGTTGCGTTTTACCCCTGGTTATGATCTGTAAAGCTGCCCACTTCATCAATATATCTGAGGTATGGTGCAAACTCATTCCACCGATATAGAGCAATTTCAGGACAGCTTGTTGTTTTTTGATATCCTCTTTATGTTTTGGTGCTGGAAAGGGGGCTGTCTCATTCTCTTCTAAAAGAGGGGTAAGGTTTTCGATCTCGGTAAGTAGCTGAGGTTGCTCAAGGGGTAGCGCTACTCCAAGCTCCAAAAGACACTCCTGTAGTATGGACACTGCTTTTCGGAACCTTCCCAGGTGATTATTGATGATCACCTTCAATTCGTAGATATTTACCCGCTTAAAAAGGTCCGTAATACGCTCTAAAATATAGTCCAGGTGGATCTCCGCCAGGTCATAAACCCCTAACTGATACTCTACCTGCGCTCTTGCCATATATACCAGGTAGATTTTATCACTTACTTCTTCCCAGGGGCATTCCTTTAGTAGGTCTGCACTCATTTTGAAAAAATACTGTGCCTGGCTTAGTGCATTGTTTTCCCTTGAATGCTTTCCCGCCAGGTAGTTCAAATCAGCACACATGGTTTGTTCACCAGATTTTCTGACCCTATTCAGTGATTGATTGAACTGTGTGGTCATCAATACGATTTGTGTATCGTTGAGTGCGTCCAGCCCTTCCTGATAGAGTAGTTGTGCTATACGGTAATGCACCTTTGTTCTCTGATCCTGGGACAGGTTTTCATAGATCATTTCACCGATATGCCGTTCTGAAAAGACATAAGAATCATTCTCTTTTTTCACAAACCCTTTTTCTTCTGCTTCATTCAGCAGGTGGCTGAGTTCGATACCCTGATGATCCCACCACAGCGTCAAAACGTTATGTTGATAGCCTCCCATGCAAGCCATTATGTGGAGCATTGACCGGGTATTTTCGGATAGGTGGACCAAGCGGTCGAGCAAGATCTTTTCCGTCCCACGACCCTTATAATATTGATGAATGGCCTGTGCATTGCAGTGCCAGATACCTTCTACCTGCCAGATATGTTCTGTGTTTTTTATACTTTCGATCAATACCTGTAAATAAGAAGGGTTATGATCACATAACTCATAACAGGTACGGGCCAGGTCCATATGGGCTGTTGATCCAAGGTTTGTCTCAATGATCTTTTTAGCTTCCTCCAGGGTGACATGTTCCAGGTGAATGGTTTCAACCCTTTTCTTATTGAACCCCAATTGTTCTACCAACTGAAAATAAAGATAAGCCTGGTTGGGGTTTTCCCTGCATGAAGCAATCCAAACCAATTTTTCAGGTGCCAGTTCCAATAAAAGGTATTTCAGAAGACCTGTGCCGGATGAATCGACCCATTGAAGATCATCTGTAAAAAAGAAAACAGGGCGCTGATAGTAGGTGTGAAGAAACGAGAAGAACGTTTTAAAAAGTACAAAGAGCTGGTTCTTGACCTTTGGAACATATCGTTGAGACACTTCATAATCTTCACGTATGATCAGGGATATTTCGGGGAAATATTCCAGGAATATGGAGAAGCTTTCCCCAAAATGACGTTTAAGATGAGAAGCTAATTTTTGGAATTGCGGTGTGGGGAGTTCGTTGTATTTTTTTGTCAGAAAATCAGAGATGGCTTGCTTCAACCCGTAATAGGGGATATTCAAATGTTGTTGACGATGACGGGCTACTAAAACGGGATATTCCGGTGGACAACGGTTGAGATATGATTCTACAAAATAAGTCTTTCCGATACCTGCATGGCCTAATATCAGTATGCCATAAAGGTCACCTTTTCCCGATAGCATAACCTTTACGTAGTTCTCTAACTTTACTTTTTGATCGTTCCGATCCGACTCTTTAAGACCGGAAGTTTTTGGCGCCGACTTTTTATGCATGTCCAATACCTTTTATTAAAACCTGTCCATCTCAAGTCAAAGTATGACGTTTTGTATATGGTAAGTGTCTGAAAATCAGAATAAAAATATAATTATTGGATGGTTAACCCATCCTGGGTCAGTATGTCTGCCGGCAAGGCAATTATCTTAAGTATAAGGTATCCCTGATTTTATAAGACTGGGTAAAAAAGAAAGGCATTCCTTTTACTTTAAAGTGTATCAAATAGATTCAAACAGAGGGGTAAATATTTTTGATATTCTTCTGTTTATGGATGACATTTACCTTGATCCTACTATTGTATACGTATAACCTTCACCTGATAACTGAGGGATGATGATCATCTGCCCATCATCGAAAATGCCTGCTCCACCGCCCGGTATCAATTCAAAATCATTCGTTTGGTTTGCCGGAAACCATCTGTTTTGAGCCGAAGTACGTAAAGCCCTTTGGGCAATGATCGGCAGTCGACCTTTATTTCATGCTCGCCCTGATCATAGTGCTGAGGAGCTACCTGCATTTTCCTGTTGCCCGCAAGGGCTATGATGTCCACCGATATTTGAGAAGACTTTTTTAGCGTAATGTAAAGATGAACATCATTCCCGGATGACGGATTCGGGTACAACGTTATATGGTCGAGGTACGGATTGTGTTCAATCCCGGTAACAGGATCGCCCAATACAATCGTATAAACAGGGGTCCAGTTACTTGGTCCTGCTTCATTAGAAGCCCTTATCCTGAAATAGTATGTGCCATTCCCCAGATTGGAGAATAGCTTTGCTTTCGCTGTGCCGTTGAGTTCGCTGTTTTCATCCAGCAGGGTGGTGAATTCACTGTTGGTAGCTAATTGATAGTGATAGGAAATAATATCAGGTTGTTCTTCCCATTCAAACCGGATGAATTTTTCATTGCTGGTGGTGGATTGTTGGTCCGGTAATGTTATCGAAGGTGTCTGAGGTAGCGTAATGGTCTTTTCAATGCTTACAATATTACTCAGCGGGCTGGCCTGATTATTTTCACCCAGTTCTGCTATTGACCAATACGATAAGCCTGCCGGTATATCAGCATATGGTATTTCTTTTCCTTCCGATACCGTTATATCGTAAATAGCATCTGTCGCAGGTACATCCCCGGTGGCATCCTTTAGCCTGTAAACAATGTATCTTTTGAAATTAAAGGTATTACCGGCACTTCTTGTCCACTGTAAAACGGCATTACCGCTGCCCTCGTTAATCTGATACACAAGATTTTCAGGAGCGGAAGGTTTGTCAACAGGTAGCCAGTCCATTTCAGGTGGCGCTGCAGGGTAGGGGTATATGGTAGCCTTGAGATTATCGGTGAATCCTGATGGGTTGGAGGTGAGATTAGAGGCCCTGAAGAAAACACTTCCCAGTGCATTTTTATCATTATTATCTCTTACAATGGAGATTTGATTAGGCACTTCTTTTATGGACTGCATTACCCTATGGTTACTACTTTCCCTTGCCCTGGTCTTAACTGTAGCTTCCAATATAGCAATCGACCGACCGTTGGGATTGGAAGAAGAACTTATGTCGCTCAACGTGTGTCCGGCATATAAGTGCCTGGAAGAAGCAGATGCTTTTTCTGCCCACCACTCCAGCAGTTTTTTGAAATCCTGGTTACCGCCAATAGGCCAGTAGAGTTGAGGAGTAATGTAATCAACGGAGCCATTTTGTAACCAATGAGTGGCATCGGCATAGATCACATTATAGGCGTCCAGGCCTATGATGCCATTAGGCACTCCATTTTTCCAAATGCCAAACGGACTGACACCAAAACGTACACGGGCATCGGCTTTTTTAATTTCATTTTGTACAAGTTGTATCGCCTCATTGATATTGTGCCTTCTCCAGTCTTTAATGTCTGCAAATTCACCTCCGTAGGTAATAAAGTCATCTGCATCTTCATTGCTGATGCCTGAAAACCCTGCGCTTGGGTAAGGATAGAAATAGTCATCAAAATGGACACCATCAACGGCGTAATTATTCACGACATCCACCACTACAGAGGCTATATAATCCCTGACCTCCGGCAGCGCCGGGTTTAATATTTTTTGCCCTGTGGAAAACTCCAGTAACCATTCAGGATGTGTTTTTGAGACATGATCTTCACTATAAACTGTAGAAGCGGAAGTAGAAGCATTCACCCGAAAAGGATTCATCCATGCATGGAGTTCCAGCCCTCGTTTATGGGCTTCTTCTATGGCAAAAGCCAATGGGTCATATTGAGGGTCTTGCCCTTGCGTACCCGTAAGATACCTGGACCAGGGTTCAAAAGCAGAGGTGTACAACGCATCACACTCAGTGCGTACTTGTAATAGTACAGCATTTAGATTAGCATCCCGTGTTTTATCAAGCAGGCTGATCAGTTCGTTTTTTTGATCCTGGATGCTGCTCGCTTTAGGCCAGTCCAGTTTAAAAACGGTTGAGACCCAAACAGCCCGGAATTCACGATTTGGCAGTGCTATATTCTGAGCTGATACACTTTTGAAAAGCATACAAAGACATAGGTATAAGAAGCTGGAGAATTTCATAAAAGCGTTAGGGTTTGAGTTGAAATACAGAGGGAGCAAAAGCTCCCTCTGATTATTTTATCTTGGCGTTGTGTCGATAACGATACCGTAGGGAACATATCCTGAAAGAAACATTTCCGTTCCTGTTCCGTCCAACTTAGCTCGTTTTATGCCTGAGGTGGCTACAGCGTTACCATTGTCCCGATATCCCCAGTAAACATAGTCATCCAGTATTGTGATGCCCGTAACCCCAATATACTGAGCTTCGCCCCCTGTACCGTCAAAATCCGTTCCCGGCTCATAGGCTTCGATCAGGGTAAGTTCACTGCCATCTGAATTAGCTACATACATTCCTATGGACATATCACCGACAGGTTTATTCAAAAAGAAGTATACTTTTCCAGTATTCTCATCAATGGTAAGTGAGCGCATTGGGTAGTTTTCCAGTAGTTTGTCTCCAGTAACTTTTGAGTCCACATTTCTGGGCAAATCAGGGTGGATAGTGTAAAGTCCCTTGCCGTTACTGCATTTAGTCCACCATATCTCATTGTTATAAAAAACCAGCCCACCATTTTGATGTCCCCAACCAATGCCATTGGTGTAATATTCGCTTTCATTATGATGCAACCATCGGGTAAGGTCTGGCATATTTTGATTTTCAACCGTTTTGTTGATTTTAAAAATGCCCTCTCTTCTGTCAGCAAAATAAAGGTCGTTACCGTTAATGGTCATAGCAAAAGGTACAATATGTCCCGAGCCTCCGGTAGCGATGGTTCTATGATCAGTCCCATCCCATTTAAAGGATTTGATCTCTCCGAAAGTAGCAGTGCCGAGTGTTTTGTCGGTATTAGAATAATATACCCGACCATTGTCTACCAATAAAGTAAGAGGTAAACTACCACTGGACAAAAATGCGCCGGTAGATGTTACTTCTTCATCCGGTTCTCCGCTTATTTTGGTCATAAAGATCTGTTCTGTTCCCATATCCGTGAAATATAGCGTAGGGAATAATATGCTTTTGACAGATACGGTTGTCTCAATGGTAAATACTTCCTCTCCATCATTGAGCTTTAATACTACTAGTTTGTCACCCGCTGCCTGGAATTCAACCGACGGATTTTCCTCCGCAGAGGTAGCGGGATCCCCATCTTCAAAGGTCCATTCGAATGATGGTGTTTTGTCTTCAAATCTTAAAAAGTCTACCGTAAAATGAACTGCGGTATCCATGAGAATGCTCTCCGGTGAAAACGTTACTACGGGATCTTTTTTGGTAAACTCATACGTTTGGGTGTATGTCTCATCTTTCTGGCCATCTGATCCACTTACCGTTATGGTTACATTATAAGTGCCTGGTATAGGGAAATGTACAGAGTCCGGAGACATACCGTTGAATGTGGTTGGCCGTGCCGGATCATTTTTTAAATAAGCTGTAGAAAAATCCCAGTGGTAGGAAAGTCCGTTTTTAGAAGCATTGCGAAATAAAATGTCTCCGGGAGCTTCCATGGCTTCGGTATTGGAAACGGACGCTTTAAAGTGCGCCGACATTTCGGGGACAGCTTCATCTTCATCACAGCCTGTTATTGCAATAAGGCTGCACCATGAGAGTATAAATAAGCTTCTGACTATATATCTTGAAATCATATTTTTATTTTTTAGATGTGATCATAGGATATCGGTTAAAAGGATATCTATTTTCATTCGATAAGTGCTCCAATCCTGGCGTCAGATACGGACGACTCATTAAAATTGCCGCCCTGATCATGGACACGTGCCCTCAGGTTCAGTGTACTTTCAATTTTCAGTTCCACAGCGGTGGTAATACCAGCCAGGTCATCCCAGGTGGTGGAAACACCACTTTGCTGCAAACGAGTAAGAATGAGCGATTGAATTTCACTCGAAAAAGAAAGCTCGTTCACCTTAAGAAAGGCGTCATTTTCAGTCTCTGAGATCTCCCAGAGCTGGTACTTGGCAGGAATGGTGAACGTTAAACTTCTTACATACTGGTTCAGACTGGTCCGGTAGTCCAGCGGGTCATGCTCCAGGTCATCCTGAAGGGCTAATTCCGTTACAAATAATGTGTCCAGCGTTAGCGATACTTCACCGGCGCCGTCATCTACCGAAATAGTGCCGGACAGTTGCGTTTGGTCTCCCAATATGATGGACAGGCTCTGAACGTCATCTCTGTCTGTCCAATACAATGCGCTGTAATTGATAGTGTCTCCGGCGCTGTACAATGAGTTTACCGATGAAAGCCTTACAAAAGGCACCTTTCCTTTGGATTCCCCCAATTCACTGATGGGGTCATTTTCCGAACATGCCAGTATAAGTCCTGCCAGCATAAGGAATAAGGGTATATATATAAATCGTTTATTCATGATCGTCTTTTTTATTGTTGCATCCACCATAATTTCACCGTAAGGAATTCAGGCTCCCTGGCTCCCAGTCTGTCGATTTCCGGTAGATTGTAGATGTACTCCGTTTCCATATTATAAGGTACACGCGTGATCCATTTATCCGTACCATAAATGTCTTCTGCTACGTTTGTAGGGCGTGATAACTCGGGGTAAATATTGGGGTCCCAGTTATATCTCCGAATGTCTACCCACGCTTCAGGAGACAGGTAAGTGGCTATTAGCTTTTGGACCATGATATCGCTTAAGGTCAGATCATCAGAGCTTTGTACTACCAGGTCACTGTTAGAAAGGAAAGTGTCCTGTTCTCCCTGGTCTACTTCCAATTGCTGCATATTACTGATGATCCCTGAGAGATAGCTGTTGTAAGCAGCCGTTTTATCACTTTCAAATTGTGCTTCGGCACGTATAAAAAAGAGTTCAGACTCAGTCATAAAGGCCAACGGACTGTCATCTTTTGTAAGTGCCATGTCCAGCAGGTTAGGGAGGTCATCTCCGTCAATACCTCCTCTTCCTTCTCCGGATACCAGTGAAAGTATTTCACCTCCCTCATTAGGTTCAAAATGTTTGAATGCGCGAGGGTCTAGCTCCGTATCGCTTTTCATTAAGTCCAGAAAGAATGTGGAAGGTACTGAGTTGCTCAGAACATTGGCGCGCATGGAAAACAGTAAAGGTCGTGCCTGTAATGGTCCCCAGGGATTTTGTGTCCATGTATCTACCCCTGAAAAAATGTAAGAAGGTGTCACCCAGTTACTCAGGGCGGTATTTACTTCTTCTATGACTTTACCCATATCTGACGCTACATTTTTCTGATGTAAAAGCCATCTTGCTTTTATACCATGTGCGAAAGCTGTCCATGCAGTGAGGTCGCCGGAAAACAGTACATCATCACTTGCTGTCATAGGCTTGGCAGTATTTCCTTGTGCTATGGCCTCCTGAAGGTTTTGAATGCCTTCATCGAGTAACAAGCCTATTTGTTCATATACCTCTTCCTGAGTATCATATTTGGGACTGTCTTTTCCGGTAAAAGCTTCCTCATAAGGCATGTCTCCTAAAACATCCGTTGTGATCAGGAAAGCATATGCCTGCATGATCTGTCCCACGCCTGTATAATTTTTAGCCAGCTCATCGTCGGCGGCAGTATTGATTAAATTATGGGCGTTACCGGCTACATCAAAATAGTGATGCCTGAATATGCCCACCCGTACTTCCTGACTGAAGTCCCACCGGTCACGTGTTCGGTCAAAGCCGGTTTCCGTAACTAGCTGTTGGCTGTAATAAGCGCTGATTTCCCCTGCATTGTAGGTCAGGGTAGCTGCATTACCCAGGATGGCGGGCAGCAGGTTTTGAGGCTCTGTGGTCGACGGGTTGTCCAGATCATCATTTACGTCCAGGTAGTCGTTGCACGCTGATAATAGGATCATTCCCGCTATGAAGAATAGTCTATGTGCTAATGTGTTCATTTTTTTCATTTTTAGAATGATGCCTTTATTCCAAACGTCAATCCTTTCATCTGAGGAATGGCCCCGAAGTCAATCCCCATATTTCCCGAACCGCCGCGGTTACCGGCTGAACTCACTTCCGGGTCAATGCCTGAATAAGGAGTGAATAACAACAAGTTCCTTCCGGTGGCTGTTAACTGAAGGTTCGAGATCCCTATTCTGTCTAACCATTCAGAAGGAAGGTCATAGGAAAGGGTAACAAATCGTAATCTTGCCCAGTCGGCATCTTCCAGGAAGTTAGTCCCGATAGATGAGTGTTCAATCTGGAAGTAAGCCTGGTCTAATACCACTTCCTGTGTGTTTTCTTCCCACACCGGACTTTCTTCCGAACCGGTATTTACCACACCATCAAATACATATTTAATGTTTCGATACTCTTCCAGCATCTCATGCATGCCTACCCCCATCATGCTTTGACCGGTGGCATTCAGCACTTTTCCTCCTACTCTGAAATCCCATAAAAAGGAAAGGTTGAAGTTTTTGTAGCGGAATGAATTGGTGAGTCCTACAATCATGTCCGGTTCCCTGTCACCCAAATAGTTTTCTTTGGAACCGGTTTTGGTGGGAAGACCGTTTTCTCCGATTATTCTACGACCATCGTCATTGTACACGTAATCCACACCGGAAACAGCGAAGAAAGCACGTCCGGGTACGGAAGTAGCGTTACCTGCCGCTGTCTGTCCATAGGTCTGGCGATATTCTGCCATATGGGATGGTAAAGTCTCTAATACCGCATCATTGTGAGAGGCGTTGAGAGTAATGTTCCAGTCGAAGTTATTTCGTTTGATAGCATTAGCATTCAGCATGATCTCATACCCTTTATTGGATACGGATCCGGCATTGAACGTTTGGATAACAAAACCTGTACCCGGAGATACCCTGGCCCTGATGATCTGGTCTTCTGTAAGCATATCATAGTAGGTGGCATCCAGTCTGATCCTGCTATTGAAAAAATGGAGCTCTACGCCTAGTTCTTTAGAGGTGGTCATTTCCGGTTTCAGATTGGGGTTACCTGCTGTATGCAAATTCTTAAAACCTCCTCCTTCAGTCTGATTAGGAGTTAGTACGGGTGTGAGGCTATGAGGAGATGCATCAAAGCCTACCTGTGCCCATGAAGCCCTTATTTTTCCAAAGGAAAAAACATTCAATTCAGTAGGGATAAGCTCCGAAAAGACTAATCCTGCGCTTATGGATGGATAGAAGAAAGAATTATTCTTCTCCGGAAGTGTAGAAGACCAGTCATTTCGGCCGGTTACATTGAGATAGGCTATGCCGTAGTAATCCAGCTTTACATCGCCAAATACACCCGCAATGTTCCGCCTTCTGTTACTGCTATTTACTACCTGTCGCTCTGTGTTATTCAGTGAATAAAGCCCTTCGTTCAAAAGCCCTTCGCCAGTAACAGCTAATGACCGGGTCCTGTCTTCGCGTATGGAGCTTCCTACAGTACCTGACAGGTTAAACCTTGAACCTATCTTTTTGTCTACACTGACCAGGAAATCAGAAGATAAGATCTCATTGTCTCTTTCTAGCTCATATACTGACCCCAGACCATTGCCTCCTGTAGAAATAGCCCTTTGCCGTTTCAGGTGAAAGTTCGATCGGTCTAAGCCAAGTCTGTAAGTAAGCGTAAGCCATTTTAAAGGGTTATAACTTATGTTGAACTGGTTGATCCATCTGTTCACGTCATCTACAGTAGGGTTATTTTCCAGGAACCAGTAAGGGTTATCTGTTTGTGCAGGGAAATTTTCAATGGGCAGCAAAAAGCGCCTGGTGCCATTTGGATTAAGATAGTTGCTCATATCATCGGACAGAGGCCATCTCATTACCCTGTTCATGAACCCTCCTGAGTTATTGCTAAAAGCCCGGGTGTTTTCAGAAGTTATGTAATTCACTGAAACGCCCAGTGAGAGGTTATCTCTCAACTTGTGGGACCCTTTTAACAGCCCGCTGTGCTTGGTGTAATCCGTCATGGGCACGATCCCCGATTGGTCCAGTAAGTTGTAGGAGAAATACATGGTGGTCTTATCATTACCCCCTGACACATTGAAGTTGTAATTTTGAGTCACCCCGGTCTCGAAAAACTCCTCCTGATTATCATAAATGGGTTGGTCCCGGCGGTATGTAGGTCCCCAGGATTGTGTGGTGTTGTTATCCGGAAGTCCGTTCAGGCCGCGCTGATACATTTTTTGCTGTGGCATGTAGCGCGTTGGCCTGTCGAATGATAGGGATGAACCCACGTTAATGGAAGTTTTTCCGGATTTTCCCGATTTTGTGGTAATGATCAATGCACCATTGGCGGCTTGCAGCCCGTACAGGGCTGCTGCAGATGGTCCCTTCAAAACGGTGATAGATTCAATATCGGCCGGATTCAGGTCCATACCACGGTTACCACCTTGCTCTACTGCTGAGTTATCAATAGGGATCCCGTCAACCACGAAAAGGGGCTGGTTATTCCTTCCTTCCCCTACGGAAGACGCACCCCTGAGAAGTATTTGTGAGGGAGCTCCCGGAGCTCCGTTTCCTGTAATCATAGCGCCGGCTACTTGTCCCTGCAAAGAGTTGACAATGTTGAGCTGCTGTGGAGCTTCAATGTTTTTGGCTTCGATTTCCTGCACGGCGTAGTTGATGCTTCTTTTTTCCTGCTCTATGTTGAAGGCGCCTACTACGGTGATCTCCATCAACATCTGCAAGTCGGGATAAAGGGTAACATCAATGACGGATCGGCTACCCACCTGTTCTTCCGTTGTCTCGAAACCAATGTAAGAGAAAACCAGGATTTTCTCGTCTTCGTCGAGTTCTAACCGGTAGTTCCCTTCAATATCCGTTACGGTACCATGTGTGGTTCCCTTGACAACAATATTTGCTCCTACTAAAGGTTGATTATCAATATCCACGACCTTACCAGAAACGGTGAGTTGCTGTTGGGCCGTAGCACTGAATGCCATCAGTAGTAAGAGTAAAAAAATACTCTTCCTGTAATTTTGATCCATACTGTAGTGTTTAAAACGTGTAATGATTCATTTGAAGGGCTTCCTGGCTAGAGGTTAACCCTAAACAAATTTTTTAAATAAAGGCTTGAATTTTATCCCTGAAAACAGTGATTTGGCAAAATCACTGTTTCAATATCCAGGGGTTAAATAAGAGCTATGATGTTTCTGGTCAGGACTTTTTGTATTACTAAGTGAGGGGTGGTCAGGGCAACCCGTTTTGTGATATTTTTTACGCTCCGGGACTTTAACGACAAGTGATGAAAAGGGCGTAAATGGAAAAATATATTTTACAAGAAAATGCCTGTTCATGACCATTGCTTCCTTTTCAATATGGTTGATGTACTAAAAACCATCTCATCTTAGATGAACCATGCGTTTGAAAGATTTAATACCACTTGTTATCTTCATAGGTATGAAAAACACATTCACTAGTAAAGCCCGGGTGGATGATACCCTATCCTGTTGTAGGTCTTAGGACCACCACGCTTAACCAATGACCGGGAGAGTATATGAACACTTGAAAATGATAGAAATGCTTCAGTTGTGTATGATGAATCTGAAATTCTGGGCCTGATGTTTAAAAAAACTGAAGATATGTCTAGCC
This sequence comes from Fulvivirga sp. M361, assembly GCF_007097395.1. Taxonomy (GTDB): domain Bacteria; phylum Bacteroidota; class Bacteroidia; order Cytophagales; family Cyclobacteriaceae; genus Fulvivirga. The sequence goes on from NZ_VKDC01000047.1 coordinate 80,842, forward strand.
CTCTCTTGAAAAACAAAACTTACAATAAGGTAATAACTTGCTTTTTGATTTCAATTGCGTTTTCAGGCTGTTCTACCTGGAGTCCTGACTATGAATATGCTCATCCAAATGCCCAAGTGCTATTGAAGGATGATTTTTTTTGGGATCAGACTAACTCATTTGCTCCTTTTGGAAATGACGACGGAAATGATGCCATTTATGAATATCATAATTGGACTAAATTAAACCCCCAAAAGGAATCCACTGAATTTTTGAATTATCTCTTTAATAAATGGAATTACACGCTTTATGATTACACTAAAACGGATACTGCCATAATTAGACAATTCATAAATTCGAGTCGAATCGGGGATAGACTGTTTTACGGAATAGATGATGTAATTATAGCTACAGGCTTTGGAGAATTCATTATCAGAGGAACAATTGGGGCTAAAATGAAATCCTTGACTTTATTAGCCCTTCAAAGGCAGTTATTGCCAATTTCATTGGCAACCATAGATGCTGAATATAGAGATGAAAGGATCAAAAGTTTAAAAAAAATGATTGAAGTCATTAACGCAACTTCATAAAACATAAATTTTTTTCAGGAAGGTGACTAAACTGGCAATTTAAATAAGTTAAAAATACATCCCATTTTGGGCATAATCTTATTTGATGGTTATTTGACCGTGGATCCCAAAAAGGCCTCTCTAGTATCATCAATGGTATTAAATAAGCTTTTCTTATTTGATCTCAGCGACCACATTGCCAGTACTACAACTCCTTCACAGCCCGGTGCGCCTCTCTTGTCTTAATCCTTTTCTCAGCACTCACCTGGCTTGCGTTGTGCTTTCGATCTACTGCCATTACCAGGTAGCGATATTGAGTACGTGCCTCTGTACTTCTGTTCGTGTAGGACCGCCCTGGTCTTAGGTTTAGCAAAGCGGTCCTAAGACCTAACTCTTGAATAGAGCGTCCGCTCGATTTATCTTGTTAAATACAAGTTTTATCGAAAAGAAATGACCTAATCTACTAATATCACACCCTACAACTCCTTCACAGCCCGATGTGCGCCTCTTGTCTTTACCCTTTTTTCAGCACTTACCTGGCTTTCATTGTGCTTTCGATCTACTGCCGTTACCAGGTAGCGATATTGAGTGCGTGTCTCTGTACTTCTGTCCGTGTAGGACTGTGTATGGTAGGGAGAGCGTGGTACGGTGGCCAGTATTTTAGAGGGGTCATGAATGTTAATCTCCTCATCCGCATCAAAGCGGTAGACCACATAGTAATGGGCATCGCCGGGAGTACTGTCCTGCCATTGGAGTTTTACGCCATACTTTTGATTCCCAATGATTTCCTGCCAGACCGGCGCCTCAGGTGGCGTATCGTCCAGCCAGGGCATGACCGGTATTAACGCCTCCGATGGATACATTTCTTCCATTTTTTGCTGGACACTGTCCTTGTTTTGAACAAAAACCTTTGTGCTAAAGTACATGCTGCCATGCACGTTGGGTGTAGCCCTGTTCAGGTTGATCTGATTAATTATTTCTCGTTTATCTTCCCATCCCTTTTGGCCCAAACGATAGATGCCCTGACCAATATACATATGCCGCCCATACGTGTGTTTGCTCCACCAATCTACCAACACTTTGTAGTCTGCGGGAGCAAAGCCTATGTGCCAGTATAGCTGTGGAGTTATGTAGTCAATCCACCCTTCTCTAAGCCATTTCAGTACATCAGCATACAGGTCATCATAGTTGGTCTGTCCGGCTTTGGTATCCGAACCCATCGGGTCTTTGTCATTATTACGCCATACACCAAACGGGCTTATACCGAAGACTACGTGTGGCTTTTCGTTCCTGATCCTGTCATGCAGCTCTTCTACAAAGGCGTCTACATTATACCTTCTCCAATCCTCCTTGTTTTTGTAACTCTCACCGTAGCAGGTGTATGAGCTGTCATCCGGAAACTCTTCATTGGCAATACGATAAGGATAAAAATAGTCATCAAAATGAACAGCGTCGAGGTCATAGTGTCTGACTACCTCCATGATGGCATTTAATACATATTCACGGGCTTCGGGATGGCCGGGATCGTAATACTTTTTGCCACCATATTCTACAAACCATTCCGGATGTTGATTGATCGGATGATCTTTTGAATGGATAAAATCTTCTTTCATACTGGCACGGTACGGGTTGAACCATGCATGGAACTCAAGCCCTCTTTTACGTGCTTCTTCAATCATGAAGGTCAATGGATTGTAGTAGGGAGTAGGGCTTTCTCCCTGCTCTCCCGATAAGTATTCTGACCATGGTTCATAAGAGGACGGAAACAGCGCATCGGCAACAGGCCGTACCTGTACTACTACGGCATTCATTTTCATGGACTGCAATAGATCCAGTAGCTCCACAAATTCTTTTTGCTGATCATGGGCGTTCAATGCCCTTTGCGTAGGCCAGTCTATATTTACTACAGTGGCAATCCAGGCGGCCCGTAATTCCCGTTTGGGTGCCGGGAGATCTTGTGCAAAGGAAACAGGGCTAAAAGTAAGGCTTAGCAAAAACAGGCAGAAGAAAAATACGGTTTTAGACATTGACAGGGAGTTAGATTTACTTTTGGTATGAAAGATTGTCAAAGGGTATGACATTATAATTTTAATGATTTACATGTATTGTACTACAATGGAATTCAACCAGGCCATCCATAGGGTTTTTCAATATCTTGTGAATAGATATACCTAATTCATCGGCTACCTGCAGTAAATATTTTTGATAGTAATAGCCAATGGACCCGACTACGCTGATGCTTTTTACAGTATGCAACTGCGGATATCGTAATACATAATAGTTGAAAAAAGCTTTGAAATTTTGCGTGATGATCTTTGTTACAGCTGCTTCCTCAGCATATTTTAATAAAAACGGACTGAAAGAAGCAAGAAAACGATTGGCCAAAGGTTGGTTATATATTTTATCCAATACCTGGACAGTGGTTAGTTCATAGGTATCCAGGAAATCTTCTATCATATACTGCGGAAGTTTTTGCTGAAATAGCAGACCCAGAAAATCTTTACACATAACAGTCCCGCTACCCCAATCAGACAGCATATAACCTAAAGAAGGCGCTGAGTCGATGATCATTTTGCCGTTGTATATACATGAATTGGCGCCTGTACCCAATATACATGAAATACCGGGTTGACCTTGAAGTGAACCTCGCGCCGCCGCGAGTATGTCACCGGCTACCTCCACTGAGCAGGACGAAGGTAGGGTACGTTTTAAGGCCCTTTTTACCTGGTTGGCTTTAGCAGGTTTGCCGCAGCCTGCTCCGTAGAAAAACACCCCTTCTACGTCGTAGACCTTTTCGCATACTTTCTCCTGGAACGTGTTACTGATCTCATGGTCTGTGAGAAAGTAAGGGTTTAGTCCTTCGGTTTCCACAGATACCTGAAGTTCACCTTCCTGGTTAACCAGTCGCCAGTCTGTTTTGGTAGAACCACTATCTGCAAATAGCCACATTAGTTCATCTGTTTTGAGGGTAAACAATCATTACTTATCATCCATGCTCAAACAAAGATGTCTTTTATTCTGACTCGTGCTATCCCTGAAAACAGGGATTTTAAATAATCACTGAATAAGTCCCTTTTTGTAAGCCTTGGTGATGAGTTCAGCGGTATTTTTAGCCCCCAGTTTGTAGAGTAAATTTTTCCTATGGGTTTCAACCGTGTTTTTACTGATAAAGAGTTTTTTTGCGATTTCCTGTGTGGTAAGCCCCAGGGTAATGCTTTCTAAAACTTCTGATTCACGTTGTGAAAGCTTATCATCTACCTGGAAGCGTCTTTCTTTTTTCATGAACGTATCAAGCAACGTATTTCTTACTTCTTTGCCAATGTAGTTCTCCCCTGATTCGATCATATGTAATGCGGCCACCAGCTCGTCTTTTCCCGTATTTTTTAAAATATATCCACTGGCCCCTGTTTTCAATAATCCTGAAATAAAATTACGGTCGTTATGCATCGAAAGGCCCAGCACCTTGATGCTTGAGTTCTTTTTTAAGATCTCTCTTGTGGCTTCTATTCCGTCCATTTCAGGCATGCTTACATCCATGATCACGACATCAGCCTGGGTATCTTTACACATTTCTACAATTTCCTTTCCATTCGTGGCCTCGCCAATTACTTCCACATCATCAATTTCCTCGAGCATAGATTTCAAACCATCAATAAACATCTGGTGGTCATCTGCGATAAGTACTTTGATCATTTGAGTCCTCCTTTTTTAAAAATTCAATCACCGGTAACAGGCTGCATTATGATTTCCAATACTCTTGCCAGTTAGCATGCAGTAAGAGAAAGTGTAAAGCTTTAATTACTTAACTGGTAGTTGTTTACTAAAGTTTGTATTGTTCAGGTAGATACAAAAAACCGATAAAACACTAAGTTGTACAACTCAAAACCCGGAAAATATGATTGGCATGTAAGGTCAATTGTGTCAACAGGGTTGTTTGCCTGTTTATCTATGAGATTGGTCTTCAATTATATAGTAAACAGTAAATAGATATGAAAATTTTTCCTAATGTTGATGAAACCACTAAAATGCTACCTTGAAAAGCCTGATGACATAACTATTCCGATCTTTGTGGTAGTAAAACTTCATATATATAGTGCTTTTGTCATGATTTTCAAATTGTTTCATCAAACCTCCCACAACAATGTTTAAGATTTTTCCTTTCATAGTATTTGCCATGACTATGGCCTGTAAAAACAATTCGGACCAGGCGGATCAGCCTAAAGACCGTCTCCTTGAAATGGATCAAACGAAAAACGACCTTTTAATGCTTAGCAATTCAGACTCAAATACATTCCAATGGCTGAATGAACCGGAGGAATTTGAGATGATTGAAAACATCTTACGTATAGAGGCCGTAAAAGGAACGGACTTTTTCAATAATCCGGAAGATGGATCAATTACCGCGACGGCCCCATTTCTCTACCAGGAGGTGACTGGCGATTTTGTTGCTACTGCTCTTGTAAAACCGGATTTTGCATCAGTTTGGAATGCAGGAGTAATTATGGTTCATATTGACAGTACCCACTGGATCAAGTTTGCTTTTGAATACTCAGATGCAACAGGCAAGAGTATTGTTTCAGTAGTCACTAATGAGGTTTCTGACGATGCAAACGGGGTTATACTCAGTGCATATGATAAGATATGGCTGAGGATCATCAGAAAACGAGATATTTATGCTCTGCACTGGTCAAAAGACGGCAAAGAATATAAAATGGCAAGATTATCGTCCTTACCACCTGCTCAGACCGTGAAAGTAGGAATAGAGGCCCAATGCCCCGTTGGTAAAGCGGCCATACATGAGTTTCTTTACTTCTCAGTCGAAAATAAAACCATTAAAGACCTTAGGAAAGGAGCGTAAATGCAGTGGCCGGAGGAAAAAATAGAAATGAATTACAAAAAAGTTATGATCAACACGTTAAAAACGCAACTATTACTATTCACATGTGTATGTTTTATGGCCTGTATGATGGGGTGCAATGCATCCAATGAAACACTCACCGTCGCCACCTATACCTATGCCACTAACAACAGAATTGACAACATAAAACCGTTCTCTCAAGGAGTCAAAGAGTTGCTTGACCAACCTACAGAAACGAAAAGCTATCCGGGAGTCGCTGAATTGTTGGAAGCCATAAAAGAAGGAGAGGTAGATATCGCATTTATCAATACACTCGGATATCTGTTACTGGCGATAGACAATGAAGCAGCAGTTCCGGTGGCCGCACTCGAGGTAGACCCTTCATTCATTGATAATTACAAGTCTGTAATAGTAGCGCGTAAAGACAGAGACGTAAAAGGACCTGAAGATTTAAATAATGAAAAATCATCATTGTCTTTCACATTTGTGAGTGAAACCTCTACTTCTGGAAATTTAGTGCCGCGTTTATTTTTGAGCTCATTGGGTATCATTTCTCCTGAGAAAGATTTTAAGAATGTAACCTATGGAGGTGATCACGAAAGTACATTTCGCAAACTTTTAAACAATGAAACAGATGTATGCGCATTGGGCAGCGCTACTTTTTTTAGTATGACCCAAAAAGACTCTTCCATCATGAAAGAAGTAGACTTGCTTTGGATCTCTCCTGAGATACCGTTAGGGCCTGTACTACTCAGTAAAAAGCTTCCTTCAGCAAAAAGAAAACGGATAAGTGACTTTTTGCTAACACTTGACAGTACAGATCCTATGGCCTTTAATGGTATTAAAGGTGGATGGTCAGAAGCTAAACATGCCACGAGATTCATCCCCATCTCTGACAAATATTATAACTCACTGCGCCATTACGGACAAAATAGTGCTGACATATTGCATATTTTGAGTCCCGGACCAGCACAGAAAAATTAAATGAACCAGGCGATGAATGTAGGTTTGATACTCCAATGAAATAGTTAAACTTAAGATGAGCAACGATAAATATTCCCTCCAAAAATCAATGTACCGGCAGGTAACTGATAAGGACCTTTTCCATCAGACACATAAGTACGCTATGGATTACCTGGATAATGTCTTTGACCGTGAGGTATACCCATCAGAGGGATCTTTGGCTAAGCTGGAGGCTTTTGACACAGCCATTCCTGAGAGTAGAGGGGATGCTGCTCAAATAATTAAGCTCCTTCACGAAAACGGAAGCCCAAATACTGTAGCTCAATTGGGGGGGCGTTATTTTGGATTTGTAAATGGCAGTGCCCTTCCTGTAACCCTGGCAGCTAAGCAACTTGCCACATTTTATGATCAAAATGCCGGTATGACTGTAATTTCTCCATTAGCAGCAAAGTTGGAAGAGGTGGTGATCCGTTGGCTTCAGATGCTTTTTGGTTTACCAACTTCAACAGCAGTGGGCTTTGTAAGTGGAACAGCCTCTGCCAATATCTGTGGTCTGGCTGCCGCCCGGCATCGACTGCTACTTAACCAGGGTTGGAATGTCAATAAAAGAGGGTTACAGGGGGCACCGCAACTTAGAGTTGTTGCCGGCAAGGAAATTCATGCTACCATTTTTAAGGCATTGGCAATACTTGGATTAGGCCATGATATTATTGAGTGGGTGGATGTTGACGACCAAGGGAGACTGATGGTAGAAAAATTACCTCAGTTGGATGACCGAACGATTGTCATTCTTCAGGCCGGCAATGTGAACAGCGGTTCATTTGATCCATTTGATGAGATCTGTGATCTGGCTGCCAGGACTGGTTCCTGGGTGCATATTGATGGGGCTTTTGGCTTGTGGGCACAAACGTCCGGTGAACTCAGGCATTTGACCAAAGGTATTGAGAAAGCCCATTCATGGTCGGTGGATGCCCATAAAACGTTGAATGCACCCTATGATAGTGGGATAGCCATGTGTGTAGATGAAGAAGCCATGGGCTCCGCTTTACACATGACAGGAGCTTATATTATGAGCGAAGGAGGGCGTGAGGGGCTTTATTTTACCCCCGAAATGTCCAGAAGAGCACGTATCATCGAGCTTTGGGCGGCCCTTAAATATCTTGGCAGGGCCGGTATAGATGAATTAGTGTATGGCCTTCATCAAAGGGCGCTCCAATTTGCCGGTCAGATCGGGACGGTTCATGGATTAAACGTGCCTAATGAAGTGTGTTTTAATCAGGTGCTGCTTCATTGTTCATCTGATGAGCTTACAGTTCGGTTAATGGAGCAAGTACAGCAGCTTCGGACCTGTTGGGTTGGGGGTTCTTCATGGAAAGGGCGTAAAGTTATTCGTGTAAGTGTTTGCTCATGGGCCACGACAGAAAGTGACATTACCAGGGCAGTGGCCTCTTTTGATCAGGCGTTGAAAATGATCACTTCCTGATAAAGGATTATAACCACCCTTACGAATTTGTGCCCTTTTTAAATCTAATTAAATCATTGAAAATGAGTATATTATGTATGTAATCCAATGGAAGTATAAGGTAAAGCCTGAGGAAACGGCGAAATTTGAGCGTGAATATGGGGCGGAAGGGGCCTGGTCCGGGTTATTTAACCAATCCAAAGATTATTTGGGTTCTTATCTATATAAAAGCGAGGAAGAAAAACACAGTTATCTCCTTGTTGATACCTGGACAGATAAAGGAGCCTATGAGAAGTTCAGACAGTTGAACAAGGAGATTTATAACAGGCTGAGTCTAAAGTTTGAGGGCCTGTATGATGTAGAAGAAAGAGGTGGAACTTATTTTACCATTGCATAATGTAACTCCCGATCGTTTTGTAGAGGAATGGTTGCGACAAGTTAATTAGACAACTATACTAAATGTTAGGACACTTGAGTATTGTGCCCTTTAATCAAAGATGGGCAGATACTAAAATGAAGGTGTCCATTGGAAACTCGTTGAGTCTGTTTGGCAGGTAAAAAGCACCCATTTACCTGTTGATACTCAGACTCAACTTTTTTTATTGATTCGCGCGAGTGAGTTAGTGAGACGTTTAGGTTCTTCCTTTCATTATTGTCATAAAACGAAAATTTTATTACACAAGTACTTATTGTTAAATCTTAGCATGTTTATTAAACAGTTAATTGTACTTAATTGCAATTAATTGTATTATTTATAAAATCTTACTGATCTCCTCTAACCTCTTAATATCTAGTCTTCTAACCACATATTTTGGGCGTTTTTCCGATGGGTAACCCGTGAGAAAGCCTTTTTTGGCTCGTTGAATCGTTAAAACGCTTTCACAGGTTTGAAAAGGAAGCTAAAGCCCTTTATAAATATTCATTTAGGTTGAAAATCGCATTGAGATAGAGAATAATGCTAAATTGACAAGCATCGTATCTGTTCTTCGAACTAATTTTGATGTCCTTCTAAATAGGAATTTTTTTAGTGACATTTTTTAATAAAACATTTTTAGTTGTCATACATGGTTTTTGGTCTTGTTTAAATTTTTTACCCGGACCCAAAGCCCCAAAATCCATAAAAGATGAAAAGTATAGTTCGGCTGTGTATTAAAGGTGCGTTATGTTCCTTGCTTTGTGTTTTTTCTTCCTTTAAGAGCATACCTAAAGAAAATATCAACTCTGAAGTCAAGTCTGTGTCTAAGAGTTTGAACGATTCTGATGCTTTTAACATCAGGAGCGGTACCACTTACAAAGTAGGAAGTTATACTGATCCTGTCGCACCTTTAGAGACCTGCGTTGTAACGCATTGGGAGGAAAATTTTAATGATCTAAGTAACGGTACCCGGGTCGATACCGGTCCTACTGCCTGGACGAGGAGTATTGCCGGGACCAGTCTTGACAATGACGATCATGCCGAGGTGCGTGGTAATCGTTTTTCAATCAATGATACGGATGGTGAGATCAAATGGGCTTCTGAAGTGATTGATATTTCAGGAGCTGGTAAGGTTAACATTTCTATTGATTTACGCTCAGAAGGACCTCTTGAGAATGCGGATTATATCAGGGCATTTTATAAAGTAAATGGGGGTCCTGAAACTATGCTGCAAAACGGTTCGCAAATCAATCTTTTTGATCCCGTCACTGCTACTGCCAATGAAATAAGTGGCAATACATTGCAGGTCGTGGTACGGGCCAGGAATTCAGAACATATCGAATTTTATACTTTTGATAATGTCAGACTATTTTCTGAATACACTCCCAGGGATATAATAGCTACAGGAGGAAATCTTACATGCAGCGTTTCTTCCATCAGCCTTACGGCCAACTCAGCCATATCAGGGGTCACCTATCGTTGGATCGGTCCCGGAGGCTTTTCATCCAATCAACAGAATCCCTCTGTAAGCGTTGCAGGTAAATATACAGTTACGGCTACTATTCCCGGGTCTGGCGGCTGCACATTGACTAAAAGTGTGTTGGTTACCGATTTTAAGGGAGAGAAAGTTTGGGAAGAACCCTTTGATCTGGCTGACGGAACCTCAGCAGATGCAGGTAACACTGCGTGGTCCACCAGCATAGTACCTATCCAGGATGTTGGTGGCGCGGGAGATGTTTTTTTCGAAGTTCAGGCACAGGAATTCTATGCTTTCAATCTGGATGGTGAAGGAATATGGACTTCGGAAACGATCGACATCAGTAATGCCGGCAACGTCATTGTTTCGTTAAATGCACAAGGCTTCGGAGGTCTGGACGGTAATTCAAGCTCAGATCAGTACGATTACTTCCGTGTTTTTTATGTCCTCGATGGCGGATCGGAAACAAGCATTGCAAGTTTTGATGGCGAACTTCCTTTTACAGCTATTCAGTCCACAGGTACTATTTCAGGAAATACGCTTAAAATTGTTTTAAGAATTAAAAACACAGGCCTGGAGGAGTCCTATACTTTTGACAAAGTAAGTGTGTTTTCCGAATATGATTTAGGGCTTAATGCCACTGGTGGTAGCTTGTCCTGCGAAGCCGATGTTACGCTTGCCGCAAACTCTACTGCTTCTGGTGTTACATACGATTGGACGGGACCGAATGGATTTTCTTCCAGCCTGCAAAATCCGGTAGTTTCCGCCGCCGGGACCTATACCGTGACGGCCACCACATCGAATGGTTGTTCGGAATCTGCTTCAGTGGAGGTAACTGCGGCTACAAACCAAACGGAGACTATCTGGTATGAGAAATTTGCAGGTCTGGCCCACGGTACTACAGTGGATAATGGATCGACCGCCTGGTCCATTCAAAATGAAAAGGGCACCTTTAAAGTGGCCAATAGCCAAATTGAAATATCGGACAATGATCAGGAAGGTGTCTGGCGTTCTGAGCAAATTAATATTTCCGGTAAGGCCTCAGTCAGTGCATCTGTGGAACTTAGCAGCAGCATATCCAGTGGTGAATCGTGGGAAGATTCAGATCACATAAAAGTGTTCTATAGGATAAATGGAGGAGCAGAAATTCCTTTTAAAGATGGCATCCATATAGGTAAGGGCGTAAACGATATTGCCACGGCCGATTGGTTAGTGGGTAATACGCTTCAAATCATTGTACGCGCAGTAACAACGCATACCAGCGAGAAATACTTTTTTGACAGGGTGAAAATTAAGTCCAATACGAGTGCTGGACTAAATGTCACCGCCACGGCCAGCGGTGTACTTACCTGTACAAACACGCAGGTTACACTGTCTACCAATGTTAGTGCTTCCGATGGAAGTTTTAGCTGGGTTGGCCCCGAAGGTTTTACCTCTACACAAGCAACTCCATCGGTCAGCGTGCCGGGCAATTATGCAGTTACTGTTACGAGCAGTTCAGTCTGTGGAGGTACGGCAATGGTTACTGTCAATGAGAATAGTAGCCCACCCAATGTTTCTGCTACAGGCGGAAGCCTTTCCTGTGAAGCTAACAGCAGTGTTACTCTTACAGCAAGCTCTACTACGCCTGGAGTTACCTACAGTTGGACGGGACCTGATGGTTTTTCTTCCAGTCAGCAAAACCCTGAAGTTTCTGTTGCGGGAACCTATACCGTTACTGCCACTACACCAGGAGGTTGTACGAAGTCCACGTCCGTAGAGGTAACTCCTCCTACAAACCAAACTGAAACTATCTGGTTCGAGAAATTTGCAGATCTGGCCCACGGCGCTACAGTGGATAATGGAGCGACTGCCTGGTCTATCCAAAATGAGAAAGGCATTTTTAAAGTGGCAGACAGTAAAATTAAAATATCCAATAATGATCAGGAAGGTGTCTGGCGTTCAGAACAAATTAATATTTCCGGCAAGGCCTCGGTCAGTGCATCTGTAGAACTTAGTAGCAGCATACTTAATGGTGATGAATGGGATGATCCGGATTATATAAAAGTGTTTTACAGCATAAACGGAGGGATGGAAATTCCTTTTCATAACGGCATCCATGTTGGTAAGGGTGTGAACGTTACTGCCACTGCTGATTGGTTGAAAGGGAACACCCTTCAAATCATTGTGCGGGCGGTAACGTCGACCGATGATGAAAGGTACTTTTTTGACAGGGTAAAAATTAAGTCTAATTCAAGTGCCGGATTAAATGTCACTGCCTCGGCTGATGGCATACTGACATGTACTAATACACAGGTTACCCTATCTACCAATATTAATTCTGCTGACGGAAGCTTCAGTTGGTTCGGCCCCAACGATTTTACTTCTACCCAGGCAACCCCATCGGTCAGTGTGCCCGGTAATTATGTGGTTACAGTTACAGGCGCTTCAGGATGCGGAGGTACGGCAACCGTTATGGTGGACCAGGACATTAGCAGACCCAATGTTTCGGCCACCGGAGGAAATCTTTCGTGTAGCGTGCCGTCGATTACGCTCACAGCAAGCTCCACCACTTCTGGCGTAACCTACAGTTGGGCAGGCCCTGGCGGTTTCACTTCCAGCGTACAGAACCCTGTGGTAAACGTTGTTGGAGAATATACGGTCACCGTAACCCGCACCGGATCTACAAATGGTTGTACATCTTCTAAAACCGTGGTAGTGACCAGGGAAGAAGGATCAGAGATATGGGCAGAGTCGTTTGACCTGACAGATGGTACCTCACAGGATAATGGTACTACCGCCTGGTCTACACAAATTACTCCTATCGAAGAGGTTGGCAACCCTGGGGATACCTTCTTTGAGGTAAGATCAAAAGAGTTTTATGTTTTCAACCTGGATGGTGAAGGGAAATGGACCTCTGAAACGATAGATATCAGTGATGCTGGTAATGTCACTATTTCGTTAAATGCGCAGGGCTTTGGAGATCTCAATAGTGATTCAAATGATAAAATGTATGATTATTTCCGGGTTTTTTACATGCTGGATGGTGGGGCGGAAACTAATATTGCCAGTTTTGAAGGTACGCTCCCTTTTACCTCTATTAAGTCCTCAGGCAATATTTCCGGAAGCTTCCTTAAAATCGTCTTAAGAATTAAGACCACCGGTCTGGATGAGCATTATGTGTTCGATGATGTAATAGTCAGAGGCAGTACATCCGGCGGTGCAATTGATGTAACCGCATCGGTAAATGATGAGATCGATTGTGATACGCCAACGGTTACTTTGTCTGCCACGAGTACGGCAACTGGTGCTACTTACAGTTGGACCGGATCTGGCGGATTCACTTCTTCAGCGCAAAACCCAGTGGTTAATTCACCTGGTGAATATGTAGTTACGGCCACATCGTCAGTGGCAGGGTGTACAGGTACAGACACTGTTATCGTTGTGGGAAATACAACAGTTCCGGATGCTACCGCCAGTGTGAGTGGTGAGTTGACCTGTACTGTATCTAGTGTTTCGTTACAAGGCGCATCGACTACAGCAGGTGTTAGTTATGCCTGGAGTGGCCCTGAAAGCTTCACTTCCGTATTACAAAATCCTACCGTCGGTGCTCCCGGAACGTATACTTTGACGGTCACCGATACCCTCAACGGTTGTACCTCTTCAGCCCAGGTAGCAGTGGAACAGAACATTACTGCACCTGGAGCCACCGCCGGTGTAAGTGGCGAGTTGACCTGTGCCGTAACCAGTGTTTCGTTGCAAGGTACTTCAGCTGCGGCCAGCGTTAGCTATGCCTGGAGTGGTCCTGAAAGCTTTACTTCCGCATTACAAAATCCTTCCGTTAGTGCGCCGGGAAATTACATCTTGACAGTTACTGATACCCTCAATGGCTGTACTTCTACCGCCCAGGTCGAGGTAGGGCAGGACATAACAGGACCACCTATACTTGCGGTATACGCGACCGGGACACTGACCTGTACAAATGCAAGTGTTTCAATCCTGGTTCAAACTCTTCCGTTTAGTTCTGTCAGCCTTAGTTATGTCTGGAGTGGTCCTAATGGCTTTACTTCAGTATTGAAAAACCCTGTGGTCACTGAACCTGGAATTTACGAGCTGGTAGCCACCAAATCGGCCAATGGCTGTACTTATACAGCGCAGGTTGAGGTAGAACAGAACATTACTACACCTGGAGCTACAGCTGATGTAAGTGGCGAGCTGACGTGTGCCGTAACCAGTGTTTCATTACAAGGTACTTCGAATGCAGCTGGTGTCAGCTATGCCTGGAGTGGCCCTGAAAGCTTCACTTCAGCGCTACAAAATCCTTCCGTCAGTGCGCCTGGAGCTTACACCTTGATAGTCACCGATACGCTCAACGGCTGTACCTCTTCAGCCGAGGTAGTAGTGGAACAGAACATTACTGCACCTGGTGCTACTGCCGGTGTAAGTGACGAGTTGACGTGTACCATGACCGGTGTTTCGTTACAAGGCGCTTCGGCTACAACTGGCGTTAGCTATGCCTGGAGCGGCCCTGGAAACTTCACTTCAGTGTTACAAAATCCTTCGGTTGGTGCCCCCGGAACTTACACCCTGACGATTACCGATCCTACCAATAGCTGTACTTCAACGGCCCAGGTGTTAGTAGAACAAAACATAACAGCACCAGGAGCAAATGCGAGCATAAATGGGATTCTGGGTTGTCATCCGGAGGTTATATTAGAAGGTACGTCTTCTACAACGGGTGTTAGCTATGCCTGGAGTGGTCCTGATTTTAGTTCAGTCTTACAAAATCCTATAGTCGATGAACCGGGAACTTATGTATTAACAGTTACCAATCCTGCTAATGGTTGTACTTCAACTGCGCAGGTGTTGGTGGAACAGGTCAGTAATCCGATAAGTGCTACTGCCAGTGTAAATGGTGTACTTACATGTACCACAACGAGTGTTACATTACAAGGTACTTCTAATAACCCGCTGGCGGTTACTTATTCCTGGAAAGGGCCTGGGTCTTTTAGGGCTTCGGGACGAGTTGTTGAGGTGACCGAACCCGGAACTTACACGTTGACGGTTACCGAGCAGTCGTTGAATTCGTGTATGGCTGTTGATCAGGTGGTCGTAGAACAGAATATCACCGAACCTGGCGCTACTGCCGGTGTAAGTAATGAATTGACCTGTGCTACGCCGAGTGTTGTGTTACAGGGAGGTTCATCTGCCACTGGTGTTAGCTATGCGTGGAGTGGGCCTGAAAGCTTTACTTCCACGTTGCAAAACCCTTCGGTTAATACCTTGGGAACTTATACCCTGACAGTGACTGATCCGGTCAATGGCTGTACTTCAACTGCACAGGTGGTAGTGGAAGGAAATATCACCGAGCCAGGGGCTACGGCTGATGTAAGCGAGGTGCTTACATGTGCTGTTACCAGTGTTACGTTGCAAGGAGCTTCAGCTACGACTGGCGTTACCTATTCCTGGAGTGGTCCGGAAAGCTTTACTTCAGCCTTACAAAACCCATCCGTCACGGAACCTGGCATTTACGAATTGACGGTAACTCATCCGACGAACGGCTGTACTTCCACAGCCCAGGTAACCGTAGAGCAGAACATAACTGAACCTGGTGCAACTGCCAGTGTCAGTGATGTACTGACCTGTAGTTTGGAAAGTGTCACGCTACAAGGCAGTTCTTTCACAGCCGGAGTAACCTACGCGTGGATTGGTCCTGACTTTAGTTCAGCCTTACAAAACCCATCCGTCACGGAACCGGGCATTTACGAATTGACGGTAACTCATCCGACGAACGGCTGTACCTCCACAGCCCAGGTAACCGTAGAGCAGAACATAACTGAACCTGGTGCAACTGCCAGTGTCAGTGATGTACTGACCTGTAGTTTGGAGAGTGTTATGTTGCAAGGAGCTTCAGCTACAACCGGAGTAACCTACGCGTGGATTGGTCCTGACTTTAGTTCATCCTTACAAAATCCAACGGTTACCGCATCTGGTATTTACGAGTTGACGGTAACTCATCCGACGAACGGCTGTACCTCCACAGCCCAGGTGACGGTGGAGCAGAACATAACTGAACCNCGGTAACTCATCCGACGAACGGCTGTACTTCCACAGCCCAGGTAACCGTAGAGCAGAACATAACTGAACCTGGTGCAACTGCCAGTGTCAGTGATGTACTGACCTGTAGTTTGGAGAGTGTTATGTTGCAAGGAGCTTCAGCTACAACCGGAGTAACCTATGCGTGGAATGGTCCTGACTTTAGTTCAGCCTTACAAAACCCATCCGTCACGGAACCTGGCATTTACGAATTGACAGTAACTCATCCGACGAACGGCTGTACCTCTACTGCCCAGGTAACCGTAGAGCAGAACATAACTGAACCCGGTGCAACTGCCGGTGTCAGTGATGTATTGACGTGTAGTCTGGAAAGTGTCACGTTGCAAGGAGCTTCAGCTACAACTGGAGTAACCTACGCGTGGAGTGGTCCTGACTTTAGTTCATCCTTACAAAATCCAACGGTTACCGCATCTGGTATTTACGAGTTGACGGTAACTCATCCGACGAACGGCTGTACTTCCACAGCCCAGGTAACCGTAGAGCAGAACATAACTGAACCTGGTGCAACTGCCAGTGTCAGTGATGTACTGACCTGTAGTTTGGAGAGTGTTATGTTGCAAGGAGCTTCAGCTACAACCGGAGTAACCTATGCGTGGATTGGTCCTGACTTTAGTTCAGCCTTACAAAACCCATCCGTCACGGAACCGGGCATTTACGAATTGACAGTAACTCATCCGACGAACGGCTGTACCTCCACAGCCCAGGTGACGGTGGAGCAGAACATAACGGAACCTGGTGCAACCGCCAGTGTCAGTGATGTACTGACGTGTAGTTTGGAAAGTGTCACGTTGCAAGGAGCTTCAGCTACAACTGGAGTGACCTATGCGTGGAATGGTCCTGACTTTAGTTCATCCTTACAAAATCCAACGGTTACCGCATCTGGTATTTACGAGTTGACGGTAAGTCATCCGACGAACGGCTGTACCTCTACCGCCCAGGTAACCGTAGAGCAGAACATAACTGAACCTGGTGCAACTGCCAGTGTCAGTGATGTACTGACCTGTAGTTTGGAAAGTGTCACGCTACAAGGCAGTTCTTTCACAGCCGGAGTAACCTACGCGTGGATTGGTCCTGACTTTAGTTCAGCCTTACAAAACCCATCCGTCACGGAACCGGGCATTTACGAATTGACGGTAACTCATCCGACGAACGGCTGTAC
>NZ_VKDC01000048.1 GCF_007097395.1 Fulvivirga sp. M361
TTTATCTTTAAGCATAAGGGTTGTTTTTGGGATTAGATATATTGAAAATCACAACTTTAATATACCCAAAAACAGCCTTTTTTCATAAACTAAATAATGCCTCACTTATCCGATATTCACGTTATTTAAGGTATATACCAGATCATCTTCATAACTACTTTGTCGCTGCTATTAAGAATCATGATATCACACAAAGGGCCCTGACAGTATTTTAAGAGCCTGAACCCGATTTCAAAAAGATTGGCGCTCTTATGAATGAACATCATGAGATTTTAAAAAATATCTTAAAAATCACCGTCCCCAGAATTGATGATATGATAGATGCAGCCTTAAAAGCCGGAGCATATGGGGCCAAGATAGTAGGATCCGGCAGAGGAGGTAGCATCACAGTAATCGCCCCGAAAGAAAAGAAAGAAGTAATCGTTGCTGCGATAATCGCAGCAGGAGCTGTAAACGCCTATCCTGTAGAAGTGGACCCAGGCGCACGAGTATTAAGCAATGTTGAAACAAACCACTAATATCACTGTCATGCATACCAATTTAATCATATTAGCAGGTGGCGCCTCATCACGAATGAAAAATTCAGAATCACTGAATAATTTGAGTGATGAAGAAATAGCCCAGGCAAATAACCGAAGCAAAGGGCTTATTGCTCTTGGGCACAGAGGAAGACCACTATTGGATTACCTTTTATATAATGCCAAAAAAGCAGGCTATCAAAATATATATTTAGTGATTGGTGAAGAAGCTGAACTTTTTAAAACTTTTTATGGAGAAAAGCCAAGAGATAATGACTTTCATGGACTTACCATATCCTATGCGGTACAATATGTTCCCAAAAACAGAGCTAAACCTTTCGGTACAGCTGATGCCTTGTTTCAAGCTGTAGAACAGTACCCTGAATTAAACTCACAGTTTTACACCGTTTGTAATAGTGATAACCTCTATTCTGTAGAAGCGCTAAGTAGTTTACGTAAAATAGATATACCTAATGCCCTGATCAGCTATGACAGGGATAGCCTGTACTTCCCTCCGGAACGTATAGCTCGCTTTGCTGTGGCAACTTTTGACAATGAAAACTATCTGCTGGACATCATAGAAAAACCTTCTGTACATGAAATAGAAAAATATAAAGATAGGCATGGCAAAGTGAGGGTAAGCATGAATGTATTTAAGATCAATGGAAAAGATATATATGAATACCTGAAAAATTGCCCCATACACCCTGAAAGAGATGAAAAAGAGCTCCCCACCGCTATTTTAAATTTTCTGAAGGATAACCCCAAAACTGTGTTAGGACTACCTCGTTCAGAACATGTTCCTGATTTGACCGCTAAGGAAGACATAATCCAAGTAAAAGACTATTTGAAGAAGTACTATTCTTCAATACAATGGGATACAATGAATGAACATAAGTTGTAAAGCTATTTGAATGGCTGGACTACTTTCAGGTCTCTCAAGGAAATAACCTGATCTGCGGATTATCACCTAACACTACTCAAATCTATGGTTTCTTTAAGTGCGTTGGACTGGGGGTTTCAATGGTAGCAACCACCTTTTTCACAGACACCCCCAATTTAGTTTCGGATATAGTCAGAATCAATGGTGTATCCGGTAACTGGGTTTGGTGGGTGTTCCTGATTACAGGTTTGCTAACCGTTTTTGTATATGCTAAACTGTGGCGTAAGTCTAATGTAAATACAGACCTCGAATTTTACGAACTACGGTATGGGGGAGCACCTGCAAAATTTTTAAGAAGATTCAGGGCGCTTTACCTGGGCATCATTTTCAATGTCATGACCATGTCAGCGGTAACACTGGCAGCCATAAAAATTGGAGGCATCATGCTTGGGCTTGAACCTTGGCAAACCGTCATTACCACCGGCCTTATTACAGTGATATTTAGCTCACTGGGCGGCTTCAAGGGAGTCGTATACAGTGATTTTATTTTGTTTTTCATCGCAATGGTAGGGTCTGTAGGGGCAGCATATTATTTGATTAATATGCCCGAGGTAGGTGGAATGGCCGCCATGATGGAAAATAAAAATGTAGCAGATAAACTCTCCCTACTGCCCGATTTTAGCGATAAAAGGGCGCTAATTACGCTTATCATTATTCCATTAGCCGTACAGTGGTGGAGTTCATGGTACCCTGGTGCAGAACCGGGAGGCGGCGGCTATGTGGCGCAGAGAATGCTGGCAGCTAAAGACGAAAATCATGCAATAGGAGCTACTTTTTTCTTCAATATAATGCATTACGCTTTAAGACCGTGGCCGTGGATAATCGTATTGCTCGCTTCATTAGTTGTATTTCCTGACCTGGCAAGCATCAAGGAAGCCTTTCCTGATATTTCTGATGATAAGCTGGGCCACGATCTCGCTTACTCAGCTATGCTTACAAAGCTGCCAAGGGGTCTTTTAGGATTGGTTTTGGCTTCGTTAATCGCCGCTTATATGTCTACCATTTCTACCCAGCTAAACTGGGGGTCATCCTACATAGTATATGATTTTTACCAACTACAGATCAAGCCTGATGCGTCAGAAAAAGAACTGGTTAAAGTTGGGCGGATTTCTACCATTGCTCTCATGGTTTTTAGTGCTCTTTTGGCTTTGGTCCTTCAAAATGCGCTTCAGCTTTTCGAAGGTTTATTGGTGTTTGGAGCAGGTACCGGCTTGATCTTCATTTTACGATGGTTTTGGTGGCGCATTAATGCATGGAGTGAAATTACAGCTATGTTTATTTCAGGGATCGTTTCAATAGTATTGAAATTGACACCTCTTGGCGATTACCTTTTTGATGCTGAAACAGGGCAATTTGAAAAATACTACGAGTACCCCCTGGTGGTATTAATAACCACTTTATGTTGGCTGGTTGTCACCTTCGTCACCCCTCCGGAAAGTAAAAAGGTATTGCATAGCTTCTTCGAACGGGTACAGCCGGGAGGCTTTGGATGGCGTAAGGTAATCAGCGAAGCAAAGCCCAACAAGATAATACTAAGTGGCAATAAAAAACATGCATGGACCGTTCCTTCCGGCCTTATAGCTATGTTGTTGGGCTGCCTTCTCATTTATAGCAGCATGTTTGCCACGGGATACTGGATCTATCAGGACTACAGGCACGTCATTATAGCAACTGTGCTGGCTATTGGCTCAGGAATAGTCCTGTTCAAATTCAAGGGAAAAATCAAAGCAACGATATAGGTAAAGAATAAAAATTGAAAATAACCGATGCTAAAAGGCAATGTATACAACGTAACGGATTTTGAAAAGAGATTCGAACGTATTGAGGCAGTAATATTTGAAAGCTCATCCACCGCATCTAAGGCAGTAGCCCAGGAGATAGCCAAACTGATCCAGTCTAAAGAAAAGCTCGGTGAGAAGTGCATTTTAGGTTTAGCGACCGGGTCAACTCCGAAAGCGCTATATGCCGAGCTGGTACGATTGCATAAAGAAGAAGGCCTGAGCTTTACAAACGTGATCACCTTTAACCTGGATGAGTACTACCCCATGGAACCCGATTCAGTGAATAGTTATGTGCGGTTTATGAAAGAACTGCTATTCGATCACGTAGATATTTTACCCGAAAACTGTCATATACCTGATGGCACCTTACCTAAAGACGAGATCTTCAAGTATTGTAATGGCTATGAAAAGAAAATAGAGGATTTGGGCGGAATAGACCTGCAAATATTAGGGATTGGGGGAAACGGACATATTGGCTTTAATGAATCAGGATCGCTACAAAATTCAAAGACAAGACTAGTAGCACTAGACCACATTACCCGGGTAGCGGCAAGTAATGATTTTTCAGGACTGGCAAACACTCCTAGAACTGCCATTACATTGGGTGTGAAAAAGATAATGGAAGCAACACGGGTTGTTTTAATGGCTTGGGGGGAAGGTAAGTCTAATATTATTAGAGAAGCGGTAGAGGGCGATATTACTAATCAGGTACCGGCATCATTCTTACAGGAACATGAAAATGCCGTTTTCATAATTGATAAGGCTGCATCTTCCAAGCTCACCCGTATTAATTCTCCTTGGCTTGTAGAAAAAATAGCATGGACAGATCAATTGGTTAGGAAAGCAGTTCTTGGACTGGCTCTTAGTCTAAACAAACCCGTGCTTATGCTTACAGATGCAGATTATATAGAAAATGGTATGAGTGACCTGCTAGCAGACTCCGGACCGGCGTATGACATCAACATTTATATATTTAACAAACTACAACACACTATCACCGGATGGCCCGGTGGAAAACCAAAGGCTGATGATACACATAGACCTGAAAGGGCTACACCGGAAAAGAAACGTGTGCTTATCTTTAGTCCCCATCCCGATGATGACATTATTAGTATGGGTGGAACTTTCAGGCGCCTTCATAATCAGGGCCATGAAGTACATGTGGCCTATCAAACTTCCGGGAATATTGCAGTAGCAGATGACGAGGCCTTGCGTTTCGCAAGTTTCGTCGTGATTACAACGATAAGTTCAAAATTAGAAGTGTTGAAGCCAGGGGAATTTATGATGCCTCCGTAAAGTTCCTTAAGAGTAAAAAAAATAGTGAAATAGATATACCGGAAGTCAGGCATATCAAAGGCCTGATCAGGCAGGGTGAGGCAAAGGCTACAAGCCATTTTATTGGATTGCCTGATGAACAGATCCATTTTTTAGAACTACCTTTTTACGAAACAGGGACCACCGAAAAGAAACCCGTAAGTGATGAAGATGTCAAGATAACGATGGATATCATCAATACCATAAAACCACATCAGATATATGCTGCTGGTGATTTAGCCGACCCACATGGAACCCACCGGGTGTGTCTTAATATCATTTTTGATTCCATAAGGCAGTTGAAACATGAGGACTTTATGAAGGATTGCTGGGTGTGGCTCTACCGGGGGGCATGGCAGGAATGGAACGTTGATGAAATTGAAATGGCGGTGCCTATGAGCCCCGATCAGGTGTTGGAAAAACGGCATGGTATTTTTAAGCACCAGTCACAAAAAGACGGTGTGGTATTTCAAGGCACAGATAGCAGAGAATTTTGGCAAAGAGCTGAGGATAGAAATAGAGAAACTGCAGACTTTTATGATAAACTCGGACTCGCCCGTTATGCTGCTATGGAGGCCTTTGTAAGGTGGAAGTTTTGAGATTTTTAAATCAATCACTCGTTGCTACTTCGATTTAATGGGATCTAATACATAGCTACAAGAACAAATGCATTTTAGGACTGTAGTTCATCTTTTAAAACATGAGTTGCCTGCGTACTTAACAAGGAGTCAAAATCGAGTCCCTCAGAACCGGTTTACTCAGTTTCTTGATATGACAAGGCTCATTTAAAACATGAGAAACTACTCATTTCTGAACTGTTTTAAACCCTCTTGAAGCCTGACTGCCCGTCGTCAGTGTTTTAACAGCAAATCGTAATCCTTATGAATTACGTGATTGAAATCAAACTGTATAATCCCCTCCGGATACATTGAGTATTATATGTCGGAAATGACATAGTCTTGTCGGATTTGTTATACAGTTATGTCGGAAATGTTATAGCATTAGGCGGGATTGTGCCAGAGGAGTTGCATTTCCCCTGTTAGCTTTGTGGTTAGTTTGTATGAGAATCTACCTGAGGTATAGATAATTAAAGGTGTCAACCCGATTCTCAAAGTATTTAAACTATGTGTAGCAAGGCTTTATTAAAAAAGACTGAGGATTTGTCAGCCTCGTATGTATGCGAGCAAATGAACCTAAAATCGATTTTTCCTGGCTTACTAATACTTGGGCTCAAGTTGACTGGTTTTAGATAACCCGGCCGGATACCGTTATTCTTGTTATTACGCTTCGTTTTTAGTTGAAACCCTATGAAAAAGATTGGCTTTTTATTGATCACACTTTTACCCCGTGCCTGCATTCTGGCTCAGAAGAACATTGACCTTTTGACGAGAGCCGGGCACTACAGCGTACCCGGCACATATGAAAACAACTCAACTAAGAAAGGCAAAGAACATATCCGGCCTGGGAATTTAAAACTGCCTTTGGTCCGATTCATGCTTTTTGTTCCGTGGCTTATGGGGGACTTCATTAATATCGATAGCTGTTATAAATACTCACTTCCGAAGGGCTATCCGGGACGTGTTCAGCATAAATATAGCTGATCGCCCGGGTCAAGCGTTCATTTCCTCCGATCGTTTTTTTTGTCTATAAGATGCGCCTGGTCAATCAGTTGCCCTGTTCTAATTGCTCCGAGACGGTACCTAGATCAGGCGTTTTCTTTACTTTATAACTACCATTGAACAGTTTTTTTCTTACTATCTGAAAGGAAATAGAAACAGAGAAAAAATGGGCTAATCACAGATCCAGCCCCGCATAGCAGCTGATCTTATTTGTATAATTAGTTGAATTGGCAAACGGGTCGGAAGTGTTACTGAATTAAGTGATTAGATGAGTATAGTTGGACTTTCATTGGTCACCTTGTTATCATTTTGTGAGCATGAATTCCATGTTGAAATGAAAATAACCGGAGAGTAAGTCGCTCAACCAACTATTGAGCCATTCTTAAAGAGAGGTATTTATTCAATACAAATATATTGCGAGATAGAGTGTTGTTCTATGAAAGGAGAGAAGATCTCTGAGTATTGATCTTCTCTCACTATTCATAATGGTTTAGGTTAAAATCTATTTCCCGGCACCGGATTTAGCGTCAATTTTAGCACCTTCGGGAATGGCAAATAGTTCATCAGCCGGAGGTTCTTTACCGATGCTTATATCTGAAAAAACGGCTTCATTTTTCATTTCACCGAGTTTACCATCTTCGTAAGTGTACCAGTTAAGTTTTGTGGGTAATAAAAGGCCACTTACGTTGGCCCAGTCGCTGTATTTTATCAGACGGTAATCGTCATTGATTTCCTGGGAGCGATAGGTCACTGTATATTGCAGAAATTGCATTTGAAAGGTACCTGCATCGTAGTATAGGATGTAATTGTCTTTGGGTGAGTCGCCTACGCCTTCATTGTAAGATATTTTTATTCCAGGATAGTCTGTACCATCCACGGACAGAGGTTCAACGTCCGAGTAGTTGATGCCCGGGTCTGATAATACGAAAGGCATAGCGAAAAAGTAAAAATATAGATTATGGTAAAACCTGGGTGAGCCACCAAATGCTGCATCTGCAGGGTTTATCCAGACTTCGTTACCATCAAAGCCAATGGTATGATTCGCGGAGGTCAGCAGTACCTTCCTGGTTTTTAATTCGATCAGTTGTTTCTCCGCAGATTCGCCGGTGCCTTTGATATAGGACAGTTGGTGCATTCCTGCCCATGTGTCATATCCGCCGTGAGCATCCAGCACTTTGGTGAGATTTTCAGGGAAGGACCTTTTTTCTGTTATAGGTTCGCTTTCCGGCTCAGTGGTGATTTCCTGCACTTCTTGCCTGGCGGGTTGGCATGCTGAGAGATATAGAACTGCAGCGCATAATGTAAATGCCTTTTTCATCGGGTTTGTTTAGGTTAAAAGTTGTTGTGAAAATTGATCTCACTTCTTTTCAACGTGGTTTTCAATGAAAGCCCAGGTTGAAATGATGTGATCAATCTATACATGCAAATCAACCGATTTTCACTGAAGGATATTTGACATGTAAATGACATTTTAGCGAATTAACACTAAACATCTGTCGATTGGCTGGAAAAAGTTATTTCCAATAGCCGAATAATTTTTTTATAGCTTCTGTTAATTTTTCTGCTGATGGGAGCATGGTTTGCTCTAATACAGTGTTAAGGGGTATGGCCGGTAGACTTTCCGAACCCACGGTAAGCACCGGGGCATCAAGGTATTTGAAGCAATTTTGCTGTATGGTTCCGGCCAGGCTCAGAGCAAAAGAATTACTTTTAGGCTCTTCAGTCAGTACAATGCACCGGTTGGTACGTTTGACAGATGCGAAAATGGTGGCTTCATCCAGCGGGTTTAACGTTCTTAAGTCAACGATCTCTACCTGACCTTTAAAGTTTTTGGAGGCATTTAGCGCCCAATGTACACCCATGCCATAGGTTATGATCGTCAGCGCTTCATCTGCGGACATGCTTTCATGGGAGGCTTGTTGTACTACATTTGCCTTTCCAAGGGGTAAAATATAGTCTTCAGCCGGTTCATGCGTTTTTGCTGCATTAGTACCGGGCACTTTAGACCAGTACAGACCTTTGTGTTCGAATATTACGACCGGGTTAGGATCGTGATAAGCTGCTTTCATCAAGCCTTTGAGGTCAGCGCCGTTACTCGGATAAATTACTTTTACGCCACGAATATTTGTGACTACAGACTCTACACTGGAGGAATGGTACGGGCCTCCGCTTCCATATGCTCCGATAGGAACACGTAAGATCATACTCACAGGCCATTTTCCGTTAGAAAGATAACAGGAACGGCTTACTTCTGTAAACAATTGATTCAAACCCGGCCAGATGTAGTCCGCAAACTGTACCTCTACGATCGGTTTTAAGCCGACAGCCGACATACCTACCGTGGACCCAATGATAAAAGCTTCCTGGATAGGTGTGTTAAAGACGCGGTCGTCCCCAAATTTTTGGGCCAGCGTAGCCGCCTCACGGAAAACGCCCCCTAGTCTTGCGCCGACATCTTGTCCATACAGCAGACATTCTTTGTTTTGCATCAATTCTTCGACAGCATGTAAGGCACAGTCTACCATTACCGTCTTTTCGGCCCCTTTCGGGGTGCGCTGCCCATGTTCTTCTGTAATTGGAGTAGGAGCATAATCATGGGTAAACAGGTCTTCCGGTGTTGGTTCAGGTGCGTCCAACGCTCTTTCGTAGTCGGCTTTTACCTTATTTTGTGCCTGCTTTTCGATCTTTTCGAGCTCCTTTTCGCTAAAGCCGGCATCCAGCATTTGATAACGGGTAATAGGATAAGGGTCTCGTAATTTTTGTTCTTCCAGGTCGTCACGGTACCACTCCATACGCACACCTGAGGTATGATGGTTCAGCAAAGGAACTTTGGCGTGCACCAGGAAAGGGCGGCGTTCGGTACGAATGGTGTGGATGACATCATTCAACGTATGATAGCTTTCTGTGAAGTCCGTGCCATCCATGCTGATGGCTTCGAGTCCTTTGAACCCCTGAGCATATTCATAGGCATCCTGCGCACGTATTTCTTCTGCATTGGCAGAGATGTCCCACTCATTGTCCTGTACCAAATATAAGATGGGAAGTTGCTTTAAAGCAGCCATTTGAAAGGCTTCAGCCACTTCACCTTCTGTAATACAGGCATCACCTAATGAACACACTACCAGGGGTAGTGGGTTAGCGTGGTCCCCGAACATCTTTTCCCTGTACTGTAATCCCATAGCGGCGCCGGTAGCAGGAATGGCCTGCATCCCTGTAGCTGAGGATTGGTGTGGTATTTTGGGTTTATCAGGATCATTTAAGCTAGGGTGAGCATAATAAGTACGGCCTCCGGAAAACGGATCGTCCCTTTTAGCTAAAAGTTGTAGCATCAGGTCATAAGGCTCCATGCCTATCCCCAATAACATAGCGTCGTCCCGGTAATAGGGATAGAGCAGGTCCTGGGGCAGTAATTGCATGGAAGCGGCCAGTTGGATCACTTCATGACCTCTGGCCGTAGCGTGAACATATTTTGAGACCACTTTAAAATTTTCCTCGTACAGCTCCGCCAGAGATTTGGCCATACAAAGTTTCAGAAAAGCCTCTTTGAATAGTTTCTTTTGAATGGATCCTGATAATGTAATCATACTATTTGTCTTTTAACAGCCAGGTTGCTAAATGTCTTGATTGTCGTCAAATGCTTCCAGAAAGTCACCAACTCTTGCCAGGAATGAGCCCCCCAGAAAGCCATCGACTATTCTGTGGTCATAAGAGAGGGAGAGGTACATCATATGCCGGATAGCAATCGTATCTCCCTGCTCTGTTTCTATCACTACCGGCCTCTTTTTGATCATGCCGGTGGCCATTATCGCTACTTCCGGTTGATTGATAATAGGAGTACCCATCAGGTTCCGGAACGTACCGACATTACTTAGCGTAAAAGTACCTCCGGAAATATCCTCAGGAGACAACTTGTTGTTGCGGGCTTTGTTCACCAATTGGTTGACCTGGTGTGTAAGGCCTAATAGATTTTTGCCTTTAGCATCTTTTACCACCGGTACAATCAGGTTACCGTTGGGCAATGCGGTAGCGATACCGATGTTGATGTCTTTTTTTACCACAATCTGTTTGCCGGAAACAGAAGCATTGATTTGCGGAAATTCTTTGATGGCTTTCACAATGGCTTCCACAAAAATGGGGGTAAAGGTGATCTTCTGTCCGTGTTTGGTCTGGAAGCTGTTTTTGATACGCTCTCTCCATTGGACAATGCGTGTCATGTCCACTTCCACAAATGAAGAAACATGAGGTGAAGTACGCTTGGACATGACCATATGATCGGCGATCATGCTTCTCATCCTGTCCATTTCGATGATCTCAGTATTCCCCGAAGCTTCAGGAGCACTATTTTGTTCAGGTAAAGCTGCCACCACTTCCTTTGAAGGACGGATAACCTCAACGGGTTTATCCCTTTGCTTCAGGAAGCCCAATACATCATTTTTGGTGATCCTGCCGTCAGGACCGGTTCCTTTGATGCGGTCAAGTTCAGCAGTCGCTATCCCTTCTTTTTGAATAATGTTTCTGACTAAGGGTGAAAGTGTTCGTCCGTTTGCCTCCCTTGGAGGAACTTCTAAAACGGTATGACCATTGCCATTAATGGCTTCTTTGTGTGCCGGGGGCTCCGGGGTTTCTGCCTCTGAATGATCATTGTTTTGCCGGGGTATTGATGTAGGTCCGGCCTTGCCATCAGGCGTAATCCGTGCGATGACCTGCCCGACCTTTACCACTTCGTTTTCCTGGTACAGTATCTCTGAAATTACTCCGGTGATGGGGGAGGGTAACTCTGAATCTACCTTGTCCGTAGCCACCTCTAAGACGGTTTCATCCTCCTCTATTTTTTCACCCACTTGCTTTACCCAACTCAGGATGGTGGCTTCTGTGATACTTTCCCCCATCTTTGGCAAGACCAAATCAAAATTATCCATTGTTAATACATTTATTCTATAAAATTAACCATATATATAGTCCTATTCTATTCATGATAATAATTAAGATAATTCATCTATAATTATTTGATTTTATATTCTTTTATTCTTTATTTGAGCCTCGTTCTACCGCTTTTTAGAGGATTATTCTAGTGATTCAATTGAATGACAGGAATGACTTTACAATAAGAATAGAAAGAGGAGCTAAACCACTTAAATCATGGATGTGAAAAAACCGGACGATATAGATTGGGGTATCTTAAGGCTGTTAGAGCAGAATGCACGGATTACGGTCAAAGAAATGTCACAGAAGTTGAACCTTTCCACCACGCCCATTTTTGAAAGGATCAAACGCCTGGAAAAAAGCGGCATTATCGATCATTATACTACTGCCATTAACTATGAAAAGCTCGGAATAAAACTTACGGCGTTTGCTCATATCTCTTTTAAGGACCATACCAAAGACCTGATCGAAGCATTTGAACAAAGGATAGTAGGTTTACCTGAAGTGCAGGAATGTCATTATGTGACAGGAAGCTGCGACTTCATTGTAAAAGTGCTGGTCAGGGACATTGAGAAGTACCAGGAGTTTGTAACACAAAAACTATTCGGTGTACCCAATATTGCCCGCATTGAGTCTTTCCTCTCATTGACCGTCAAAAGGAAACCAGGGGTGAGTGTGTCACTGATGAGAGGTTGAGAGGGTTTAGGCTGTTTCCCGGATCAATGCCTGAAAACACCGGGAATTGGAATGTAACAGAAATAAAAAGAGACCACTCTTTCGAGGGCCTCTTTTGACGCTTTGACCCGGACCTTAAAGCATAATACGGGTTTAATACAGTTTATGGCTAGAATCTAAAGTTAGCTCCTATTTTTAACGTTGTTCCGTTGAAACCGAATTGATTTACTTCCCATGGGTACCTGAAACGTCCCCCCAGGTCGGTAACAACGTCGCCTTTGGTGTCGATCTCGTCAGGGTAAACATCCAACAGGTTATTTGCTGTGAAGTTTACGGAAAACCGGTCGTTGATATCATAATTGATAAGCAGGTCTGTAATCACTTTTCCGGCAAATGTCTGGTCAAGGGCCGGATCATCGGCATGGTCCCAGGTTACTTCTCCGAAATAGGTATTATTGAGGGTAACACCTATTTTGCCCATGGTAAGCGCCATGCCTAAGAGTGTTTTGAAATTTGGCCTGGCAGTAGTTACCCTGGATTGTTCTTTTCTATTGAAGATATCATATCCCTGTTCACCGATCGCTCCCGGAGCATCGATAGAACCTTCAATGGATGTTTCATTGAAATTGGTAGAGGACGTTATATTCAATGTCCCTGTGGCCCCAATGGGTATCCCGGTATAGTCGAGTATGATGTCTGCACCTTGTGTTCTGGTGTCGAGTGCGTTAACAAAAAATTTAATACTTGTTACGTCATTGTCTATCAGTATTTGTTCCACCACATTGACCGTAGTGGTGTCTGCATCGCTTCCTATTTCACCCGTGAAAAGGACCCGATCATCTATGCTGATGTTATAATAATCAGCAGTGATGGATAGGTTGGGAGTGATCTTATAAGTTACTCCTGCTGAAAAATTCAATGAGGTTTCTGCATCCAGTTCGGGGACACCCAGGGCACGGATGACCGGGCTTACATTATTAAATGTACCCTGGTTAGATATGGTGCCGGCAGACACCAGCGTTTGCACATTGCTTAAATAGATCTGATGTAATGAAGGTGCGCGAAACCCTGTGCTGACCGAAGCTCTTACAGCTCCATTACCACTGGCAAATAATTGTCTGGCATTTATCTTCCATGAAAAATTACTCCCGAAGTCAGAATAATTTTCAAAACGTACAGCGCCACCTACTAGGAAATTATCGGTAGCATCAAAATCAAGACCGGCATATACTCCCACATTGCTTCTGTTTTCTTCCAGAGCGTTAGAGGGCTGTAAACCGGGAAAAGACTGTGCTCCCCCGTCAACATAAGACTCAGGCTGCCCGGCGGTGACCTCAAATACTTCGCTTCGGATCTCAGACCCAAAGTATATGCTAACGTCATTCATTTTCCTTGAAATGTCAATATTGCCCAAAAGGGTGCTGAACCTGTACGCTCCTGCATCAAATTCCGTAGGGCTGGCTGCTCCCAGGGAGGGGTTGATCGTATTGCCTATGGTGTAGTCTACATCATTGGTTCCGGAGGTAAGGCTTACATCGGTATTCCAGCCGCCAAACTTGTATTTATTTCCAATGGTAAAAGTGTAATCGTTGATCCTTGTTTCAAACGTAGGCTGAAACCCGTTATAGGTTCCTCCTTCAGGGGTCAATAGGCCGAAATCATCGGTGATCCAGTAAGGAGGCCTGTACAATGCGAATGACTTACCATCTCTGAAGGTATAACCTCCAAAAACATAGAGCTTGCCTGCATCTCCGGCATAAGAGTGGCCGAAGTTGGCGTATAATGTGGCTTTGTCATATTCCGGTTGGCCGACGATCATACCCAGGTCAGGATTTTGCTGTATAAAAGGGTCCGAGCCGTCCTGACCAAAAAGTGCATCACTGCCGGGTTCTCCGGCCCGGTTCGTATAATCCTGGTGATAGAAATTCCCAGTCAGATTGAGGTACCCTTTTTGGCCTATTTTAAAGCCTTTATTGACAGCAGCGTCATAGGTGAAACCGTCTCCTTGCGTAGTGACTCCTGATGAAAGCGAAGCTTCTCCGGTCACACGCTCTTTTAAAATAATGTTGATCACACCGGCAATGGCATCCGAACCATATTGTGCCGCTGCCCCATCTCTAAGTACTTCCACCCGTTCTATAGATGCCGTGGGAATACTTTTCAGGTCAGTACCTACTTCTCCTTTTCCGGGTGTATCGTTTACATAGACCAGGGCGCTCTGATTTTTTCTTTTGCCATTGATCAATACCAGGGTTCTCGAAGGCCCCAGGTTGCGCAGTTCCGAGGGATCAAAGTGAGCCGTAGCATCGGAAATGGTTTGGTTGGAAGCGTTGAATGAAGGAATGCGGTAGTTAATGATCTGTTCCAGGTTAGTCTGACCACTTTGCGTCATACTACCGGCATCAATATTATCGATAGGGACCGGAGACTCAATAACACTTCGGGGTTCTCCACGTGACCCTACAAATACCAGGGACCGTAATGTTGAGATATCTTCCTCCAGCGCTATAGACAGGTTTCCGCTGGCAGAAACTTCCATAGTTTTAAAGCCCAGGTAAGAGATCACCAATATGGCGCCTGGGTCAACATCCAGTATGAAACTACCATTCGCATCAGTGGTGGTACCCAGGGTAGTTCCTTTGATCAATACAGAAGCGCCTACAATCGGCGCTCCCGTATCTTTCTCTCTTACTTGTCCTGTAATCTCCTGTTTTACTTTTGCCGGTATTTTGGCTTTCCTGATAACGATGGTACGATCTTCTATTTCATACTCCAGGCCATAGGAAATGATGAGTTTATCCAGTACTTCCTCCACGCTTGCCTGTTTCACATTAATACTGAAAGCAGGTATGTTTTCAAAGATCTTGCTTTGGTAAACAAAGTTAAATTCACTTTGCTTCCTGATCTCACGGATTATTTTCCGAAAGCTTTGGTTTTCAATAGAAAGGTCAAGCCTGGTTTCCTGTGAATACAGGGAACCTGCTGAGGCCTCAACAAGTACTAAGGTGAGTAGTACCAGGGTTATTTTCATAACGCGAATGGATTTGGATCCTGATTTTGTGCGTAACTTAGTAGAACAATGCAGCATATGTTTCTCATTTTTAGGTTGAACATGTGTTTGAAAGGGGGTGTTGCAGCACTCCCTTCTTCATTTTTATATCATTTATTTTACTATTATCGTCCGGTTTTTTATTTCAAATTTTACCACCTCGGTTTTCTCAATAAGCTTCAAAACGCTTCCAATATTTTCATAGCGCTCAATTTCTCCCGTAAGCCTGACTTTGCTTACCTCCGTATTTTCAAAGAATACATCCACATCATACCAGCGCGCGAGGGTAGACATGATTTCACCCAGGTCCTGATGATCGAATACAAACAGGTCTTCTACCCAACCCATGTGCGACTCAATATCCACAACTTGTTTGCTGATCCCCCCGGTTAACTTGTTGAATAATGCCTGTTCTCCCGGGACCAGATAGGTGGTTTGATCGGCTATCGCATCATCTACTTTTACACTGCCTTCCATTAATGTGGTGGCAATGTTCTTTTCATCGTAAGAGGATATAGTGAACTGAGTTCCTAAAACAGAAACTACCTGGTCTTCCGTAATTACCTCGAAAGGTCGCTCAGGATCCTCTCTGACATCGAAAAAGGCTTCTCCTTTCAGCTGTACCCTTCTATTCTTTCTGCCAAAACTTACAGGGTATGTTAGTGTAGTTTCAGAGTTTAGTACTACCTGGGTACCGTCTGCCAGTAATAGGGCATATTTCCCACCTCTGGGCACCACCAATGTGTTTTTACGGTACAAGGCTTCACGACTATTGGATTCGCTGTAGACCAGTTGTTCACCGTCTGAAGCTATAGAGACACTATCGTCCATTAGGTTAAGGGGATTTCCTTCCAATGCCACGGTACGGCCATCCGCCATGATCAAAGTCGCTTTACTTGAACCGGGAACGATCCGGGATTGCTGCCGGACCGGTAGATCAGGTCTGGGGGGGCTGAGGGTGAAATACGTAGCCAGTGTTGCCAGGGCCAGGCTGACGGCTGCCGCATAATACCATTTGCGTTTGGCCTTTTTCCCGGGTTTGGTCTTTACTATTTGCCGGTTGATCTTTTTCCAGGCTTCTTCAGTAGATAAGGTTTGGGGAGGATGCTTTTGTTTATGATAAGCTACCACACGTTCATAATACTTCTTGTTCTCAGGATGCTTACCTATCCAGTCAGCCAGTTGCTGCTCTTCTGACTTGCTGATGGAAGAATGAATTTTCCTCCAAATGATCTCGATGTCTATGTCAATCTTTTCCATAAGGTTATTGTGATGACAATTACCTATCGAAAACGGGTGACAAAAAATTCTAAAATCTTCTTAAAAAGTGTGGTTTTATTTTTTTAAGGAATGAAAAAACCATGCTTTCTACTGTAAATCAGCTAAAAAAGATTAAAAAGGTATGTTTAGGATAAGCAATAAAGTAAGGGCCTTATTCGAAATTCTCATTTCCATTTTGAGTTTAGACTTCCCTCGCTGTAGTTGTGTTTTAATTGTATTTTCGGAAATATTTAAGATCTCGGAGATCTCAGAGATTTTCTTATTTTGAGAATATTTTAATTGAATGATCTCACGGACCTGCCTGGGTAGCTTTTGGATGGCCTCACGAAGTTGTTCTTCCAGGTTAAGATCAATGCGATTACTTTCAGTGTAGTAGTTGATCAACCCTTCAATAAACAGTAAATCATTTTGGTCTCTTACCCGGATCTTTTTTAACCGGTTAAGGCAGCTGTTTTTTACACTGGCAAACAGGTAGGCATCCAGTGACAAGTTAATTTTTAACCGATCTGCTTTTTCCCATATACGGATAAAGGTACTTTGAACCACATCTTCGGCTTCCGTATGGTCCAGCAGATAAGAGTTGGCAAATCGCACAAGGGGGCCATAATATTCATTAAACACTGCGCAAAAGCAGGCTTCGTCACCTTTTTTGAGGTTACGGATCACTATGTTTTGATCTGTGGTCAATAGGTTAAAGTTATTCTTAAATATAAATTTAAAATTTCTTAATTGTTAGCCAATTGTTATTTAGCACGGGCCTGTCATATGCAAGTCTATGCTGCATTACTTAATGAATGGATCGAATACCTATCACCTGAAGGACTTCATTACGCTGGTTTTCAGCGGTTAATTCATTAATTTCCTCTGGTTACTCCAGGGGTTAACAGCTGTCCCATGACACGCCGGGCTTGTTCAAATAAATTTATGCCTACTTGTAGTTTTTCAATGCTTTCTTGGTAAATGCGGATAATACCAGTTTTCCACTCATAGCCGCTCTTTCTTCCAGTAACCGGTCCCAATGTTCATACCCTTGCCAGAATACTTCCTTCAGTGCCGAACGCGCTTCGGGGTTCGTGGCCACAAGGTATTTTGCCAATTTCATTACAGCAGTATCTAATGACGTAATATCTTCGAAAACATCTGCAAATAACCCTTGGCTTCGCGCCCATTCTGCCGGATAGAAATTATCCGCATTTATCGTCATTTGACTCATAGCGGAAAGGCCGATTTTGCGTTCTACTGCAGGTCCAACTACAAACGGGCCGATACCTACATTAAGTTCACTTAGTTTTACACTCGCAAATTTAGTAGCCATGCAGTAATCCACCGTGGCAGCTATTCCAACTCCGCCACCTACGGCTTTACCCTGAACACGACCTATGACAAGCTTTGGGCAGCGACGACATGCATTGATCACTTGTGCAAAACCCATGAAGAACTTTTTACCTGTTTCAAAGTCATCAATATGTACGAGTTCGTCGAAACTGGCCCCGGCGCAAAAGGTACGGTCACCACCGCTTTTAAGTATAATGACAGACACACTGTCATCCTCTCCACAGGATGTAATGGTATCCGCTAATTTCTTGAGAATGGTACCGGGCAAAGAATTGTGTGCCGGATGAAAAAATTCTATTTCTGTGATGCCTTCAGGAGAATCATGACGGGTAACGTATGCTTCCATTAATACTTGGTTGTTAATTTATAATTAATTGATTTTCAGTTATTTAACTTGGTATTCATTTAGATTAGTTTATCAATCCAAATTGCTGAAAATGATGATGATAGTGCTTTCTGTTCAGGAGGTCCCATAATTCTTTATCCAGCATACCGAAAACGGTATTGGGCATACTGGCGTCCGGATTTTCTTTGAAATACGCTTCAAAGGCGTCATAAGCCGTTAAGAGGGCATCTTTTGCTTCTTCAAGATTAGCATGCTTCAACTCGGTGAGCTTTCCTTCTTCCATTAAAGGGTGTACATGGTTTTTAGGCATAGGCTCATAGGTAAACAATGAGTCCTGAACACGTTCGATATACTTTTCGGGTGTTGCGATCTCTGTCGGGTATTTACCAATGGACATTAAATGGAAAAACTCAATATGCTCTACCATGTGCTGTGATGTCATGATACCCCACTTGGGTTTAGCTTCAGCAGTTAGTTTTGCCAGTCCTTCTTGTATGAATGCTTTATTCACGTTATGGAAAGGGCATTTCTTTTGTACCAATGTGAGAATAGTGGCAAAGGCCACCAGCTCCCCGTCTTCGTCCAGTATTTCTTCATACCATTTAACCACACCGGAAGGAAACTCCCTTCCCCGGCTGTCCCGGTCTGTTTTTTCTTTGCAGGTCAGTCGTACCTGGATGGTATCATTATGATAGATAGGGCGAATAAAGCGGCATTCGTCCAGTCCGTAATTAGCGCCCACCGGTCCTTTGCCAGGATCAACAAACAAGCCGGCTCCGGCAGACAATAGGAAATAACCATGTGCGGCCCTCTTCTCAAAGATGGTGCCTTTTAGCGATGTGATATCCGTATGTGCGTAGAAATGATCCCAGGTGAGGTTGGCAAAGTTTATAATATCAGTATCGGTGACCGTTCTTTTATGTGTAGTAACAGACATACCCGGCCGGATGTCTTCAAAATGATATTGAAAAGGATGTTTTGGTGTTTCTGTTACTTTAGCACCAGGTTGATATTGCTGTGTAATGGCGGTCAGCGTAGTAGGGGTGCCCTGAATGGCGCAACGTTGCAGGTAGTGTTTAACTCCTCTTGTACCTCCCATTTCCTCACCACCACCGGCACGTCCGGGGCCTCCGTG
This sequence comes from Fulvivirga sp. M361, assembly GCF_007097395.1. Taxonomy (GTDB): domain Bacteria; phylum Bacteroidota; class Bacteroidia; order Cytophagales; family Cyclobacteriaceae; genus Fulvivirga. The sequence goes on from NZ_VKDC01000048.1 coordinate 18,920, forward strand.
AGATAGCAGCGGCATAGGTGATCCATGCCCGGTGCTTTCCTTCGCACTTTCCCGGTTTAATACCAGTATCCTGCCATGGTGAGAAGCCGCTTCCAAGGCAAATTCACTGGCTATGCTGTCATCGAAAGTACTGATAGAGCTTACTAGGGAACCTCTGCCCATTTGGGTCAATGAAATGGCTTCGCCAAGATCTTTGTACGGAAGTATAGTGCTTACCGGCCCGAATGCTTCGGTCTCATGGACTTTTGTTTTTTTGAAAGGGTCTTTATTCAGAAAAACCAGTGGCGAATAAAAGGCGCCTTTACTCCATTCTGCGTCGATGACATCCGAAGATGTGTCAGGGTCGCCGATCACCAATTCACATTCCTCTATTAACTCTTTGACTTTGGCGTTTACTTCTTCCACCTGTTCTTTGCTGACCAGTGACCCCATGCGTACTTTTTCATTTTCAGGATTGCCTATGGTCACTTTTTTCAGCTGTTGCCATAATGCGATCTGGAAATCTTCCACTACATTTTCAGGTACGATGATCCTGCGAATGGCCGTACATTTCTGTCCGCATTTTGTGGTGATCTCTTTGCGTACTTCTTTAACAAAAAGGTCGAATTCCGGGGTCCCGGGCACTGCATCTTCCCCCAGTACCGCGGCATTCAGACTGTCCGCCTCCATGTTAAAGGGAATCGCATTGTGAATGATGTTAGGAGCAGACTTAAGTATTCTACCCGTAGTAGCTGATCCTGTAAATGTCACGATGTCCTGCTCATTTAAGGGATCGAGTATGCCCTCTCCCGGCCCGCAGACCAACTGTAAAGCTCCTTCCGGAAGTATTCCGGAGTCTATGATATCTTTTACCATGGCCTGGGTAAGATAGGAGGTAGGTTCTGCTGCTTTAACGATGGCAGGCATTCCAGCTAACCAATTTACCGCACATTTTTCCAGCATACCCCAGATAGGGAAGTTGAACGCATTGATATGAACGGCTACACCCCGCTTGGGTACCATGATGTGGTGTCCTATGAATGTACCCTCACGTGATAAGTTGGCTAACTCGCCATCTACGTGAAAGGGGGTATTGGGAAATTGCTTGCGTAGACTTGCGTAGGCGAAGAGCGTGCCGATACCACCGTCAATGTCTATCCAGCTATCGGCCTTGGTAGCTCCGCTCTGGTAGCTGACAGGGTAGTAGTCCCGCCTTTTTTTATTAAGGAATAAAGCCAGTTTTTTGAGCATCATACCGCGCTCCTGGAAGGTCATTTTACGGAGGTTGACGTTTCCTACATTCCGACCATATTCAGCCATAGCTTCAAAGGAAAGCCCTTCACTGCCACATAGGGCAATCATGTCACCTGAAATGGCATTATACTGTGGAGTGCCTTCTCCTTCAGGAGCAACCCATTTTCCACAAGCAAAATTTTCTAGTCTGGTCATAGCAGTTTGTTGATCTTATCGTTCGTTGACTATAGTTTAAACACGTTCTAATATAGCAGCATAGCCCTGTCCGACACCTACACACATGGTGACCAGGGCATATTTTTTCTGTTGCAATTGAAGCTCTAATGCCGCGGAATAACAGATTCTGGCACCGGTTACTCCCAAGGGGTGACCGATGGCGATAGCACCACCATTGGGATTGATTCTTGGGTCGTCATCTTTCAGGCCCCAGGCCCTGATACACGCGAGACTTTGTGCCGCAAACGCTTCATTTAACTCAATGATGTCTACCTGGTCCATGGTGATCCCGGCACGTCTGAGCGCTTTATTGGAAGCTTCTACCGGACCGATCCCCATTATCCTGGGTTCGACACCTGCCACAGCGGCGCTTACGATCCTGGCCATAGGTTTAAGGCTGTATTTCTCAACGGCTGTTTCTGAGGCAATTAGCGTTGCTGCAGCTCCATCGTTCAGCCCGGAAGAGTTTCCTGCGGTTACCGAGCCGCCTTTACGAAATGCAGGACGTAGCTTTGCCAGTACTTCCAGGGTACTACCCGGCTTAATGAACTCATCCTGATCAAATACGATGGGATCAGCTTTCCTTTGCTGGATCTCTACCGGTACAATTTCTTTTGCCAGGCGGCCATTGTCTTTTGCAGCAGAAGCTTTCATTTGCGAGTGATAAGCAAACCGGTCCTGGTCTTCACGGCTGATGTGGTATAAGTCTACGAGGTTTTCAGCCGTCTCACCCATGCCGTCTGTACCGTATAACTCTTTCATTTTTGGGTTGATAAAACGCCATCCGAAACTGCTGTCGTACATTTGAGCGTCCCGGCCAAACGGTTTGGATGTTTTTGAGATCACCCACGGTCCCCTGGTCATGTTTTCCACACCACCGGCGATAAACAGGTCTCCTTCACCTGTTTTGATAGCTCTGCCGGCATGAATGACAGCAGCCAACCCTGAAGAACATAAGCGGTTTACCGTTTCTCCGGGCACCGACCATGGCATACCCGCTAACAACAGGCACATACGGGCCACGTTCCTGTTATCTTCACCTGCCTGGTTAGCACATCCCATGATCACATCTTCGTAAGCTTCGCCGGGAATGGCAGGGTTTTTTTTGATCAGTTCTGAGATAACCAGGGCACCCAGGTCATCTGTCCTTACTGTGGATAACATTCCGGTAAAATTGCCAATAGGTGTCCGGACACCATCTATGATGAAAGCTTCTTTCAAGGTTGATCTATTTTATATTTAAAACTTCTTTACTCGACCGGTATACAGTGCCTCTGAAAAAATAGTACTGCTCTCCGGTTTCCTTATGCGATACCAGTACGTCAAAATCGGCAGTTTTGTGAGTGATATTGAGTGACTTTGCTTCTGCTATCAGGATATCACCCTCTTTGGCCGACTTCGAGAAATTCATGGAGCCTTGAATGGAGACAGAGACTCTGCCGTATGAATTGGAAGCAAATGCAAAAGCACTATCCGCAAAGGCATAGGCCATACCGCCGTGCAGGATGCCGAAACCGTTCAGCATCTCTTTTTTTACCGTCATTTGTATTTTACAATGACCTTCTTCTATGTGGATAGGCGTTATCCCCATCCATTGACTGCAATAGTCGGTTTCCATCATATGGTCATAAACAGCTTTGGCCTGGTGAGTCATGAATTTGTGCAGTTAGTCGTTAATTACCGTACTGTTTTCAAAAAACAACTTTTCTTCCCTTGCCATCTGACGTAAAAGTCCACTGCAACGATAGCGGTCTTCGTGGTATAACTCATATAACTCGTCCATTCGGTTTACACAAGTAAGGATACCGATCTCATCTGCCCAATGGAGTAAGCCTTTAGGGTAGTTTACTCCCGTAGTCATGGCGATATCAATGTCCTCTTTACTTGCGATACCCATATGTACCGTGTCAGCGGCTTCATTGATGAGCATGGCCAATATGCGCTGTAAGATAAGTTCCCCAAGTGCATGGTCCTGGTCAGGACCAGGTGAGGTCTTGCCTTCGGCATACTCATAATACCCGCGCCCACTTTTTCTTCCAAGATAACCCGCTTCCGTCAGTCTTTTTTGTGTGAAGGACGGCTTGTATCGGGGGTCGTAATAGAAGGCGTTGAACACGGTTTCCGTTACCGTATAATTGACGTCATTTCCTATAAAATCCATTAACTCGAAAGGCCCCATACGGAAGCCCCCTAGTTCTTTCATTGACCAGTCGATAGTGGCGAAGTCGGCAATGCCTTCTTCGTATATCCTGAGGGCCTCACTGTAGAACGGTCGGGCTACTTTATTGACAATAAACCCGGGAGTATCCTTAGCCATTACAGTAAGTTTTCCCCAGCTATTGATCAAATTCCGTGTTTTTTCAGCGATCTTATTACTGGTTTGAATGGCAGGGACTATTTCTACCAGTTTCATCAATGGAGCCGGATTAAAGAAATGTATCCCGATAAAACGCTCCGGCTTTTTCAGGGCCGCTGCTAAAGATGTTACGGATAGGGAAGAGGTATTGGAAGCCAGTATACAATCGTCCGAAACATATTGTTCTAATTCACTAAAAACCCCCTTTTTTATGTTCGCATCTTCAATGATCGCTTCAATGATGAGGTTACTTGAAGTGAAATGATTTAATTCATTGATATATTGAATGTTATTTATAACAGAGTGCTTTTTTTCTTCCGTTATTTTCTCCTTTTCAACCAGTCGGGCCAGTACTTTTTCTAACGTATGAGCACTGTTTTTTAAAGCTTCAGGGCTGCTGTCAAATACCAGTGTCCGGCATCCGGAAGTGGCTGCAATCTGAGCAATACCACTACCCATGGTGCCACCACCGATCACACCCACAGTTAAAGGTTTCAATCCATCGTTGATGTTTGTGTTACTCATGGTTTTATTTTCCTTTAAAAACGGGCTTTCTCTTTTCTACAAATGCGCTAACTCCTTCCGAGTAATCTTCCGTGGAAGCGGCTTTTAATTGTAATGTCGTTTCTAACTTCATTTGTTCTTCAAAGGTATGGCCAAGTGAGGCATTGAATGCCCTTTTGGTCAGACCTAATCCTTTGGTAGGCATTTTGGCCAGTTTAGCCGCTATTTGTTGCACTTCCTGTTCAAAAGTATCTTGTGGAAAGTACTTATATATCATGCCTATTCGTTCTGCTTCTTGTGCAGGAACTTTATCGCCTAACATGGCCAATGCACTGGCCTTTGCCATACCTACTGTTCTTGGTAATGTAAAAGTACCTCCGCTGTCAGGGATCAAGCCTATGGCGCTGAATGCCTGTATAAAGCTGGCAGTCTCTGACGCTACTACAATATCGCAAGCCAAAGCGAAGTTAGCCCCGGCGCCCGCAGCCACACCGTTGACAGCGGCTATTATCGGTTTTTCTATGCTTCTTAACCGGAATAATATGGGCTCATAGTGCTCGGTCATAAGCACTTCAAAGCCTGGGTTAAGGTCAGGTGAAGTAACTTCTTTCAGATCCTGACCGGCGCAAAAAGCCTTTCCGTTTCCCGTAAGAATAATAGCGCGTACCTCGTCCTCTTTTGCGCATTGATCCAGTGCTTTGATCAAAGCATGAGCTAATGCCGCATTTACACTGTTAAAAGCTTCCGGCCGGTTTAATGTTATAGTGGCTATGTTTTGCTCAATGCTGAAGAGTATGGGGTCCATAAATGGTGTCAGTTTTTATTGGTGGATTGAAGTGGATTATGATTGAAGTTACTTAAGGCATTTGAAGTAATCAAAGGGCTCCAGGCAGTCTTCGCACTGGAAAAGGGCCTTGCAGGCGGTAGATCCGAACTGACTGACCATGCGTGTATTGGTAGATCCGCAATTCGTACATTTCACTATTCGCCCCCCTTCCAGTAGTGCCTGCTTATCCAGCTCAGCACTTAGGGGTGAGGCAATGCCATATTCTTCCAGTTGTTGCCTGCCGCGTGCAGTGATCCAATCGGTAGTCCAGGCGGGTGATAATACGAGCTTCACTTTCACTTCGAATCCTTCCTTTTGTACGGCCTTTGTGATATCATCTGCAATGGTATCCATAGCCGGACATCCGGAGTAGGTAGGGGTGATGTCTATATACACCTTATTACCTTCTATGTTGACCTTTCTGATCACTCCCATATCCATGACAGACAACACCGGGATTTCAGGATCGGAAACCTGCCAGAGCGCTTGCTCTACTTGTTTATTTTCTATATGTGGCGATGACTCTACCACTGCATGTCCGGATAAGCCCGTTGCATGTATTGAAGGTCTGATAATATGAATCCGAGATGCTCGGAATGAATACCCGTTTTGCCTTTCGCCATTCTTGGAGCACTTTCAGGGATTTTTAAAGTAGCGTCGGCCAGCACTTCTCCGATGGTCGTCATGCTTTCCTCTTTAATACGAGAAAGGTCCGCACCTATCTTTAGCTCTTTCATTTCTTTTTCTATATCGGTTTCCTGGAAAAGCTCAAAAATGAAAGGGTAGAGGTGTTCTATGGCCTTTTGCATACGTTGATGGCTTTCGTCCGTGCCATCACCCAGTCTTTTTACCCATTCGGAAGAAAACCGTAAATGATAACGGGCTTCTTTCACCGATTTATGCGCTATGGCAGCGATAGTTTCATCTTTACTTTCTGTGAGTTGTTTGAGTAGAGGTAAGTGGTAGCTGTCGTACAGGAATTGACGCCCGATGACATGTCCGAAATCTTCATTGGGTTGCTCAACCAGCAGTACATGTCGATATTCACGGTCTTTACGTAAGAAAGCAATTGTATCTTCGGTAAATTCCCCGCCTTTTACCTCAGCGGCATATTGAAAATAACTTCTTACCTGCCCAAACAGGTCCAGGGAGATGTTTGTCAATGCAATATCGGTTTCCAGGTTTGGGCCATGTCCGCACAACTCTGATAACCGGTGTCCCAGTATCATAGAGTTGTCCCCCAACATAAGCAGGTATTCGTATAACTTGTTGTTCATTTAAATATGCTTTAATTCGTCAGGTAGGTCATAAAATGTGGGATGGCGATATACTTTGTCCTGTGCAGGCTCAAACAGCTCGCCATTATGCTCAGGGTTGGAAGCCATGATATGCCTGGATTCCACTACCCATATACTAACACCTTCCGCTCTCCTGGTGTAAACGTCACGGGCATTTTCCATTGCCATATCACTGTCTGCAGCATGTAAACTGCCCACATGACGATGTTCCAGGCCGTTTTTACTTCTGATAAACACCTCAAATAAAGGCCATTCTTTCTTTTTCATCTTTTAAGCTTGTTTGACTAATAACCAGTTGCTCATTAACAATATCCAGTAAGCAGTTTATGCGCTTTTCTTTACTACCTTATTATTCTGCCGCTTTTCTGCATGTGCAATAGCTGCATCTCTTACCCATTCGCCATTGTCCCATGCATCGTTCCTTGCCTTCAACCTTTCCTTATTACAGATACCATTGCCATTTACTACCTGCCAGAATTCGTCCCAGTCGATAGGGCCGAAATCATAGTGACCTTTCTCTTCATTCCATTTAAGGTCTTGATCGGGGATCGTTAAACCAATGTAGTCTGCCTGAGGCACGGTATTATCCACAAACTGTTGTCTTAATTCATCATTGGTCTTTCGTTTGATCTTCCAGCGTACCGACTGTGCCGTATTAGGTGAATCTTCATCACGCGGGCCAAACATCATTAAGGAGGGCCACCACCATCGGTTCAGGGCATCCTGAGCCATTTCTTTTTGCTCCGGCGTTCCATTGGCAAGGGTTAACATGATCTCATAGCCCTGACGCTGGTGGAAGCTTTCTTCTTTACAGATTCTTACCATCGCCCTGGCATACGGACCGAAGGAAGTACGGGTAAGCATCACCTGGTTGATGATAGCAGCTCCGTCTACCAGCCAGCCGATTGCCCCAATATCTGCCCAACTTAGGGTAGGGTAATTGAAGATGCTGGAATACTTGGCTTTGCCGGAATTCAATTGTTCCATCATTTCATCACGTGTGATGCCCAATGTTTCAGCGGCACTGTACAGGTATAATCCATGACCGGCCTCGTCCTGTACTTTGGCTAGCAAGGCTACTTTTCTTCTCAAAGTCGGGGTTCTGGTAATCCAGTTCCCTTCCGGGAGCATTCCTACTACTTCAGAATGTGCATGTTGCGAGATCTGCCGTATATGTGTTTTACGATATTTCTCAGGCATCCAGTCTTTCGCTTCGATGCTTTCGCCTGCGTCTATTCTCTCGTTAAATCGCTCTTCTAAACTCTTGATATCCATTGCGCTCATTTTTTACTAATTTTCTTAAACGTCAAAGTTTACTACTACCTTGTCCGAGGTGGGTATTGACTGGCAGGTTAATATGAATCCATCTTTCACCTCCTCACCCTCCAGTGCATAATTGACTAACATATCTACCGAACCTTCGACTAATTTTGCCTTGCATGTACAGCAAACCCCTCCTTTACAGGCAAACGGCAGGTCCGCTGAATTGTTCAAAGCGCTGTCCAGAATGTTACCTTCTCCCTGCGGAACTTTAAATGTCAGTGTTTTACCCCCTTCATGGATCGTAACGTCAGCCATTTTACCCTTGAATTTATTGTCTGCTTTTTTGCTTTTAGCGGTAACCGGTGTGCCGAAGAGTTCAAAATGGATCTTCTTCTCATTTATCCCTTCCGAGGTTAAAAAGTCTTTGATGGCAAAGATCAAGGGTTGTGGTCCGCATATGAATACTTCGTCTATTTCTTCTTTATCACACAAACCGTTGTTAAACAGTTGCTTTAATTTTTCTTCATCCAACCTGCCGTTCAATAAGTGTACGTTACGTTGTTCTTCGTCAAGGATATGAAATAGTTCAAATCGTTCCATATGCAGGTTTTTCAGCGCTTCCAGTTCTTCCCTGAGTATGATGGAAGAGACCGTTCTATTGAGATAAAATAGCTGGATGCTGGTATCCGGCTCCTGCGTTAGGTGTGTTTTGATGATGGAGAGCATTGGTGTAATACCACTACCGGCTGCAAAGGCTACAATGTGTCTGGGTTTGGTAGCGTTGATCTCCACAAAAAACCGGCCGGCAGGCGGAGCAACTTCCAACGTATCACCTACTTTCAGATGGTCGTTTACAAAAGAGGAAAATCTTCCGTCCTGTATTTTCTTTACGCCAATTTTCCACTCTTTGTCCAAAGGACTCGAGCATAATGAATAAGACCTGCGAAGTTCTTCACCCTCAACTAAAGCTTTAAAAGTGAGGTATTGACCCTGGGTGTATTTAAAGGTGTCCTGAAGGTCTTCATTTACCTTCATGGTGACGATAGTACACTCGTCGGTGGTCTTTTCAAGATCACTTATTTCTAGTGGATAAAATTTCATAACTAATAATGATTAGCATAAAACTAACGATCATTAGTTAGACTTCCAAAATAATTACACCCGTATGCCGCCTAAGAGACACTGGATCAGGTGCTTCTCAAGATCAAGAGAATTTAAGTCGGAATGTTTGTCGTACCAGGAATAGAACCGTTGCAATGTAGTTAAAATGGAGAAAAGCGCAATTTCCGTATCTATTTCCCGGATATCTCCCTCCTGCATGGCCTGTACCAAAATGTTCCTGAAATTAGCTTCATAGTTTTCACGGAGTGCGGCATACTGTTCACGTTCCGGATTTTCCAGGTGTCTCCATTCTACCATCATCAGTGCCATGAGATCGGTGTGTTCTACCGAAAGGTGTACGTGCAGTCCGATCAGGCGCTCTAATTTTTCTATGGATCGGAGCGAGGATGACTTTATTTCCTGCATACCGTCCACGAACAGGTTAGCGCCTTGCATCAGCAAGTGGACCAGTATTTCATGTTTTGACTTGATATGGTTGTATAAACTGGCTGGTTTAATGCCGATTTCACTGGCAATGTCCTGCATTGAGGTAGTGGTGTAACCGTGTTTTCTAAACAGGTTGGAACCTATGCGTTGGATGGACTCTTTACGTGATAGATCTTTGGATATCATATTCGTTGTAAAGCGAATATAAGAAAATGCGTTTGACTGTGTCTTTGTTCTACCATTTAAACTGTAAGGTAGTGTAGAATGACCTGGGGTCTGAAGGGATAATACCAGGACCGGGGTAGCCTGTGGCACGTCTGGTGAAGTACTTTTCATCCATAAGGTTATTGATTCCCGCTTCTACTCTGAATTTTCCGATTTTATAAGAGGCTGAGAGATCTAGGATGCTGTAGGCAGGAATACTGCCAATGATGCCTTCACGACTATCTCCTTCTTCCGGCCGCGGTGTGTTTTGCGCGTCGGTATATTGTTCTGAGAGATAAGTGTATTGCAGGCTGCCCATGAAATTTTTATAACCAAAACTTACACCTGTTTTAAGGTTTACGGAAGGGATAAACTCTACCTGGCGCCCCTTGACATTATTGTCTTCACTATTCAGATATTCTGATCGGGTCAGGGCGATATTAATGAATGGATTTAGTCGAAATTGATCTTCATTGAGGCTTAGGAAATTCACTGCATTCCAATCCAGGAACATTTCAAAACCATAAATGATGGCATCGCCTATATTTTTTCTGACTCTGTCTCCCTTATTTTCACCTTCCTGAACCAGTATCGTACCAATTCTGTCATTATAAAACAATGAAAAGCCGCCAATATCGTAAGACAGGTTTTTTTGCCATTTACCGCGTATGCCGAAATCACCTGTAGCACCATTTTCGTCCTCAATTTCCGGATCGACAATAAAGGTAGGGTTGACTACCCGGATGTCGCTAAAGGTTACGGACCGGTAGTTTTGAGAGAGATTTGCATAAAACTCTAACCCCTGCGATTGCCGATAACTGGTGCCAAGTCCCAACAGGATGAAGGATCGATTGAAATCACGATTATCCGTAGTGTCCTGTCGTAATATCTCGTTACCGGCACGATCAAACCCTACTTCTGTATACTGACCTTCCGAAGCTGTTTTGATATGTTCAAACCGGAAACCGGGAGTTATGGACAGCTTATCATTCAGAAAGAAGATGTTTTCTCCGAACACGGCAATATTAGTGTTCGGGAAATCGAAACCGGACTGATGCGGGTAGGAGGGAAACTCACTGTTGCGAAAAGAAAAATCATCATCAAAAGCATTGCTACCGGGCCCTTGCCGTGAGGCATTGTTAGCACGGTAATATTTAGAACCTATCAGAAAAACGGCTTTTTTTCCGGATAATTCATAGCGTGTGAGCAAACGCGCTTCAGCCCCCCAATTATTAAATTCATCTTTTATCAGATCTCTTGTGAAAGCTTCTGAGTCATCTATTTCTGTAATAGGATTCCTTTCGGGGCGTTGTGGGTCGCCCCTGAAGCCCAGTGCATTTCTTTCGGCATCAAGGCCAAATACATTTAAGCTGAAGTCTGTACGGGTTGAGAATTTGTGTTTCAGTTTCAATGCCACAAGTCTCCAATCTACCTCGAACCAGTTTCTTTCCCTGTTACTTTGGTTAATGTTTTGCTCAAATTGGGTGTCCGTAAGTCCACCTGCCTGCTGGGCGAGATAGTGCAGGTAAGTAGTTTCCAGCGTCAGCGAAGTATTAGTATTCAGTGCATAATTAAATGAACCGAAATAATTGTAAGAATCAAAAGCCGAATTAGGCCGGAAACCGTCCCCCCGTTTGTAATTAAAATAGGTGTAGTAGCTGAACTTACCCGTTGTGCCTGACATACTATTGAAGCTGGTAAAGAGCCCAAAAGACCCCACAGACTGGCGTGACAACAGCTCTATTTTTTTAGTAGCATGTGGCTTTTTGAATTTAAAATTGATCAATCCGCCAAACTGTGAGCCATATTGAAGTGAGGCAGCGCCGCGTATGACCTGTATTTCACTCAAAGCCTCTGCAGGCGGAGTATAATAACTTTCGGGGTAGCCCAGTACATCTGCACTAATATCATAGCCACTTTGACGGGTATTAAAGTTAGCTGTTCGGTTGGGGTCTAATCCACGCCCCCCGATATTCAATTGCAGACCGGCATCGTTATTTTCGTAAATGTTCAGCCCAACCACCTGCGAATAGATCTGGCGCGCATTATTAGCCGCAAAGTTTCCTACGGCATTGTCCAGCAAGACTACTTCTGATTTTTTACCCGCATAAATAGCAGTGCCCTCTACAGGGTTGAGTCTGCTCAAGCCGAATAGCTCTTCTTTTTGACGTCGGATGACCACCTCCGAAAGCTCATTGCTGAAAGGGGTCAGTGCTATTTTTAGCGTTTGGTCCTGAAAGATGGAGACTTGTTGTTTTAACGGATTGTATCCTATGGCAAAGACAGTGAGAAAATAGTCCCCCTTTTCTAATTGTGTAAAACGGAATTCACCTTTTGAGTTGGTCCGTTTAAGCTCTTTGGTAGTGTTGTTGAATACTTCTGCATTGCCGATAGGCTGATCTGTGTTAGCGTCCAGCACCAGACCTGATAGTTCAAATTGGGCCAAAAGCGGAGCATAGGTAAATGCAAAAAACAACAGCAGACTACAGACCTTTAATTTCATCGTTGAATGGTAATATCCAGTTTTTGTGTTGAAAAGAATCGTGTAATGCCGCCAGGTTTACTTTGGGGTCAATAAAGGGCTGGTTCCTGCGGCCGTTGAGGGCTACGTAACTATCAGTATATACCTGCACCTGCTGGTATCCCTGCTTTTCGCAATGTTCTTTCAAGAAATGGGCGTACTGTATCACGAAGTCCGGCTGGGTGGCCATTTGTTTTTCCTGCAAAGGTGTAAGAAAATCAGTATTATCTATATAAAACTGATGCTCAGTTACACCATCTACAATTTTAAAGTGCGCGTAACCCACTTTTTCCATCAGCATGACGCGCCAGGAAAACCGGTAGCCTTCTTCAGTCCAGAACAACTCCCCGGGATATGCCAGATGCCTGAAGGGAAAAATCAGTTGTAGCATAAAGAAAACGACCAATACCGTTAATTTCGGGCGACCGGCAGTTATCAGTTTTGTGGTCATTTTTCGTCCATTGTCAAATACCTGTTTCCGGGTGCGGCATAATTTTGCCAAACCTGCCAGAAAACGCTCGTGCAGGTCCGGGTTGAAAAAGATGGTGGTGCTTACAATCATGATGTACGGGAACATGCCAATGGGGAAAAGAGCGCCGGTAAGTACATGAAAGGTAACAACCAAAGCAAAGGCCATCCATCGGGTTTTGTTCCATAGGAGCAGAAAGGGGATACAGAGGTCATAGACTGCGCCACTCCAGCTGAACAGGTAGATGACCCAGGTTTTTTGCAAAAGCGCTCCCAGTAAAGGCAGGTCGTAGCTGGAAGGTAGCCATAGTTTTAAAGGCATGGCTTCTATGAGCCAATCCGAGTTTAATTTTGCCAGTCCTGCATAGAAATAAACTATGCCAAGGAGGAGTTTTATGGCATCTACAGACCAGGAGGGAATGTATTGGAAGGCTATTCCCGGGTTGCGCTTAGCATCTAATGAAAAGTAAGCATTGGCAGGCAGGAAGATCATTAAAAAGCTCAGGAGGCTGATGAAATAGTAGTGATTGAGATAAGTGGTTTTATCCATTAACTCAATGTAGGTAAAGCTCAGGAAGAAGGTTATGATGGCCAGTCGATAGCGATATCCCAGGCATACCGCCAATGCTGACAGTCCGCATAAGATGAATAACAGGTAGGTATATTCTCCCAGCGGTTTGACGAATTCAAACCCATAGTAGGAAAAGAAGAACTTTGGTTCGATGTAGAATTTTTCGATCCACCCATAGCTCCAGAAACGAACGATGCTCAAAAACATCATGGCTCCAAAAAAAATACGAAAGGCCGCAAGTGGTGCAGCCTTCGTGGTATTATGGAGATATGTGTTAATCCATGGCATCAGTCACCGTCAGCGTCTACAAAGTCTACGCGTATATTGAGGGCTGTGAACATGTCTACTTTCATTAAAGGAACAACAGCCTGTAATTCATTGTAAGCGCCGAGCATGGCCGTATTGTTGGTTTCTACCTCGTCAAAAAAGCTGTCTTTCAGCAACCCGCTGGTGCTTTGTGCTTTAGTGAACTGGCTGTTAATAGCAGTAGCCAGGTTTTCTCCTTCAGTGATCGTATTCAGGAAGGCCAGATACGTATTTAAGCCGGGTCCGGTACCGGCACCGTCAAAATGCTTGCCATTGAAAAAATCTATCGTAGCCTGTAAAGCTGCTTCAAACAATACTTTAGAGTACTTTTTTGAATAGAGACCTTCCACCCGGTCGCTTAGAGGAGAAGTGGAAAATACCCCGGCCGGGATGCCTATTTTACCTGCGCGAAGTGCTTTTTCATAGTAAAACATATAGTCATTGACCAACTTGTTTACCGAACTGCCTGCGGTGGATCCGTTGTTCTCTACAAACTCATCTCTAAACTCATCTTTCCAGTCGTCAAGTACTTCATTGGTCAAACTATTCAGGCGTGTAACCACCTGGCTTAAGTAAATACCGTACTTTGCATCTTGTCTAAATTGGTCTACAATATCCTCATCATTATCGGCAATCCCAAAAAGCAGATAATCCAATGCCGGAAAGCCTTGCTCATCCCGTGACGACGGTAGTTCTAGGTTAAAAGGAGGAACCCCGGAAGAAATACTGGACTCAATTTCCGCTGCATTTGCCGGGAAAATATTCGTAAAATCTCTTAAGGTCAATTCCTCTGCTTTTCCTATCTCAAACATGGAAACATGCTGCCAGGCGATGTAAGCTTCCAGCCAGGCAGTTCGAAGCTCTTCCAGGTTTTGGACCGATAAGTTGATTGTAAATTGATTTTCTGCGGTGGTCAGCTTTGCCAATGATGCTGCATATGCTTCGTAGGCTGGAATGATAATGTTATCCGCCCAGTTGATCAATAATGCCGATCGATCAAAACCATCTGATCCGGACCCGGGAGAATCGTCGCTACTGCACGCCCAGGCACCCATTACCAGTGTCAAACCAAATACTATCCGTCTTATCATTACGTTCTTCAATATTTTGTTAATGGTCTACTTATGATTCTCCTGCTTGTTCTACTGTGAAATTAAACTTAGCGGCAATGGCCTCAGACAAAGCATCTAGTGTAGCATCGGTAACATCCCATAAACCATTTTGCCCATCTCCTAAAAGATCTTCTAAAAAGCCGTCTACCTCAGCTTTTGTAAAGTATGGGGCATCGCTTCCCGGACGTCTTGTAAAGCGTAAGCTATAAATAAATCCGTACCCTTCGGACAGATCATGAAAAGTCGTTCCATATGCGGCTGTATTGTTTCGGTCATCCGGTAAAGCCATTTTTCCCTGTTGCAGATAATAAACGGCGCGTATTGCAATAACTTCGGAAAGTTTTTCTTTAATAATATCAGCCTGCTGGTCCCTTAACGTGTAGTCTTTGGCAACGATGGCTGCGCGTCCTAATTTGAAAGCGTTAAATATATCATCGGCTATTCCTGTGAAATCGGCATCGTTTTCTACGCGACCAACATATTTATTCAGAAAGCTGTCATCCTCACCAATAGTGGCATTAGGATTAGCTGTACTTGCAGAAGTACCGTACAGGTATCCGTAAGCCTCATCCCACTTGTGCTCCATGGTGGTATAATTTTTACCATCTGCTACTATATCGGCGTCATTTTCAGAGCGGTTATCCGCTTCATCCAAGACGGCGGTCCCAAGGTAATTGTTGAGTGCCTGATCCAGCATCAGTGCACCGATCAACGATTTGTTGACCAATTGGTTATATTCTAACCCATTGGCATTAACAAAACGTGTTGAACTGCCATCAGCAATTTGACCTGCTGTACCAGGCGCTGCTACGGTGAGCTCATTGGGGAAGACTTCACCTACCTGTTTTTCTATCCATTGTTCAAAATCTTCTTTAATTTGACTGGCTTCTATGGTATTGGCAGAAAAGAAATCACGTGAAGCGGCCGTTTTGCTTCGAATACTCTTGTCAGAACCATTCAGGTCCTCATTACCAAATGGATTAGCATCTCCACCGTCTGCGGTTTCATTTTTATACATCTCCAGTAATTCAAGTGTTGAGCTTTCAAAGTCTTTCATAGCACTGATCAACTCTTCCCCCATTAAGATCCGGGTAGTCTGTCCACTGAAAGAAACAGAACTTTGACCGTCTCTTTCAAAGGTGAAGGTGTCAGGAGCGGTTACTGAGGGGCCATTGTCATCGTCAGAACAGGCTGAAAATAAGATGAGTGAAAGACAAATGAGAGCGTTTAACTTATACATTGGAGTGTTTGATATTATTTAGACTGATTAAAAATAGTTGATGCAAATATATAAGCGGCGCCTAAATGCTCAAAGTTTATTTAGATTAATTTTAAATAAAATGATGAGAGCTATGCAAGACGGCCGAAAGCTTAGCGTACTTAACATCAACGATGATTTTAATCGAGAAGCCTTGGCTATTGAAATAGACTTAAGTCTTCCTTCAAATCTTGTGATCAGAACGTTACAATACTTAGAGGAAGAACAGGGCTTACCTCAAATGATCCGGGTGGATAATGGTCTAGAGTTCTCCTCTCATAATTTTAGGTGGTAGTGTGCTGCAAAGGGCCAGAGGGAATAGTAAATGGGTGTGGAAGCTGTGAATAGGAAAATTTCCACAGGAAGAGTTTTGTTTGCAATCACGCAAATGAGTTATATTACACCAATAGTATGATTATTGAATCCATAGATGAGCTCAGAAAAATGGGAACTATTAGAAAAACTGTTACTTTCACAGATCAACAGGATAAGTGGATCAAGGCTCAAATAGAAGCTGGAGAATTTACCAACGATAGTGAGTATTTGCGATACCTTGTCCGCCAGGATCAATCTAAAAATGCCAAGTTTTTAGCCTTAAAAGCTGCTATCCAAAAAGGTCTGGACAGTGGAATAAGCGAAAACAATATTCCTGATATTATGAAAGAGGTAGAAGAACGAATGAAGAAAGATGGGCGTTTATAGACTTTCAACAGAAAGTGAAAACGACATTGCTGGTGTTTATGAATATGGAATTGAAAAGTTCGGAATTTTACAGGCGCAAAACTATTTGTTAGGGATGCATGACTTATTTCAGACCTGAATTAAAAATCCTGATATTGGCCGGGATGCATCAGAATTTTCACGTTCATTAAAAAGATTTACTTATAAGTCCCATATGGTTTTTTATCTGAACAGCGATCCTGACATTTTAATCATTCGTGTATTGCATCATAGTATGGATTACCAGCGGCATCTATGAAAATATCATATTTGCAATCCCTACTCACCATACAATATTTCTCAAATCCCAATCGTTTACCAGCCCTCGAAAATCAGAGCACTTTTTTGTCGTTTTTGCCATTGAGAGGCATGTGAGAATGGCAAATGGATGCGGATTCTTCGTATCATTTTTAAGGTGTTTCCATTCTCATATTCTGCCAACGCAGTTTTTAACGCTATAAGCTTTTGCTTTTCAGATGTTGCTTCCGTTTGGAGACTTTCAAGATTCTTGATCTCTTCTTTTAATTCTTCTAATTGACCTCGAATGAAACTTTTCGTTCTAGCCAAATTAGATTGTATCCTAACTCGATAACATACACCTCCAAGAATCATGGCAAATAAAATGAAGTGTGATTCCGAAAGTGTGTAGGTAAAACAATTAATAGTCGTTTGGAACAGCGTGGCCATGCAGATGTATCTGTGCGCTGGCGGAGCGACTATGTTAACCCGCATTATTCATTGGGTTAAGAAATCTGATTTTAGATAAAACATAGAATGTACTGAGGAGTTGTTTAGCCACCCCTGAAGATATTTCAGATAATCTTTGAGAAAATAACATATTGATT
>NZ_VKDC01000049.1 GCF_007097395.1 Fulvivirga sp. M361
GGTTTTACACCGAAGAGCTACTCGGCTACCTGGAAGAAGAGCACCATAAGTACCTTATGGCTGTGCGGATGTACCCCAATGTAAAAAGTGCCGTTTGGGGGCTGGATGAATGGATAAGCCTGGCCATAGGGGCTTGGACAGTAAATCATGCCAATAAAACCGTATTGAAAATCTCTCTACCTACTAAAAAAAGACCATGGATGCAGGGAATATTCTCACAAATCAATAATCTAAGCCCCCCCTTTTAATTATTCTATTGCATAGATCGGGTTTAACTGATCTGTTCACTGATGTTTATAGTATGCAAAAAGCACCTCTTGCGCTTTGCATCATTTGTTCGATGCATTTAAAACTTACCGTAACAATCTGATAATACCTGTTTCCTTACCATTGATCTGAAGCGGGGAACCATCGGCAAGGGTTCCTTTTACTACCCATATGTAAGTGCCTGCAGGCTGTTCCTTTCCTGCGGAAGTTCCGTCCCACCCTTGTTGCGAAAGTTCATTCCAATCGTTAGATGTGTACACTGTATTACTTTCCCGATCCAGGATACTAAAGTTGATCGTGGTCACTGCTCCTCCTCCGCGAATCACAAAACGGTCGTTCACTTCATCACGGTTAGGGGTGAATAGCGTAGGCAGGAAAGCGAAGTTAGGCACTACATTAAAGGTTTGGCTTACCGGATCAGCCGCTTCAAAGGCATCGCTACCCTCTTGGGTGGCGGTTACCGTTACACTGCCTATGCCACCTTCTAAGGTGATGATATTGTTCGCCAAGGTGGCCACCCCTGTGGAAGGCACAGTCGTGATGCTGAACATGACCGGATTGCCGGATGTGCCTCCGGTAGCTACCAGAGCGAAGGGGTCCTGCCCTATTTTCTTATCCGTAATCGTTTCGAACGTGATCATTTGCGTTTGTTTTTCTACGGTGATGGTAAATTGTATTACATCGCTGGTATCTTCTCCGCCGTTAGCCGTACCGCCATCATCAGAAAGGTTTACTGAAACAGTAGCGGCACCACTCACTCCGGCGGCAACGCTAAAGGTGAGATCTCCGCTGGCGCTGATGGCCGGTGGGGTGGAAAATAATGTTGCGTTGTCATTCGTCACATTAAAGATGAGCGTTTGACCTGCTTCATCCTCTGGCCCCGCCGTAATGGCAGTCGCCCAGTGATCAATGGTGTAATCAGCCGCTCCGGCTGTAACGGTTTGATCAGCTCCGGGGGTGAAACCGGGTGCATCATTGACGGCATTAACGTTTACGGTTACCATTTCAGCCAGGCTGGTATTCGTACCATCGCTTACAGTAACGGAAAGTGTATAGGAAGCTGTAACACCATCCAGGTTTGTATTATCTACAATACTCAACTGACCACTCGGTGGATCAATACTAAAAACCCCGGCAGTATTGCCTGATACGATGGCCCAGTTACTCCATGTTGTGCCTGCATCAGAATCTGTTGCCATGATCGTACCCACGGCAGTACCGTTGGCCTCGTTTTCATCAACTGTAAACAGTTGCGAGGGAGTGACCACGGGTGTTTCATCGTCATCGGTTATGATCACCGTGGCATTATCGGAAGTTCCTATGGTCACGGCAGCATTATCCGTACCGGTTAAGGTCAACATGACTGTTTCATCCGCTTCATCCAGATTGTCAGCAAGTACGGGAACGGAAATCGTCGTAGAATTTGTGTTGGCCGGAAAAGTAAAACCGGTACCTAACGGGCTATAATCTGTGCCTGACGTGGCATTTCCTCCTACCGTAAAAGTGACATTTATTGCCATGGCAAACTGCCCGGAAGTTGAAACAGTGAATAATCCATGGGTAGCATCTTCAGCGGCCTGGGTAGTCGCTACAATGGACAATTCAGCCACATCATCATCCGTGATGGTGACCGTAGCCTCATCGCTGGCTCCAATAGTAACATCGCCATTGTCTGTCCCGGTTAGGGTAATAACCACATTCTCATTTGCCTCAACATTATTATCAGCTGTAATATCAATGGGAATGGTTACTGTATTCTGGTTTGCCGGAAAAACTACCTGTGTGCCAATGGTGGCGTAATCAGTACCTTGTGTAGCGCTGCCTCCTACGGTTATATCTACTGTCACCGGAGTTGAAAACGGATGGGTGGCTGTAATGGTAAACAGGCCATCTGTGGCATCTTCCGCCGCCTGAGTAGTAGCTGCTATTGATAATACTGCTACATCATTATCGATGATAGAAATGGTTGCATCATCTGTTGCCCCTATGGTAACGCTGGGGTTATTCGTGCCCGTCATCGTAACAATCACCGTTTCGTTGGCTTCTACCAGGTTATCAGGAAGCACTACTACCGGTAGTGTTGTGGAGGATGCATTGGAAGGAAAGATAAAACTGGTTAACGTGGAATAATCGGTACCAGCTGTGGCTGTACCGGTCACCAAAAGGTTAACCGTTACCGCTGCACTGAATTCCTTAGTGGTACTGATCGTAAACAATCCATTCGTTCCATCTTCAGCAGCCGGAGTGGTAGCTACAATCGAAAGAGCAGCAACATCATCATCCGCGATTGTTACCGTAGCTTCATCCGTAGCCCCTATCGTCACATTGGCATTGTCGGTGCCGGTGAGGGTAACGATGACCGTTTCATCTGCTTCTACCAGATTATCCGCGATCACGGGAACAGTGAGCGTCACTGAATTGGTATTGGCCGGAAAAGTAAAACTGGTACCCAAACTCGTATAATCTATGCCTGATAAAGCAGTTCCTCCCACCGTAAAGGTCACATTTGTCGCTGTGGCAAACTGCCTGGAGGTTGAAACAGTGAATAGTCCATCGGTGGCATCTTCAGCAGCCTGCGTAGTCGCTGCTATTGATAATTCCGGTCCATCGTCATCTAATATGGTATAAGTGACCTGTTGAGTTCCTGATTCATTACCATTCGTGACACTTGCAATGTCCACTATTACCGTTTCATCATCTTCAAATAACGCATCATCTACATTATTCAGGTTTATCGTTCCCGTTGTTGAACCGGCCGGTATAATGATGGAATTTGCACTTCTGGTGTAGTCTGCTATATTGGTGGCTGTACCGCTAAAGGACAAATCGACCGTAGTGTTTGCACCATATGCGTTTGACAGGGTTGCGGTAACGAAATTATTGCTTACTATTTGTTCAGGGGCATTGGCGTCATCGATAGCAAGTGTCAAAGTAGGTATAGGAATGGGCACTATACGGACATTGTAATCAGCAGCACTATACTCAAATCCATCAAATACTTCAAACCTAAAATTGCGAACACTACTGTTATTTGAATAGCTAAGCTGAAAATTTCCTGCGTCTATTTCGGCTTTTGGAATGGTCTCACCTGGCGCTACTCTTTCGCTTAATTCAAAAGTATCATTGTCATTGGCGTCAATGTAAACAGCCGTAAACCCGGGAAAGCTGGTTATCCTAATCAAACTTAATGGATCTCCATCCGCATCCGAATACCCAAATTGGCTTGCAGTAAAAATGTAGGACAGCCCTTGATAACTGTCATTAAGAATAAAACTTCTGGCTGTTGGAGGGTTGTTACCCAGTTTAACTGAATAATGAGTTAAAACCCCAGAAACGACAAATCGTACAGAAACGGAATAAAAACGACTGGCATTCAAAGTAACCACATTTCCGGAAGTGAGTACCGTATTTGAAGGTACTGTATTTCTGGCTGAAGTAGGATATTCTCTGAGTGTCACTTCTACATTGGCTGACCAGGCAGCCCTAAAAGCTCCCCCCGAACCATCCGTTATATGCCAAAAATCGACAGGGTCTGGGGCTGGGCAACCCGTTCCCAGGCAAACATTACCCTGTATGGTGGCAGTGGTTGGGACGGTAATCACCCCACTTTGTGCCGGGGCCCCGTTTGGTTCCGTTTCCATCGTCTGGGCGTTCAGTGTCACACTAAAAAAAATAGCGGTAAGAGCTAATATTCCTGCTAATTTCATATCATTAATTCTTCGGTTTCTTCTGTCAACCCTAATCAGATTGTAAGCCGATAAAAGATGGCTAACCTTTCATTTGGAGTTATATAGTGTCCGGCTTTTTAATCCCTTGACGGGTAAATACCGGTATGACAAATAATATAATTCAGCGCCAGCGATGGTTGCATGTTGTCATGACTTTGATTTCCTCCTGTCAGGGCAGTTGTTATGGTACCTGAAACATTTTGAATGCTGGTCGACGCCATTTTTACATCGGCCGGGCCCAGACCGTAGATAAATGCCGTACCTGCTCCATCTGCTGAAACAGCATCATTTTCAGATGGGGTTTCGGCCTGTCCCGGATTAGCAGAGGTATATAGATCTGCTTTCCCGCCACTCATTGCTGCCTGATGTCTATGGGCCGGTATTTGATTGGTATTTAGGGTAATATTCTCATGCCCTGCGTGTGAACCTAAAGACCTTGGTGTAAGGCCAATGCCGGTACCCACACCAATAACCGCCCGCCCTCTCAGATCTGGTACGGCAAAAGTCGTTTTTCCATCTCCTCCATAGGTGTTCCCTATAATTGCAAAAAGACTCTCGAATTGAGATATTGCCAATAGTTCGCCTGCGCAAAAAAACCAGTTTCTTGGCGCAAAATTTCCTGCGAATAGTTTGATTTCACCAATGTATCCTTCCATATTATTTTCGATTAATCATTAGAAATTTATTTATCTTATATTTTTCAATGAAACCCCTCTCCACAATCTCGTTTCAATATGTGGAGAATCCCGGTTTCAAAAAGCTATTATTATCTTATCTGCTTGCTGTATTCTATGGTATTTAGCCCGTCAGAGTTTCTTAGGACATACACTATATCCGAAGCAGCCAGGCTGATGTCCACCAGGTGACTTTCACCCAAAAAGGGAGGCCCCTGGTAATCCGGATAAATTAAAGAGAACCGGTTGTTTGTGTTAATAGACCATGCTACACTGTGGTTATTCATGGGGATATGTTTAAAGTGTTGAAGACCTGTATTCAGTTACTATTTATTTCAATGTCAAGGTAGTTTCTAAACTCCATCATTAGAATACGTAACACCTGCATTAAATACGTAAGGGTACGTAGTAAAACGAAGTAAAAGACTACTGTGACCACTTCTGCTTTTTAAAGCTTTTGCACAGCAAACTTTGACACCGGCCAGTATAAAATTTGTTTTACGTTTAAGGGACAGCATACTATTTCATTTACTTCGTTTACTGAATAGTTACTTGCTATTGGGAGGCAGTTAATCCTACTTAATACCTTCCATTAATCAACGTAAAAGTATCGCTGAGAAAAGATACTGGCATATCTTTCCAGCGAAGGGTAGCCATTTTCTACTGAAGTGTCAAAATTCTACAGTGAGGGGATGGTAAAAAAGTGACGTCCCTGCGAAGGAGGACACGACTGCGGCAGTCTCCCTATCGTGTGGCGTAAACCGACTTAGTTCGCATCGGCGATGAGGCGATTGCTTCTGCCTCCTGCGTCGTCATCGCAATGACGTGTGGAAAGTAAAAATAGCGACCATCACTGCAAAGTAGGGCACGACTGCGGCAGTCTCCTGATCGTACGACGTAAATCGACTTAGTTCGCATCGGCGATGAGGAGATTGCTTCTGCCTCCTGTCGTCATGGTAAGGACGTATGGAGATGACTTACCCGGTACCGGTTATAATATCCCGAAATAAGTTATTCCGTGAACCCGGAAACTTTACACCAAACCATATGTGTTTTAGCTCCGGTTTTCAGAGGAAGGTTTTTCACTTCTGTTATTTTAACCCTGGTCCCTTTTTCAAATGTACCCGTTACAGAAGCCAGGCCCGGGGAAGGATAATTCGACCTTATAGTAACCCCGGGAGGAAAAGTGACCGTGATTATTTCATTGATCAATGCATCAGGGTGACTGCCTGTCAGGTTTATTTCCTCCAACGACAAAGTAGTGGTATAATCTGCCTGCCGGAGCCATGAACTACTACTTGTGTCGTAATTTCCGACATACAACCATCCTTGTTTTGCTTCTTTTATGGTTTCAGATTGTCTGGCCCGCAAGTGAACCAGCATATCATGATTGTTTATACTTTCGTAATAGGGTTCAAGGATGATGAATACCCTGTTCTTTATCTCCTCATCATTTGTTAACATGTACAAATCGAAGAGATCGTGATGGGCATTGGCCACAAAATCAGAAAGATCATCAATAGCGCTAAGCCTTATCCCTTTATGTTTATCCCTGTTTAAGTTTTCCAGTGCTCTGGAAAACCGCTCTTTCCTGGTTTGATTGTATTGATTGATAAAGAAGGAAGCAACTACTATAAACACCGGCATAAATATAACCATCAGCTTCCTGGGACCCGACTGCCATTTTAAAGCCTTCCTATTCAGGTCTTCCTCAATGTCAGGTTGTGTTGGCATTTCATTCGAATAATTAAGTATACAAATAATTAAGTTTGAGATGTCATCTTATCAGCGCTTTGGCCACTGGTAAACTGCTTATCACTTCTTTAAATCAACTTTAAGCTATTGCTCGAGAAAGGTGTAACCTCGCACACATACTGTTACTGTCTGCTTTACCCGTGATACTTTCCTGGATATTATCCGTTGCCCCACCCTATAGTTAATCTGTCAGGCACGTACTTACCCAACTCCTTCCGTATTAAATATTATTGAAGGTTGTATAGAATAATGCTTTGTGTAACCGTACTATTCAAAAAATCGATGTAAACAATATTGGGTTTACCCGCATTGGCGATCATAATTTGGTCATACAATACACCCGCCAATTGAGCGTTGGCTTCTGCAGCCAGTGTGGAAACTGTTTTACCCGGGGGTTCAGGAGTCAATGTCCACGAAAGCAAAAATAAATACCCCCTGCCCAGGCCGCCATATTCATTCCATTTTTGAAGCTGATCATTTTTCATCTCCTCATAGTCAGACGTATCAGAATAGCGGTCGTACACTGTAACGTTTGCACCAGACTGTATTGAATCTCCATTCTTATAGCGAAACCGGCCTGAAGCCGGATCTATAAATTCACTATAGTCGAAAACCAGGATCATTTTGCCTCGTGTATTGCCTAATATTACTTCCGCCAGGTTAATACTACCGGAGGCATTCACATATATAAAATCACTATAACTATTGAGCAGTTCATTAATTTTCTGTTTGGTAACGGCCGGATCGTGATCATCATAGTCACGGATATGGGAGAATTTAAGGATAGCCGTTTCACTGGGATGGGCCGTTAAAAATGTTTTGACCTGGTCAAGGACCTGTACCAGCCCCTGTCCGTTGCACCCCCATTGCTTTGTACGATGATACGTCACCAATGCATTGTAGTCATAATCAACCCGTATGTCAAAGTACCGTGAACCATCCGCCAGTTGCTGCCCAATGGAACCGCTTTGTGTTTTAGTGTAGCCATCGGCCAGTCCCGGAGGAGCGCAGTGCGATAGTTCTGACATACCCGCATCATGACTTCCCGGCATCATGATCTGGTCAAGTTTTACTGAATCGTTCACCTGCTTCATCCAATTTGCCGTATCCACAAGTTTCTCCGGGGAAACACCCACCATATCAACACTGTTACCACCTCTCTGAAAGACAAAAGAAACGGCAGAACCTTTGGCGTTGGTTCCGCTGTAGATCACCGAATTACTTTGGGCGTAAGAGCCATTTGATCCGCCAAACCACCAGTTATTGCTGGTACCACTCTTCCCTTGAGCAAGAGCTACATTCAAAAAGGTGAACGTTTCTTGTCTGTTACCAAGAATACCTCCCCTGATTGTCAATTCCAACGTTCCGAGGAAAGCAAAATTTAGCTTTCCTGCACTATGATTGAAGGTGTTTTGTGAGGCTGGTACTTTATCATTAAACCATTGTGCAACACTTTCCGACCCTTTACGGCCTATGCGAAAAGACATTTTGTCGCTATCACTACATGAAACTTTCAATCCCACATAAATGTTCCTATCGGGGTCCTGACCTTCAGTAACTGAAAAATCTGTTACAGTATACACGCCACGTATCAGCAAATATTCCTTTGACATGGAGAAGTAAACATCATTATCACGGTAAGTCATAAGGTTAATTATTAGGTTTTAAAAATAGTGGTTAGTACGTCTCATCTGACTCCCCTCTTTATTACGCGGTGTGCCGGAGGGATGTAAGCGTAAGGTGCATGGTGAGATGCCACGGATAGTGAGCGCTTACTTTATGCTGAGGGGCCATGATTTAAGAATCAAGAGGACTTGCAGGTTGAGCCCGGCGCCGACCGACAGGCATCTGACCCTGACCGGCTTTGATTCTGACTATTAAGTCCTGTTTATCCACACTTCCCTGAGATGAGCCAAAACAAAAGCCGAAGATCCGGGTATCGTACACTACCATCAGTAGCAGCATCCGGATGAAACACTGCTTAACGGAAAGTGCCGGAACACCGGCAGAAAGTTGCTTTAATACCACAGGCAAAGCACGCTTGCTGCCGGATAAAAATTAAAGTCGTTTCACCTTCAATTTACCACTTCCATACATAGAGCCTACGTCAAGGCCTTCGGCAGGTCCTGAGAAATTTCCTATGATAGACCCCTTGGTACTCAATAGGAATAATGTAACCACTCCCTCTTCTACTGCGCCACTTCCGATAGAAAAATGACAGTCTTCCGGTAAGGTGTTGGGATCTACAACGAAAGCACCTACTAATTCGGACTCTACTGCCCCAAGCATAAACCCGGTTCCGGAAGCGGAGAACTCTACAGATTTTACCCCGGTGCTAAAATCTGTCAGTACCAAATTACAACTGGTAGTCCACCAAATGAATCCCCCTAACGATAATTCTCCGGCGCCTGCCCAAACCGAAGTCTTTGAAGCCTCAAGTACATGTTGATTGGCCGCTAAAATTTGAGATCCCTTTGGAGCTGACCTGATTTCATCGATTTGCGCCTGCAGCGCTTTTTCGTTTATCTCTTTTAAATTGCTCATCGGTAATATGATTATAATTATACCTACTCCCTGTTTAACGTCGCTTTTCGGTATGTTCCGACCTTTTATTAACCTGTCACCTCTATCACTCGATAGGCAGGTAATGCACTTCAATAATAGTGGTGGTAACATTGAGATAAGCACGCATTTAGCAGAGGATAGTAAATAACCAGCAGGGGTCTGCTTTTATGCAGTAAATGAAATCCATTTATTCAGTGGAATGTAATTGATTCTACAGTGGTAAACGTAGAGTAGGACACTGCCGACACACGATAAGGAGATTGCTTCACGCTACCCATGAGCCTACGCTCGGGGTTCGCAAAAGACGACCGGTAGGTAGTTTATCTTCTTATCCCTATCAAACTGGCTTAAGACAAGCTTAGTTATAACTACAGACCGACATTGCGAGCCTTTGGGGGGCTATGCGTGAGGAAAGGCGCGGCAATCTCCCCGTTCAAAGAGATGGCTGTGCCTTTCCCGCTCCAAACCTAACCATTTTGCGATGATGCCCTAAGAAAAAGGAAGGAGCCCTCTCCCATGGGTAAACGTAGAGTAGGACACTGCCGACACACGATAAGGAGATTGCTTCACGCTACCCGCAAGCCTACGCTCGGGGTTCGCAATGACGTNAGCATCCATTTAAACAGTCCGTTGGGCACTTCATTTCATCGTAAATTTTAATTATAACTACAGATCGTCACTGCGAGCCTTTTGGTGGGCAAAGCGTGGGAAAGGCGCGGCAGTCTCCCCGTTCAAAGAGATGGCTGTGCCTTTCCCGCTCCAAACCTAACCATTTTGCGATGATGCCCTAAGAAAAAGGAAGGAGCCCTCTCCCATGGGTAAACGTAGAGTAGGACACTGCCGACACACGATAAGGAGATTGCTTCACGCTACCCGCAAGCCTACGCTCGGGGTTCGCAATGACGTCTGGTGTTTATATCTTCTTATCCGTACCAAACTGGCTTAAGGCTGGATAGAACTTATTCAGATGAGTTACNGTGCCTTTCCCGCTCCAAACCTAACCATTTTGCGATGATGCCCTAAGAAAGAGGAAGGAGCCCTCTCCCA
The DNA here is from genome assembly GCF_007097395.1 of Fulvivirga sp. M361. Classification (GTDB taxonomy): domain Bacteria; phylum Bacteroidota; class Bacteroidia; order Cytophagales; family Cyclobacteriaceae; genus Fulvivirga. Next base: position 10,037 of record NZ_VKDC01000049.1, read on the forward strand.
TGGGTAAACGTAGAGTAGGACACTGCCGACACACGATAAGGAGATTGCTTCACGCTACCCACAAGCCTACGCTCGGGGTTCGCAATGACGTCTGGTGTTTATATCTTCTTATCCGTACCAAACTGGCTTAAGGCTGGATAGAACTTATTCAGATGAGTTACCAGCATCCATTTAAACAGTCCGTTGGGCACTTCATTTCATCGTAAATTTTAATTANCCATGGGTAAACGTAGAGTAGGACACTGCCGACACACGATAAGGAGATTGCTTCACGCTACCCGCAAGCCTACGCTCGGGGTTCGCAATGACGTCTGGTGTTTATATCTTCTTATCCGTACCAAACTGGCTTAAGGCTGGATAGAACTTATTCAGATGAGTTACCAGCATCCATTTAAACAGTCCGTCGGGCACTTCATTTCATCGTAAATTTTAATTATAACTACAGATCGTCACTGCGAGCCTTTTGGTGGGCAAAGCGTGGGAAAGGCGCGGCAGTCTCCCCGTTCAAAGAGATGGCTGTGCCTTTCCCGCTCCAAATCTACCTATTTGCATAACCGGTATGGTGATGACACCCTTAGAAAGAAAGAAGCCCTCCCCCATGGGTAAACGTAGAATAGAACACTCCTGACACACGATAGGAAGATTGCTTCACCCTACCCGCTAGCCCACGCTCGGGGTTCGCAAAAGACGACCGGTAGGAAGTTTATCTTCGTATCCCTATCAAACTGGCTTAAGACAAGCTTAGTTATAACTACAGACCGACATTGCGAGCCTTCGGTGGGCCAAGCGTGGGAAAAGGCGCGGCAATCTGCAATTTCGATATTAAGACCGAAAACGTTCCAGAAAAGCAGAAAAACCAACCTATCAAAAGCGTCAGGGTCCTTTAGTAAGAGAACCTGACAAGGGGAAACTCAATCAGTCTATACTTTGTCACGAAAGCTGTTATTAATTCATTAAAAAAAAACACCAATCCATTAGATTTGGATATGTAGGTAATAAAAATAAACGGACAAGTTTGTATGTTTACCGAATTGCCAGGGCCAATATAATGATATGAAGAACTGGAATAAAATAGGATACGGTAAGGCAATATTCTTAGCAATATTTGCTGTCATTAATTTCTTAGATCCGATTTACTATACCTTAACGGATGTTCTGCTCAAATTTTTATCAACAGTTGGCGCAGTAATTGGTTGGGCGATTTTTGGAACGATCATAACAGTATTGATAGTCAAGGTGTTTGGAGGAACTTTGACAAAGCCGAATTGGAATGACAATCCTTTTAAATTGCGCGAACCAATGGTTTTGATGCAATTCATTTCAATCGGTGTAATCATATTTGGATGTTCAAATTCCCTGAGTGTCTTTTTGAACCACGGTGATATTAGCTTATACGGCCTACAGAACATTTTAGGAGGAATTGGAATAATGATAAGTATGAAATTGTCAGAGAGAATATTAAAAGGCACACATTAGATAAATAAACATAGGGGTCTAAAAATTCATAAGCCCCACTTGGCGCATATAGCCCCAAACTGGTTTAAGGTTGCACCTTATATGCCTATCAATAGTAACCAAGAAGTCTGTGACTTCGATATTAAGGCCACGAACTTTCCAGTAAAGCAGAAATACTCCATCTGACGTGTATATAGCGATAGCGTCATGCATACTGATTTAAGAATAGGATTCTTAATCCGGGTGTACTTCAGAGATAGCTTTTGAAATATGATACCTCACTAAATGCGCTTTAAAGTAGGCGTGAGGAAAGGCGCGGCAATCTCCCCCGTTCAAAGAGATGGCCTGCCTTTCACGCTCCAAATCAGCCTATCTGCATAACCGGTATGATGATGACGTCCTAAGATAGAAAAAGAAGCCCTCCTCCATGGGTAAGCATAGAATAGAACACTCCTCATACACGATAAGGAGATGGCTTCACCCTACCCGCTAGCCCACGCTCAGGGTTCGCAAAAGACGACCGGTAGGAAGTTTATCTTCGTATCCCTATCAAACTGGCTTAAGACAAGCTTAGTTATAACTACAGACCGACATTGCGAGCCTTCGGTGGGCCATGCGCGGGGAAAGGCGCGGCAATCTCCACTTTCAAAGAGATGGCTGTACCTTTCCCACTCCAAACCCAACTATCTGCATAACCGATATGACGATGACGCCCTAAGAAAGAAGCAAGAGCCTTCCCCATGGGTAAACGTAGAATACAACACTCCCGACACACGATAAGCAGATTGCTTCACCCTACCCGGCAGCTTACTTTCTAATGTCTTATTTTTCATAAATGAATCTCTAAGGGTAAAAAAATTTGATGGTCTTTTGAGGCCTCAGGCAGTGATGAAATGCATCAGCGATGTACTTCTGCCATAGCTGCCTGCCGTTTTACCGTTCTTTTCCGATGGAGTGTCATTTTCTTATGACCTGCTGTGGTTTCCCGGTGACCTTGAGTGATATTCAGGCGGCTCGGTGTGTTTTTTGGATGTGCTTTTGTCATTTCTTGGTGACCTGGAATGATTTTCATGTGGCCTGGAATGATTTTCTTATGGCCTGGAACGATTTTTATGTGACCTGGAATGATTTTTTAGTGACTGAAAATGATTCTGTACCGGCCTTTAGTGATTCTGTACAGCGTTTTCAGGTATTGATCTTGCTTAAATGCAACTCCCACCATTTTAAGTACTATTTTTTAGCGTTTTGCGCCCGGCTACTTTTCCATGTGAATGTGTTTTTAGTACTTCAATTTACTCTCTATGTCCCTCTGCTCTATGCCCTCTGCCTACATAGGTGGCCTGGCCCAGCAGGTAGATGACCAGTGCCTCGCGCTGCCCTTCATTCAGCGCATTTAGACCATGAAAAGTCAGATGTGTTGACAGGATCAAGCTACAAAATAAGCCTGTATTTCACCACACCGTTAGACCATTTTTTTCAGGCACAATACCTACTCCCTTCATCCTTAGGGCTTTTTAAATCCACGAAATATTGACCTATATTTAGTGCCAGGAAATAATCCATTATCTTACACCCGTGAACGAAGTATTACAGAAATTACCCCTTACCAAACAGGAAGAACTACAGAACATCACCAAGCTGCTTAGCAGCATGAAAAAAGTAGAAATGGTGATCCTGTTCGGCAGCTATGCCCGGGGCGAGTATGTGGAAGACACCTACGTGGAAAAAGGCATCCTCTACGAATACAAAAGCGACTATGACCTGCTGGTAGTCACCCTCCATGACGACCTGAAGTGCCACCTGAAAATAGAAACTAAAGTGAACGAGGTATTACGGGATACCGGCATCGTGAAAACACCTGTCAGCCTCATCTTCCACTCCGGCAAGCACCTGAACCAGTCCCTGATGCAGGGCAACTACTTCTTCAAGGACATTAAAAAGGAAGGCATTGTACTGTATGATACCGGCAAGGTACACTTGCAAAACCCTAAGAAGCTCACCGCGGAAGANAAGTGAACGAGGTATTACGGGATACCGGCATCGTGAAAACACCCGTCAGCCTCATCTTCCACTCCGGCAAGCACCTGAACCAGTCCCTGATGCAGGGCAATTACTTCTTCAAGGACATTAAAAAGGAAGGCATTGTACTGTATGATACCGGCAAGGTACACCTGCAAAACCCTAAGAAGCTCACCGCGGAAGAGGCCCGGGAAAAGGCGCAAGGGTATTTTGATCAGTGGTTTACTGGTGCGAATGGCTTTTTAGACCTCTTTAATTACTGTTTGGATAAACCCGACTTCCATTTAGCAGCGTTTAATCTCCACCAAGCCACGGAACGCTACTACACCACCATCCTGCTGGTCTACACAGACTACCGCCCCAAAGAGCATGACCTGGAGCGGCTGGACCTGCGGGTGAAAAACTGTGATCCTCGCTTTGCAGTATTCCCCCACTCTACCGATGAAGAAAAACAGCTTTTTGACTTACTGCGCCGTGCCTACGTAGACGCTCGCTATAAGATGGATGAGTATAGTATTTCTAAAGAGGAGCTGGACTATCTGGCGGAGAAGGTGGAGCGGTTAAAAGGGCTTACGGAGAGGCTTTGTCAGAAAAAGATCGGGGAGATTGGGAAAGGGGAGGTGTAAAAATTGTTAATGAGGTAAACTTAGATATGGCTCTTTAAATCCTAATCAAAATCAATTCGTCAAAAGTATCCGCATTATAAATGCTACAATGCTCGGTCATACAAGGAAAATGGGAACGCATTACGATTTGCTAAATGCACTCCAGAAGAGTTTATAGGAGATCTCATGGCTAAAAAAGCATATGCCTCATAAGACGAAACGGCCAGAGGCCTTCCCAATAGCCGTCACTTGCCAAAGGCATAGCGACTGTTTTTATCTTTTTTGGATACACGAGCGATTGTTAAAGTTCTACAACAAGCAAACTCCTAAAATCAAAGAGCGAATTAACTGGACAATCAAATTGATTAAGGCAGTTGAACGTGTGCCAACGAAATATCTCAAAAACATCACAGGAACAACCTTGTATGAGATGCGGATGATCTCGGGAACGAACATCTACCGAATATTCTGCTTTTTCGATAAGGGTAAATTGGTAGTAGTGTTGAACGGATTTCAAAAGAAGACCCGGAAAACACCAAAGAACGAAATTAAACTAGCTGAAAAGCTACAAAAACAATATTACAATGAGCAAAACTAAAATTGTAGACTTTGATGATCATCTGAACTCAGAATACGGAGAAAGAGGGTCCGAATCAAGAGAAGCTTTTGAAGAAGGCTTTGAAGCTTTTCGATTAGGAGTGATGCTTCAAGAACTTCGAAAGAATCAAGGCATGACTCAGGAACAACTGGCTCAGAAGTGTGGAACAACCAAGACGTATATTTCACGAATTGAGAACAACGCAAGTGACATCCGCCTTTCAACCCTTATGAGAATAATACGAGAAGGACTTGGTGGGCACCTGAAGCTTAACGTTGAATTATAACACGAAAGCCCAACAAACACTAACCTACCTAGCGGGCATATAGCGATAGCGTCATGCGTGCTGATTTAGGAATAGGATTTATAATCCGGGTGTGCTTTAGAAGTAACTTTTGGAATATGATACCTCAATATTTACATAAGAACTAATCAAAATAAGTTCAGCAAAAATATGCGCATTACAAATGCCAGATGTTCGATCTCAGAAGAAAATGGGAACGCATGACGCTGCGCTAAATGCGTTCCAGAAGGAGTTTGAAAGTGGAATGGTATTTATACGGTTGTTTTAAGCAATTAAAAAACTCAATATGAATTATAATGAATACTTAGCAAATCGACTCAGGGAGATTCTTTTAAGTGGTAAATGGGTTGTTGGAACGAACTTTAAAGAACAGATAGAAGACTTGACGTGGATAGAAGCAACCAAGAAGGTGGAAAACTTTAATTCGATTTCGAGTATAACTTTCCATATCAACTATTATCTGTCGGGAGTTATGGACGTTTTTAAAGGTGGGGATCTTACCATTAGGGACAAGTACAGCTTTGATGCACCGGAAATCAAGAGTGAAAGAGAATGGAACCTGAGAAAAGAAAAATTGGTAAAGGATTCAGAAAACTTCATCCAATTAGTCCGGAATATGGAAAATCAAAGATTAATGGATGTTTTTGTAAAAGAAGAATATGGTTCATATTACAGAAGTATTGATGTAATTATTGAACATACGTACTACCATCTTGGACAAATAATCCTCATTAAGAAGAAATTAAGAGAGAAACGTGAGAATTAATTACCCTGGCCCACATATAGCGGTAGCGCTATGCGTGCTGATTTAGGAATAGGATTTGGGATCCGGGTATACTTCAGAGGTAGCTTTAGTGGTAGGATATCTCAATATTTTACATAAGCTATTCAAAATAGGTTCATCAACAATATGCGTATTACAAATGCTAAATGTTTGATCTTAGAAGAAAACCGGAGGGGCCTACCTCTTCATAAAAAAGAATATAAGCCATATATACATTTATGAATACCACGGTCAAAAACGTAGAAGAAAAGTCCAGAAACTTCAGAAGCAAATCGCTAAATTAGATGTCAAACTGAATGGTTTAAAACCTATTCCACAGCCAATGAAGGTAGAATTTGAAAAATAAGACATAAATAGTAAAACGAACTTAGAAAATGAAAAAAATACTTATATCGCTTACTCTGTTTGGGGTTACTCTTGGAGCTCAAGGACAAGATCAAACAATAAACGGAGTGACTTTTAAAACTAATGGTAAAGTTGGAATTGGGACAACAAATCCATTAACTCAGTTACATATTAGAAATTTAAATACTAGTCCTATTTTAAATATAACTGGTCAAACACCAAACACGGGTAACAATGAATTGATTTCAGAAATCCGTTTAAGCAATTTGCATGATAACTTAGCAGGTCATAGAGCTTCTATAAAGGCAGTATCAGATAAATCAGGATCACATGGAAACGTAGCATTTCAGTTCAACACTAGTCTTTGGAACGGTCAACAAACAGAAATACAGGCTATGAGAATATCCTCAAACGGAAATATTGGAATTGGGACAACAAATCCTGACATGAAATTGACCGTAAAAGGAAGTATTCATGCAGAAGAAGTGAAAATTGACTTAAATGTTCCCGCTCCTGATTATGTCTTTAAAAAGGGCTATAACCTTAGGACTCTTGAAGAATTAGAAGAATTCATTAAAAAAAATAATCATTTACCGGAAATTCCATCTGCCAAGGATTTTGAACAAAATGGAGTGATGCAAGCAGAAATGGATATGGGCCTTCTAAAAAAGATAGAAGAATTAACTCTGTACATAATCCAGCAAGAAAACAAAATCAAAGAGCAAGCCGAAAAAATCGAGAACTTAGAGTCTATGAATAAAAAACTACTTGAATTACAAACAAGACTGGAAAAGCTGGAATCTGAAAATTAGTAAGAGCCTATAGTCGAGTAAAAGCGGAATTTCACCACTGGTGGCTTCGCACAGAACCCACCTAGAGAATATAGCAATAGCCATCGTGCGTACTGATTTAAGAATAGGATGTTTAATCCAGGTGTTCTTCAGAGGTAGCTTTTGGGTAGGATATCTCAACATTTTATCATAAACTATTCAAAATAGATTCATTAAGAATATGCGCATTACAAATGCTAGATATTCGAACTTGGAAGAAAATTGGAACCCATTACGTTACGCTAAATGCGCTCCAGAAGGGGGCTTAAGCTCATATCCTGCGGATTTTTGAAAGGCGGTTAGTTAAATGATAGATTTAACTTATAAACTTAAACCAAACGTGGTTTTGATAAAATGACCAACCTTGGTCATTGATTAATCTTTCAATTATTTACTTCTTTGCACTTAAGTGTTGTATAGATTCCACTTAATTTGCCTACCCATGACATGCTTAAGAATAGGGTGTAATCCAAATGATCTGGAAACGTATGAGCAACTCATTCAGCCCAGACTTAATCAGGAAAGGCGTTAGTTTTCATAAACCGAAATGATGAAAAAACTATTCTTATTCACATTAACAGCATTTTCAATTCACCTTGCACCAGGTCAGGAAAAGACCGGTGTAGATTTCACTAATGCGAATTATTTTGAAGTACTTCAACAAGCAGAAAAGGAAAACAAACCGATATTCATAGAATTTGGAGTAAACTGTGGATACTGCTACAAGATGAAAAAAGAAGTATTCGTTGACCCGGAAGTTGGTAACTTTTATAGTTCTAATTTTATTAACCTGGTCATTGACGAAAGGTCAAATATTGGAAAAGACCTGGCTGAACGGTTCAATATCTATAGCTATCCGACTTACTTTTATTTGAATTCGAAGGGGGAAATTGTTCATATAGCAGCAAACTACAAATCATCAGACAAAATAATTAAAGAAGGGCAACATGCACTAAATGAAAAGACCTATAGCCCTTCAGGAGTATGGTGGAACAAATTGAAAACTCGAAACAAGTCAACATACACTTTGTTCAACACTGCAAACTCAGCATTTATGAATTTGACCGGAAATAATGCTAAATATTCGAATCAAAACATGAGTCTTTCAGATTTTAATTTCGTCAATAAATCCCAACTTGAGAGAGCCACAAGGGAGATAGAAAAGTCTCTGAAAATTGAAGAATATTATTTCAATACATTTGCTGCGGCAATCATCTATTACCTTTCTAATGAATCAGAAAAAGCCTATGATTATGCAGAAATGGCATTATCTGCTTTTCCTCATCATATGAAGCCTATGAGAACAAGAGACAAGATACTAAACGAAGTAATAGCTAAAACGAAAACTAATCGAGAGTAGACGGCCTTGAGCCATAGGTTCGCGGTGCGCCTCCTAAACTGGCATAAAGCTGAGTCTTATACCTATCTACCTGGCGCGCATATAGCGGTAGCGTCATGCGTGCTGATTTAGGAATAGGATTTTTAATCCGGGTGTACTTTAGAAGTAGCTTTTGGAATATGATACCTCAATATTTACATAAGAACTAATCAAAATAAGTTCAGTAAGAATATGCGTATTACAAATGCTAAATGTTCGATCTTAAAAGAAAATGGGAACGCATTACGCTGCGCTAAATGTGCTATGGAAGGATTGTTTAACTTTACATTTATATGATATTCCTGATCAATTTTGAAAGCAGTCCAGAAGTTATCTTTATGAGAATTTGGAAAACTTAACAAGTCGAGTTGAATGGCAAGACATTTTTGAAGGCAATGACATAATTCTTGATACCATTAATATAGCGTACTTTCCGTAAAACCAGAAAAACCAACCTATCAAAGGTATCAGGCCCTTTTACAGGAGACCCTTACGAGGGAAACAGAATTCGTAATGACGACCAGTGTTTATCTTGCTATCCCAATGCCGGCCATTTTTTGCTCAATGTTCTAACTCACGAAAACGGTGGTTTCGTTGGTTACCGGAAGAACCGGATCAAAGCACCTGGAAAAACTGTTTGACCATTGCACGGTAGTTTTTACCTATCGGAACGGTTTGTCCGGCTACTTCCAGTTGATTTCCCGACAGGGCTGTGACTTTGTTCACATTTACGGCGTAAGAGCGGTGTACACGAAGAAGCCAGCGGCAGTTAAGCTTTTCCAGCATCGACCCCAGCGTATCTGTGGACAGCAGGTAATGCTTATCCGGGGTAACAATGTCCACATAGCTACTCTCTGCTTTCATCCAGAGGATATCGTCGTATTCAATCCGCTCCAAACGGTGGTTTTCACGAATGAATACGCTTTGCTTCAAGGTGTAATGAGACTGTGAATTTTGCACAGGACGGACGTAGTCGGCCACTTGTTGATGCTGAAAGTTGGATAAGGCCACTTCTATGGCTATCTGCAACTCGTGAGAATGATAAGGTTTAATCAGGTAAGCGGAAGGCTTGACCTGAAGCGCTCTTTGGAGGGTTGGATCATCCATCATGGAGGTAACAAAGATCAATGGAATGCTATAATTACTATGGATATAACCGGCCAAAGAAATCCCGTCTTCTTCTCCCCGGATTTTAATATCGACCAGTATGATATCGAGCTGGTACATTTCCAGCGCTCGCCTGGCATCCATGGCATTATCTACGCTCTCACATACCTGGTACCCATTGGAGGTAAGCATACCGGCCATTTCCTCGGCTACCAGCAGTTCGTCTTCTATGATCAGAATTCTGACTTTGCTCATGACAGCACCTTAGATGGATGGACCTGGGTAGCAGACCGGCTTATTTCTCTAAAACCCGGTATGACCAGCGTCACTATCGTTCCCAGGGTGGAACTGGCGATGTCCAATGTTGCACCTAACTGCCTGGACAGAATAGTGATCAATTTGGTGCCAAATCCTGTTTCCCCTTCATGGGCCGTTGAGAAACCGGGACCGTTGTCACTAATGGAAAGCAGGTACTGACCCTCTCCGGAAACAAACTCGATTTGAATGTCCAGCAGGGTCCCCTGGCAATACTTCACTGAGTTACAGACAGATTCATTAATGATCAAACCAATAGGAATGCTTTCATCAGGCATCACCCGCATCTTGGTTACGTTAACTTTAAGCTGATTAATTTCCTCTCTATAGGTCGCTTTCAGGTTATTTCCCAGCCTTTCTATATAATCTTTAATATCCAGCTGTGTGAGCTGTTCAGGGATGTATAAATGCTGATGAATTAACGTCATCGCCTCCACGCGCAATTTGTTTGAAGCGATCTCACTACTCACCTGTCCGTCTTTTGTAGACTGTACCTGTAGCCCCATAATGCTGGCAATCAACTGTAAATTGTTTTTTACGCGATGATGCATTTCCTGATGTAACAGCGATCTCTCCTCTGATTGCTTTGCAATGATCTGATTTTTCTTAAAAAGATCGAGCGCTCTTCTTTTCTTGTTTCGATAGGCCTGATAGATCAGCACTGTTAAAACAACCAGCAGTAATAGCAAGATAAGGTTAAAAGTGAGCTGTGCTTCTTTCCTTTTCAGGTTAATGGCAGCCAGCTCATTCTTCAGTTTCAAATTATCTATTTCGTTATTTTTTTTATCCAGGGCGTATTGTGATTTGATTTGCTCTGTCTTACGAATAATTTCCTCGTTCACCAGGCTATCATGGTATGCCTGGAATTCATTTTGATAGAAATAGGCCTTATCATACTGGCCGTTTTTCGCACAGATACGCGCCAACACACTGCTCAAATCCCTTATCTGTTGTTTAATATGCCGACGTTTTGCCGAGTCAAATGCCGCTTCGATACGCCTTAGCCCGGCTTGCTTTTGCCCCATCTTCAGATCTATCTGACCAATTTCCGCTTCATATATAACGACAGATACGGGGTCGGCCAATTCCTTCAACAGGTCTACAGAAGACTTCAGTTCTTTTTTTGCCTTTTGTAATTTTCCAAGTGCATGATTAGCCATCCCCATGTTGCCAAGAGCGTAAGCCTGAATGGTAAGGTTATTGACTGTTTTATTGATCTCTAACGCCTGATTGAATTTACTTATGGCACCGTCAAGCCTATTGGCCAAACGTAAGGCTTCTCCAAAATTAACCAGGGTGATAGCTTGATTAGACCTGTCTTCCATTTCTATGAAAAGCTTCAGGCTTTTTTTGAAATAAGTGATCGCTTCATCGTAACGCTTATCACCCGTGAGTTTTGACGCTATTTGTAACGTCATCCCGGCTTCACGGTTTTTAAGCCCGAGACTGTCGTAAATAGCCAATGCCTCATAAGTGGCCTGGTAGCTTTCTGTTTTATTACCCAACACCTCCTGGGCTGTTCCTATTCGTTCAAGGGCCCGGGCCATATTCAATCGATTTTCAGATAATGTAGCGAGTTCTAGTGCCTTCTGACTATGTGCTAAAGCCTCCAGGGGATCAGGATGATAATATCCTAGTTTTCGATGAATTTCAAAAGCCAGGCTGTCACCGGGGTTCGTCGTAGTCAGGTGTAACAAGCTATCTACTAGGTCCTGACGTTGAGCTATAACTACTTGTACAGAAAATGAATATAAGAAAGACAATATCAAAGAACACTGAAGCAACATGGGGTTGATTTAAGAGGTCTCAATGGAAGGAGCATCTTCTGTAGAAGTAACTATTAACGGATCGATCCTGCAGTACCTCTTGTGCCCGTCCACATTTAGAGAAAATGTCAGTCCATAAATAAGGTTTGGGCTCTGATCATTAACTTCAGGAGCTGTATAAAATTTAAAAACTTCATTTTCATCGCCGGTAGTGTCCAGAAAAAAGTTTTCAGAATCGCCTATCGCTCCCTTGGTCAACGCCAAATTGATCACCTTTGGCCAAATTTGTTTTGGTGTGACCCGGGTCAGCTCAATGCCGCCTACCAATAAAAACTGTATGTGTTCTGTTTGAACAAATTCTTTACCATTAGCAATAATAGTCACACGCACTTCGGTACTTGGGCAAATGGTAAGGACTCCATCAAAGAGTACATCATTCACCGTGAGCTTAAAATAATGGTTGGCAAGGAATGGACTGTAGTAATTACCCCAGTCTTGCTTCGGGCCTAATTTGCGATGAAATTCAACGATACCCTCTACATCGAGGGAAATTGTAAGGATCTTTATTAATTCTGTTGGTTTTGAGCTATTCATAGAACTTAAAATTAGATGATTGCTTGTAAGGTGACAATGGCGTTATTAATAAATAATCACATAGGTAGTTTTCTTAATAAAACAGTAAAAAAACAATAGCTATTTGTGCTTAAAACACATCTTTATGGCGAAATTGATCTTTGTTTTCATTTCTTTCTTTTCCCGACTTTTCTTCAAAAGAGTGACAGGAAAACAGCCATCCACCACCACTTAGTCTTATTGTCAAAAGCAAAACTAATGACCGGTGTACGTTTATGATATGCGTAGTAATAGTACAAAATTACGTAGGCATACGTATTTTGAGTTGCCAATGGGCTTCAAAGGACAAGGTTTCAGCATTTCGAGTGGAAAAAGGCTTTGTTTCTGGTGTATATCTTAACGTATTTATACAGGTATTTTGGCCATGACCACAGTACCTTCTCCTTTCCTGCTACGGATGGATAAAGTACCTCTCAAAATACGGATCCTCTCGGCCATGGTTTTAAGGCCCAGGCTGTTGGACTGTAACTGATCTACATTTTCAAATCCGCATCCGTTATCTTTAATGAACACCTCTATCGTGCCTTTGCCTTTGCTCACACGCACTTCCAGTGTTTTAGCTTTTGAATGCTTTATGGCATTATTCACCGATTCCTGAATGAACCTGTAGAAGTTAAGTGTTTTTTCTTCGTCTAATTCATTGTTAATATCTTCTATGTCAACGGAAAAGAACATATCTACTTCTTCATCCAGTTCATACAATAGTTGCTCTATACTTTCTGATAAGCCCAGCTGCTTTAATGATGCAGGGTACAATGCCCTGGAAATACTCCGGACTTCTTCCAGCGCTGTATTGGTAAGCTCAGAAAATTCATTTTGATCCTCATTTTGAGCCTTCTTCTTGATCAATGTGAGTTGTTGCCCCACACTATCATGTAGTTCCCTGGAAATTCGGGTGCGCTCGTCTTCCTGGGCCTGGATAAGACTCTGAGCAAAGTTTTCCTGAAGCTGTTTTTGCTTTTTGAAATGGCCTCTGGAGCGGATCAGTAAAATGAATCCAAACAAAGTAACCAGCCCGATCATTCCAAATATCATCCATTGGCTTTTAAGCTTGTCTTGTTCTGCAAGTAATGCAATATCACTTTCCTGAGTTTTTATTTTAAGGTCTCTTTTCTCTGTTTCATACAGCATTTCCAGATCAAGCAAGGCTTTAGCCTGCTCCCTGTGAAAAAGTGTATCACTATATTGCTGGTATGTCTTTTGGTAGAAATAAGCTTTTTCATAGTTGCCAATAGAGCTGTATAATTCAGACAGTTCCAAAAGAGCATCCGTATGATTTGGGTCTGTTTTGCGTATACCATGGTAGGTCATGGATTTTTCTATAAGTTGGATGGCCCGGTTTATATGTCCTTGTTCTTTCTTAATCTTTCCCAATTGAAAAGTACCTGACTGCAAGGTTGAGAGATCATTTTCCTTCTGTGCTATGGATAGTGATAGTTTTGTGTATTTTTCTGCCGACTTTAAGTCATGCTTTTTTCTATACCATTCACCAAGGTTTTCATAAGGCGCCATTAGAAAAGCCGGATCACCCTGTACTTTGTATAATATAATCGCACTATCCAGGTAAGCTTTCATCAGATTTTGTGCCTGAGTGCTTGAGTCGTTTATATAGGTTAGGGAAAGGTTATTAAAAGAAGCTGCCCCTCTTCGTATGTCATTGGATCTCTTAAATTGCTCTTTGGCTAAATTCCAATATTTTCTGGCTACCGAATATTGTTTTTGGTTAAAATAAATACCTCCCAGGTCATTATAAACATCCGCGGCATCATCCCATTTTTCATTACTTTCATAAATCCTGAGAGCTCTGATCAGATTTTCGCCTTCATTTAAGTTTTGCCTGAGCAGGTCATATTTGGTATAACGGTAGATCTCCTGACAAAGCCGGGCAACCTCTAACGAGTCTGTCGCTGATGCTAATGTTTTTTTAAGGCTGTCCAGTTTATTGATCTGTCGAGCCAATGGTCCGGTCGTATTTTCCTGTGTATAACCGCATGTAAAAAAAACGGTGAGGTTTATTACAAACAAAATTTGACCTATGTGTTTACCCGTCATCACCTCACGCATTATGGTTATCACTTCCTGAGTTATCCCGGGAAGCCAGTTTTTTTAGATGAAGTACTGTCATTTGTCGTGAGTAGTCTGATAAAATTGTCTATTCATGGTCCAAAAGTTCATGGAACTTCACAAGGCTACACATGATCCCACGCTCAATAAGGCGCCATTTAACGGTTCAATCATATGGAAAGTATCAACTCCTTATGCTCTTTCGCCCAGACTGACAGTGCATCACCCTGGGGAGGCAGATCTAATTTGGAGATGATGTTAGAGCGGTGTTTTTCCACGGTTCTATTTGAAATACTCAGGGACTCTCCTATTTCTTTTGATGTTTTCCCAGAGGCAACGAGCCGCACAATGGTGCGTTCCGACGGGGACAAAAACTTCATTTTTTCTACCTGGGGAGCAATTTCACTTGTCAGTATTTCGCTGAACACATTGCTATAACAAGGCTCTCCCTGGCTCACTTTTTGGATACAGTTATGCAACTCAATAAAAGGTTCATCTTTTATGATGTACCCCAATATGTTCAGTTTTTTTGCTTTGAGTATAAAGTTCTTCTCTTTAAAGGAGGTTAAAATGATAAACCGGGTATCGAGATTTTTCTCTTCGCATTTCTGTATGACTTCAAACCCCGAAAGTAGTGGCATTTCAATATCCAAAATGGCAATGGAGGGCTTTAAAACTATAATTTTATCCAGTGCCTGTGCACCATTTTCTACCGTAGCCACTACATTATAATGATAGCTTTCGAGCTCGTCTACCACCCCTTTGAGTAACATGGGATGGTCATCCGCGACTAATATGGTTACGTCTTGTATCATCTTATGCAGGTATTTTGGCAATCACTGTGGTACCCTCTCCCTTCATACTACGGATGGATAAGGTACCTCTCAGCATACGAATTCTCTCTGCCATAGTTTTCAGACCAAGGCTGTTGGACCGTAAATGATTGGCATTTTCAAACCCGCAGCCGTTATCCCGGATAAACGCCTCTATCGTGCCTTTTGCTTTACTCACACTCACCTCCAATGTCTTGGCTTTGGCATGTTTTATGGCATTATTCACCGACTCCTGGATGAACCTGTAGAAGTTAAGCGTTTTTTCTTCGTCTAATTCATCGTTGATGTTTTCTATGTCAACGGAAAAGAACATATCTACTTGTTCATCCAGCTCATGCAATAGTTGCTCTATACTTTCTGATAAGCCCAGCTGCTTCAAAGATGAAGGGTACAATGCCCTGGAAATACTCCGGACTTCTTCCAGCGCTGTATTGGTAAGCTCGGAAAATTCATTTTGATCCTCATTTTGAGCCTTCTTCTTGATCAATGTGAGTTGTTGCCCCACACTATCATGCAGTTCCCTGGAAATTCGGGTGCGCTCGTCTTCCTGGGCTTGAATAAGGCCCTGAGACAGTTTTTCCTGAAGCTGTTTTTGCTTTTTAAGATGGCTCCTGGAACGGACCAGTAAAATGAATCCAAACAGGACTACCAACCCTATCACTCCAAATATCATCCAATGATTTTTAAGCTTGTCTTGTTCTGCCAGTAATGCAATATCACTTTCCTGCGTTTTTATTTTAAGGTCTCTTTTCTCTGTTTCATACAACGTCTGGTAGTACGTTAATGCTTTCACTTTTTGAACAGAGGAAACGGAATCTTTAATGGTATAATAGCGGATTTTATGCTCATATGAATTTTCATTATCTCCCAATGCTTTATATACTTTGGACATAAAATTCTCAGCATTCATAATTTCCACAAAGCTATCTTCTGCCAATTTTAAGTTTAAATGCTGCTTACCATATTGTAATGCTTTTTGATAATCACCTTTAGCCAATGACATTTGCTTGAGGGTTTCGATGTATAAATCATGGGTGTATCCCTGTGCATACGTTTCCGGGTCACTTTCAATGATTTTAAAATAGTGTTCTGCCTGCACAAGGCTATCGTTCGCTGCAAGGGCAATAATTAAATTGCACAAAATAGGCGGACCAAACTGGAGCTTATACCTGGACGTTTCATTTGCCTTTAAAGCAAGCCTCATGTTAGCAATCCAGTTTTTATTATCCCCTATCATTCTATAGTCTGCTGCTGCATTGAAGTATAGTAATTCCAGAAGCGTCTGTTCCTGCCGTTTTTTTTCCAGTTCAATGGCTTCATTGCGTTCTTGCTCAGCTTCCTTGTAAAACGCATTTTGGCTGTAAAGTATCGATAGTGAATTTTTTGTATGAATGATCTTCGAAGTATCTTTACCGTGAATGAAGGTGGTAATAGCTTCCTGAAGAGTTTCCGATGCTTTAGCAAAATCTCCGGTCTCCAAATATGCTATACCTATCCTGAGGTTTACATCGCCTAATAAGCTTTCTTTTTCAGATTTAATGGCAAATGCCTTTGCTATCTCATAGTTTTCAAACCCGGCATCGATGTCTCCAAGGTCTATGTAGCAATCTCCGCCATACATATAAAGCCTGGTTTTGGTAACATTATTGGCGAGGTGTTCCTCTTTCCCAAGGTAATTTTTAAAGACCTCCAATGCATCATCCACCTTCCCAATAATGTTCTTTTTATAATAGATAAGGTCATGGGTATTACGGGTGGCTATGTCCAATGAGTCCAGTTCAAGAGCATAACGGATGGTATGCCTGACGACGGAATCGTAATTAAAATGATCATTAAATTCAATAAGCAAAGACAAACTGTCCATCCACATAAGACGTTCACCTTTCTCAGACTGCTCGATCTTTGATTTGATAGTAGTGACTTTGATCTGAAGGTCCATATCCTGAGCGTTTATTATAACACTCAAAAAGAAAATTGGAATCAATAGAAGTTGTTTCATAGGGATCATTTGGGAATGACATGTTGGACATCATTCGGCTTTTAGTACTACCACTATAGAATAACAACCATCGAAGATAGGTAACCTGGGCTGAAAATTATGAATAAAGCCTGGTAATCTGAAAGTTGGAAGCATAGTTCCTCTGGATCCCTTTACCAGGAGGAGACTATTGGATACCATAAACAGGGCAATGTGAGTCTTCTCTGCCCATGTCAAACATCATTCTTTATCTTTCCCAAAACCATAAATGACCTGTCCCAAAAAGTTCTTCGGAAATTTATCCACCCCATCAAAACCTAACGGTATCTGACCACTCTCCTCCGGAATGTAGCTGGTGCGGAAAATGTAATCCCACAGACTTAGACTTATGCCATAATTAACACCTCTCTCGTTCTCGGGTAGATAAAGGGCATGATGCCACAAATGCATAACGGGATTATTAAATATATACTTCAAAGGCCCCCAGGTAAGCTTGACATTCGCATGATTCAAATGCCCTATGACAATCGCTATAAAATGTACAATAAAAGCCTGGGACGGCTCAAACCCACCCAGGATCATTACACCAAAGGTTTTGAGCGGTTTGTAAAGAATATTTTCCATCCAGTGATATCGAAGATGTGCGGCAAAACCCATTTCCTGTACCGAATGATGGACTTTATGAAATCGCCAGAGTATTTCCCACCTGTGCAGGGCAACATGGGTGAGCCACTGTACAAAATCAAGTACAACGAAAAAAACCAGCAATTGGGCCCAGCCGGGTAAAGAAGAAATGTCCCAAAGCGTAAGCGTGGTCATAGAGATGCCTATGGACAAAAAGAACCCTTCAATTGCCGTGTATATGCCGCTAATTACAATGGCAAAAACAAAGAAATTAAAAAACATGTAAAAGCCATCCAACCAAAAATCTTTACGAATGACACGTTGGTTTTTGCGCCAGGGGAAAAGGATTTCCAACGCCCAAACCACAAGTGAAATCACGATCAATCCCCAAAAGTAATTGGTGTACCAGGGCACATTGAATAGTATGGACTGCCAAACCCAATTTAACGTGTCAGAAGTTGTTTCTAACAATAATCGAATACTAC
This sequence comes from Fulvivirga sp. M361, assembly GCF_007097395.1. Lineage (GTDB taxonomy): Bacteria > Bacteroidota > Bacteroidia > Cytophagales > Cyclobacteriaceae > Fulvivirga. The sequence continues at coordinate 28,160 of NZ_VKDC01000049.1, forward strand.
TGATCATATCAATACTAAACCCGGATCCGGATAATTAGTTTGTCAAACGGAGTACAATGCTACGAATTTAACCATTATGAATCTGTGACTAACATCACCTTATAGAAATAAAAGTCAAAGAACGTAAACTATACCATCCCTTTTATTTTAGTTCGGAAGCAATACCACTAACTTTGCAGTGCAATAAGAATAGAGGCCATTCCTATGAAATACCTGATCGTGTTTATCGCTGTAATTACTTTTTTCTCGTGTAATGGTTCCAGGCAGTCCGTAGAAGAAACCCAGTCAGTAGATGCTTCCGAACTAAGCTCTATGCAACTCTTAAATATAGATGGCAGCCTAATCAACTGGCAAGAAGTAAAAGGCAAGGCAGTATTCCTTAATTTCTGGGCCACATGGTGCGGTCCATGTGTCAAGGAAATGCCGTATATAGAAGCGGCTGCCAGGGCCTTGAAGGAAGAAAACATTGTATTTCTGCTGGCTACAGAAGAAAGTACGGAAAAAATTAAAAGCTTTGAACAAAAATTCGGTTATCAGCTAGACCTGGTAAGGCAGAAAACCAGCCTGGCCTCTCTCGACATCACTGCCATACCAACAACCTACATATACAATACAAAAGGCAAGCGGGTATTTGCAGAAACTTCTGCCAGAAAGTGGGACACGGATGAAAACATCAAGTTGCTAAAAGAATTAATGAAGAAGCCCTGATGTTTAAAGTACTTATTTTCCCCCTTTTAATAGGCGTAGTATCCTGTGTTTCCGGAGACTCCGGACTTGCTACTACTATCCCCTCTCCCGCTGCCATCAATAGCGAAGAACCTTATCTGCTCACAACACCACAGGGAAATACTTATTTATCATGGATTGAACGGAACGACACTCTTGGGATTTTAAGATATGCACAATATCGCAATGGACAGTGGACAAAACCAGTAAGCATTACCAACGGCAGTAATTGGTTTATTAATTGGGCTGATTACCCCATGATGGCTGTCAACAAAACAGATATGATCGCTCACACCCTGACCAAAAGTGGACAAGATACTTATGCGTATGACATTAGCTTGTTCCATTCAGAAGATGGAAAGGACTGGCGTTCAGCGGGCCTTTTGAATGAAGATGGGTTGCAGGCCGAGCATGGTTTTGTAACTATGCTTCCCTATAAAGATGGGTTTCTGCTCTCATGGCTTGATGGAAGAAACACGGTTTCAATGATGGACAGTATATTGACTGATCACGCACATCATAAAGCCATGACGTTACGGGCTGCCATACTCACTTCTTCAGGTAAAAAAATGGAAGAGTGGGAGCTTGATAACAGGGTTTGTGATTGCTGCCAGACCAGTGGAGCTCTTACAGCAAATGGTCCGGTGATCGTCTATCGAAATCGATCGGAAAAAGAGGTGAGAGATATCAGTATCGTTAGGTATGAATCGGGTACCTGGACCAAGCCATCTGTGATTTTCAACGATCTATGGCTCATTTCAGGGTGTCCGGTCAATGGCCCGAGGGCCGATGCAAAGGAAAATGTTTTAGCCGTTGCCTGGTTTACAGCAGCTAAAGGTAATGCATCGGTTAAAGTGGCTTTTTCGAAGAATAGCGGCAAATCATTTACCCCTCCTGTTATTATAAGTGATGCCAGTCCTTTAGGGCGCGTGGACGTGCTACTCATTGATCAGAGATCAGCATTAGTAAGCTGGATGGAAGGGTCAGAAATAAGAGTGATGAAAGTTACGGTGGAAGGTATATCCGGAACATCTGTTTTTGTAGCACAATCGTCCGGGGCCCGTGCCAGCGGATTTCCTCAAATGACCCGGTACAAAGACAGGGTTTTATTTGCCTGGACGGATGAGGAGCAGAAAAAAGTCCAACTCGCTGCTTTGGACATGAATGATCTTATGTAAAACACCATGAAAGTATGTATTTGATTAAATCTAAATTCCATTATTTTCAAATCAGCCTATTGCTGCTGTCAGCTATTTCCATTTCTAATTGTGGACCTTCTCCTGAAGACAGGTCAGTAGCTCCAGGATCACCGGGAGCATCATCTTATTGGAATTATGCTGGAAAAACAGGCATAGGCACATCGTATGAACGGTATTGGAATAGGATATATGACCATCAGGGTGAAACCGGCAATATCTCCAAAGTTTGGTTTTCCCTGGCAAAAGGAGTTATTACTGAAACCGCCTTTGGGATGATCCATGAGGCACAAATCAAAGATATTCAATTCATAATAAAGGGGGCTGATTTTATAGATATTGAATCCTCAGACACCCATCAGGAAGTGGCCTACCTGCATACCGACGATGAAGGACGTCCGCTTTCCCTGGCCTATAAACTCATTAACACCGATAAAGAAGGGAAATACAGCATTGAAAAACACGTATTTACAGACCCTGACGAACATACGCTCTTTTTAAGGGTGATCTTTAAGGCTATGGATGCTGATATTACCCCTTACCTGTTGGTAAACCCACATATGAACAATACAGGCAGTGGCGACAAAGGGTTTATTGATTCTGAAGGGTTGCACGCTTCTGAAAATGACCGGGTGTATTTAACGTTAAAAAACTCGGTAGAATTCACTCAAACATCCGTAGGTTTTAAAGACCGTTCTTGCGGATATGCTGATTTAGCAGACCTTAAGATGGATTGGAATTACTCATCTACAGGTGATGCTACGGGCAATGTAATCCTTACCGGTCAATGGGCTCCTGTCATTAAAGGAAGTGAACAGATCATTGACATCAGCGTGGGTTTTGGCAATACCTTACAACAGGCCAATGCTTCATCAGAAGCAAGCATGGAAAAGGGGTACAAAGAAGTTCTTAACCACTACAACGGCACAGGGGACCAAAACATTGGCTGGGAAGACTATCTACAAAGCTTACCGAACTTGAAAAACCTTATAAAAAGCACCGGGGATGGAGGAAAGCAACTGTATGCAAGTGCATTGGTATTAAAAGCCCAGGAAGACAAAGAGAATGCAGGCGCTTTAATAGCCTCATTGTCTATTCCTTGGGGTGATTCAGCTTCGGCAGAAACCAGTAAGACAGGTTACCGGGCAGTATGGCCTCGTGACTTTTATCAATGTGCTATGGCCTTCCTGGCCTTAGGAGATACCCAAACAGCACAGGCTGCTTTTGAATATTTACCAAAAATACAGGTCACAGAAAAAACACCGGACAATGATGGCGCAACCGGTTGGTTTTTGCAAAAAACGAAAGTCGATGGAACATTGGAATGGTACAATGTTCAAATGGACCAGACAGCTATGCCGATTATGTTAGGTTGGAAGTTATGGAAAGCAGGTACATTATCTGATGAAGAGATCACACAATGGTATGAGAAGATGCTAAAACCAGCCGCAGATTTTCTATCCGAAGGAGGAAAAGTATCTATTCGAGATAACGAAGTGGACATTTTACCTCCATTCACACAACAAGAACGTTGGGAAGAACAATATGGCTACTCTCCTTCTACTACAGCCGCTATTATTACCGGTTTAGTAACTGCAGCGGACATCGCTAAAGTCGCAGGTGATCATATTTCTTCTGAGAAGTATTTCAAAGCAGCAGATCTTTTTGAAAGTGAGATCGAAAAGTACATGTTTACAACCACAGGCACGCAAGGCAACGGGAAATATTTCATCCGTATTACCCGAAATACCGACCCAAATGATCACGCTGTTTTAGGTAAAAACAACGGGCGCCCCGGGATGGATGAAACCACTATTTTAGATGGCGGCTTCCTTGAACTGGTGCGCTATGGCTTAAGATCACCTCATGATCCATACATATTAGAAACTTTACCCGAGTATGATAATATGGATACTAATGAAATAACACAGGTAAAATATGAATTTCAGTACGATGAGGACAAAAAAAGCGCCTATCCAGGCTGGCGCAGGTATGGCAATGATGGCTATGGAGAAGACACAACAGACGGATCCAACTACGGGCGGTTCGGGCCGGGACAACGGGGACGGGTGTGGCCTTTTTTTACCGGAGAAAGAGGACATTATGAATTAGCAAAGCTAACAGACACTTCAAACAACCTTGTTCAGGAAGAACAACTCCATCCGGTTATTGAAACTTATGTAAAAGGTATGGAACACTTCGCTAATGAAGGGTTAATGCTACCAGAACAGATCTGGGATGGTATTGGTAATAACCAAACGCACCATTACCAGGTTGGTGAAGGGACGAGCAGCGCCACACCACTGGCCTGGACCCACGCTGAATACATTAAGTTGGTAAGGTCTGTCTCGGATCAAAGCGTGTGGGACTTCTACCCTCCGGTAAACAAACGATACGTAAAATAGCCCGGGGTTACGGCGTTTGTGATTCTACATAAGCTTTGATAGTGACACGTTGTGCACTGCTGCGGGGATCATTACTAAATATTGTCACGGACTTTTGTTGATTACCTCTCCTGCCCTTTGCATTAAAAGTCACCTTCACAGTGGCTTTCTCTCCTTCTTTTAGTGTTGTTTTAGAGAACTTGGCAGTGGTACAGTCACAGTTAGACTTATGCGTCCGTATTTCCAATGGTTTTTTGCCTTCATTGGTCAGGATGAATTCGGTACTGACCACCTTTCCCGGTTTTAAACGACCAAAATCGTGCATTGCTTCTTCTATCTTCAGCTTAGGGGCTTTCAACAATTCTGCTTCAGTCATAGGCGGGAAATATTCCTGCAAGGTGGCATAAACGGAAATGCTCTTCATGGCATTCTCACCTGCCTCATTGGTATAAAATGCCACGTTATCATTTCTAAAACCCAGTTCATTCAGCGAACTGGCATGATAAGTCACTTTTATAAGCCCGCTTTCTTTTGGCGCTAATACTTTAGGAACAAACTCAAAATTTATGTGGTTGGGACCGATAATAGAATCTAAGAATTCAATGTTTTCATCACCGGAATTATAAACTTCAAAGTCCTTTACAGTAGGTTCCTTCGTTGTTGTCACTCTGCCAAGATTGAATGACCGGTATTTCATTCGGAGAGCTCCCATTATGGCCGGCATATCCTCTTCTATAGACCTCGGTTTTGGACTTACTTTCCCCTTGATAAATAATCTCAAAGATTCGGCGGTACCATTAAATGTTACCGTAAGACTTTTATTAAAAGCGCCAGGTCTGTTTTTGGGATTGTACTGCGCCTGGATACTACCGGAGTTTCCGGGAAGCACAGGTTCTTTCGTCCATGCCGGGGTGGTACAACCACAGGACGCACGGACACCTGTGATAGTTACCGGTTCCTTACTGTTATTAATGAAGGTAAATTCATGTGTTACCGGGCCATTTGATTCCTTTACTTCACCAAAATCAAAGGTGGTTTCGCTGAACTTTAATTCCTCCATTTGCTGTGCAAAAACGTGAACGTTCAAATTCAACGTCATTAACATCAAAAGGACAACAAAGCTGGTACAACGGGTATATTTCATAATATTTTCATTAACGCTTTATAGATTGTCACCTTGCAGTAACACTGACAAGGCCGACTCGAACAAATCCAAAAATAGACATTTAACACCTAATTATCGGTCTGACCATTTCAATTTAACAGGGCGTTAACAGAAGTAGCTGGCAATGAATCCATCAGAAAACTACAATTGATCCATCCAAGTCCTGAGAATTAATGGGCTAATAGTATATTTGCCCAAAATTACAGATATGGCCAGAATACTTACAGGGATTCAGAGCAGCGGACGTCCTCATCTTGGGAACTTACTAGGTGCAATATTACCTGCGATCGAGTTATCCAAAAACCCTGAAAACGAGTCTCTTTTTTTCATTGCTGATTTGCACTCACTGACTACAATCAAAGATGCTCAAACAAGAATTGACAATGTGAATGCCGTGGCCGCTGCCTGGATGGCCTTTGGTTTTGACACCGATAAAAACCTGTTCTATCGCCAGTCACGAGTGCCTGAAGTATGTGAATTAACCTGGTATCTGAATTGCTTCACACCTTTTCCGATGCTGGCGAATGCACATTCTTTTAAAGAAAAATCTGATAAGCTGGCGGATGTCAATGCAGGTTTATTTACTTACCCTGTGTTGATGGCCTCGGACATCATTTTGTATGACGCTGATATTGTTCCGGTAGGTAAAGACCAAAGACAGCACCTGGAAATGACCCGTGATATTGCCAGCACATTCAATCACCGATACGGAGATACTTTTGTGCTCCCGGAAGCCCGAATAGATGATAATGTCATGACCGTGCCTGGCACGGATGGTCAAAAAATGAGCAAGTCATATGGTAATACGATAGACATATTTCTGGCAGACAAACCTCTGCGCAAACGGGTCATGTCTATCGTTACGGATAGCACACCAATGGAAGAGCCCAAAGATCCGGACATGTGCAATGTATTTGCTCTATACAGCCTGCTGGCTAATGATACACAAATACAAGCACTGCGTCAAAAGTATGAGGCAGGCAACTTTGGGTATGGTCATGCCAAACAGGAACTTTTCGAACTAATGCTCGAAAAATATGAAGAGCCTAGAAAAATCTTTAATCACTACATGGATAACCCTGAAGAAATAAACCTTCGCCTTCAAAATGGTGAAAAGAGAGCTGGTGAAATAGCTAAAGAAGTATTGAACAAGGTAAAAGACAAATTAGGCTATTGACACCTATCTGATTTTGCTGCCTCTTGTAGCTTTTCAGACTTCTAACTGGCCGTCCAAACGACTTCTTTTTGTTCCGGGCTCACCAGTAATACAATACGAGTAGGATCTGGTATCAGTACCAACTTTGTTTCATTGCTTTCATAGTCATCCACTTCCACATATACCCCCTGATCAAGGCTTATTTCCGATATATCTCCAGACGTAGCCAGTTCGTTCGGTACATAGGCAATGGGTAATAAAACATCACTATCAGGACAATATTCATCATGCACCTCATGAAGTGCATCTTCCAGATAGTCTCCATATTTATTCAGAAAATCATCTTCCAACACATGCAGGTCTTCTTCCAGCTGATCATAATTGGAACTATTATAGTTGAGGTCATGCAGCTCCTTTTTCTTTTTTATCAAAGTAACCAAGGCCTCATTTAACATGTTAATATTCATTATAAGTATAGATGGTTTGATGCACAAACGATTATTGTTGGAACGAACATCTCAAATATTTTCTTTATTTAAAACCAACGAACCGAATTTATTTTTATTCACTTCTTAAATAGATAATTTTAACCCCAACCAAACTACTCGACAAAATGAACGATGACTTTCTTCCTATCCAGGGTACAGATCATATAGAGTTTTATGTAGGTAATGCAAAGCAATCAGCGCTGTATTACCAATACGCCTTTGGCTATGAATTAGTGGCCTATGCGGGACCGGAAACCGGTGTAAAAGACAAAGCCAGTTATGTCCTCAAACAAGATAAAATCCGGTTAGTCCTTACCACGGCATTGCAGGAAGAATCCCCCATTGCAGTACATGTTAGTAAACATGGAGATGGTGTTAAGGTGCTGGCTTTATGGGTCGAAGATGCCACAAAGTCTTATGAAGAAACTACTAAAAGGGGTGCAAAAAGTATTCATGAACCTTTCACCATAGAAGACGAGCATGGTAAAGTGACAATGGCATCTATCCAAACCTATGGAGAGACCATTCATACATTTGTAGAACGCACTAACTACCATGGGCCGTTCCTACCGGGTTTTATAGAAAAAAAAGGTACCGGGCAGATAACTTCAACCGGCCTTAAATACATTGACCACTGCGTAGGTAATGTAGGTTGGGGTGAAATGAATACCTGGGTAGATTTTTACGAAAAAGTCATGGGGTTCAATTTGCTCGTTACATTTGACGATAATGACATCTCAACAGATTACACAGCGCTGATGTCAAAAGTAGTTTCCAACGGCAACGGTTACATCAAGTTCCCCATTAATGAACCTGCGGAAGGTAAGAAGAAGTCTCAGATAGAAGAATATATCGATTTTTACAATGGGGCCGGCGTACAACACATTGCCATCGCTACAGACGATATCGTTCACACAGTTACGGAGCTAAGAAAAAGAGGGGTGGAATTCTTATATGTACCTGAAAATTACTATGATGATTTATTAGATCGTGTCGGGCATATCGATGAAGATCTTCAACCTCTAAAAGACCTCAATATTTTGGTGGACCGTGATGATGAGGGCTATCTATTGCAAATTTTCACAAGACCGGTACAAGACCGTCCCACAGTTTTTTATGAAATCATTCAAAGAAAAGGAGCTAAATCATTTGGAAAAGGAAATTTCAAAGCTTTATTTGAGGCAATTGAGAGAGAACAAGAGCTGAGAGGTAATTTATAGTTTTTCAACAATCCATTTTATGAATCAGGAAATTTTGACCAAAGCCGAATCCTGGCTGAATAGCAACATTGACGAACCTTCAAAGGAAGAGATCCGGTCATTGATGTCGAATGAAGAATCTTTAACAGACGCTTTCTACAAAGAACTTGAATTCGGCACCGGTGGGCTTAGAGGGATTATGGGCATCGGTTCTAACCGTATGAACAAATATACCGTAGGTATGGCTACACAAGGCCTGGCCAATTACCTGTTAAAGTGCTTTCCTGATGAGCAGGTGACAGTAGCCATCGCTTATGATAGCAGGAACAATAGTCGCTTTTTTGCGGAAACAACAGCGGCAGTATTCTCATCCAATGCTATAAAAGTTTACTTGTTTGACGATTTACGCCCTACCCCGGAATTATCATTCACTATTCGGCATTTAGGATGTAAAAGTGGTGTTGTGCTTACCGCTTCACACAACCCTAAGGAGTATAACGGATACAAAGCCTATTGGGATGACGGCGCGCAGCTAGTACCTCCTCATGATAAAAATGTAATAGAAGAAGTAAAAAAAATAGAGAGTATCAGCCAGGTTAAATTTGATGCTAACCATGATTTGATAGAGTCCATAGGAGAAAGTGTGGATAACGCCTATTTAGAAGAAATAAAAAAGTTAGCGCTCTCCCCGGACGCTGTTTCAGCTCAGAAAGACCTTAAGATCGTTTTTTCACCCATCCATGGTTCCGGTGGAAAACTGGTGGCCCCAAGTCTGAAAGAATATGGATTTACAAATGTCACGGTAGTGGAAGAGCAAGCGCAACCGGATGGAAACTTCCCAACCGTGGTTTATCCTAACCCTGAGGAGAAAGAGGCATTGACCATGGCCCTGAAGAAAGCCGAAGAGATCAATGCTGACTTGGTAATGGCTACTGATCCTGATGCTGACCGGGTAGGAATAGCCGTTAAAAATTCCGAAGGGCAATTTCAGCTTCTCAACGGCAATCAAACCGGCAGTCTGCTTATTTACTATGTTCTGGAAAGGTGGAAGGAAAGAAACCAGTTCCAGGGGAATGAGTTTGTGGTAAAAACTATTGTCACTACAGAACTCATTCAAAAGATAGCAGATCATTATGAAGTGGATTGCTACAGCACACTCACCGGCTTTAAATATATAGCCTCATTAATAAAAGCTCTGGAAGGACAAAAGAAATACATTGCCGGGGGTGAGGAAAGTTACGGTTATATGATCAGTGACTTTGTTCGTGACAAAGATGCAGTTTCCTCTTGCGCTATGATTGCCGAGATGTGCGCTTATGCCAAAACAAAGGGTATCTCGCTCTATGAAATGATGCTGGACATGTATGTGAAATTTGGGTTTTACAAGGAAACATTAATATCCATTACGAAAAAAGGGAAACAAGGCGCTGAAGAGATCGTAGCCATGATGTCGGGCTTCAGGTCTGACCCACCAAAGAGCTTTGCAGGGTCACCACTCGTTAAAGTGATTGATTACCAATCCGGTATATCAAAAGATGTTATCAGTGGAGCGGAAGAACAACTGGATTATGATAAATCCAATGTCTTGCAATTTTTCACGGAAGACGGTTATAAAATCTCAGCAAGACCCTCCGGTACTGAACCTAAAATAAAATTTTATATCAGTGTAAATAAACCTTTGTCCGATACGGAACAATATAAAGAAGTGGATCAAAACCTAAATCAGATAATCGATAATATAAAAACGGACCTTCAATTAGGTTAGTATTGGGTGAATATATGCGGGCTTATTGCAATTCCATGGATTAACCTTATATTGGCCTGTTTTTGTTTGTAATATATTAGAACTGTATTGGATTTATACCTCTATTTTGCCCTTGTAGCATTAGGATTTGTCATGCTTATAAAAGGTGCCGGATACTTAGTAGAAGGTGCCTCTGCCCTTGCCAAAAGATTTAATGTTTCCGAGTTGGCTATTGGTCTTACTATTGTAGCTCTCGGCACCTCGGCTCCGGAGCTGGTGGTCAATGTTCTATCAGGTATTAATGGGCATTCGGAAGTAGTCTTTGGTAATGTAATCGGTTCTAATATTTTTAATTTGTTTTTGATCCTGGGAGTTTCAGGTACCATTTATCCACTGGTTGTTCAAAAAACTACAGTGGTCAGAGAGCTGCCTTTTTCGTTGTTCATTACTTTAGTTTTATACTTTTTATTGAATGACACTATCTTCTCTCCTAATGCCTCCCCTACTTCGTCCACATTTGATGGCATCATCCTGATCACACTTTTCGGCCTTTTTTTGGCCTACATATTCACTAGCATGAAAAATGATGAACTGGAAAAAAATGAAGTGGTCAAGAGCTTTTCATCCTTTGGTATTGCCTGGAGAATAATTATTGGACTCATCGGTCTTGGCCTCGGTGGTAAACTGGTGGTGGATAATGCTGTTGAAATAGCCAATGTCTACGGAGTAAGTCAAAAACTAATTGGACTCACCATAGTAGCAGCAGGCACGTCTCTTCCTGAGTTGGCCACATCCGCCATTGCAGCATATAAAAGACAGGCAGACATTGCTATAGGAAATGTGATTGGTTCCAACATATTCAATATACTCCTTGTGTTGGGGCTTACGACGCTGATCACACCGTTAGATTATAATCCCGTCCTTAATACGGATATATATATTCTTTTAGGGGGAACCGTGCTTTTGTTATTGTTCATGTTTACCATCAATAAAAAGAAACTGGACCGTTGGGAATCGTTGCTATACCTTCTCACCTTTATTGCTTATATGGTTTACTTGTTCATGCGTAAGTAATGACCATTGTTCAATTTGACATTGGTTAATACCTGAGTGGAGTGCCGACTCTTTTACATTCCATGATGAAGCTTGTGGAAGCCTTATAATTGGATTAGATTTGCGGCTGGCATGAAAAAAGTAGCATTTTATACACTTGGGTGCAAGCTGAACTATTCAGAAACCTCTTCTATATCCAGGATGTTTCAGGAAAAGGGGTATCAAAAAGTTGGTTTTTCAGACCGTCCGGACATATTTATCATTAATACATGCTCCGTCACTGAAAACGCAGATAAGAAGTGTCGTAAAGTGGTAAGAGAAGCCAGAAAAATATCTCCCAATGCTTATGTCACTATCATCGGATGCTATGCTCAATTAAAACCCAAAGAAATTGCTGAGATACCAGGTGTAGATGCAGTCTTAGGCGCTGCTGAAAAATTCCGGTTAATTGAATTATTGGATGGTTTTGTACGTCAGGAAGCCCCTAAGGTATTAGCTTCTGAAATTAAAGCAGCCACTCATTTCAACAATGCCTACTCCATAAACGATCGCACCCGAACCTTTTTAAAAGTCCAGGACGGATGTGACTACAGTTGTACTTTTTGTACCATACCCCTGGCACGTGGAAATAGCCGAAGCGATACCATAGCAAACATTCTCGAGTCCGCTCATAAAATCGTGACTGAAGGTGTGAGAGAAATAGTACTGACCGGAGTAAATACCGGCGATTTCGGCATCCGAAACGGGATTAGAGAAGATAGATTTATAGACCTTGTAAAAGCACTAGACGAACAGGTAGCTGTGGATCGTTTCAGAATATCATCCATTGAACCTAACCTGCTGTCGGATGAGATTATTGAATACGTAGGTAATTCTCAAAAGTTTGTCCCACACTTTCATATTCCACTTCAATCGGGTTCCGATAAAATCTTGAAGCAGATGCGCAGGCGGTACCTCAGTGACCTATATATAAGCAGAGTTAAAAAAATAAAAAAAACAATGCCACACTGCTGTATAGGTGTAGATGTTATTGTGGGCTTTCCCGGTGAGTCAGACCAGGATTTTCTGGATACCTATCAATTTCTCAACGAACTGGATATCTCCTACCTTCATGTTTTTACCTATTCCGAACGGGCCAATACCACAGCCGCCACAATGGAAGAAATCGTGCCTATGCCTGTCAGGCACGAACGTTCCAAAATGCTTCGCTCCCTAAGTGAAAAGAAAAAACGAGCATTTTATACCGAACACCTTCACAAGCAACATACCGTGCTCTGGGAAGAAGACATCGAGGAAAGCCAAATGCATGGGTTCACAAGCAACTATATACGTGTAAAGGCCAAATATGATCCTTTGATGATCAATGAACTACAACAAGTGATATTGACCGATATTGACGAGAATGGCAAGGTTAATGTAACCGAGGCCAATACAGTACTGGTGCATGGGTAACCTGGCTAACAAATCTGTGATCTTCCTGTTAAGCCAATAAAAGACACGTATATGGCATTAAAACCGAATGTTCAGGCTCCTGATTTCTCGCTTAACTCCACAAACGGAAAAAAGTTTCAATTGAGTAAATCCATGGCAGGACGTCCTGTCTTAATCTACTTTTACCCCAAAGATTTCACCCCGGCTTGTACAAAAGAAGCCTGTTCATTCAGAGACAATTTTGAGTTCTTCAAAGAATTGGATATCACGATCGTCGGGATAAGCACTGACACCACTCAGCAACATAAACTGTTTAAAAAGAAACATAACCTTCCCTTTGAATTATTATCGGATGTTACCGGTAAGGTAAGTAAATTATACAAAGCTCATGTACCCGTTTTGAACATATCAAAGCGTGTCACTTACTTACTAGATAAAGATCATGTAGTACGCGCTGCTTATGCAGACCTTTTTAGTGCAGAAAAGCATATTACAAATATGATAAAGAGTTTAAAAAAGGGTTAACTGATAATTAAACCATCTTGCATCTCCAGTTTTCTGTCAGCCATGTTAGCAAATTCTTCATTGTGTGTTACGATGATAAAAGTATGCCCGGATTGGTCTCTCAGTTTAAAAAAAAGATCGTGAAGTTCTTTAGCATTTCTTGAATCCAGATTCCCACTGGGTTCATCGGCAAAAACCAACGAAGGTCCGTTAACGAGTGCCCGGGCTACGGCTACACGCTGCTGCTCGCCTCCTGATAACTCTGATGGCTTGTGGTCATAACGCCTTGATAAGCCCAGAAGGTCAAGCAAAGCCTGTGCTTTTTCCTTACTCTTTTGGGTATCCTGACCTTGGATATAGGCTGGAATACAAACATTTTCAAGAGCCGTAAACTCCGGAAGGAGGTTGTGAAATTGAAATATGAAACCAATACGATCATTTCTAAATCTGGCTCTTTCAGAATTCCTCAACCGAAGTACGTTTTTACCTTTTAACTCAAGTTGTCCACTATCTGGAGTATCTAATGTGCCCAAAATATGCAAAAGGGTACTTTTACCGGCACCGGAGGCGCCTACAATAGAGATAACTTCACCCTCTTCAACAGACATATCTATTCCTTTGAGCACTTCCAGGTGACCATAGTTTTTCTTGATTCCGGACGCGTTTAATATTTCCATTTTTTGAAGAAAGGCCAAACATAATAAATAGGGTGATAAAGAGCGCTATAAGACTTTATTTTAAAACAGGAAAGTAGATTTGAAATATAGCATCAAATGAGCTACTTTCGTGCAAAAAATTTAACGCATGAACATTCACGAATATCAGGCAAAGGATATACTAAAAAGTTATGGAGTACGTGTACAGGCTGGAATCACTGCTGACACGCCTGATAAGGCGCTGGCAGCGGCAAAAGAATTGCACCAGGAGACCGGAACTGACTGGTATGTCGTGAAAGCACAAATTCATGCAGGTGGGCGAGGCAAAGGTAAAGTGAATGAAACAGGTTCTAATGGTGTAGTCCTCGCAAAATCATTGAATGAAGTACCTGATAAGGTAAAAAATATATTAGGAGGCACATTGGTGACACACCAAACCGGAGAGGAAGGTAAAATTGTTAACAAGGTGCTTATTGCTGAAGACGTTTATTACCCTGGGGATTCGGAGCCGAAGGAATATTACATGAGCATTTTACTCGACAGAGCTAAAAGTTGTAATGTGATCATGGCTTCAACCGAAGGTGGCATGGACATAGAGGAAGTAGCCAAAAATACACCTGACAAGATCATCAGAGAATGGATAGACCCGGCAGTAGGGCTACAAGGATTCCAGGCAAGAAAAGTGGCTTTTGCTTTAGGACTTGAGGGCAACGCTTTCAAAGAGATGGTAAAATTCATTTTTGCTCTTTATAAAGCATATGTGTCAACAGATTCTGCCATGTTTGAGATCAATCCTGTACTAAAAACATCAGATAATAAGATTTTGGCGGTTGATGCAAAAGTGGATATTGATGATAATGCGCTGTACCGTCATAAAGACCTGGAAGAGTTAAGGGATCTCGCTGAAGAGGACCCTGCAGAAGTAGAAGCAGCCCAGTCCGGTTTGAGTTATGTTAAACTTGATGGCAATGTAGGCTGCATGGTGAACGGTGCTGGTCTGGCAATGGCTACTATGGACATCATTAAGTTATCTGGGGGTGAGCCTGCCAACTTTCTTGATGTAGGAGGAGGTGCTAACCCACAGACCGTGGAAGCAGGTTTCAGGATAATATTGAAGGATCCTAATGTAAAAGCGATACTCATTAATATATTTGGAGGTATTGTACGATGTGACAGGGTTGCCAACGGTGTAGTGGAAGCATACAAATCAATAGGAAACATCGAAGTTCCTATTATTGTTAGATTACAAGGTACTAACGCGGAAGAAGGAGCTAAAATAATAGAGGAGTCCGGGTTAAAAGTGACTTCTGCTATCGTTTTGAAAGACGCTGCTGCCAAGGTAAGAGAGGTACTTTCGTAAAATAATAAAACGCGCGTCCGTAGTTCAACTGGATAGAATACCAGATTTCGGCTCTGGGGGTTGAGGGTTCGAATCCTTCCGGACGCACTAAAATAAAGATCTTATATGGTAACCATATAAGATCTTTTGTTATTAATTATAAGGAGGTTGTGTTTTTTTAATAAGCAATATTATTCTTAAATTAACAACTCATAGAAAGATCATCAGTCAGTATATGAAACAGGTAATCCCTATTTTTTTCGTTTTAAATCTGTTCGCCACAGAAATAACCGGACAGTCTTTCTATAATTTTAAAAAAGGACGTGATATAATTGCCAGTTTTGGCACAGGAACAACCTCCTATTTCGGAGACTTAAATGAACCCGGTGATATCATTGATACTAAACTCAATTTTAACGCCGGTCTGCAATATTATTTCACCAATAGAGTAGCTGTAAGAGCAGAAGGTGCCTGGTTCAGATTATCAGGTGATGACACTGAAGCGAAAAACGAAGGCAGGTTAGCAAGAAATCTATCCTTCAAATCGGATAACGTTGAAATAAATGTTGTAGGAATAGTACAAGCCTTTCCAAATGGAACAAGATTCTACCAACGACCTAATGTCAACTTTTATGGCTATGGGGGAATTGGTATTTTATTTTTTAATCCTAAAGGAGAAGTTCCCCAAACTGATTGGAATGGAAATGCTTTAGCGGATGCCGGTAAATTCGTCTCTTTACAGCCTTTACAAACCGAGGGAGAGGCCTATTCTCGATGGACCTTTGTAATACCTTTGGGAGCAGGCATAAAAGTTAAGGCAGGTCCATTTTTTAATGTAGGTATTGAAGGCGGTTATCGCTTTACTTTTACCGATTATTTGGATGACGTGAGTACACGCTATATAGATCACAACTCGCTGGATGCCGACCCTTTAAGACAGGCATTAGCTGATAAGCGTTATTTAGTTGGCCTTACTCCTTCAGAAGCTGGAAAAGTAAGAGGTGATGATTCTAACAATGACGGTTACTTCATATTTAACATTAAATTAGAATACTATCTACCGGCTAATATCTTTAGTACGTCTAAATCCACCTACAACAAGAGGCGCCGTAAGTACAACCTAAGAAGGCCCCGAAGACGATAAATTTAAATTGTATCCCTCTGTTTTTGGGTATATATGTAAGATGATTATATTCTTAGGTTATTAACTTCATGTAACTTTTTGACCTATGGCCACCCTAATGGGGTCTCTTCTCACATAGATTCCTTCTGCATTAGGATGAAGATGAACATATTGTCAATGCACCTTTTGATTCTTTACCTTATTTCAATTTGAGGTTTAAAAACACTTTGAGCGAATGTGTCTTTATACTTGAAAATTATGCTTTTCTAATAACATCCATTGATCGGATTGATATCACCTCTTGAGCTAATATCCATGGGGTCCATAAATAGGCTCATAGCTATACCCCTCTTCTCTATGATATGTCCATGACTTTGAACAAAAAGTCCATACCAAACCCCGAAAATCAACCTACCTTTCCAACTTGAGGTCTAGAGGGTTTATGAGGTCATTCCTATTAGTTTTCATCTTTCTGTATCCAGGGCGGGTGAGGAACCCTGACTTCCCGTTTTACTTTGCCCAGGTAGCTCTATTCAATTATAAAAATAGAACGCCAGGCCAATATATTATGGAGGAACAGAAGAGATGTCCCAAAAGAGAAAAACCCGTAATGGCGGTGACTAATGACGTGGGTAACCTGGATCACATCCACCCTAAAGACAAACGAACGGTCGGTAAAAAACCGGCCTCAGTTGCTCTTAAAAAGGATTGTAAAAAAGATATTCCGTTTTCATGGCCGATATTTTCCTCGATGATTATTGAAGGGAAAAGGATTTTACTTTCATTCAACCATGCTGAAGATTTAAACACTGACCAAGAAACCCTTAAACTGTTTGAAATAGCCGGATCAGATAGCAGATTTCATCCAGCCAATGTAAAAATTAGTGAAAAAAAAATTATCGTTTTTTCCAGGAAGGTAAAGAAACCGGTGACAATACGCTTTGCCTTCTCGGACACTGCTCAAGCCCGACTCTATAACGGTTCCAGGCTTCCGGCAGCGGCATTTAGAACGGACAACTGGCCTTTCAACCTATGATACATTCCAAAAAAAACAAATCACTCATCCATCCAATTTCATTGCTGTTTTTTTTAGTACTTGTAGTCTTTGCCTGTACCCCAAAAGTTGAGCCTACTGCCCCTCCTAATATTGTCTGGATCGTCCTGGAAGATATGTCTCCTCAGTTCATCGGTGCGTATGGCAATGATGCTGCTCGTACGCCGGTGATGGATTCCTTGATCAACGCTGGCACAAAATTCAATGCTGCATTCTCTACCGGCACTGTTTGTTCACCAAGCAGATATACGATTATTACAGGAACACGTACCAACGAGTATGGTACAGGACACCACCGATCCAACTTCCCCATACCGGATTCAGTGATCCCGTTTCCAACGTTCCTGAGGGACTCGGGCTATCACACCTCCAACAACTCTAAAAGAGATTATAGCACCTCCGCTCGCTGGCGAATCACCCAAGAGGCCTGGGTAGAGAGCAGTGCTCAGGCAGGGTGGTGGAACCGAGAAAAAGGTCAGCCATTTTTCTCGGTCTTCAATTTCAACAACTGCCACCAGTCCAGGACGTTCACTAACCCGTATGATGATTACAAAAAGCGAATCCTGGATACACTTCCGCCGGATGAAATTATAACCGATGAAGATATCATTCTGCCGGATTTTTATAAAGACACCCCTGAACTCAGAAAGGAACTGGCACGAACCTACAATGCACTTAAGAAGACCGACTATGAGATTGACACTCTCATGGATCTGCTGCGTAGAGATGCCCTGGTGGAATCCACCATTATTTTTATTTACTCCGACCATGGAGGTGGAGCGCTGAGAACAAAAGGAATCGGAAGCGCTTTGGGTCACCAAGTGCCTATGGCAGTGATTTTCCCGGAGAAGTATGAATACCTCAATCCGTTTAAAAACCACCCCTCTACAGATCAACCCATGACATTTGAAGACCTTGGACCTACAGTACTTTCATTGGCAGGGTTAGATGCTCCCGGATATATGAAAGGGAGGCCTTTTCTTGGGAAAAAGCAAAAAGCCCGGGAATTCGCCTTCGCCTCTGCTGACCGGTGTGCCGAGGGTATGGACCTTACTCGATCCGTTTCAGACGGAAGGTATTTCTATACCAGGAACTTTTATCCCTCTCAACCTCAAATCACCTGGATGAAATACTTTGATTATGCTAAAACAAGACAACTTTCAAGGCAATACTTAAGTGAAAATCAACTGGATGAAACACAAAAAATGCTTTTTGAACCCAGATCTAAGGAACTTCTTTATGACCTGCAAAATGACACCTGGCAAACGAATAACCTTACTGATAGCTCTGGCTATCAAGAAATTCTTGGGGAGCTGCGAATTGCACTGGACAATGAGCTTCAATCCATCAAGGACGTACATTTCTTACCTGAGTATGCCCTGGATTCGATTGCCAAAATCATGACTCCTTATGAATATAAAAAATCAGGGGCTTTTGATTTTCCTCGAATTTACGAAGTAGCCAAACTGACGGGTGATGGTACCGAATCTATTGAAAAACAACTTTCCGCATTAAAAAATGAAGATCCAATCATACGCTACTGGGCAGCTATAGGGCTTTCAAGTCAAGAAAAGGAAACATTACCTGGGTATCAGAAATTATTGGAAGAAGTTTTACAGGACGACTTTCCACCGGTACAGATTATTGTGGCTTCCATACTTTATGAAATGTTCGATTCAGACGAAGGTTTCAAAGTATTGGAAAAATACCTTTTCCATTCCAATGAATTTTTAGCGGTACAAGCCATACAGGAAATTATTTATTTAGAGCCTCAAAAAGCGAAGGTCTTCCTGGAAGATGTCAAAACACTAAGGACACGGAAAATACCAGGAAACCTTTCAGAGAGTGTGGATATCTACCTCTATCTATTTGATGGGAAAGAATTGTATTACGCGCATCATTGGTGACAGACTATTTAAGTAATTCAGCAATGGTTTCTCTTTCCCACTCAATCATAGGCTGAAACTCCCCTGAGTTCAAATATGACGTATATGATGTGTATTCTGAAAAATACAGGAGAATCCAAAGCCTACTTCTCCTCCCAAAACACCAGGGAACTGACCTTGCGGAATAGACCAAAGCACTGTATCCATCCGAAGAACCCATCTGTTGATTTTGGTGATGGCATCTTAACTTAGCGGGTATTTTTCCAGTTGTTGGGTAAAAGTTGATAGAGGTCCTTGCGTTTGTGGGACTGCACCCTGGTC
>NZ_VKDC01000005.1 GCF_007097395.1 Fulvivirga sp. M361
CCAACGCAAACTCCTTTTTGCTCTTGCCCGATAGCAGCCACTCTTCGTAATGCTCTTGCATCTTTGAAGCGTCGTGTCTTTTCATCACGCAAGATTACAGGGTTTAGGCCAACTTTGAAATATGCGGTTCTTCGGATGGATACGTTTGTCTGAACACATTTCAGTTAAAGCTGATTTCCAGGTGCCAGATGATCTCTATCCCTGGGTTTGGAACCCTGAAACAGGAGAAAAGATGCTTTACCCAACCAGTGGAGGCAGAAGTGAACTTGATTTAGCACTTCCCCGGGCTACTTCAATAGTAATTGTTTTTGAAAGTAGCTCAATAGGAGAAAAATTTCAACCATTCGATTTCAAAAGGGAAGGAAAAGAATTATCAGGAGTATGGAAATTGCAACTTAATCATATCAACGGGGAGACAGAGCAAATAAAATTAGAAACTTTAACCGACCTGATCGAAAATAGCAAGACCAGGGATTTTGCCGGCGAGGTTATTTATGAAAAAACGCTAACCATTGACTCAAACAAATACCAATACCTCAATTTAGGAGATGTTCAAGGCATTTCAGAGCTTACTATAAATGGAGAGCACATTGGAACCAAATGGTATGGTGCACATATTTTTAATATTAAAAAGGCGCTGAAAGAAGGAGAAAACAAGCTTACCATCAAATTGACAACTATCACCGGTAATTATCTTAAAAGCCTGTCAGATAATAAGGTGGCACAAAATTGGACCCGACATCAGAAATATAATTCCATGGGAATTATCGGACCTGTCACAGTTATTTAAGATGGGTTTTAATGGCTGGCTTACATAAAAAAGGCATGGTAAACTGTCGAATATTAGTAGACTTCAATCACGGACTGAAATCCGGTCAAATGCCTACTCATTCATAATGCTTTCCATCCAGCCACCTTTTGAAAGCGGGAGATTTGGCCTTACTTATAATAACCTCTTCATTAAATGCCGGGTTCAGCTCTACTTTTAGCCGCTTGTTGAAGTACAAATGTATGGCCTGAATTGCATCGAGGTGTACCATTAATTGACGGTTAAGTCTAAAGAACACGGTAGGGTCAAGATTGCCTTCCAATTCTTCCAGGGTGTAATCGATCAGATATTGTCCACCGTCGTATTTCTGAAGCAGTACCATCTCATTGGTAGTATAAAAATAGGCGATCTCTTCTGTTCTAACTTTGAGCAGTTGGTCATTGTATTTCACCAGGAACCTGTCCTTATACTGTTTTTTCCCATCTTGCCTGAAGTTTTCAATTAAATCCTGCATACGAAAAAACTGGTCTTGAAGAGAAAAATCGGGGCGTAAGGTCTTATATTTTTCTATCGCAGTGCGCAGTTCCACCTGCTTGATAGGTTTCAGCAAATAATCCATTCCATTCAGCTTAAAGGCCCTGATGGCATATTGATCAAAAGAGGTGGTAAAAATGACAGGGGTCTTAATGCTGTTTTTTTCCAGTACTTCAAAGACCAATCCATCTGAAAGTTGTATGTCAGAGAAAATAAGATCGGGCATGGGATGGGTTTCAAACCATTGATTTGCTGCCGTGACAGAGCCGAGGATGGCTACCACATCAGATTCGGGAGCTACCAGTTCAACCAATTCCTGTAATCGCTCAGCAGCGGGATATTCGTCTTCAATGATCACGGTGCGCATATTTGTAAGTAGTTAGGGTGTTAAGGTAGAGACATCGGGTAATGGTGCAGGAAAAGCATCCCTATGAACAAAAGGCACTTTTACGGTAAAAGAATCTTCGGACTCTATTACCTGCAGAGGTTTACCGGTGGCCATTATACAGCGACGCTTGAGGTTTTTTAACCCCATACCCGTAGAAGGTTCTAATACAGATTTAGCCCTTTTGTTATTGGTGATCACCAAATGATCCGGGGTATCAGTCACCACGATCACCAAAGGGTTACCCGGAGAAATGGCGTTATGTTTAATTGCATTTTCAAGCATTAACTGGAGCGCGTATGGTGGTAGTTGCACATCATCATCCTTAGTGTTCAACATCACTTTATAAGCCAGATCGTCTCGAAACCTGCTTTTATTTAATGAAATATAAGCTTGTGCAAAGGTGAGTTCTTCCTTCAAAGAAATGAGATGTCTGGCACGGTGCTCCAACAAGTACCTGTAAACGTCAGCCAGTTGCTCTAAATAGGTGATAGCTTTCTTATTTTTCAGATCAATTAATGAGGAGAGTGTATTCAAACTGTTAAAAAGGAAATGTGGGTTAAGCTGGTCCCGCAAAGCGGATAGTTGTGCATCTACCAGTGCCAGCTGTATTTCTGACTTTTCCCTTGCCAGTTTTTCTGCCTTGGTAAGGTGTACTTTCCATCCCTGATAAAAATCAACCCCCTCATAAACAGCGATAATAAGATAGCTTACAAGAAGGCCGTATAAGAAATTGTCTTTGAATACACGGAATGAAATAGAAGGCATAACTTCAAAAAACCTAAAACCACCTAAGAATAACAGGCAAAATAGTAAGATAAATAAAGTGCAACTCAGCATCTGCCAAACTAACCGTCGAATGGTGAATTCAAACCCGGGTAGTCTTTTATTCCAAAAAGAACCTACATATCGATTACCTTCCCAAAGGATATAAATATATCCCATGGCAATCCAGGGCTCCCAATCAACAAAATCCGGATTCCAGTTCTGCAAACTCTTCTCATCCCGAAAAAGCAGGTATAATAACGGGATAAAGAACCATTGAGGGATGCGCTCACGCACATAGGAAATAATATACTTCAGTTTTGGTGTCATAAACCGACCGTCTTTGGTTATTGAAGTTAGCTCCGGCGGCTTTGGGAACCAACATTAAGGCTGGCTAATTGACCCCATTTGAGCTTGAAGAAGTCCCAAAGAGGTTTTAACTGACCCACCTTTGTTTCTACCCTTATCATACTTTTGAATTCCAGCTTGTTACAACCATTTCTCCTTGGTTTAGGCCCTCTTCACCCCATGTTTGGCCCCGGCTCGGTACCATCAGCTTTCTACGTACAGTTGTACTCTCCAAATTTGGCACATCAAACAACAAAAAACATATCAAACTCAATCATTTACATCTACTAATGTATTATTATATAAAAATCATATATACGACCATCTTACTTGGCTTTTCCTTTTGTATTCATGCTCAAACGGATTCTACCAAACAATATAATTGGGAAATAATTCCTTTGATCAGTGTAAGCCCTGAAGTAGGTTTGTTATTAGGGGTCAATCCTATATTCAACTTCAAGACAACCCCTGAAGACACACTATTACGCTCTTCTTTTCTCAGTCCGCAGGTGTTTGGTACGTTCCGCGAACAATATGGCATACAAATACCAGGCAACCTGTTTTTTAAACAAAACGACTATTCGCTTGACCTGATGATCAGCGGTGTTAACAGTGAATGGAGGTATTATGGAACAGGCAATAATGTGGACCTTGATAAATACGACAGATACCGCTTCCGGGCACTCTCCATCGATATAGCATTGCTGCGAAAAGTAATGAAGAACGTGTACGCAGGCGCCGGTTACCGGTTCAATCACCAGGACATTTTCACTCCTCCGGAAGGAGGTATTCTGGAGACGGACAGGCCGGTGGGCTACAGGGGTTTTACTGCGTCAGCGCCGGCACTGCTGTTAAGGTGGGAAAGCCGTGACAACATTTTAAATGCCTATCGGGGCACCTTTCTTAATTTGCGAGGAGAATTACACAGGAACGCCACCGGAAGCACCCACTCTTTTGAAGTTCTAACCGTAGATTTTCGTCATTATATACCCCTTTCAAAACGGCCTTATCATGTATTGGCCTTTCAACTGCTACACCAGGCCACCTTTGGGCGTGTTCCTTTTGCAGAGCTAGGTATGCAGGGGGGAAGTGCCATACAAAGAGGCTATTTTGCAGGAGCCTATCGTGACCGGTATTCATTGGCGTTTCAAATGGAATACCGTCAGATGCTGGGGGGAAAATTGGGAGCTGTATTCTTTGTCAGCACTGGAAATGTAATGCCGGCATATGACCGGTTAGACCTGAACGAAACTACATTTGCCGCTGGCATTGGATTGAGGTTTGCGTTGATCTCACAAAATCGGATTAACCTCCGGTACGATCATGCTTTCGGAAATAACAGCCAAGGGCAGTATTTCGGGATTGGCGAAGCTTTCTGAATAATTAATGAAACGGCAGTAACCAGTCATGCAAGCACATTGGACCTTATCTTCATGCGACATTTTTTTAGCGAATGCCCCATACAGGAAGTAATCTTCCCTTTCAATCTAAGAGATACTGGCTGAGGTTATTATTAAATACCATCGATCATTCCTGAAATATGTTCTTGCTGTCCTTCTCAAATCGTACAAATATGCTGATCCACAAAACTCTGGACCATCTGAAAGTCAAAGGCAGAAGTCCCACTACCACCAAAATGATCGCTACCATCATTTCCAATGCACCGACTTCATCAAAGAATATATAGGACAGCATCCAGACCCCCAAAAAGTAGGCCGCACTGAACCCGTAACTAATGAACATAGCGCCAAAATAATACCCGGGTTCCGGTTCAAAGGTCTGCCCGCAACAGGGACAGTTTTTATTCATATCCATGAACTTTTTAGGGTGATATAATGTGCCCCTGGCAAACATTCTGCCCTCACGGCATCGGGGACATCTAACGGTTAATATACTTTGCAGCAAGGAATTCATAATGCGCTTATCAATGGTATCCACAAAGAAACGTAACCGATAAAAGCAAAACTGAGACAAATCATCCTTTATATAGCACGATTTAGTGTTTGCTTAAACTGTTCCGGGTTTTCGCCTACATGCTTTTTAAAAAAACGAATGAAATAGGAAGCGGAAGAGAATTTTAATTGTTCGGAAACCTGGCTTACCGTTAGATCTGAATGTGCAAACAGACGCTTTGCCTCTAATATTAATCGGTCGGATATGAGATTAGTTAACGTTTGCCCCACATGCTTCTTGCATATACTATTTAAATAGGAAGGGGATATATGCAACAGGTCCGCATATTCGTTGGGTTTCTTCAGTTCAATGTAGTACTGATCGATCAACTGTTCCAGCTTTCTTAACTTTTGCGTAGACGCATTGGCAAACCTCTCCTGACCGTCCTTTGGGTAATACCGGGCCAACTTCAATAGAAGAAGATCCAGGTAACTTCTCAAAATTCGCAAATCGATAGCCCTGTCCGATTTTCTAAATTCTTCATGCATCTCCGTGACTATAAAATCAATGGCATGCAATTCGGAAGGTAATTGGATCAAAGGATTGGCATTTAGCGTATGAAAAAAAGGAAATTCGATCAGGTTATTACAGTTCAGGTTCATTTGATAAAATTCCCGAAGAAAAAAAATAATGTATCCATCTGTATCCGGTTCCAAACGCCATGAATGCACCTGGCCCGGGGTCATTAGAAAAAAACTTCCCGGTTTTACCGAATAATTTCTAAAGTCAATATTATGGGTTCCGCCTCCACTAGTAACATACAAAAGCAGGTAAAAATCATGGTTATGGGGTCGGCTGACAAATTTGTGTTTTGCAAGATGCGGCTTGAACTGTTCAATGTAAAATGAGTTGTTGGTTGCCTTCAGGCTAAAACTGTCCAGTTTATAGAGAGGTGGAAGGTCTGAGGAGAACGATTTTTTCATATACACTATGCTTACTTCCGGAATGGATATTTAACGTTAATCTAACTGGAATAAAAACAAAAGATAGTATTCAATGAAGTAAGAAGATCCCTTTTCAAGAAGTTGTTTTACTCATTTCACCTTTATCGAGCCCATTGAGATGTCATGCCGCAAATCCAGTTCAACATACCTAATGAACAACTAAAAGTTATAAAGAGGCAAAAAGGGTAATCAAAACATCACCTTTATAGTAGTCGAGGTGTCATCAGCAAATATGAAGCTGAAAAGAGAATAACATTGATCTTACGACAAATATTTCGCCTTATTTTTTATTCACCAGTACAACCCAGTCAGATTGCGGACTATGAGGCGGCGTTCCCAAAGCATGCTTATCTCCACCTTTAAGGGTTTTGATCTCCCCTTTTTGAAGTGCTCCTCCCTTTCGGGGATCGTACCAGCTTACCGAGTATTTACCATTGATCCCGGTAAGGTCCAGTGTGGTTTCACCCCCGGATTTCAGATATATAACATAAGTGTTACCGGGATACGTAAGGCAATAAGCATCCCCATAGGAAAGCAGACTGTTGTTAGGAGTCATCTGTGCTAAAGGAAGTTTTTGGAAGAACTCTGTAGCATAGGAAGTCATTCTCCAGATGCGGTCACGACTGTGCCAGTCTTCACAACTCAAGTCACTATGAGGGTATTTATATCCAAAGTAATGTTCTACTCCCGAACCTCCCGCCATGAGGTTGCCCCAGATCACCTCGCGTCGCACAGTATCCTGCTGGTCCGGATAATCATCAGGTAACACACCTCTTTGAGCAGGGCCAATCTCATCTACCCATATTACCCAGGGGCGCCCGGATTCTATAGATCTTTTGCGCCACTTCCTGGTCGTTTCGTAAGCCCACTCCAGCTTGTGTACCTGGAAAGATACCCCTTGTAACGGACTTTTACTCCCTAGCAGAGGAGCCATAGTGTTCTCGTGGTCTTCCAGCGAGGGTAACGTGTGGATCACAACAGGGTTTCCATAGGGTTCATGTTGTACCATATAGTCGATCATTTCCTTTCTAAGCTTATCGGTTTGACCGATAGGGCTCCATTTAGCAATCCCGTTTTCTTCTCCCATATTCCATACTATACCCGGGTGGTGCGCAAAGCGTGCCATCAGTTCTCTGTAGTAAAGCTTGCGTTGAATGCCCGTTTGCCCTATGTCCAGCAAGCATTCATTTTCCGTTTCCTGTGTGATCACGTGCTTTACAAGTCCTAACTTATCCAGATGAGTAAATACAATCTCCCACTGGTCAAGTTTGCTCACATCAAACCGGTAACGCTCATGTTCATCAGTCCAGGGCCATACGTTTTTACCATCTCCCATAACGTTCATAGTCAGGAAATAAACCGCATTGATACCTGTGGAAGCTAAGTAGTTAAGCGCTCCAACAATATTTTTACCCTTTCCACCTTTCCAGGTAGGGTCTCCGGGTTTCCATTCCATGGCGTGGGGTTCAAAACGATGTTTCAACGGTGTATCGTCAAATTCATAGTACCCAAGCAAATCTTCGGGGCTGTTGGCTCCCCCTTTGATAAACAACTCATCAGTACCGGTGAATTTAAAGTAAGGGCCGTTGTTATATGCCAGACGGCCTTTATATCGTAAGTCCCGCCCTTTTTTATCCGTTTTTTGGATAGAGAGCGATCCACTGGTTCCGTCCGGATTCATGGGTATTCCAGCATTTGGGTCATCACTAATAGAAATATTCTTACCCTTTCTAAAAGATACCTTATAATGCCATTCCCCGGCCGAAGGAGCTGCAAAACGTGCCTGCCATTTGTTCCCTGAACGACTGCCGGTTTCAGCTGCATTGCCATCCGCTGCATAGTACCCGGGTACAGTGAGTTGCGTATCCTCTTTCGTAAAAGTCACCTGTAGCCTGTAATTCAGAAATGGATTTAGCGTATCGTACTCACTGGTTTCCGGCCCATCTAAGGTTAACGTAACTGAATGCCAGGTTTTAAGCTCTCCGGTGATTTGCTGTGCAGACACAGCGTACATCGACATCGGCCCGATAAAAAGAGCCAGGTAAAGAATTCTATGCATATCCGTAATTTAGATCAAAAGATAAGATAGCAAATTGATTTAACAGATTGAAAAGGTTTGCCCAGGGTATAAAGTATTGTATTATTCCATCAGGCTTCATACTCACCACTTTACTTTCCTAAAGTTACTGAAGGCTTACTTCTTTCCAGTACAAAATCTGATCGTTACATCAACCTTTCGGACCAGATTGAAGGGTATATCATTATTCAATACCGGCGTGATGATATCCGGCTTGTCCATGTTCAAACTTTACAAATACCTGATACATGTGTCTTACCTTCTGGCCATTTGTATCATTTTTCACGCGTGGGAGCGCTTAATATCTTGTTTAGATGCTCTTCCATCTCTTTTACCAACGCTACATTTTCTTCAGCGATGTTATTTGTTTCTCCCGGATCTTTTTCCAGGTCGAATAACATCGGAATTGTACTAAAACCAGGATCTACAAATTTATTTTTGAGCCATCCGGGTATTTCATCTCGTTGTTTTGGTTGAATGTATTTGTACTTATCTTTCCTGAGTCCGTAAGCATAAGCCTGTTCAAAAAGCACTTTCCTACCTTCTTGCTCTTTCCCCAGCCAGGCATCCAAATGATCTTCACTGTCAGGTGCATCTCCCTTATTTAATTTTTCACCTACCAGGCGGGCCAAAGATGCATACAAATCAACTTGTGAAAGAAGGGCATGGCTGGTCCCCGGCCTGATTTCTCCGGGCCATGAAACAATGGTTGGCATCCGGGTCCCTGCTTCGTAAATGGAATATTTAGAACCCCTGTAAGGTCCGCCTGGTGTATGCCTTCCTACCAGTTCACGGGCGTAATCCAGATAGCCATCGTCAAGTATCGGACCATTATCACTGGTAAAGATCACTATGGTATTGTCTTCTATAGCCAGACTCTTTAATTTATTAGTTATCTCACCCACACACCAGTCCATTTGGGCTATAACGTCCCCCCTGGGGCCCATAGTACTGGTTTCAATGAACCTGACGTTTGCAATGCGTGGCTGGTGAATATCATGTAAAGAAAAGAAAAGGAAAAAAGGCTGCTGTTTGCTGGCCTCAATAAAGCGGACTGCCTTTTCTGAAAGTACAAATGGAATTTTTTCGTCTACCCACAGAGCGCTTTCCCCTCCTTTCATATAGCCTATCCTGCTGATTCCATTGGTCACTGCGCCAAGGTGTTGACCGTCCGCATATTGCTTTAATAATTCCGGGTGGTCCCGGCCCAAAGGGTAGCCATTATCAACAGGCGTTTTGTAATTGACTGAAATGGGGTCTTCAGTATCTAATCCGACCACCTTTTGATCTTCCAAAAAAACGGTAGGCACCCGGTCTCCCGTCGCCGGGATCAAAAAGCTGTAGTCAAAGCCCACCTCTTTTGGGCCCGGCTCTACTCTACCATTCCAATCCGTATTTCCATCGCCAAGACCCAAATGCCATTTGCCCACTACCCCAGTTGTATACCCTGCATCTTTCAACATATCCGGAAGTGTGCGCATTTCCGTGTCAATGATGAGCGGAGCATTCCCGTTTAAAATTCCGGCCCGGTTCCTAAAGGCATAACTTCCTGTAATAAGAGAATATCGGGAAGGTGTACAGGTAGCGGCAGAAGCATGGGCATCGGTAAAATTGATCCCATTGGAAGCCAACTTATCTACGTAGGGGGTTTTTACTCCTATTGCCCCATTAACCCCTATGTCACCATATCCCAGATCATCCACATAAATAATGATAATGTTAGGGTAGGTTTTTTGAGCTTTTGAATGGGTATAAAAGCAGAAAGTTATCAATGCAACCAGATAGAGAAATTGTCTTGTCCTTTTCATGCGTTCTATATTTTAGTTTTTGCAGGAATAGAGATCGTTATATGGAGGTGTCTTTCCAGCATCCGGTTACAAAATATCTAAACTGATCTATTTCTACATCCTGTATGTTATATCCGTTCAGCCGCCCCTCAACATTGGTGCGGCACCTTGCTTAATACTCGACATACATTGTTTTTAAGCCCATCGTATTCACCTGCTTAAAGAACATCTGTAAAAATAATACCTCAAACCCATAGGAATATAGACAAATTATACTCAAGTATGGATAATATTACTATCTAACAGGTTTTAAAAAGGTAAATAGAATAAGGGATTTGAACGCTTCTTTGTCCTTAATTCGAGTTCCTAAGACCACTGCTAATTAAAAATCAAATGCTTAACATCTCACATCGGCAAGTAACACGCCGAATAACTCAGAAATCAATATTTAATTAAAATTTCGCTTTAAGACAAAGGTACAATTTTAAAATTCAATTTCAAAAATGTACCTTTAAAAAATGATTAGTAGGAACCTCAAAGAGAAACTGCTTCAGCTCATTGAATTATTCCCCATTGTTTCGGTTACGGGACCTAGACAATCAGGGAAAACCACTTTGGTACGGAATACGTTTTCGCATCTGCCCTATGTTTCTTTGGAAAACCCGGATCACATGCAATTTGCACAGGATGATCCCAGAAAATTTCTAGCTAATTATCCTGAAGGGGCTGTTTTTGACGAAGTACAAAGGGTTCCGGAGATATTTTCCTATTTACAGGGAATTGTAGATGAGGAACAGTCAAAAAAATATGTTCTTTCCGGCTCACAGAATTTTTTACTTGCAGAACAAATCAGTCAGAGTCTTGCAGGAAGGGTTGGTATTCTAAAATTATTACCTTTTAGTATGGCCGAATTGAAGGATGCAGAGTTACTCGACCCATCATTTGAAAAAGTGGCCTATACTGGATTCTACCCCAGAATATTCGATCAAAATATTCAACCGAATGATTTTTATCCAAATTATGTTCAAACCTATGTTGAACGTGATGTTCGACAACTCACCCAGGTAAGTAATTTGAATACTTTTTCCACATTTTTAAAATTATGTGCCGGACGAGCAGGACAGTTACTCAACCTGTCTGAATTGTCTAACGATGTTGGTATATCTGTTAATACGGTAAAGTCATGGATCAACATACTGGAATCGAGCTATATCGTATTCAGGCTATACCCCCACTACAAAAACTTCAATAAGCGGCTAATAAAAATGCCCAAGCTGTACTTTTATGATACCGGATTGCTCAATTATTTATTAGGCATCCGGGAATATGCTCAAATACAAACTCATTTTGCAAAAGGGGCTATTTTTGAAAACCTGATCATTGCAGAATTATTTAAACAAAAGTATCACAGCGGAAAAGAGCCTAATCTATATTTCTGGCGAGATAATAAAGGAAAGGAAATTGATTTATTAATCGAACATGACCTGCAATTATTAATTCCTGTTGAAATCAAATCAGGTGCTACAAAATCAATGAGCTTTTTTGAAGGGTTAAAATATTGGAATCGGTTATCCGGAAATGAACCGGAAAATGCTTATGTCGTATACGGAGGTGACGAAGATCAATTGACTGGTCATGGCCACCTAATAGGTTGGAAGTCATTTATTGATCATTCATTTTAAACTGCTATTTTCTATCTCAGATCGTTTCCTGTACTTATTAAATAACGTGGGTTTCTCGTTTGAATAATTATAAAAATATTTCCCATTTGTCCATCGGAAATGAACATGACTAACATCTGGACCCATCCAAAGAATTGTATCAAATCATCGCAGATACTTTAAAAAAGGCAAAAAAATCTCCTTCCCTTGTTTGGGAATGGGCCATACATTATGAGTTAATGCAGAGATAGCACCAGCATTTCTGTTTCTGATAATGTGTAACTTAAGGCTATGGAATTAATCAGTGAACCTCAAGTAGCGGATGTTTTTAAAGGCTACGCTCCGGACATTCGCCAAAAAATACAGCATCTTCGTCAGGTCATTATTGACACCGCTTCTGAAACGGAAGGGTTGAAAAAACTAACAGAAACGTTAAAATGGGGAGAACCCAGTTATGTTACCAAAAGAGGCAGTCCCATTCGAATAGATTGGAAAAGGTCCAACCCTCAGTACTACGCCATGTACTTTATTTGCACCACTACCCTGGTGGAAACATTCAGGATGGTTTATGGAGATCTTTTCCAATACCAGGGTAATAGAGCGATCCTTTTCCACCTTGATGACAAGATTCCTGTTACGGAATTAAAACATTGCATTTCCCTGGCCTTAACGTATCGGCAAATCAAGCACCTTCCTATGTTGGGGGTTTAGGTAGGTCAATTTTGTATACCCGAAACATTGGAAAATCTATCCTTACTTCCTGATAAAAGTTTACCGCCACATCAGTACACCCCCTATCTCTTCAGAACTGAAAGAGTTGTACTTTAAAGTATTAGGTCGTGACAAAGCATAAAGCCAATCTTAATAACCGACCGTAGAGAAGCCATCTAAAACAGACTTAGCTAAAAGACAGACTTTCTTTGGCCCTCAAAAAAATTTGTATTTCTATTGTAGCATAATTTCTACATGTTTTAAGAAAAGGAATGCTGTAAAGTAGCTTAAACCTCGTCTCGGTGGGTAAAATCAACCTGGATCGATTTTTTAACTAGTGCTTAAGTAAAATAAACACTATGAATATGAAGGCTAAAAAATCATGGCTATATAGTATTTACACTTTGATCTTCCTCATCATTCTTTCAGGATGTTTCTCTAACGAAGAAAAAAGTCAAGATGAACCTCTCACGAAAACGGTCATACCTCAACAGCCGGACCACCTGACCATAACACAGTATGTAAAAGATGGTGTACGTTATGACAATAAGGATACTGTGGTTGCAAAAGAATTACCGGTGGACACAGCCCTCATTTTAAAATAATGCAACTAAAAGATCAGAAGTGTTGCTTATTGCTCGTCTATTCCCATTAACTTTCATCCAACAAACTAATCCATAGATGCTCAATTTCCCCCGTCGAAAAAAAGACGTTAATGTAGCTTCAGACAAACCCAAAGAAGTTCGTCAAATTTTAGATGAGCAAATAGAAGCGGGTCTCAATGAATTTAATCGCTCCAATCTGGGCTTGTTTATATCGGCTTTTGCAGCCGGATTGGAAGTAGGCTTTAGTGTTTTATTTATGTGTACTTTATATAGCCTGTTTGGTGGTACCATTAGCACTGAATCATTACATCTCTATCTCGCTCTGAGCTATCCTATCGGCTTCATTTTCGTAATTATAGGCCGTTCTGAGCTTTTTACTGAACACACTGCGTTGGCTATATTACCCGTATTGAGTGGATCTGTACGTTTGAAACAGCTATTCAAATTGTGGGGCACGGTTTACTCAGGTAATCTTATAGGTGGATACGTCTTTAGTTTCCTTATTTCGGAGATAGGCAATCAGGTTGGTTTTATAGAACCCTCTTCTTATGCTTACCTGGCCCATCATATGGTAGATTACGACTGGAAAACCATCTTACTGAGCGCACTATTGGCCGGATGGATGATGGGGCTGTTGGGATGGCTGGTAACCTCTGCACAGGAAACTCTCAGCCGTATTTTTGTAATCATACTTGTCACTTTTATCATTGGCGTGGCAGGCCTGCACCATTGCATTGTAGGTTCAATAGAAGTATTCCTTGGTGTGATCACAAGTGACGAGATAACGTTTACGGATTATTTGCGTTTCCAGGTTTGGGCTACCATTGGAAATGCCATTGGCGGCGCCGTCTTTGTGGCCATTTTAAAATACAGCCACGTTCGTCTGAACAAATAACCTCAGGGTATTATAAAGCTATATTTTCAGGAGGTTTTGTTTTCCCGTAACCTTCTTCCGTATGGAGTAAACTTAGGCCAAAGGTCAGGGCACCAATACGGCCTAAAAACATGAGCAAGATCACTACCAATTTCCCCATTACAGAAAGATCTCCGGTGATACCGGCGCTTAAACCCACCGTACCCAGCGCTGAAATAGCTTCAAAAATCAGGTGATATGCGTTACCGGTTTCTGTTAAAAGTAATAGAAAAATACCAACGCCTACAATAGCAAAATAAAAAAAGAAATTAGCCACAGCCATCCTGAGTCGTATGATAGGAATGCGTACTCCCATAAATGTAACATCGTTCTGGCCCTTTAATGTGCAACGCGTGATCGCAAACATCGCTGATATGGTGGTAGATTTAATTCCTCCTCCAGTACCGGCAGGTGAAGCGCCGGATAGCATCAGTATAGTAATAAAAAAGAGTGAAGCATTGGCCAGTTCGTCTATCGGCACTGTATTAAAACCGACCGTGGTCACTGCTGTCATAGTTTGAAAAAAAGCGAGTAGCCATTGTTGCTGGGTAGGATAATCGGACCAAGATGACTCTGAGATGAATAGAATGAACGTGGCAATTGTCAATATCCAAAAGGTGAACCGGAAAATGATCTTACTTGTAAACGTGATCGCTTTTGTGTTTTTAACTATTCTCTTATAAAGGTCCACAAATACAATAAATCCAATACACCCTGCCATAGATAATACAGTTATCGTGGCATTAAAAGCCAGATTATCTGAATACCGTACAAACCCATTAGTAAATAAGCTAAAACCCGCTGTACAATAAGCCGAGATACTATGAAAAAGGGAAAACCAAACCGGTTGGTCCAGGCCTGAGCTTTTAAAAATGAAATAGAGTACCAAAGCGCCAAGGACTTCTATGATCAGTGAAAACCAGAATACTATCCTCACAAAACTTCTGAGGTCATACTTTTCAGAAAGGTCAAACTCCGTTTTTAAGAGCCGTGTATTAAACTCGGAAAGTTTTTTCCTACCTCCTATTACAATAAATGAAGCTATCGACATATACCCTATGCCTCCAACCTGCATCATTACCATAATAATGAGCTGGCCAAACCAATTGTAATGATCAACAATACTAAAAGACGTCAGACCCGTTGTGGAAGTTGCAGACGTCACGATAAATAATGTATCAATTCCTGCCACATTTTCTTTCTGGGTAATGGATAGCGACAACAGGACAGATCCTATCAGCATAATACAGAGATACCCCAGGATCAGGATGGTAGAAGGCTGAAAACCCGAAATAGTGTTTTTGACTGCGGCTTTCATATTACGGAACTTATGGTCAGTTTTTCACTGTTGAAGCAGGTCACAATTTTAATTTCCGTTGCCTTCATAGGTTTGTTTTCTTTGCCTGTATAAAGCGTGTACTGGCTAGTTAAATGTCAGGATCAATCTGTAGTTTTTGTTATCATATTCCAAACATGGACGTAAAAGAGCTTGAATGTAGAGTTTATTCTACATTCTGTTTCCTGATTTACTCATAAACCTTTGTCCGTTTTCCCATCTTGAACAATGCAAGTATTGGAATGTTTTATGCTTATTCCAAGGTAACTAAAAAGATAATATAATATGGAAAACGCAACAGTAGAGAAAGCAATTGAGAAAAAAACCAAACCGTTTGTTAAACTTGGGTATTCAAAACTGGAAACTGCCGAGTTAGTCACCGTTATGAATGAATTACTGGCTAACTATAGTGTACATTATCAAAAACTCAGGAATTTTCATTGGAACGTCAAGGGCCCGGATTTTTTCGACATACATGAAAAGTTTGAGGACCAATATAATAAAGCAAAAGTAGCTATCGATGACATAGCCGAGCGTATCCGGGTGTTTGGTCAAACACCGTTGAGTACTATGAAAGACTACCTGGAAGTAGCTGTTATTAAAGAGTCAGACACTAACCTGCCGGCCATGGATATGGTAGCGGAAATACTAAACGACTACACGATTCTATTAGAACATATGTTTAACACAGTAGAAATGGCTATTGAACATGGCGACAGTGGCACCGAAGATATGGTGAAAGGTTTTATTAAAGAAATGGAAAAAGACCATTGGATGTTCACAGCCTTTTCTTCCAAGCAATAGACCCATTAGAACATTTGATAAAATCCTTGTAGGCGTCCCTGCAATCTACAAGGATTTTATTTTTACCTTTATGCTGCTTATATACTTAATACTATTTTTCGCACACTGTGGACATCATTGTTAACTACCTTCAACCACACATTATCCAGTTGTCTATTACCATAGGCCTGGTGTTATTCCTGATATTGGTTCGCTCGCTTACCCTTCGGCTGGTAAGAAAACATGGGAACAAGAACAGCGTAGCGGTATCACGTGAAGTATACGTTCGAAAACTCATTACCATTACACTTATTTTGCTTTTCGCCACCTTGATCGGAACGGTTTGGGAAGTATCGGTGAAAGGGTTATCTGTTTATTTTGCCTCCATTTTCACCATCGTAGGTGTGGCATTATTTGCTACCTGGTCTGTACTCAGTAATATGACCGCTTCCGTTATTTTGTTTTTCTTTTTCCCTTATCGTATTGGAAACACCATCAAAATAATCGACGGTGATAATTCTGTCGAAGGTATTATTTCAGATATCACCTTATTTTACATTGTAATTACCGACGAAGAAGGCAAGTCATATTCCTATCCTAATAACCTGGTCATTCAAAAACCAGTGAAGTTCGCATAAGTTTTATTTTCTCCCGCTCAATCGGGACGTAAGGACATTTACCACTTTAATCCAGACAGGACTCAATAGTAAAGTGAGTGATATAACGCATACGATCATCTGGTAGCCATATTCGTTGATGATCTGGTTAAAATAAGCCAGGTTTCCAAGTACAAAACTGAATTCTCCAATTTGAGAAAGTAGTGCTCCGGCATAAATGCTATCTCCCCAACTCATTTTAAAGCTTTTCATTATAGCCGAATTGATCAGATTATTCGCCAGAAAAATGACCAGAACCAGTGCAGCAATCAGTGCCCAGTTCTCTATCAGGAAATTCACATCGATCAACATGCCCACAGAGATAAAAAACAAGGCGACAAAGATGACTTTCAAGCTATAAAGACTATCATGAAACCATTCCGTAGATTTAGAAGTAGCTACCAGGATACCGGCGATGAATGACCCTAAAGCGGTCGACAACCCAAAAAAACCGGTAATCGCAGAAAAACCAAAACATAAACCAAAGGCAAAGAATACCTGTATTTCATGGTCTTTATTCAACAGGCGATGAAAAGGCATTTTAACTTCCTTTTTATACAATAAGTAGATGACAAACGCAGTGATAAGGACAGCGCCTACTACTTGCAAAATTACTTCTGAAGATGAGGTTGGGGCGCCCGAGATATAGCCCAACGTAATCAACATAGGGACAATCAGTATATCCTGGACGAGTAACACGCCCAATACATTTTGTCCCACCCGGTTTTCCATTTGTTGACTATCTTGTAATAACCTGACAATAACCGCCGTACTACTAATGCTGATTACAAAGCCTAAGGTTAAAACCCTGGTTAGTGGCCAGTCAAAAAACTGACCTATTACCCACACTACTAAAACACTCAATATGACCTGAAAAATAGTACCGATCACAGATACTCTCCAATTAGCCACCAATGATTGCAGGGAAATTTCCATCCCAATAAAAAACAGCAACAGGATAAGCCCTAAAGAACCCAAAGAACTGATCAATTCAGTATCCGGAACCAATTCTAAAACATACGGACCGATCAATACTCCTGTTAGAATATAAATAATGACGTGTGTCTGACGGATCATCCGAAGTAAAAACCCCATGATCACCACCCCAAAGGCTATGATCAGAAACTTCAGTAATATTGGGTTACTCTCAATAGCAGCTAGAATCATTTTAGTATTTAGTGTTAAAATGGTACGTCAGCACAGGACGATAGGTATGTTCATTCACTTCTTCTACTATAGACCCGCCACTTATCAATCTTCTAAAACCACTTTTTTCATTGATTCCCATGGCAATGAGGTCAGCATTTTTTTTATCTGCAAAGTAGACAATGCCATATTCCTCATCTTCATGGCTATAGCTATTCAGGGTATACCCTTTTAAATGGAATTTTTCTACCAGTTGCAACAGCTCTTCCTCAACGTCCAGGTCATTTTTAAAATTCTTCCTGGTATTGATCTTCACCAAATGGATAGTAGCATCAAATAATGTTTGAAAAGTAACCAGCAACGAAAGCAGTTGTTTGTGGTCTTTTTTTAAGTCTGTCGCATATACTATATGAGCAAACTGATCTTCACTTACTAATTCCTTGACCGTAATAACCGGCACAGGGACAGCTCTGACAATTTTATCCGTTAAGGATCCTAAAAAGAATTCTTCGGCATCCGTAATGCCTTTGGCTCCAATAATGACAAGGTCAGCCTGCACATGCCGGATGGCCTTTTTAATTTCTCTGTAAGCTACTCCTACTTTCAGGTCTGTTTTTACCTCGATTTGCCGGTCTTCACTCTCCCGCTTCAAATCCGCCATCTTACTATTAAGCAATTTTACCAGGTCCTCCATGTATCTTTTGTTAAGAGGATCATCCATGTCTTCCATGAAGTTATAGTTATTCCGGGGAGTTTCTATCACATGAATGATATGCAACGTGCTTCCGGCTTTTTTCGCAATGGTCCTGGCAAGCGCAAGGGCATTAAGTGACTTAATGGAAAAGTCTACCGGAACTAAAATATTCTGCATATACGGATGATGGTTTTGGCGGACGGAAAGTTCTTACAGATATCGATTTCATGGATTTCTTACAATGTGCTATCTTACCTTTCCAAAGCTTTAATATAGCAATTTCAAATACAAAAAACCCGCTATGAATAGTAATGACTTTACGCGGCCGGATAAACTGCTTCTGAAAAGCCTTCGTGCTTTAACAGGATTAAGCACTGACTTATTTGCCAATGAAAAAGCAGCTGCCAAAGCAAAGGCTGAACTCATCTACATCGGAGAAGAGAAAACGACTGAAGTGAGCAGCCAATGGCATCGTTATAATCAAACAGAATGCGCCGTAGAGGAAGAGATGGAAAACTTCCAGTTTTTAAGAAAGCTGGAACCGACTACCAATCATTGGGTTAACCTGCACGGTGTTCATGACGTAGAGCTCATCAGGGAAATTTCTGAAGCGGTGGATCTGGACCGAATGACCGTAAGGCAAGTATTAGATACCACCCAACGTCCACGCGTACAGGATTTCGATCATTATTTATTTTTTAATACCAGGTCAATCCTCAAAAAGGCTTTAGGTGACATAACCATTGAGCAGATCAGCTTTGTTTTAGGACCTAACTACATTTTATCCTTCCAGGAAGAACGTGGCGATCACTTTGACGGCATCCGGCATAAGTTAAGTGAAGGCATCGGATTTCTGAGGAAAAGGGGTAGTGACTATCTTTTATCTCAGCTCATAGATTCCATCCTGGATAACTACTTTGAATCGATCGATAACATAAACAAAGAAATTTCGGTAATAGAATCTAACGTGTTATCTAACCCTGACAAATCTGCACTCCTGCTGCTGGAAACCCAAAAACGTTCGGCGCAGTTAATAAAAAAATCGCTGAATCCGCTCAAAGAAGGTCTTCAAAGTGTTAATAATGGTCATTCACCTCTTATTGGTAAGCGTAACCTGAAATACTTCAAAGACCTCCTCAATTCCGTAATGGCCGCACTGGAAGAGGTGGATAGCACACTAAAAACACTGGAAGGCCTTACCAATATTTATTTTGCATCTCTGAGTCAAAAAATGAATGAAACCATGAAAGTTTTGACCACAGTGGCCACCATTTTTATACCCTTAACTTTTATCGCTGGCATTTATGGAATGAACTTCACTTATATGCCTGAATTACAATACAGGTATGGATATTACGCCATATGGGGTGTGATGCTTCTCATCGGGCTGATCATGCTGATATATTTTAAAAGAAAAAAATGGATCTAGCATTTGTCAATATACCGCTGAGTTATACTGATTTCTTTAACACTAGCATTGGATGAGTAAATGAGGTTGGTTATTATATATATGCTGTGGCGTTTGTTCTACACTTATTAAAAATAAACCGGGCTAAACATCATGCTGATGGCGCTTCTTCAGGTTGTTTAAGTTGGTAGCATATTTGATAAATGTGTGTTTGTCACACATTTTAAAATTTTAACTTTTATGCTAAAATCCAATACGCTCGGCAATCTCCTGCTTTTAAGTATCGCATTTATAGTAATGAATGCCTGCTCTCCTGATTATGGCCGACACTTCCCTTCTTCGGGCAAGTTTTATGAAAGCCATCCGTCACCTATTGACAAGGGTACCACGACTCTGACAGACACCTATGTGGCAATACCTACCCCAATAGTAACTGAAACCACATCGATAACAGGTAAACCTCGGCCTGAAAACTTGCTCGCAAGCAATGAAGAAAAATCAATACCAACTGTAAGGCCACCGGTGGCAGAGTTAATAGAGAAACATCGGGTCAGACTAGCGGATATGGAAGTTAAGCTGGCAGATAGCAAGGAAAAAGAGCGGACGATTAAACGTGAAACAAAACAAGCCAGGGAAGAAATACGAAAGCAGCTAAAAAAGGACGTCAAGGCACTGAAAAAAGCCAATGAAAGTGATGAATACATTCTGATGATGATACTGGCATTTATCATACCTCCCCTGGGTGTAGGACTAACATACGGCCTCACAAGTGAATTTTGGATTAGCCTGTTATTAACGATTTTATTCTGGTTACCCGGAGCTATTTATTCTCTGTTTGTAGTACACCAGCATTATAAAGGGTAATTCAACTATATTTTCCCAAGAAAACAGAGTGCCTTTACAGCAAACAGTAATTGCACTCTGTTTTTATATACTCAATTATCAAAATGAAAATTTTACCTTCCTGCTGCTGCAGGCTACTCCTGGTTGGTTGGTTATGTACGTTTACTACACCGGGAGAAGCGCAAAAGTCGTCCGGTTACAATCATGAAATACAATTTTCCAAGGACAATGATTTCTTTGTTTGGTATGCGAATTCTGATCGCTATTATACTTATGGAATGGAATTGACCTACCGTCATAATCCTAATGAAAGGGTCCGGCAAAAACACTTCATTAAAAAGCTGTTTAATAATTTAAAGGAGCTTCTGATCGATTACTCGATACAGATTCAGGCATTCACTCCAAGTAATTATGATTCCACGGACAGCAGATTTCGTTACGACAGGCCATTCGCCGGCTATCTTAACGGTCAATACAGTGTAAACGGCCGGCTTAAGGATGCTAACCTTAACATTGAATTTAATGCGGGTATTCTCGGCCCTGCCGTAAGAGCAGGTGAATTACAAAACGAGTTTCACAAAATCATTGGTGATGAAAAGATCGATGGCTGGGAAAATCAAATTGAGAACCAGGTGGGGCTTCACCTGGTCGTGGATTGGCGCAAACCGGTTCTTTCGTCAAAACTCTTCGGACTAATTTTAGAAAGTCGGGGATCGTTAGGTAATGTGTTTCTGGAAGGGTCACAATCCGCCCGATTGATCATAGGCAGGCATGCAACCGTCAATCACACCATTCTTTATGGTAATAGTTTACGATACACTTCATCGCCCGAATACTTCATTACCGTAGCAGGTGGCGCATCACTTGTAGGTTATAATGCCACTATTCAGGGTGGTATTTTCCAAGATCAGGTTTTACCTGCCCGCGATGTAAACCGTATCATTGGACACCTTCAATTTGGCGCCTGTTTTAGTTATCATTCCGTTGCTTTAACCTATCGTATTAATCATGTCAGAGGCGCTGTGGAACAGGCTTTTGATCATAAATATGGTCAGTTGATGTTTGTAAAAAGGTTTTAACATATTGCATCCCATCATCCTCTTAAAGCCCAGGCTCACTCCACTCCTATCGGGCTCGTGGTACGATGGGTCATCACTCATACCGCATTGGATTTCGCCTTCACAATGTCTCTCATCTTTATATTGAAATGGTTAAATGTGTAAAAACCATTTCCAATTAAGAAACAAAAAAAGCTGTTCCAACATACGAAACAGCTTATGGTGCTTTATTCTCTCTAAGTTATAAAGTTTAGGTCTTTCTAAAGACACTCATTACCAGCGAAATAACAAGCAGTACCAGGAAGATGAAGAAAATAATTTTAGCAATGGCAGCCGCTCCGGCAGCTATGCCTCCAAATCCAAAAAGAGCTGCTATTAAGGCGATTACAAGAAAAGTGATGGTCCAACGTAACATATATATAAGATTTTAATTAAACATTTTTATATTTTATTAATGAAAAACCTTGCCAAAGTCATATCGGGTCATATTACGAGTATAACTATGTTTGACAGTACATACTGTAGAATTATTTACCCTATTATGGGGGCTTAGATGCTCATAATATTACGTGTATCGCCGACAGTGGAAGTCGCCTTTTTAACCTGTCATTATTATCGTGGAGTCCCTTTCTTCGGCGTGCGCCCTGACTGGCGTATATGGCTCCCTGCAACAGAAAGCCGGCTATAAGCCCTTTAGAAGACCGTCTATTGAGTAAATAACTAGGTGTCATTAAGGTAATAGATAACATGAACATACTGCTTAAAAGAAGATAAACATCCGTTAAGATCAATCTTAGAAAATTCGAAGAACGACTTCAGATCAAAACAATCATTGAGCTCTGTATGTATGCCTCCAAACAATTGGTCGTAATTACTATCAGGGGAGTTTGACAGGGTGCCGTCAAATATGGAATAAGCATAGTACCATGTTTCTTATCAGCACGGAAGCGAATACATTCATGCTTAAAGCACTTCAAAATAAATAAAATTATCTATTAATTAATGACCTACTGAGAGTGAAATAAAATTTCGGTGTATTATGGTTTTATAGGAATTTACCCAGGGGCATCAAATAAACTTGTTACCGATATAGAATCCGATGTATCCTCAGATCATCAATTTTATTTTACAAACTATAAAGCCTGAGACTATTAACACAAAAGGAAAGGTAGCTTGACCGTAAACGTAGTTCCTTCACCTTCTTCACTTTCAACGTCTACCTGCCCGCCTAACTTACCTACGTTCCTTTTGATCAGATACAAACCGAATCCGTGACTGTTATTGCTGTTACTGAAATTCGCCTGGAAAGATCTATTAAAGATATTGGGCAGATCTTCTTTTCTTATGCCCAGTCCATTGTCGCTGACGGTTAAGGTAAGAACATTACCTGTTGCATGAACACTTACAATAATAATATTCATTGACACTTCAGTACGACGGTACTTTATAGCATTCTCAATTAAGTTATGCAACACAGAGTATAATACGATCGGATCTCCCTGATAATCGTCTTCCTGATTAATATTAATAATGAATTTGGTCCTGTCGAAACTGTCTAATGCCGAAAGAGATACTTTAATATCTTTTAGCATAGCATGGAAATCGATTTTTTCATAAGGAGCTGTGGTCTTGTCCATGGCTGAATTAAGGATTTGATCTACCTTTTTCCCCAAATCATCGCTGGACTGTAGCGCCATATCAATGATATTCAGCAGTTCCGGATCTAACCCTTTCAACTTGGCCAGTTGCAATAATGCATTGACCCTGCTTAAAGGACTTTTAATATCATGTGCCAATAGATGTATATCATCTGACGGATCATGAGAACTTTGGTTAGTCGAAGTTAATGGTGTGGTGTATGCTAACATATAGTCATCGTTTTGTACTACTATGTCAATTGCCATGCCATTTTGATAAACCTTTAACCTATAGAACCTTACAATATCAAAAAACTTATGGGTGTGTATTTTTTTTCTCAATCGCAGGAATAAAAATACACTACTGCGATACAACGCTATTCCGGGGGCAGTAAAAATACAAAGCTGGTACCTGTTCCTACCTGACTGGTGGCATGGATTGTTCCGCCATGACTGTTAATGATATTTTGTGCGGAGGTCAAACCCAGGCCCATTCCACCTTGTTTATTGGTAAAAAACGGATCGAAAAGCGTATGCAGGTGTTCTTCAGGTATTCCACTACCGTTATCGGTGATGGTCAGCTGGATCATACCCTTATAAAGCGAACTCTCAACGGTCAGTTCACCTTTACTCTCATCCATGGCCTCCACGGCATTCACCAGCACATTAATGATGGCTATTTTGAGTTTCTCAGCATCTACCCATACCGGCTCCAAACGCTCGTCATACTGTTTATGTAATTTCATTCCCTTGAGGGTAATACGGTCCCGTATGAGGTTGACTGCGTCGTCCAGCACTTCATTGATATTATACTTCTCCTTGTGTAACTCTTTCGGTTTGGAGGAGTTAAGCATTTCGGTAATC
Organism: Fulvivirga sp. M361; assembly: GCF_007097395.1. Classification (GTDB taxonomy): domain Bacteria; phylum Bacteroidota; class Bacteroidia; order Cytophagales; family Cyclobacteriaceae; genus Fulvivirga. Next base: position 23,878 of record NZ_VKDC01000005.1, read on the forward strand.
AGTTGACCAATACGCTTTGCATTCCTCTCAATGATTCCCATAAACATAGAAATGTCTTTATCACCTTTTGGCAGTTCGTCTTCAAGCTGGTCCAACGCCAAACCCAGGTTGGTAAGAGGATTACGTACTTCATGTGCAATACTCCTGGCAATTTTACCGGTCATAGCCAGTTTTTCCGCCATCAGCAACTCCCTTTCAGCTTTTATATGCAAGGTCATATCTCGTATAATTCCCTGATAACCAATTATTTTTCCACTAAAGTCGGTTCGTACGACCGAAGTTAGCTGGCATGCAAATGGTTGCTGATCATCCGGTTTAAGTGATGCCTGAAAATCTTTGACCTGACCATGCTCTTTTAAATCCTCTGAAAATCTTTCAAACTCATCGGCTTTCTCAAAATACTCTTTAAGACTTTTTAAACTTGTACGCTCTGAAGTGACTCCAAACAATTGACAAAAAGAAAGGTTGACATCCTTAAGTTCGTGATTTAAATCCGATATGTATATGGCATCAATTGAGCGTTGGAACAGCTGCCGAAATTTGTCCTCCCCTTCTTTCACCATTTGAAGCGCTCTACTGTGCTTGAGGGCATAACGAATACATCGTTCCATCATTTGGGGAGTCAACTCCGATTTGACAAGAAAATCGGCAGCACCCTGCTCCATGGCCTGTCGGTCTACTTTTCTATTTCCTTTACCCGTAAGCAAAACCATAGGCGCTGAAACACCTGCAGCGACCGACTCTTTTATAAGATCTATGCCATCCGCTTCTCCCAACCGATAATCAACAAAATAAATATCATGGTCCTGCTGCTTAATGCGGTCCAGGGCTGAGGAGAAACTTTTTTGCCATTCCAATTCAAATTCAAACTCTTCAATATCGTCCAAGATGTCCCTGGTGAGCACAAAATCATCTTCATCATCGTCTACAAGTAATATCTTAATTGATTTATTCACCATTTTTTTAGATCCTGTTATTTTTCATAGGACGGTAAAGCCACAATACCAAACCAATACCTACCAATCTCCCTGGTCACCTCAATAAGTTCATTAAAGCTCACCGGTTTGGAAATAAAAGAAGAAACCCCTAAATCATAACTCTTTATGATATCCTCTTCTGACTTACTTGTAGTTAAAATCACCACCGGGATACGCTTAAGCTCCGGGTCACTTTTTATTTCCTTCAAAGCGGACCGTCCGTCTTTTTTGGGCATATTCAAGTCTAATAGTATGAGTCCGGGTTTTGGCGCATTGTCTTTATTATACCCTTTTTCATGTCTAAGGTATTGCATGAGTTGTTCACCATCATTGACAAAAACCAAATGGTTTGCCATACGATTTTCTTCAAATGCCTCTTTGGCCATTAATTGATCATCAGGGTCATCATCGGCCATTAATATGGTGATAGGTTTTATTACTTGTGCATTCATTTCTTAAACTTTAGGTAAATAAAAAGTGACAGATGCTCCCTGGCCCGGTGTTCCTTCCGCTTCTATACTGCCATTGTGATTAGCCACTATCTTTTCACATATTGCCAGGCCTATGCCGGTGCCTGAATATTCGGTACGGCCATGTAATCGTTGAAACAGGTCAAAAATTTGTTCTTTGTATTTGGGATCAAAACCAATACCGTTGTCACTGATCGTAATTTTATGATATATTGCCTTCACCCCTAAATTAGGTTTTTCTATGGCATCTACAGAAATTATGATCTCAGGTTTTCGATCTTTTTTGGCATATTTCAAAGCATTGGAGATCAGATTTTGTAACAATTGAATCAGTTGTATTTCATCCCCCCAAATATGGGGCAACTCGGCCGTATGAAAGAACGCTTCTTTCTTTTTTATTTCTATCTCCAGGTTATCCAGTGCTTGAAGAAGGACCGCATTAAGGTCCACGTTTTTAAAAGTACGTTCTACTCTTGAAACACGTGAAAATTCCAGTAGATCATCAATCAATATCTGCATCCTCGAAGCTGCATTTTGCATCCTAACAATATAATCCTTCCCTCTTTCGCCCAGTTCTGAGCTATACAAAGCAGATAACCGATCTCCGAACGCGCGTACTTTACGTAGTGGTTCCTGTAAATCATGTGATGCGATGTAGGCGAACTGCTCGAGCTCAAAATTACTGGCCTTTAATTCCTCTTGTTTAGCTATAAGTTTTTTCTCATAACGCTTATTGGTGGTAACATCAGAAAATGTAACTACCAGACCATCCTCGTTTTTCACGGCACTGACATCGAACCAGGCGTCAATATCATCATAATTGTAATATAATGTTTTATGATAAGCTACTCCGGTTTCCACCACTTTTCTATAGGCATCAAAGAGACCTGCATCCCGGGTGCCGGGAACTATGTCCAACAACTTTTTACCTTCAAGATCACGTACATCCTGATTAAATACTTTGGAGCCTTCTTCATTGATAAGCTTAAAAACAAAGTTCTCAATACTGCCATTCCCATCCCGAAGTGCATCAAAAGCAATGATACCATGCTGCGAACTTTCAAAAATACTTTTTAACAACCTTTCCAATGTAGCCCTCTCATTGATCTCATAATTAAGCTCTTCCACTTTGACAGATTGGTCAAATGCCTTCTTCTTGTTTTGCCGGTATAGGCTGAATGTATTAATGAATAAAAAACAGATGATGCTCAAAGCGATAATAACCAGAGAAACCAGTGTGACAGGCGCCCACAGCTTTGACTTATTTACTTCCATCGACCAAGTCAGTAACAATTCGTTTTCATGCTCCCTCATACGTCTCATTTGCGTCACTATATCATCCACGAGGTATTCCTCCGTCAGCAAGACCTCTCTGGTTCGTTCCGAAAAGGCGTTTTCCACGGCCAACAAGTTCATCAATTCCAGGGCAATGATATTATGCTTTTCTAAAAGCGCCTTAAGTTCATTGAATGAAGCCTTTCTCGATGGGTCTTCACCAATCAGACTATCTAATTTGTGATTATGTCTTTGTATTCCTGTTTGTAACTGAGTTATTAGTGTCGTGTCACCGGGGCTATTGAGTACTACGGCATTTTGAATTTGTCTTGAAAAATTTCTGGGCTGGTCTGTTAAGTTCACCAACTCATTTTTGATATTTTGTATATATCCTATTTTCTGCGCGTTGACAGAAAAATCCTGTAAAGTATGATATGACACAAACCCCACAATGAGTAAAATAAGTATAGACGTAATGAAGGCAAGCTGAAAAGTTATCCTGTTCATTAAGAGAATGACTAAATACTTATGTCGTAAGCTTTCAGTTTATTGTATAAGGTTTTCCTATCGATGTTCAGCGCTTTGGCTGCTTTTGTCTTATTATAGCCTGCTTTTTTAAGCGCATCCAGGATCACCGCTCTCTGTGCATTTTTTGCGGCACCTTTCAGATTTTCATCTCCCTCATTTCTAACTGAGTCAGACACCGACATCTGCATGAATTCAGGATGCACTAATTCTTCCGGCAAATGCTCAGGTTTTATCACATCCTGGTCACAAAGTAACACCGCTCTTTTTATTACATTTTGTAGTTCCCTTAAGTTTCCATGCCAATAATACGAGGTCAGCTTATCCTGAGTTGCCTTACTAAAAGATTGAACATTTTTGTCCAATGAGTCATTAGCCACTTTCAAGAAATGTTCTGCAAAAACAAGGACATCCTCCGGGCGCTCTCTTAATGGGCTAAGTTCAATTTTAAACTCGTTCAGTCGATGATAAATATCTTCTCTGAATTTATGATCGCGTACCGCCTCCCGAAGATTTTCATTAGTAGCGACAATGACACGCACATCAATGGATATATCTTTATTACTTCCCAGTCTTTTAATTTTTCTTTCCTGTAAAACTCGTAATAATTTTATCTGATTGTCATAAGACAAATTACCGATCTCATCCAAAAATAAAGTGCCGCCATCAGCTACTTCAAAACTACCTTGTTTATCCGCCAGCGCACCGGTAAAGGCACCTTTCATATGCCCAAATAACTCAGACCCCGCCAGGTCTTTGGGGATGGCCCCACAATCAATCGCGACAAAAGGTTTGTCGGAACGTTTGCTCTTTTCATGGACTGCCTTGGCTATAAATTCCTTTCCCGTACCTGTTTCACCCATTATGATCACTGACATATCAGTAGGTGCGATCAGGTCCACATGTTTTTGAACCTGTTCAGCCTGAGGACTATGACCGTAGATAAATTTCTTTCTATTTGCCGTGTTTGGCCTTTTCTTTGTCTCTTTCGATTTGGCGATAATTACCTGCTCCGAATTAATGGCCTCTTTAATTTTCAAAAGAATTTCATCAGGATACAATGGCTTGGTTACGTAGTCATATGCTCCGTGGCGAAGCGCTTCAACGGCAATTTTAATATCGGAATATCCTGTAATGATAATGACCGCAGTATTGGGATTTAGGATTTTGATCTTACGCAAGAGCTCCACACCATTGGCATCCGGAAGCTTATAATCGGACAACACGAGATCATACTGATTCACCTTCAATAATTTTAAGGCTTCATCACCAGTAATGGCTGATTCCGCCTCAAAGCCGTTTTTGGTGAGAAATCTTACCAGTAAACGACATATATCCTTGTCATCGTCTATAATCAAAATTTTATTCATGCCGCTCAATTATCGTTAATTTAGATGTCCGTATCCATACTGTCTATTATCTCCTTGATCATTTTCTTGGAAAAAGGCTTTCCCAGAAATTGAAAGACCCCTAATTCGAAGGCCTTTTTATGCTCTGACTTAGTATCATAGGCACTAATCACCACTATTTTGACATGTTCATTTTTGGCCTTTAAAGTAGGAATGATCTCCAACCCGTTGCCATCAGGCAGATTGATATCTAAAAACACTATATTATGCTCATCCGGATTGAACATGTTCAATCCTTCGTAAAGCGAATGTGCTTTAAAAGATCTAATGCCTAATTTCTCCAATTGATAACTCAGCAACAAACAAATTTCTTTCTCATCGTCCACTATCAAGGCCTTCATAAACACTGGTTGTTTAGGTTTAACGGATTATGCGTTTCTTTCTAAGTTTATCATAGCGTTGCATAAATTGGGCAAGCCTTTCATCGTACATCTCGGAATCCACTTTAGTAAAGAAAAGTCCAAACAATATTCTTATTGTTAATAGGAAAACCATAAAAACAGTTATGGTGGTCGCACTCATTTTAAGTAAAGTTATTAATAAGTCCATGTGTTAATGTTTTACCTCTATCTATGGCATAATCATGCCAATACCCGTTTGTAGTCTTAAAAGTTACAAGATCTGAAAAAGTGTGGATTTTTTTCTACAATAATGTAGAATACTTAAAATATCAATCAACAATATTTTATGAGCAAAAGGCATTTAATGACGAATATTGAACGTTTTTGACTCAAAACCAAGCATCATCTACTGTTGGAGACTTCTTTGATATACTGGTGTAAAAAAACATGATACTATGAGCAATTTACTTTACTTGATCGCAGTAATATTAGTTATTGGCTGGTTACTTGGTTTCTTCTATTTCAGTGTGGGTGGAATTATACACGTGTTGTTGGTTATCGCTGTTATCGCTATCTTATTTCGCTTGATAAGTGGTAGAAAGATTTAGCGTACCTTATCAACCTTCCGCTAATCACCTGCCTGATGCACTTTGCGCCGGCAGGTTTTTTATTCCATTATCTTATCCAGTTTCTCTTCTGCTTCACGCTTATCTTCCTCCGAAAAATCATCGGTCTCTCCATTAGTCAGGTGACCAATTACCGGCTCAAGGCTTAACTCTATATACATTGGAAAATGGTCTGACCCAACATGTTGGGCGCGTTCAATGCGCTTGATCAAAAAGTGTGACGAATGGAACACATGGTCCAATGGCCATCGGAACAACCTGTATTTTGCATGAAAGGTATTAAAAAAACCACGACCTATACGCGGATCCAGCAATCCGCTTAATCGTTGAAAAAGTCGTGTAGTATGCGACCAGGCCACGTCATTCAGGTCTCCCGCCACGATCACCGGATAATTGGATTTGGCAGCTTCTTTTCCGATTAAGATCAACTCAACGTCCCTTTCGGTAGACCGGTGGTTTTCCGTGGGGCTTGGAGGTTCAGGGTGGACCACGTAGAGATGGATAAGTTGTCCATTTCGTAGTTTTAACTTCGCACTGATCGAAGGTATCTCGTCTGAGACTAAAAAGTCAATGGAATGCTCCACGATTTCCAGCCGGGTATAAAGCAACATTCCATAAGTATTATCTAAAGGATGTTTTATGGCATATGGATACATCTTTTCCAAAGATGACAGACCGTCCTCCCACTTCTTATCTGTTTCTAATGCAATCAGCACATCAGGATTATATTTTTTAACCTCTCGTATAAGACGGTCATATTCGGTATTATACATGTAAACATTAGCCTCCATAATGGCAATATGTTGCTCATTCTCCACACCTGACCAACTTTTCGACTGCTTCGCTGCCCATTTGGTGTAGGGATAAATGATAACGGCCTGATATATCAAGGTGATCATACCTAATACGGCTATAAACCATTCCTGCCATACTGACCAGGAATTGGTGGCTAATGTGCCCAACAAAAAGCATAAAGTAACTGCTGTCGTCTGAATGTGGGGAAAATCCGACATCCTTATCCACCAGTCGTCTTTGCGTATGAGCTGAAGCCCGGTAAAGGCTATAGCCACGATTAACCCACTCTGAAAAACAATATTAAGTACAAACATAACGGGGCATTATTATTGGGTAGGTATCATTATGAAATCGAAATTTAATATAGCCATTACATTGATAATAAGTCTTGTTTTAATAGGTCTTATTGCCTCTCTAAAGGCAGAATCGTTTTTAAAAGGTTATTTGTCTTCTCATATTCAAAAGCTGAGCCAGGATCATTATGAGTTGACCATCGACAAGCTTGACATCTCCCTGGTCCCATTAGGATTTAAAGCACATAATCTGATCCTTAGCTCAACAGACAGCACGTACCTATCATTAGACAGTGGCCTGCATGTAATGCCCACTATTGCATTTGGGGCGCTACATTTAAACAGGTTAAATTTATACGATATTTTATTCAGGAAAAAACTTACTGCTTCTGTACATGTAGCTCAAGCCCATTTCAATTTAGTAACTAGAAATCATGCTGAAAAAACCGTTTCGCTTCAAAAAAAAGACAATGATACACAGTTCCTCTTCCGCGTACTAACCATTGAAGATGCTGAAGTGGAATATCGTGATACTTCAGCCTTACTATCCGCAAAATTCGATCTGGATATCACGGATATTTCATCAAAGTATATCAACAGATCACTCAGAAGATCCCTGGCTCTTAAAGCCCGGCAGGTGGTCTATCACACCGGTAACGAGCTTTACAAAATCACTTGTGATACGATGACAGTGGATGCATACAAACGCACCATTGCGTTGAACCATTTCAGTCTGAAAAATAAGGCTGATAAATATGAGTTGGGTCAATTACTAGGACATGAGGCCGACTGGTATGACCTGAAAGTCGACAAAATAAGTATCACGAATGACAAGCCTTTTTTTCAAAAAGACTCCTTGCAAATTGACAGCCTCACCATTAAAGGATTATCAGCCAATATATTCAGAGATAAAAGACTGCAGTTCCCTTCAATACCAAACAAAGCGCTTCCGCATGAATTGATTGAAAATATTTCGATGCCTTTGATGGTGAACTCCGTTTTGATGTCGGAGAGTGATATTACCTATGAAGAACATGTCAAAGGTTCCCCTAAAGCAGGTAGCGTCAGCTTTAGTGATCTGTCTGTTAAAGGAGAAGGTATTACCAATTTTTACCCGGACTCCACTATTACATTAAATGCCTCCGCACTGCTAATGGGCAAAGGTTTGCTGGAGCTCCGTGTCAATATTCCCCAGGCCGGCGCCGGTCTGCCTTACGTTTTGTCCGGTTATATCCATGAACAACAAATGACTGCCCTGAACCCTATGCTGAATTACGTGGCTAAAGTAACATTGATTTCCGGCCAGCTTAAAACATCGAGGTTCAACTTTACCCATGATGCACATACCTCCTCAGGAGAAATGCACCTGTTATACGATAATTTAAAAATGAAATTCATCAACCCTGCAGGTAGTTCGACTTTGGGGAAGCTGGATGAATCCATCAAAACATTTGTTGCCAATACATTGATCATCAAAAAATCCAACCTCGATGATAAGGACATGCGGGTCGGGATCATTGAATACGAAAGGGACCCGAAAAAATCTCTTTTCAACTTTTGGTGGAAATCATTATTAAGCGGTATCAAATCAAGTACCGGAATAAAAGAAGCACAATAACTTTATTCTTTTTCTTCCAAACTAAAATTTAATGTGTCATCCGTTTTTTTATCGAAAGCCTGGATGAAAGCATTGGAAAAGATATTCCAAAGGGCAGGAAAAACCTTTGTTTTAGGGTCTGTCAAATCGCCTTTAAAAGGCACTTTAGTAGCGAACTGATCGTTTTTCTGATTCTCAAAGATTTCCAATATTAATCCCGCTACTGACTCCCAGATTAATTGCAAAGGTTCGTCTTTATCTTCTTTCCATTTTACTATTTTCAGATTACGGATAAGTGGTTTTACATACCCCGTTAACTGACTACTGTCTATAACGATCTCACTGTACAAATTAAACATACCCCTTTCCGCATCTAACTTACCATAAACCTGCAGGAAATCATTTAGAGCAGTAAGGTCAACCTGCTCAAATTTAACGTCAATGTCCATATCCGGCACTTTTTTTAATAGGTTCATTCGACCTTCGGCTGTAAGTTTTCCACTGCCAATAGAAGTAGCAGAAACTGTTAATTGAGAGGGTAAAGTTTCCTGATCAGCACTGGCATTGGTTAGGTTAGTCGCTTGCAACGCTAAGTTATTAAGGTACAAATCGACTTTCGGCCTGCTTTGAAAATTTTTGAAGAAAATTTCCCCATTATCAATTCCTAATCTGTTGATCTGTACCGGAATAAGCTCCTTGAGTGGTTTAGTCCAATCCACATCTTCTCCGTATTGAGATTGCGTCGTATCTTCTGCTTCAACAAAATTCAGTTGGGGATGGATCATGTCGATTTCTCCTACAATAGCACCATCAAATAATGCACTCCACTGGAGGGACAGATCGATTCTATCCGCAGCAAAAAAAGGGACCTGAACTGAACTGTCAGCTTTGATAATGTATAAACTATCAATGGAGTAAGCTCCTTTATATAAATGAAGATCAACATCCGTTATTGCACCGTTGTATTCGGGAAGGTCTTTAAGAACCTGGTTCACATATCTAATAATACCATACGGCAAATAGATCCGGATGGCAATCAAAAGCAGTATCACCCCAAGTATAATTTTATATGGTTTTTTCATTGTTATTCTATCTTAGTAACAGACTCATGTCCTTTTTCAATCTCCTGCACTTTTACAGCTACCGCACCGTCGTTTGGACGGATGCTTCTACCTTTCAACTGGTTATAAGTAAAGGTGAATTGAGCGCCATACAGCACTATAAGTACCGAATAATATACCCACGCCAATAAAGCTACCAACGAACCTGCCGCACCATAAGCATCTCCGAGATTGCTGGTGCTTAAATAGTAGCCGATCAGGTATTTTCCGGTTATAAATAAGGCAGTGGTGACAATAGCCCCTGTCCAAACATGCTTCCACCTCACTTCTGCATCCGGCAGCACTTTAAAGATCAATGCAAACACCAATGTGATCAAAACAAGTGAAATTCCTACGTTTATAATCCATACCAGGTAGTAGGATGACCCGGCCAGTATGCCGGACATCGCTTCTTTTAAAATAGCGATCATCGTGTCCGCCATGAGGGAAACCAATAACAAAAAACCAATGGAGGCCACCATGGCCAGTGAAAGCAATCGGTTGGTCACAAATTTTAGGATCTCTTTATCGGGCTTGGGTTTTATATTCCAAATGGTATTAACACTTTGCTGTAACGAAGCAAAAACGGTAGTAGCGCTGACCAGGAGTGTAACCACCCCTACCATTTTCATTACAAACGACTCTGCTGAGAAAAATGCTTTATTCATGAGCGTCTCGATCTGAGTAGCGCTGTTACTCCCCATCAGAAGCGTTACCTGGTTAAGTAACTCTGTTCTGACCGCCTCCCGCTCATAAAAACTCCCGGCTACCATTACTGCGATAATTGCAATGCCGGGCATTGAAAAAATAGTATAATATGCAATTGCTGCGCTATGCCTGAAGGGGTTGTTTTCAAAAAAAGCCTCAAATGACTTCCTGATAAGCTGCCAAACTTGTTTTATTGATAATTCCATACACGTTACCTCTTTCTACAGTTGCTTTTACATGACCTAATTCTTCGACTTACCCTGTGTCAGGCCATCCTGTTCATACAGGCTATTGCCCAGCAACATACTGACCGGTTTTAAGTCATCAAAATAGCCACAGATCACTTTGAGGATGGCCGTCATGGGCAGAAAAAGTATCATGCCTGCCACACCCCATAAGTAGCCACCTACAATCAGTGAAATAATAGCTGCCAATGCATTTATGTTCAGGTTGCCCCCCACTATTTTGGGGCTTAGATAATTACTTTCAATCAACTGTATGAACCAGAAAGCCAGCATTACTCCCAGCGGGATCCAATATGAACTATGTGTCATTAATGCATAAAGTACGGGTATAAGAGCCCCCAGTGTAGTTCCCACATAAGGTATAATAGCCAGCAATGCGGCCAAAAAGCCGAAAAAGAAGGCATGATCAATACCGAAAACAAGTAAAATAAGACTGTTAGCGGTGCCTAAAATACCGATCATTATGCTCATACCGACTAAATAATGTTGCCCCACCTTTTGGATCTCTCCCAGCATTTTAGCTGTTTTCTCCTGGTTTGGAAGACTCGCAGCACTGACAGCAACGTTTTTCAAACCACTCCGGTAAATTAATAGTAGAAAAGTATAGACCGTCACAGCCAGCACGCCGGATAGCAAGGCGGCAGTCCTGTTGAATGTGTTGGTCATGATATCCCCACCGGATTCTTCCACCCACTCCTGTGTACTATCTATGATGTCTGTGCTGTTTATATCAGGCACCAACGCTACCCTGTTATTAATAAAGTTGACAACACTCTCAAACAAGGTAACGAGCTTATGTTCAAAATCCGTAAACTCGCTCATCAGGGATATAATCTGAGTTGAGAATAAATAAAAGACCCCAAGAGTCAGCCCTATTATGGTTATCAAAGTAGCAAGAGCTGCCACTACACGGGACAGCCCCCACCTTTCCAGCCTGGAACAGATCGGGTATAAAATAAATGACGATAACAGCGCCATCGTCATGGTTATTAGTATAGGCTTACCCAGGTAGATCAGCGCCAACAAAGCCGCTACGCAGGCGAAGATATAAAAGGTTTTACGGAAGTGAATTTGCATGTGGTTATAAATAAAACTAAGAGCTGTAAGGAAAAAATCGATCCAAATCGAAAGTATTCTCAATTTGAGTATTCAGAGCATTTTCCATCAGGCAAGCCTGAGATTGTGGGGAATATTTTCTACACTTTTTATTATACAACTGTTGCTTTCCATTGTTGCTATGCTTGTTAGCTGGTTTTTTCCTCTGGCACAATGTTTATCTTTAAACCCATAATGAAAATGAGTCCGCGAGCCAGAGCTATTCTCAAATCCACTTTGAAAGTTTTCGCATGGGCCCTCGGAATTCCGCTGGCCTTGTTGGTCGTGGCTATCATTTTAATTCGGGTACCATTCATCCAGGATAAGATCATTGATCAAACCGAACATTACCTTGAGAATACACTCGATGCAGAGGTGAACATAGGTGGTGTATTTCTCAACTTTCCCAAAACGATTGAAATCTCTGACTTCTACCTGGAAGATCAAAAGGAAGACACTTTACTCTACTTCCGGTCTCTCCAGGTTGACGCGGATATGTGGGCCCTGACTGACAATACTGTAGAAATAAACGATTTAAAACTTATTGGAGCCATCGGTCGTGTACATCGTAAGGTAAACCGGTCAGATTTCAATTATCAGTTTATTATAGATGCTTTTGCACCTGCCGACACAACAATCCAGGAACGTTCCGATGCAAAACCCTGGACATTCAACCTGGAAGCCATCCAGGTAGGTCCTTTTGACTTCAGAATGGATGACGCGCAGAATACCTCTTCACTTTACGCTTACTGGAGTGACCTTCAACTGGATTTCAATGCATTTGACCTCGACCAATCCCGTATGGACATCAAAAGAATTGACCTGTCTTCTGCTAATATAGGTTATAAGATGCAGACGGTGCCGTCTGGTCAGTCCCGGCAGGCTGGTACGTCAGAAGGATTTGATCTGAAAGTTGGGGAGGTCCGCATTAATGATTCCGATGTCCATTTCACAGACCTTCACCAGAACGTTAATGCTTCCATACATGAGTTGGCCATCCTGGTGGAAGAGATGAATTTATCAGAATCGTTGATCGCACTTGAACAACTGGATCTGATCGAATCGAAAGTCAGCTATCAATCATTCCAAGGTGCTGATTCCACCAAGGAAAAAACTTCCGATACTCAAAACCCCTGGGAGTTATCTTTAAGAGAATTGAATTTCATAAAGAATGATGTCCGTATCGATTTAGATTCCAGCAAAACCAATTCGACTTATTTCGATCCAAACCATCTTCACGTTCAGCAGCTTACTGCTGACATTCACAACACATCTTACTCACAGAATGAAATCCATAGCGAAATAGCAAAGCTTTCTTTTATTACTGATGAACAATCTATGAAGCTGGAAGGTATGTTTCATATGGACAGCACACAATTGTCCGTGGCGAATGCTGCCATACACATGAATCAAACCAGCATACTGTCTGATTTTCAAGCCAAATACTCTTCTCAAAGTGATCTGGCAAATGCCTCTACCGAGCTTGACCTGCATCTAGGCTCTTCTGTCATTTACACAGAAGACCTGTCTTATTTCCTGGCCGATCCGGAGGCGATGGTATTTCCCGACAAACTAATGCTGGAAGCCCGCATAGATGGCCGGCTGGATGCTTTGAACATTAAAACATTGGCTGCCACTACCTCTGCCACAACGTTAGATCTTTCCGGTCACCTGTATGATCTCTTAAACCCGGACAGCCTGACCTATTCTCTGGAATCTTTCGAACTCAATACTACCCAGCAGGACATTCTCAACCATTTACCTGACTCCCTATTGCCACTACCCATACGACTGCCTAAAGACCTGAGGGTGGTTGCAAAAGGTAATGGGTCTTTAAATCACTTTAATGGCAACTTAGACTTATCCTCAGGTTATGGCCATCTAAGCTTACGGGCAGATACACTGGCCATACATAATAACATTCCGGTATATGCCATCTCGTTAAACTCCGGACATTTCGATGTCGGCAATCTTTTTCACCGGGACGACCTATTGGACAGCCTGGGATTAGACCTGGAGCTGAAAGGCAAAGGAATTGATCCAAAGACCATGGATATAACAGCTAAAGGAGTAATTACCAATATTTTGTTTAATCAACACACTTATGATAGCCTTCTCATTGACGCTACCTGGATGCGCTCAATACTTAATGGTACGTTGGCTATCTCAGACAATCACCTGGATCTCATTTTAAAAGGTGAGGTGGAAACGGGGACAGACTATTACCGCAATAACATTCAGCTAAACCTGGAAAAGGCAGACCTGGAAGCCATGAACTTTTCAAAAATGCCATTAACCATAAAAAGCAAATTTAAGGCTGATTTTGAAACAAAGGATTTCAGGCGGTTCAACGGTGATCTCGCTTTAAGGAAATTTCAGGCGGATAATGATATTGACATCTATAGAGTAGATTCCTTACTCGTAGCCAGTATTGACCAGGAAGGCAGCACGGAAATCAGTATAAATTCTGATATTATGGAGGGTGAATTTAAAGGGAACATCGATCTATTCACTGTGAGCACCGCTGTGATGCAACATATAAACCAATACTATGACCTCACAGAAATACCCAATGAAAATGTCCCGGAAACCAACTTCCAATTTGATTTTGACCTGAAAAATACGGATCTCATAACCGAGATTATCTTCCCGGACCTCAAAGAATTTAATCCCGGTCATTTCAAAGCGGTGTTTAACAGCACACAAGACCAACTGGATGTCAGCCTTACTATCCATCACCTTCTTTACAAAAACATAGGCATCGACAGTTTCTCGCTTACCAGCACATCACTAAATAAAACACTTCAGTCCAATTTTGATATAGAACGCATTTCATCATCTAATGCAGAGCTCAATAAGTTATCGCTTAATACCACCATGTCAAATAATACATTAGCCACGGCCCTGATCATACGCGATTCTCTTGAACACCGAAAGTATCTGATCCGAGGTTTGTTTGAAAGTATTGATAGCACCTATTCGTTCGTATTGAATAACGATTCTTTGATATTGGCTTATGACCGATGGCAGGTAGAACAAGAAAGGCCTTTTATAGTAAATGATCATGAGCATAGTGAAAGGACCTCGCTGCGATTATCGCATAAGGAACAGAGTATTACAATCGCCACCCGGGCTCCGGACTCATTATTGGTCATAGGTTTTGATCATTTTCAACTGGCGACATTGGGCAAAGCCCTCCAAAAAGATAAAGATCTCATTAATGGTCAACTCGACGGTGACATAAGGCTATTATTCGCCAACCAGGGGCCGGGCATACTAGCAGATATTACTATTGAGAAACTGGTGGTTTTGGATAAGAAGTGGGGTGATTTCAAACTCACCACTGAAAAACACAAAGAAAATCGTTATCAGGCTGACCTGAAGTTACTTTCCGCTAAGAATGATATTACGCTCCAGGCTAAATACGAGCTATCGGACCTGGATAATCTGAGCGCTGAGTTAGTCATTAATAAGTTTCAGCTGGCCACTTTATCACCTATTGTTAAAAGTGACGTAAAGAATTTATCCGGTAACCTCTCCGGTACCATTTCTTTATCCGGAGGTTTTGATCAACCTGCTATTAACGGCTCGGTTGAACTCACGAAGGTCAGCTTTAACCCTACGGTATTGAACAACACCCTTATGATTGACAATGAGGTCATTTCATTTAATGACTCGAAGATCCGTTTTGATCGTTTCAGGCTGATGGACCAACTTAATAATTCAGCCGTTATCAATGGTAATGTGGAAATGGTCGATCCGGCATTCTATCGCCTGGACCTGAAGATAAGTACGAATGACTTCTTAATCCTAAACACCACCCGAAAGGACAACAGTCTATTCTATGGCACTGTAAAAACAGATGGTGAGGCCATTATCACCGGCTCCAGCGCCCGCCCCAATGTCCGTCTTAATATGAAATTAACGGATGATAGTGAATTGACTTATTTAGTACCGGAAACACAATACACCTCGTTGAATAGCGAAAATGTAGTGCAATTCATTAATACGTCCGATGAAGAGATCGATCAACCAAAAGATATTCTCAGGGACAGCCTCAATTTCCAGGGCATGAACCTGACTACCACGCTTGAGATCGACAAGTCGGCCACTTTCAACATCATCATCGATCCGATCACCGAAGATCGGCTCACGGTGCAAGGTGCGGCTACTTTAAATCTGGCCATTGACCGCCAGGGTGACATTGAACTAAGTGGTAGATATACCGTTAAAAAAGGCGCTTATAATTTCAGCTTCTATAAACTATTAAAAAGAGAGTTCTCCATAGAGAAAGGGAGTTCCATTACGTGGTCAGGCGATCCTTATGAAGCACGCCTGGACATACGTGCCTACAACCGTGTGGAAGCCCCTCCAATTGATCTTATGATCAACCAGATCAGCAATGCTACAAATACAGACCTTGATCGTTATAAACAGCGTCTGCCCTTCCTGGTGTACCTGGACATTGAAGGTGAATTGATGAAGCCACAGATCCGTTTTGAGCTGGACATGCCACAGGACAAACGCAATGCCTTCGGAGGAAGCATCTACTCACGAATAACAGACTTAAATTCAAGAGAATCTGATCTTAATAAACAAGTGTTTGCGCTCCTCTTGCTACAGCGCTTTATTTCCGAAGATCCGCTGAAAAGTGAAGGTGGCTATGACATAGAGGATAAAGCAAGACGTAGCGTGAGTCGTATCCTGTCCGATCAGCTGAATCGCCTGACAGACAATATTAACGGCATTAACCTGAACCTGGACTTACAATCGTACCAGGATTATTCTCAAGGTACGGCGCAAAGTACCACACAACTCGAATTAGGAGTATCCAAAACCTTGTTCAACGACCAACTGGAAGTCAAGGTGTCGGGAAATGTCAACCTGGAGGGTGAACAACAACAAAACTTTTCGGATTATGTCGGCGACCTGGCTTTGGAGTACAAACTTACTGATGATGGCAGATTACGGATCACCGGCTTCAGAAGAAGTGATTTTGACGTCTTAAGCGGAGAAATTATAGAAACCGGTGCGGGAATTATCTATGTACGTGACTATAACACATTCAAGGAGCTATTTAAAAGTAGTGATGAGGAATAACCACCGATATATACTGTCCTTCTTTTTACTCGCTCTAATGTGCGGTTGTACAGGTACAAAGTTCTTAGCCGAAGGAGAACGTTTCTATTCAGGGGCCGAACTGGTGTTCATCCAAGACAGCGTCAAAGTAAATAATAAACCGCTTGCCAGGGACCTACAGGTCTTGATCCAACCTGCTCCCAATACAAAGATCCTGGGTTCACGACCGGCCGTGTGGTTTCATAACATTGCAGGTGAGCCCAAGAAAGAAAAAGGCTTTAAATACTGGGTGAAATACAAACTGGGCAAAGCGCCGGTATTGGCATCGGAAATTAAGGAGACATCAACGGCCGCAAGACTGACGAACTACCTTCATAATCATGGCTATTTCAGGGCTTCTGTCACCAGTGGGCTCAAATCAAGAACACATTCTACTAAAGCGATCTATACGATTCGTACAGGAGTCCCTTATACCCTTCGGAATCTCATCTATGAGGAAACTGATAGTATATATCTACCACACCAGCAATCTGTGATGAAAGAAAGTCTGCTGCAAGAAGGTGATCGCTATGAACTTGAAAAGCTGCAAGCCGAGCAAAGCCGTATCGAGAATTACCTGGAAGATCACGGCTTCTATTATTTTGATGATAATTATTTGTTATATAAGGCAGACAGCAGCGTTGGCGATCATCAGGTGGACCTCACATTAACACTGGCTGAAGACACACCGGAAAGAGCAAAAAAAATATTTACACTCAGTGATGTCATTATCCGACCGGATTATTCGGTTTCCAATGATACGATCAAACAAGTGGATAGTACTGAGGTCCATTATGGGTATACGTTCATTAATAATGACGACTACATTCGGCCTGATATTCTTACTGAAACCGTTGTTTTTAAACCCGGAGACAACTACTCACAGCAAGCCGAGTCAAGAACACGGGAGCGGCTGATGGCCCTGGGTACGTATAAATTCGTCAATATGAAATTTGACCGGTCTGATTCTTCGTCTCTCAATTCCTCGATCTATTTAACGCCATTACCAAAAAAATCGCTGCGACTGGAAGTACAGGCATTATCCAAGTCAAACAACTTCCTGGGTCCTGCCTTGTCATTAGCGTTTCAGAACAGGAATACCTTCAGAGGCGCAGAATTATTTGAGCTAAAGCTAAATACTTCTTATGAAGTTCAGGTTGGTGGTCAAAATAACCCTCCTCTAAATGCATACGAAATTAACCTGGAGGGCAACCTGACCATACCCCGGTTGATCACACCATTTTCTTTTAATTATCGGAGTCTTCGTTTTATTCCCAGTACCAGGATCAGCCTGGGCACCCGCTTGCAACGAAGGATAAACGTCTTTCAGATCAACTCATTTGAAGCAAAATACGGTTTCCTGTGGCAAGAGACCTACACCAAACGTCATGAGCTTTATCCTGTCAATTTATCTTTTGTTCAATTAAGTCAGACGTCCGGAGAGTTTGACCGGCGCCTGGAGACCGACCTTAACCTGGCCAGAAGCCTGGAAGATCAGTTTATCATAGGCGCACTGTATGAATATACATTCAATTCGAAAAATGCTAAAGACGCTGATGACAGGCGTCACCACTTTTTTTTCAATGGATTACTCGATATCTCAGGAAACCTTCTTAACCTGACTGAACGTGTCGTCAATCGGGAAAGATCCGGGCAGGATGATGGCGTATCATACTCACAATACACCAAAGTGCAATTGGATTTTCGCTATTTCCAAAAGCTGGGGAGTAAAAAAACACTTGCCACCCGGTTAATTCTTGGGGCTGCTCGTGCCTATGGAAATTCCCGTGAAGTCCCTTTTATAAAACAATTCTCTGCCGGGGGCTCTAACAGTATAAGAGCATTTCGGGCAAGATCACTCGGCCCCGGAACGTCCAATACCGACAACGACGAATCTTCCATCGTACTGGATGAAACCGGGGATTTGAAAATTGAAGCTAACCTGGAATACCGTTCGCCCCTGATAGGTGTTTTGGAAGGTGCATTATTTTTAGACGCAGGTAATATATGGCTTTGGGACAGTCGTACGGAAAAACCCGGGGCATCGTTTGACAGTAAGTTTATGCAGGATATGGCTGTTGGGGCCGGGGCCGGCTTACGTTTCAATTTCAGTTTTTTTATACTACGTTTTGACCTCGCTTTTCCCATAAGGCAGCCTGGCAAATGGGTATTGGACGAGGTAAATCCGTTGGAAAAAAATTGGCGAAAAGACAACCTGCTTTTGAATATTGCCATAGGCTACCCTTTCTAATTGTAGAAGTATTTACACACAACGAGGTCGTTAGTCGCCTGTTATTGATGAATACGGGTCCCTGTATCTTTCTTTACCTCCATTTTGTCGAATGGCATCTCATTTGTCTTTTATCATTTAGAATTTAATAATGATAAAAAAATGAAATCTACATTATATAAAAAATTACTACTCTGCTCACTCGTTGCATTCTCATTAATAGGATGTAATGCTACTAAAACACAAAAAGGTGCCGCCGTCGGTAGTGGTGGCGGCGCTGTCATTGGCGGGTTGATCGGCAAAGCAGCGGGAAATACCGCCGCAGGCGCCATTATAGGGGCAGCTGTTGGGGGTACGGCCGGAGCATTGATCGGAAGAAAAATGGATAAACAGGCCGAAGAGCTTAGGCGTGACCTGGAAGGAGCTGAAATTGAAAGAATTGGTGAAGGGATAAAAATCACCTTTGACTCAGGGCTTATGTTTGGTTTGGATTCTTATGATCTAACCAGCACCACCAGGCAAAACCTGAATGAGCTCTCCACCATACTTCAAAAATATGAGGATACGGAAATTCTTATAGAAGGTCATACAGACGCTACCGGTTCTGACAAATACAATCAGCGTCTATCAAAACGACGTGCACAAGCGGTAAAAACACATCTGACCAGCCATAATGTTGCCACAGAACGAATGACTGTGATCGGCTATGGAGAAGACCAGCCTGTTGCTGACAATGGAAGCGACTATGGAAGGCAAAAAAACCGACGTGTAGAGTTAGCCATCTATGCAAATGATAAGATGAAAAAAGCGGCTGAAAAAGGTGATCTATAAGCTTTAAACAGGAAACATATGATTAGAAAAGGTTCTAAAGTAACGTGGTCATGGGGTACAGGAACAGCAGAAGGAAAAGTACAGGAAACCTATACTAAAACTGTCCTCAAAACCATCAACGGTAATAAGGTAACACGCAACGGAGAGCCCGGTAACAAAGCTCTTTTTATACGACAGGAAGACGGCTCGGAAGTACTTAAGCTAGCGTCAGAAGTAAAACCGGCCAATTGATCTAACATAAGAAATCACACATGGATACATCAGATAAAAAACTTTTATTATACGGCATCGGCAGCATATTGGTAGGAACAGTCATCCGTGCGGCAGCCCGCCAACTATGGCAATCTACCAAAGGAACACCACCCCCTGAAGATCCTGGTGACCCGGAGGTGGATACTACTCAGGCAATGGCCTGGACCGTAGGTTTGGCTGTGGTAAGCGGAGTAGCTAAACTACTGTACAGGTCGGCTTTCTCAGATCAACTGAGTGATTTAAAAGAACAATCGCCCCTAAATGATGAGGAAAATGTCTAAGCCATTAAAACTATTTCTGGTGACTGCATTGGGTATTGTATCCATTGCTGCTATTCTGGGATTTACCCCTGAAGTATCTGCAAATACCACACTAAAAAAGGACAAATATACCCCTGGTTATTTCCAATTGAAAGATACGATCCTTCAGGTCATTGAAGTACATGCGCACGATGTACAGATGTATGATGATCTGATTATGGCATTTGATAGAGGTAAAGGATATGCACATACCGACAAATGCTATGCGCTGCGCCAGGGACTATACCGGCAAAAAGAAGACTTAAAACAAACACTCGCCATTTTCCATAATACCTCTTTGACTACATGGTCTGCTGACAGTACAACAATTTTGAAACGATTGACGCATCATAAAAAGCAACTTACAGACGCCAAAAATAGTATGGCTGATATGAGCATCACTAATGACTAATTTCTTGAATTTATGACACCAAAATTTCACGCACTTAAGGCATTATACATCAACTGCACACTCAAAAAAAGTCCTGACACGAGCAATACGAAAGGCCTCATGGATGTTTCTATGAATATTATGAAAGAGGAAGGAGTATCCACTGAGTACCTGCGTTTTGCAGATCATGATATCGCTACAGGCATACAACCGGACATGACTGAACACGGATGGGATAAAGATGAATGGCCTGCCATCTATAAAAAAATCATTGAAGCTGACATACTTATAATAGGTACGCCTATCTGGCTGGGTGAACGTTCGTCAGAATGCACAAAATTGATAGAACGAATGTATGCCATGAGTGGAGAGCAAAATGATAAGGGACAGTATATTTATTACGGAAAGGTTGGCAGTTGTGTAATAACCGGGAATGAAGATGGTGTAAAGCACTGTGCTCAGGGCATATTATACGCTATGCAACACCTGGGTTACACTATTCCGCCCCAGGCAGATTGCGGGTGGGTCGGTGAAGTAGGTCCGGGTCCAAGTTATCTGGACGAAGAGGCGAATGCCAGGGAAAATGAATTCACTAATCGTAACACTACTTTCATGACCTACAATTTGCTGCATTTAGCTAATTTACTGAAGGCCCAGGGTGGTTATCCTGAATATGGAAATTCGAGGAAGGACTGGGATAACGGTAAACGTTGGGCATTTGAAAACCCTGAGTACAGATAAGGATTATCTCATCTAAAACTCCATGCAAATAATAATTAATCCTCTTTTCTTTTTAAACCTAAATGCATAACATATGAATGTTTCCGAACAATTATTAGATATACTTATTACGGAAGGGGTACAACAAATTTTTGGAGTAGCCGGAGACGCCTTGAACCCTTTGGTATCGGCCATTGGTAAGCGTGAAGAAATTGAATGGGTACGTATGAAACATGAGGGTAATGCGGCCTACGCTGCCTATGCACAGGGAGAATTAAACGGTAATTTAGGCGTATGTGCCAGTACTGTTGGGCCAGGGGCGTTGCATTTGATCAATGGATTGTATAATGCTAAGAAAGAAAGGTCACCTGTACTGGCTATTACCGGTCAGATACCTGTAGAGCACATTGGAACAAGTTATCACCAGGAAGCTGATTTACAAAAGATCTATGACGACGTTTGCGAATACCAGGCAATTGTACGTTCACCGGAAGAAGCTCCCAGAGTTATGCTTCGGGCTTTACGTATTGCGATCAATGAAAAATGTGTATGCCGTATAGAGCTTCCGGCTGACATCGCACAGATGCCCGCAGCCAATGAAGCTTTCGTTCATAAAGTTTTTCGTTCGGACTCCACTATCCTACCCTCACTTTCCGGGCTGAAAGAGGCTGCCTCTCTCATTAATAGTGCAAAAACCATAGGCATTTTGGCCGGGGCTGGTTGTAGGAATGCAAGAGAAGAAGTATTGGAATTGTCGAAATTATTGAAAGCGCCCATTACCCATTCCTTGCGTGCAGCAGATATTTTCGATCATGATACCCTCAATGTTGTCGGATTATCCGGTCTCATCGGAAATCCGTCGGGTTATAAAGGAATAATGAAATCGCACCTTCTGATCCTGTTAGGGACAGATTTCCCCTATACTGACTTTTTACCGGATGACACTAAAACCATTCAGATAGACATCAGGCCGGAAAATATAGGCAATCGAACGCCTGTTACGTTAGGACTTCATGGAGATATTAAAACGACTGTAAATGAACTTATAGCTTTGTGTGACGTCAAAGAAGACGCTTTGTTTCTGAACGACCTTCAGGAGGAGTTTGACCAATGGAAAGCCACCAGAAAAGAAAAAGCTGATCCAAAACGTGACCTTCAACCACTTCATCCGCAAATTTTCACGAGTTTATTGAGTGATATTGCCAGTGAAGATGCCATTTTTGTCATTGATACGGGAACAGCAGCTATCTGGAGTTCCAATCATATGTCATTCAGAAATGACCGCAGGATACTTGGCTCCTTTAACCTTGGTTCTATGGCTGTAGGGTTACCCGCTGCTATCGGCGCTCAGATGCAGTATCCCGGACGCGAAGTTTGGGCCATTGTGGGTGACGGCTCTTTTAATATGACCTTGAATGATTACATGACAGCGGTTGAATATAAGCTGCCTATAAAAGTGATTGTATTGAATAACAGCCAGCTGGGTTTTGTGAAAATTGAAATGGAAGAAGCCGGTTTGGCGCCAAACCTGGATGCCCTCCATGTTGAAAACCTGAATTTCGCAGAATTTTCAGCTATGATTGGTGGTGGCGGTGCACGTGTGGATGAAAGCAAGGACATAGCTACTTCACTTGAAATAGCCAAACAGTCAAAACTACCCTTTGTCATCAATGCCATCGTAAATGACGGAGAACTCTCTCTACCCCCAAAAATAGGTATGGAAGAAGTGATAGGGTTCGGATCTTCCAAAGTCAAAGAGCTTGTGAAAGCTATGGGAGGAGACAGAAAGCAATGGCAAAACCTGAAAAGAGAGATAGAAGCTTACTTCGACTGAGAAAATCTATCATGTATATATCGTTATACTCCATCAGATAATGGCACCGTCCGGACAAGCCAGGCATACTCCCTTCTTATCCATAAGGGCCGTGGAAGCGCTTTCACGATTATTAGACACCAAATTTAAGTTTCCGGGAACTGACTTCAGGTTTGGATTGGACCCGATCATCAGCCTGGTTCCTGTAATCGGTGATGTGATTTCCTATGCCATTTCAGGACTATTAATAGTTACTATGTATCGGCATGGCGCCAGCGGTAAAGTGGTAAGACGTATGGTATTCAATGCCACCCTGGACGCGGTCATAGGTTCCATACCACTCATCGGAACTATTTTTGATTTTTACTTTAAGGCCAATCAAAGGAATGTACAGCTTTTGAAAGAACATTATGCCAGAGAAAATGCCAAAAAAACTATTCCTGCCATCAGTTAAAGCCGGATCATACATGCAATGATCAGTTACTAATCGAAGAGTTATTGGCAAACAGTGCATGGTAGGTAAATGATAGTTGCCGGCCTTACCAGGCCGAGGATACAGGAGTTTGTAGCCATATATTTTTAATTCCGATCGAACCCCTTAACCAGGATCACGAATCGACAAAGAAGTTTCCATCAATTTACGTATCTCTTTTTTATGGCTTTTAAATCCAATGCTACTGGATACCCCACTCGTGAATAATTTCGATAAATAGTTAAAAATGGACTTACCTTTATTTCGCTCGTAATATATATCTCCCTTTCTAAGTCTTATAATAGCGAGATTACGTCTTTTTACTAAAAAGGTATTGGCCACAAAAGAGGCCACAGATTCTTCAAACTTTTTTGTATCAGCGGTCTTCTTATCTACCAGCGCCACTTTGAAGTTATTGTATTGAAAATACATAGACCCAAACCCCTTGTCATCATCTGCAAACGCTGTAAACACTAAACTTTTGCATTTACCGCTTTTTATCTGAAGAAAAGCACCATCTTCTGTGAATGGGTTGAATAAAGTCATCTCATGGGGAAACACCTTACCGGAAAATTCAAATTTATTCAGTTCACTATTCAGGTGAAATTTAAAATCCGCGATCACCGGCGCCCTACCCATAACCTGGGTTTCGATATGCATCTTCATAACAGGTCTTTCCATAATACGATCGCTTACATTGGTAACATTCTTCACCGTAGCATTCATTTTTTCAAAACTGATCACCCCGGGAGACGCTCCTTCTTCAGGAACTTCAGCATAGGTAATAGCTGCATTATTAACCCTTACGGAATCAATGATTACGTCCATATCTAATTCTTTTAATAATGCCGCAGGAAGGTTTTTTCTTTCGGGAATGGGATCCACGCCGTTTTTATCACGATAGACGTACACTTCAGGATCGTTTACACTCACATATGAGGCGATAAAAGCACGTTCTCTCAAAAACCGACGATAGTTGAGTCCCTCTATGTTAATCGATGGGATGGTGGTTTCTATCCAATCTGTTTCAAATCCAACATTCTCAATGTACTGCTCTTGTCCATAAAGTGGCTTGATCTTTATACCGGAAATATTCACTCCGTTGTTCCGGTTGGTCAGGTTCAACTCTCCTAATATAATTTCATTTAACCCATCACCGGTCGTAAATTTCAAATCATAGGTGCTTAAATTAATACCACTTGCTGGTATGTATGTCGTAGTTAAATTGGTGAGAGAGTCATAGTAAAAATCATCCAATACCATATCCACCGGCTGCAGGTTGAATCGTTGATTGGTTTTGGTAACTACATCCAGCAAGGCATCGTTTACACGAACTTTAGCCAATGAAATAGTAGGCAGAATGGATTTGGCGGTGGATTGGACTGGGTTGAACCTGGCTTCTATGGTAGGTTTGGTAATAAGCAATTCATCTGCTTCGATGAAGTTGTCCTCTAAGAAACGATTAAATGCTACTTTTGTCAATTGTAAACTATCCACTTTCAGATCAATGTCATGGGCACTTTTGTCGTGATACTCTACTGAGCTGGCTGAAATCCCTGAATTAAGTAACACATTGGAAGCGGTAAAAACTTGTTGTCCCTTTTCATGAAGAATCCGCTCTACACTACCTTCTATTTGTTGCGCATAAAGCAACCCGTTGGGATTCGAATCTGCGAAGGAATTATTTGAAGTAAAATGAATATTTCGTAGCTCAAGGTTGATCTCTTCCAGTCTTTGACGGGTGGTGTTCACATCACTATTATAAAATGCATTGACCAATTTCACTTTATCAAGAGTTATCTCCGGCATTTCTTCAGGCCAGAAATTTATCAACGTAACGGGAGATCTTTGAAAGGTTTTACCTGATTTGCTGTAAACCAAATCCTCCAGTGTAAGCACTCCAAAATATAGGCTGGTATCGGCTACCGAAAGATGACGCACATCAAAACCTGACAATTCAGCTAATGCCACACTTCCTTTATTTACTATACTATCTGCTGAATGACTTAGTTGAACCTGTTCCACTCGTAATACTTTTTGGTCCGAACTGGTCATCATTTTGTCAATACCCAGGGACAGTGGCCCTTTTGTAAATTGAAAATCACTCATGCCCAGTTCATAGTGATCGGTAAAGAGATTCCCGGAATGATGATTTACCCCGGTTACCTGTACGACGTCCAGGTTAACTTCGAATTTATTCTGTAACCCATCTGAAAAACGTAACAAGCCATCTGAGGCTTGCATAGTGTCAACCAGGATGACAGGTAATCGTGAAGTTCTGTCGCCGGCCTGTTTTTTACGGACATCAATCACGTAGTCCTTGAAACCTAGAAATTGTAAATGCAGACTGTCCCTGACCGGAATTAACCAATTCTCTGAATTTATCAAAACCAACTGCTTTACATTGAATTCAGCGTTGGTATTGCGAAAAGCGAACTCATCAGATTTAATCATTCTTGTGTCAGATGAAGCGCTGACATTTCTCATTGTGAGCTTTTCTTTCTTGTCTTTTGAAGTCACTGTGAGCTCAGGCAGGTAGGTTTGGTAATACAGCGCAGTATCCAGGAAATGCACTGACTTATTATCGAAAAAAAAGTTTAACAGGGTAGCATTTCCATCTACCACCTGCATATTTCTACCCTCATGATCAAGGATAACATTTGCCTTTTCTATTATCACCTGGTCAATTTGTATGGGTTGACTTCCTTTATCAAAAGTGTTTTGAGGGGCTTGATCTGTATTTGTTTTTTGTCCAACATGCCTGATGTAAACCTCAGGGTGTTTTAATATAAGCTTACTTAGCACAACTTTTTGATCTGTAAAATCAGCGTCATTAAGTCCGTTGATTTCCAAAGCAGGAATTGAGATGTCCAGTATATTTCCTTTCTGTATGTAGCCCACACCTGACGGCCGTATGGAAAGTGAGTCCATCTTCATGCGCTGGTCAGACGTGGCATAGTTTATTTGAGCAACTGTCATTAGATGCAAACTATCTGAAGTGGCACCAGCCACTTTTTTCAGGTTAAAAGAAGCTTGTTTATAACTAAAAGCCCCTGTTTTTTCACCTCCAAAAGATAAATCACTCAGCTCAGCATCAAGTTGTTGAATAAAGAATGGCATTTTATCATCATTTATGGGTAGGTCAAAATTCATATCGCCCTGTAAGACAGTAAAATGATTGATAAAAAGACTGTCTATGACAGACGTGCTTGTTTTACCTTTTTGGATGGCTGTAGTTCCAAGCTTACTTCCCGACTTCCACACTATTTCAGGGTTTTTAAGTTCGACAGTATCAATACTCAAGATATTTTCCAGATATATTTTCTCAAGATCAATTCCACTAAGTACTAATTGGTTGAAGTGAAAATGGGATAAATCCCGGATAGCTGCCTCACTTAACGGCTCACCTTCGATCAATGGCCTGATGAGCACATCTCTGAGTATCAATCGATTCTGCTTTAGTGAATACTCCAGCTCCTCCAGTGTGATTTTGGCAGAAGAGTCGGGCAAGACAAATGTCTGGTCCTTTAGCTGAACATAAAACCCATCGCTCTTTACATCTTCCAGGGCATCATCAGTTTGCCAACTAAATTCTGTCAACTTTAATGAAAGGTCCTCTAAATGCAGTTTTTCTTCCCGGAGATTACCGTCTTTCCGGTAAAAATGGATATCCGCATGTTGTATTTGCAATTCATCAATTTTTAATACATTGAGATGCCTGTTCAATTCATTGATCAGGTCACCTACTTCGGTAGCAGGTTTACCTATCCGGCGTTTCTTTCGGAAAGTTATTTGTATCTCGGGCTTGTTAAGAATAGCGCGTTGCACGTCCAGGATATCATCCATCCATAACAGCCATAAACTAGTTACATCCAGTTGCAATGAAGCAACATGGGTTCTAAACGTCTTGTTATCTTCTGTGTCGCGTTGTTCTTTCTTCGCAATAGCCAACTCAAACTCTTTGATAAAAATCTTATTTCTCCACACGTCAATGGATACACTATCAAAGTCAACGACATATCTCCCTTGAGACTGTTTGGTCACCAGGTTTTGTATAGAGGTAGCTACTACATGATTTGCATAAGCCTCGATCAACTTGCTATAGGAAATGACCGAGGCTAATATGACCGTTATGATCAATAAAAGGATGACAATGATCCGGGATAAACGTGTTCTTCGTTGATGCCTAAGTTTAAAGTAAAATCTGGACTTCATTATACCAACACCTTATTATACAATCATGCCAATCTGCACTTATCCAACATCAAAAACCCAATATGGCAGAAAGCAAACTAATATCACAACTACTACGCCCTTAAGGTTCATTCGATTGGCATTATTGGGTTTTTAGCGCTTTAATCATAGTAAGGAACAATGGCAAACTCCGATCGATCGGGTAATTGCAATACCCAAATCGGGTAACAAATTACACATTTTTGTACCTAACACCACTTCTGTCAAGCCGTTTCAGTGATTTTTCATCTATGCATGGTCTTTGGATAACACCAACTAAACAAAACAGACTATGACGATTTTAGAAATTATACTCGCTCTTCTTATCCCTCCTGTGGCAGTAGCTTTACGCAAAGGGCTGTCAGGGGCTTTTTTATTAAACCTGATACTTACTTTATTAGGTATAGTTCCCGGAATAATTCATGCATTTTATGTTCTAACCAAATAATATCGTGAGCGACGGGAAAAGAGGGAAATTTGCCAGATTCGGAATCGCTACAAAAGGTTTTGTGTATTGCCTGATAGGAGGCTTAACGGCAATGACAGCTGTGGGTTGGGGCGGTGAAAAAACCGGAAGTAGCGGAGCGTTGGATTACCTTGTCCAACAGCCCTTTGGGCAGGTAATTTTAATCGTGACTGTAGCCGGACTGGCAGGGTTTGTTTTCTGGAGATTTTACCAGGCCTTTTTTGACCCGGAAGGGCGGGGAACGGATATCAAGGGTGTCTTGGCCCGGGCAGGCTTTTTTATTAGTGGAGCTTTTTATGGCTTCCTTGCCTATACTGCACTTTCTTTGTTACTAAACGCTTCATCATCAAGTGGTGGGAGTAGTAGAGAGTCTTACATTGCTGATCTGCTAAGCAAGCCTTATGGTCAAATACTAGTAGCTGTTGTAGGTTTATTATTTATGGGCAAGGCGATTTACCAATTTTACATTGCCTATTCAGGTAAATTCAAAGAAAAGATAGAAGAAGCAGGATTAGGTAAACCTGCCAAAGGTATACTCCTTAAAGCCGGTATCATAGGTCACACATCTCGTGGCATTATTATCTCTATCGTGAGTTATCTGACTTTTAAAGCAGCTTTTACCTCCAACTCTGACAAAGCCGGTGGTACGGGTGACGCTCTAGATTTTTTACAAAATGAATTTGGAACGTTTGTATTAGCTATAGTAGCATTAGGATTAATGGCTTATGGTTTATTCATGTTCCTCAAAGCTAAATATTGTGAAATAAGTTTTAACTAAATAAATAATGATGAAAATTTCGAATTACCTTATATGTGCTTCAGCGGCTGTAATGCTTAGCTGTTCAATAGAAAAGAAAGACTCAGGAGAACTTCCGGAAATAGATCTGGCCATAGAAACTGAAGCCGGAGAACTTCCGGAGTATGACGTTGATTGGGCTGATGTAAACGTTGGCACGCGGACTAAAACCATTAAGGTACCTAAAGTTGTGATTGTTATGGAAGAGGAAGAAGTAGAAGTACCTTTTCTTGACATAGACATGCCTGGCACCAAAGCAGATGTGGAAGAAAGAACCATAAAAGTAGAGGCTGAAGTATCACAATATATGCACAAAATTGATATTCAAAAGGTTTATGCAACGGGTAACAGGCTTATTGTAATCTCTGAAATCACAAAAGGTAAAGATACACTCAAGGACAACCGGGTTCGAATTTCGGACCAAATCGTCCTTAACGCTCCCGATGATCTCACAGTCAAACATTATATTATCGGGGACAAGCCAGAGGGCGGATTCAACAATGACTACAAGTACTTCAAAAATGAGTCCGACCTTTCAGGAAAAGTAGAAAATGCTAAATTAATTTATCAAGGCTAAGTTTTGGTTTGAAGTGTGAATACTGCATTTCATGCATAATGAAGTGCAGTTATTCATTTTATAATAAACGGTACTTCACAAATACTCTTTGACCCGCAATTTAAAATCTTTTACATCAAACGGTTTTTTGATACATCCGTCGGCTCCGACTTCCGCACATATTTCTTCTAATTTATCGGTTGCGGAAAACAACAAGACTGGTATCTGAGTGGTCTGCTCATTCGCCTTTAGCTCTCTCACAGCTTCTTTTCCACCTATATCCGGTATCCACAGATCCATGAGGATTAAATCCGGTTTTTCCATTAACACAAGACCTGTAATGTCTGTTATTCTATTGGAAGATGAAAAGCTGATCTTCATGGCCGAGATGATGATCTGCATCAATGTAGTGATATCACCATCATCGTCACATAGCAGTATTTTCTTCATCCGTTGTGTGGTTTAATGGTAGTGTAAAATAGAAAATAGATCCTTCTTTCAGCTTGCTTTCCACCCATACCTTTCCATGATGAAGATGAACAATTTCTTTGGAAATATTCAAGCCTATGCCCAGTCCGGATATTTTATTCTGATGTTCCGAAACCCTGTAAAATCGATCGAATACATTGTCTAAATCAGTCTCAGGAATACCAATACCAAAGTCCTGAACAGAGATCTCGACATAATCCATTTTCTTTTTTAATGAAATAATCACCTCCTTCGACTCAGGAGAATATTTGATGGCATTGTTGATCAAATTTACCAGTACCTGCTCAACCCGTGCCTGGTCAGCGTGAACAAATACATTTTGCCTGCCAATTTCAGTATTGATCTTATGAGACTTTGATGTAACCTGCAGGTTGTCCACCACATTTTTAATGAGTGCTGTTATTGACATCTGTGTTTTTTCCAGGGTAAGCTTACCCCTCTGTATCCTGGAGATATCCAGCAGATCAGAAACAAACTTCTCTAATTTCCGAACACTATTATTCGTTTTTTCCAGGTAATTGGAGGCAAGGTCATCACCTGAATTTTCCAAATGTTCCTGCAAAAGCTGTGTATACGCCTTTACACTGGTGAGTGGCGTTTTCAACTCATGACTAGCCACTCCCATGAAATCATCTTTATTTTTCTGAGATATCTTTTGTTCATTTATATCGGTGCATGAAACCACAAGTTTTGAAAAGACATCCTGGTCATCACGCATTGGAAGTGCATGGAGCATATGCCAGCAATACTCCCCATCCCAATTTTTAAATCGATATTCGCCTCTTACTCTTTTCCCTTCTGACAGCGCCAAAGCCATCCTTTTCCTGAAGTCATTTTTTTCTTCAGGGTGTACACTTTCCTCAATAAAACCTAATTTTTTCACGGCCTCAAGCCCATAAAACTTCAGTCCCGAATCATTCATAAATTCAATTTCACGTTGGGGCAACAATACCCATACATGCTGCGGAAGTGTCTCGGAGATCAGTCTCAAAAATTGCTCTTCTTCTTCTACTTTAAATCTCTTTTCAACCTGATTCGTCACATCTACTGCATGGGATATAATACTTTTAAACGGTTGGTCTTTTTCTATTATACTTCTGTAGGTGAAGTTGAAATACCGCGTCTCAACCTCTCCATTCCCTTTATAATCTATGACCGCAGCTACTTCTTTCCGGGTTATTCCCTTTCCGGTGGTTCGCACTTTGAGCATTAAGTCCAGGAACCCCTGTTCTTCCACCTCCGGGAGTACTTTTGCCAATTGCCTGCCTGAAAGTTCCCTCTTGGGGAACAAGTTCTTGAAGCTTTTATTTGCATATGAGATCTTAAAGTCCTCACCGGAAAATATAGCGATCAGTTCAGGGGAATCATCAAACACTTTTTTCCAAAGCTTGCTCTGATCTTCCGCCTGATCGTAAGCTTGCTTTAACGCTATTTCGTACCTTTTTTTATCGGTAATATCGATAAAACTCAATGATACGTTCTCAATGAACTTGTTATTATCGCTCTCCACCGGCGTGTAATTGAACGCCAGGTACCGTTGCTGCCCTTTATTATCAATGACTTCCTGTTCAAAGGAAGTCTGCTTACCTTTTAATGCCTCTTGAAATCTTTTATGAAATTTCTGCAAATATTCACTTGGGAGAATATCAATATAGATAACCCCCTCCGTTAACCTGACATTGAATAACTCTTTGTATAAACCAAAAGCATAATTATTGAATAACAGCACGTTATAATCTCGATTAATGAGAATAAAAGCCTGTTGTGTATTGTCTAATAAGCTTTTAAAATTATTTTGAGATTTTTTAAGTACTACACTTTGTTCCTCGATTTTATGTGTAGCTGAGCGTAACTCGTTGTAAGCCACATTCAGTTCCTCGTTGGTAGCCTGAAGTTCTTCATTAGAAGTCTCCAACTCTTCATTTGAAGCTTGTAATTCTTCATTTGAAGATTGTAGCTCTTCATTGAGAGACTGTAGTTCTTCGTTGGAAGTTTCCAATTCTTCCACCAGTGTATTCAGATGCTCCTTGGTAGTAGCCAGCTCATCTTCCAGTTCTGCAATAATAGGTCCGGCGTCCTTTGCGCTGTCTGACTCCATAGAATCACGATGTGTATGATCGTTTTGATCAGCATTTTCAAAGGAAACAATAAAATAAGGCGATTTCGGTTTTGAATAAAGTGTAGGTTGCACTTTAAGGCGCGTGTATCTGACCTCATTTTCACGCTCCAGCTTCCTGTAATTACCTTTTACCATAGCCAGCGAATTATGAGCCATTCCAACCAGCGTTCGCAGGTCCAACCTCAAGTCTTTATGGATCAATTTAATAGCATTGAAATTAGGCGTGCCATGTTGCAAAGTGAGGTAGAAGCTCACATCCTTATTGATCTCGACAATATTTAACCCATCATCCACAACGATATACGGATGCTCATACCCATTATAAAAAGTCTCCTTGACCATATCAGTGACGGTCATCACCTGGTTGAGGAGGTTTTTACTGGTTTTGGTCTTCCCAGAGCGCGCCATAGGTTGCAGCAGGGGAATATGTGAGACAGAAGAATCCGTTTGTCTTCGCCGGTAGATCTTATGCTTGAGATCCACGGTCTCATATAGATTTTTAAACCTGCCGACTGTTTCTGATTTACCTAAAAAAAGTATGCCATTGGGTTCTAGTGTATAGTGAAAAAGTGGTAAAATTTGATTTTGTAGGGCAGATTTAAAGTAGATCAACAGGTTTCTACAACTTACCATGTTTAACCTGAGGAAAGGTGGGTTAGAAGTAAGATCATGTTTTGAGAACAGGATATATTTTTTTATTTCCTGGGATACAATGTATTCGTCGTTATGCTTGGTGAAATAGGTATTTTTAAAATACTCCGGCATATTTTTCACACTATTTGCCGTGTATTTTCCAATTCTGGCTTTGTTCAGTGGTGTTTTGTCAATATCTGTGGCAAAAATCTGGACTTGTTGTGGTTTTGGGGAGCCATTCTTTATGAGGTCATCAATGACCATGGCAATGGTATAAGCTTCCTCACCGGTAGCGCACCCCGGGACCCACACTCTAAAGTTCAAATCTGAAGGGTGTTCGCTCAAACTTTGTTTAAGGACTTCAGTAAGGTTTTCAATGGAGTCAGGGTTCCTGAAAAACTGGGTCACTCCAATTAAAAGATATAAAAACAATTGATCCAGCTCTTCCGGATTATCCTTCACCTCCAAAGCATAGTCTTCCAGTGAGGTATACCGCTTATCGTGAATACGTTTTTCCAACCTGCGATGAATGGTAGAAGTTTTATACCCGCTGAAGTCTGTTCCTGTTTTCTGATGAAGTAAATTTAAAATGCGTCTGACCGATTGGACCTCGTCCTGTGAGGCACTATTGAGTTCGTTCTCATTCAAAATAGTGCTGCGATAATCATCATTCAGAAGCTTAGGTATCTCTTGCCCTATTTGGTCAGGACTAAGCACAAGATCGACCAGGTCTGATAAAATAGCTGAGTCAGGCATACCGGAGTAATTAGCCGTTTCCGGGTCCTGGGCTATGGTAAAGCCTCCATATTTTTTTATTTCCGAAATTCCCTGTGTGCCATCATGCCCTGTACCCGAAATGATAACACCTATCACACTGCTTTTATAAGCTTTGGCTAAAGAGTGAAAGAGTTTATCGACACTTGGTTTTGGTCCTATCAGGCTTGGTTTTGAAAATTTGAACTTTCCACCTATCAATTGTACGTCCGTATCAGCCGGGCAGGTATAAATGAAATTAGGTTCTATGGCTAGCCCGTGTTTTGCCTCCATTACATTCAGCCGGGTAGTTTTTTTTAACAGACTGACCAACATACTCTCATAGTTAGGACTGGTATGCTGTGCAATAATGATGGTAGTGTTACGAAGTGAATCAGGAAGCTCTTTCAGTATCGATTGCAAGGGTTCAAGTCCGCCGGCTGATGCCCCTATGGCCACAACTTGTTTCACCGCATATATACTTTTTGCCATAATATCTAATACTGGTTCTTTTTGAGATTGTCAGAAAAGGCAAATATAAGATTACTAATAAATATACACATTATTAGTATTACTAATAATTACATTACTTTCGGCTAGTATCACTGACTATAAAGTTAAGTTTAGTAGCTAGTTATCTAAACATTCAATCCAAAATAAAAACGTATAAGGCATCATTTAGCCCCACACTCTTCCCATCATCAGACCTGTAAATACCTTACCACCAAGTATATCTATATCATCAGGATCACCACTAACCTCTCGTAAAAAGTTGCCATTTATCAATGAGATTGATTGAGGCCATATTTCCACAAAATGTTGATAATAATAACCGCAATTCAACCTCAAGGACGGGTTAGGGTGGTTTTAGGGCTTCGGAATAGTTGTTGCCCTAAAAAGCAAAAAGAATTGAAATTAAACCCATAATAGTATGATACGGAAAATATTATCACTTCTATGCGGAGGGTTATGCTTTATCAGCTTACCTGGAATAGCACAAAATCCGTCCGCAAAACTAGACTCAAAACCTTTAAGAGTCTATGGCGATAGCATAAAATTTGAGGCACAGATAACTGTACCAAAACATAAAGTATTCAAGAAAGAGGGAACCTATGTGATCATGCCTGAGTTGGGGGATCATAAGTTTGAACCCATTCGAATCCCATCTTCCGAATTAAACAATGCAGCCGTTAATGGTATTGCTATCACTATCAACTCCAGTGCACCTTTTGATGAAGATATGATAGGAAACGACCTGGAAATTGAACATGAATATGAGTATAAAAATGGTCGTAAAAATGTGGAATTCAGGGACATGGACGATCTGGCCGAATGTTGTATCACTACCGGAACGCTGTTTTCTTTAAACGGACAATATGAACTCATGCAATTTGATTACCGTCCCGCTGTTCAGGTACCATTAAAGGTAGTAGCTCAAATTAATTTCCCGCTTGATGTAGCCAAATTTTCTTCCACAGAATCAACTGAGGCTGTTAATGAAATCGGTAGATACATAAAAAAATACCCTACCTCCAGCATAAAGATCAAAGGGTTTGCTTCTCCGGAAGGTACCATGGCAAGAAATAAAGAATTAGCAGGAGCCCGGGCTCAGGCCGTGAAAACCTGGTTAGTGGAAGAACTGGATAAAAAAGGCTATAGTCCCTACTTCAATGCCGATAACATAAAAGTAACAAGTGAGCAAGAAGACTGGAAAGGATTTGAATATGTATTAACTCAATCTGACTTAAGCCCGGAAAAACAAGAGGCTGTTATGGACGCCTTAAATTCTGATCTTTCAGCTGCCGATAAGGAAAAAGCTGTACTGGCCGCTTTAGGTGGTGCGGAAAATGCTGAAAAATACCTCATGCCCCTAAGACGAACCACTGTTGTTGTGTCCGATAAATATGCCAGTCGTTCAGGATATTCTCCATATGAAATAGACTCCATTAATTCAAAGTTCTCAAAAGGTGACCTGACCTTATCGGCTATGCGGGACATCTACACGCAGGAAGAAATGTTACAGGCTTCACAACGAACGAAAGCCAAAGCCGGTAAGTTGACCTTACTAAGTAGTTTTTATAAGACTTATCCGGCTGATGTAAGGGCCTACAGTAACCTGGGAGCATTAACTGCTGTAGACATGCATCGATTCGATGTGGTAGGTGGTGACGATGCACTCGTAGGGATAGGTTTTGATCGCGACATGGTAGACATTGACGAGGAAGTTGACCTGGATGAAGGTAAGTTAAAATACAAGTACAAATACAAAGAAGAAGATATAAAAAACGGTGAAAAATTGAAGTTTAAAATAAAAGAGGACCTGGCTGATGCTGAAGTGCTTCTAATGAAAGCATATCACAACGATACGGAAAACTTTGTAGCGCTTAACAACTTAGGCGCACACTACTTGACCGTAGGTGAGTACGCCAAAGCCAAAGAATATCTTGATAAATCCGCCCGATATCAGGACAGCGACGGTGTAAACTATAATCTGGGTGTTTACCACGCCAGAATGGGGAATTACAAAAAGGCGAGTGAACATTTCAGTAAAGCCTCTAAAGTTGAGAATATAGAATACAACAGAGGCTTGGCTAAATTGATGACCAACGATAACAAAGGCGCATTAAAAGACTTTCAAACTTTTTCTGAAAATAATTCGGAATATGCTCTGGGGCATTATCTGACAGCCGTTGCCGCAGCCCGGGTGGGTGATATTGAAGCAATGGTGTATGGATTAGAGTATGCCATGAACAGAAACCAGCGCTTAAGTGACATCGCATCTGAAGACTTGGAATTCCGGGATTATTGGAACGATAAACGTTTCAAGGATGCAGCGGATGACGACTTTACCGAAACCGCAAAAATAGAGGTTAAAGAATAAGAACCAGATACTGGCCAGGGGTCCGGAAAAAGTCCCTGGCTATATTAAAATCATACCCTACTGAAAAAAAAATCACATGAATATATTCGAGGCTATAAGAGAAGATCATGAGAAGCAACGCACGTTAGTCAATTTCTTAGTGAAAACTCATGGGGATACTGAAGAACGAAAAGAACTGTTCAATACGCTGAAATTTGCATTGAAAGATCATGCTGACGCTGAAGAAAAGTTTTTTTACGCACCACTGATCAAAAGTGACCTGACTCAGGACAAGGCAAGACATGGTATTGCGGAACATCATGAAATTGATGAAATACTGGCAGAATTGGATAAAACCGACATGAGTTCTCCACAATGGCTGACACTCGCGAAAAAATTAAAAAAAGAAGTCGAACACCATTTGGATGAAGAGGAACATGGGATCTTTCAAATGGCGGGAAAAGTACTCACGGATGATCAAAAGATATTACTTGCTGAGAAATTTAATAAAGCACGCAAACATACTTCTGACGTAGATTAACTGAAAATAACAACTGTTTAGAAATAAAAAATGAGCGGTCTTTTTCGCTGGAAAAGACCGCTCATTTTTATATTATACCTTCACCCGGGTTTTTCCTTCATTTGTCCTATTACTTAATACATCAAATTCTATTATTTTCTTACCCGCTTTAACGTATTCAGCAGGTACCTAGAAAATAATTTGATCATTACAGAAGTTGACATTTTTACGGCACTATTTCCTGTTGCTTTCGTTTTAAGTTGCGCATGATAATTTTATAACTGACCGTCTCGGGCACCTTCAATAACTAACGTTGAGTTACTGTGCCAAAGTTCCACGCAAAGTGGTGTTAATTCCACAATTCATAACTTATTGATAGGTAACGATTCTAAAAAAACTGCTCTTATGCTCAAATTTCAATGATCATTTCAAATCCATTCAATTGGCACAATTTGAGCATATACTTTTTGAGCTAACCCTTAATCCTATGAATACCCATCAAATTACCAAAGTTGATCACATTAATCGTATCCAACAGGCCATGGGCCATGGTCAAAGAGAAGATACACGGAAAGCCATCGGACGCGTAATGCACGTTCTTAGAGATATGCTCCCTGAAAAAGACGCATACACGCTCACGTACACCCTACCCTCAGACTTGTTGATCATTTACCTGTCCGCCTGGCCTTATAAAGGTGCCAATGAGGATATCAAACACCTTGATGAAATGGTCAGGAAAGTAAAAGAGAAAGACGCCCTGAAAACCAACAGCATTTTGCTTACTGAAATTGACGCCTTGCAGTGCACATTACTTGTGCTGGAAACCTTAGAGAAAGAGGTGGGTATTCTATCACTACTGCCCACTTCTATCCAGCTCGAAGTTCGACACGCCCTAATACACTCAGCCGCCTAATAATTCTGAAATGTTAAGGATCTACGATATGTCACAATTTAACCGACAGGTAAATAAGTTGCTGGACTTGCTTTACACCTCCGCTTATTCTTACAAAGAATGGAGCGTACATATGTCGAACCCAAAACTCATCACTACTTTTACTAACCTTTCTACGCGCCGAAAACTTCTGGCCCGGGAAATTGAACAGACACTTTCACAAGAAAGTATTCCGGTATGTAAGATCATAGAAAATACACCTCGTCACGCTTTTTTCAATAAACGAGAAGGTGAAGAGACAATACATCATTTCAGTATAATGGATTCAACCATCGCGAAGCAATACACCATTGTTAGTCGCAATAATAGCTGCTCAAAAGACTTACGTGTCCTCATCCATGAGCATCAAAGTAATCTGCTGGCCGATCAAAAAGAACTTAACAGCCAGGTATTCCAGAAAATATAGCGTTTAGCTATCTTATAATATCAGTCAGACGGCCAACGATAAATGTTCGTAACAGCAAGGTTAATTAGGAATACGTGTTTGTCCGTCTCTTTGGTCTCGAACCAGTTTCCGTTGTTTTCATTCCAGAGTTTAGCAGCCAGCTCATCATCTTCTTCCACTGATGCTTCCCCGGAAACCGCCAGAAAAAGTTCCTGTTCTGTATCTTGTACGGTAAGAACGAGGTTAGGTCTCCGCTCTAACTCACTCGCTATAACATTTTCCAGATAAGTAAATAACCTGATCTCTGAAGCCGATACGGATTGTATCATGGCTACACCCATGGTAAGACTGCCATCATCCGCCAGGTAGGTGATCATACCCATTTTGGACATGACCAATTGGATCCTTAATTCTTCATTCATAGTACCTAATTTAATAATGTAGGTAATGTTAAAATCGTGCCATAGCCTGTTTTTTTTTCTACTATAAGAGACAGGTATGTGAAAGTATAACCTATCCATGCCATCACGAAACAGGATAGAATGTTATGGAAAATAACACTACAAGTTGAGTATTTTTTTCTACGTGGCGACGTAGATCATTAAGGCAAATCACTGTATTATCCTTCATTTATCATTGGTACTTTATTTTCTTAAGGAAACTAAACCCCACATATTAACCATGAAAAGTTTTTATTTCAGGCTATTGCCGTTTGTTGTTATTATAGCAGCCTCATGCGCTTCTTCGGGAAGTGTGCAGTCCAAATTGACTTCCATTACGGATACAGTTGCTATAAAGCATATATCTCCACAGGTCATAAAACCGAGAAAGGTAAAATTGTTTTTCGTTCACCCCCATGCCACCCGGTTAACGGCTGCACTGTTTGTGCCTGGCAGGCCCGGGTCAGAACTCTATGAACAGATCTATAACGATTTGAAACGCTTGTACAGCTTTAGAAAATATAAACCGCTCTGGATACATGACCGAGGGCCGAAGCCTGTATTCAATGAACTGATAAGACAATGGAACATGGCCGAATCGCACGGAATGGACAAAGAAGATTACTACTTTTCCACACTTCTTGAACGTGTAGAGTCCTTATCATTCCTGGATGCATCGGTAGCAGAATTAATTCAATTGGACCTGGATATTACTGCCAACTATTTGCTTTTCAACTATCATATAGTGAACGGTCGTATTAGCCCGGATAAGCTAAACGGGCATTGGTTTTCGGATCGAAAACCAATTGACCTGGCGAAATGGTTATCCACCGTCAATAAGCCCTCCACTTCAACCCGGTACTTTAACCGTTTGCTCCCTAAACGAACCGAATACAAACAAATGGTTGCTTACCTGTCCTTTTACAGAAAGATAGAGAAACGGGGAGGATGGCCCGGCATACCCTATAAAATGCTAAAGTAATTGAGCCTGGCGGCTCCTATCCGTCAATACCGGCGATCCGTCGTCGTTTATTAATCACAGACCCTGTAAACAGATCTGTTTCAACAGATTCATTATTTTATGATGAGCAATTGGCCCGCGCCGTGAAACGGTTCCAGCAACGCCATGGATTAGAAGTAGACGGAAGAATCGGACGGTCCACGCTAAATGCCTTAAACATCTCCGTAAGTGATAAAATCAAAATGATCGAGTTAAACCTTGAAAGGTTGAGATGGTTACCCAAAAATTATGGACGGGAGTACCTACTGGTAAATATTCCGGAATATAAATTAAGGGCTTACCAGAAGTCTAAATTATCCCTGGTTATGGGGGTGATCGTTGGCAAAGAATACACCTCCACCCCGGTTTTCTGTGACACACTCCGATATCTCGTATTCAGTCCTACCTGGACGGTTCCTCACAGTATTAAGTCAGAGGAAATGCTACCACGTCTCCAACGAGACTCCAGCTACTATTCCGGTAAAAATTACAAGTTTTACAAAGGCTGGCACACAGATCAGGAAATTGAACCCAGTTTGGTAGACTGGTCCCAGTACTCCATCGACCACTTCCCTTTTAATGTAGTACAACAACCGGGACCTGGCAACGCATTAGGCCTGGTTAAATTTATTATGCCTAATAATCACAGTATTTACCTGCATGATACTCCTACGGATCATTTGTTTGAACGAACAGAAAGAGCATTGAGCCATGGCTGTATTCGTTTGGAAGAACCGGCATTACTGGCACAATACCTGTTACGCGACCAGAAGTCATGGGATATTAATAAAATACTGGCTGCCATGCATAAAGACGAACCGGAACGTGTCTATTTCAAAAAGAACTATCACGTTCAGCTCACTTATCTCACCTCTTTTGTGGATGAATTTGGACTGATCAATTTCAGGGATGACATATACGGACACGATAGAGCACAAATGACCGAGATAAATACGATCGCCTTGAAATAACACCATGATGAAATCACTTATTTTGATCTTGTTATGCTCTGCTCCTCTCCTGTCATATTTGAGAGGACAAGATATGGATGCAGGCTTCTTGGTAAAATTCAAAGACGAAGTGACCCCGCACCGAATTACTGGAGTATTTCTCACACCCGGCGAGCAAATGAAAATCGAAACCCTCTTTGAAGATAAAGACGAAACGTACCACCTGGTAACCAAATTTGGTACTAAAAGAACTGTTTCGAAAAACGTTTGGCAGTGGACCGCACCTGAAGAAAAAGGCATATATCCCATCGTCATAAAAGAAAGTAATGATCAGGACTCCATGTTATTAAACTGTATTGTCATGGTGCCTTTTGAACAAGTCACGGAAGGAAAGCTAAATGGATTTCGTATTGGAAGTTATCCTAAATCCACCAACGAGTTATATACCCTTCCTAAAGGATTTATTGAAGTGACAAGGGCAAATGAGCA
The DNA here is from genome assembly GCF_007097395.1 of Fulvivirga sp. M361. Classification (GTDB taxonomy): domain Bacteria; phylum Bacteroidota; class Bacteroidia; order Cytophagales; family Cyclobacteriaceae; genus Fulvivirga. The sequence goes on from NZ_VKDC01000005.1 coordinate 65,101, forward strand.
AACACATATCTCGCCTCATTATACCCTCAAAGATTTCTTGTGTAAACAGCAGAGTGATTATCCTAAATACATTGTCCTGAAAGAACGCGGCATCTTGAAACTGGAAATGGTACAAAGCTATTTAAACAGCAGTGGATTAAGATTTAGTAAATTTCGATTCATCAGCGGCTACCGAACGCCTTTTTATAATCGATCTATTGGAAATGTTAAAAACAGCCGACACATATTCGGAGACGCCTACGATATCTATATTGATGAAAATAATGATGCACAAATGGATGACCTGAACGCGGATGGGGAAAAAGACAAAAAAGACGTACTGTACCTATACAACCGGGTCGATGAGCTATACCGGCACCCGTGGTTTAAACCTTTCATAGGCGGCTTGGGTTTATATAGAGCTAATAGCCGTCATACAGGTTTTATTCATATAGACAGCCGCGGGTATCGTGCACGCTGGGGAGAATAAAACATAAGTTGTATAAAATAGTACGACATGCCTTGTGGATATATCTCTACAAAAATTTGCCAGTAAGTGCTAAAATGAATCGCAGCTCATATGGTCGGGTTTTTGAGACAATAGTGATAAAACTGTAATTAAACCAATTAACTATGACACCCAGATTATTATCAGCAACTTCCATAGAAGGTACTCCTGTCAAAAACTCAGCAGGTGAACATATTGGAGAAATTAAAGAACTCATGATCGACTGGAGAAGCGGGACGGTAGCTTATGCTGCTTTATCTTTCGGTGGTATATTGGGCTTTGGAGCAAAGCTATTTGCCATACCGGTGGAAGCCTTCAATTTCGATGTTGACGATCCGGATGAAGGCATAATACTGGATATCAGCAAAGCCCAACTCGAAAAAGCGCCGGGATTTGATCATGATAACTGGCCGGAGCAGCCCAACTATGACTTTATAGATTCGGTGCATGTCTATTATGGTTATAAACCTTTCTCCAACAGATATTCGAAATTAGCGCCGGGAGATTAATCCATTCAATATCAAATATCATGTCCTAACCTCATCATAAATAGCCCGTTCTTTTTATACGCTCAGCATTTTGGAAGAGCGGGAAAAATCTAACGCGATTGAACTAATAAATAGGAATTATTAACCGGAAAGTAATTCTTTCTAATACATGGCGGTGTTGTTGATACTTTATTTGATGGTTTGCATTACTTCCAATCTATTGATGACCTGACGTCCCCTGATCAGTTGATCGGTCAGTAGTTTTTTTGCATCACCTGTCTCTGACAGATCACACTTCAACAATTTTTCATATTCATCCCGGGCGGCTTTTTCACCCCGAATGCATTCCCGGATAATAGCTGCTTCACTGCCTAATGAAATAGCCGTGTTCATGTCCATCCAAGTACTGTGTACTTTACCCTCATGAATAGACCTTATTCCCGAATCTTCGATTTGACGAGCCAATGTACTCATAAACTCAGATCGTTGGACAATCTGATCCTCCAGGAAGATTTTCAGTGACAGTGACCCAACGGCTTCTGCTGCCTTGTGGTAATCTCGGGTAGCATTATTGGTTTGCTTCAAAATACTATGTAAGGCATCCATTACCTCTTCATTCATGGTCATTTTGTATTTTCTTTTAACAGAACATATTCAAAACTATGCCAATGGCCCATCCGTTTGATGCTATTTGTTGTACACTATTCCTTGTCCAATCAATTCCCCAAAAAGTAGAATATTCTCCTTAGTCCTTTCTACAGCAAAGTGTTACACACAAGATTACTTCAATTTAAATCCTTGTTTTCAGCGCAGCATCCATAGGCATGAATTTTGAAAAAGGAAGTTGAACATATGAATAAAAACTTTGAAGTAGCCATTATAGGGGCCGGACCTATTGGCCTTGAAATGGCCATATCTCTTAAGTCCAGCCGTGTTTCTTACATCCATTTTGAAGCCTTTCAATTGGGGCATACCATTAATCAATGGCCGCAAGATGCATTTTCTCATAATTCCCCCGAACAAGTAACAATTGGAGGTATCCCTTTGCATTTGCCGGACCAGCAACTTTTGACCAAAGACACCTACCTCGCTTACCTGCGACAGGTGGTAGAACTATGTGCACTACATGTGAATACCTATGAGCGTGTTTTAGCGGTAAAAAAGTCAGAAACCGGCTATGAAATAAAAACGGACCGATCGATTCGTGACTACACAGTAAAGAAAATAATCCTGGCTACGGGTAACGTATATTCTCCAAACACCATCGATATCCCGGGAATACAATCCGACTACATTCGATATGACGCGGATAACATTCATCAATATTTCAAAACAAAGGTACTGATCGTGGGAGGTGGAAATGCCGCCTTAAAGGCCGCCCTGCAATGTTTTAGAATAGGAGCTTCCGTAACAATAAGTTATAGACAAAAATCCTTTGATGAGCACAAAATCAAACCTGAGGTACTGGTCGAAATCCACAGGTTGATATCGAAAAAATTGATCCGGTTCATTCCCGGATCGCATTTAGTAAAAACAATCAACCATGAAGTCTGGCTAAAGACGACCTATGGCGAAAAGAAATTATTTGCAAACTTTATACTGTTAAGAATTGGCCATCGGGCCAATATGGACTTCTTCAAAAAAATAGGCATAACACTGCAGGGTAAAGAAGAAAAGCCACAAATAGACCAGGATTCGATGGAAACTAATTTGCCCGAAGTATTTATTATAGGCAGTGTATTAAACGGTCATGAATACGGCCTGGAAATACATCAGTGTCATGATCATGTCGATAAGGTTTTAAAAGCGTTGCAACTACCCACCCCACCTGCTACAGATCTGGTTTCTCATAACCACACGTTTAGGCAGTAGTATCAAACCTATTTGAATTAAAGAATTTACTCAACAAAAATCAATGATGTTATAAGTCTGAGTGGCTATTTCTTTGGCTACTTAACCTTCTATTGCACAAGTTTGATCTTTGTACCTTTTACTACATTATCATTTAATTCCATACCATTTAAAATGGCCAGTTCTTGATAGCGACTTTTCTTAATTCCGTAGTTGGCCAACTGCTGTTGCAATAAGCGCGTACCGGACACCGTTTGTATCTTTATCCGTTCCGGTTGTCTTCTGAGTTTCGAACGGTCCGTCAGACGTTGAAAACTATTTGCGGCTACATTCAATACTGTACGGTTTTGGGCAAAATCACTTGCAGATGTAATGCCCAGAAACATATAAATACGTGAATCAAAGCTTACCAAATGAATGATACCTTTTATGGTTTGTTGTTCCTGAACCTGTTGCACATCGATCTTTATAGCAGGCATGCCATTGATAGTAGTATTGCTTTGTTTTAAACTCTCAAAATTATAATTGGTCAATACTTGTTCAGCCGCCCTGGAAAGGGTCTGTTGATTTGACAATGTAAAAATAGCCAACGAAGATCCGTCATCCGGCGCCATTTGGACCTGTTGTGGAGTATTTTGCAACTGCCAACCTTCGGGTATGTCAAAAACGAATTTGAGTTCAGGATGATAAAACTTTTCTCCTTCCACGAAACCCTGCCGGGGGTCTTCGCCGTATACCAGTCCATTTATTCTTTCCAGGTATTTATCTCTGTTAACCAGGTATGGCCCGGCTTTACTGCTCTGGCGTTTTGATGCCAGCCTGTGGACTGTTGCATAACGCTCTCCGGGTTGAGGGTGAGTAGATAAGAAATTGGGGACTGCCTGTCCGCTGTTTTCTGACATACGCTGAAGGGTCTTGAAAAAATCTGCCATTTCATGGGCGTCATATCCAATGGTAGTGGAATAAGATACCCCCAGCTTATCGGATTGACGCTCAGCGTCCCTTCCAAATTTAAGCGATAAAATACCTGTTCCTGATTGTGCCAGTTCTGAAAATTGTGCGAACCGTGGTGACAGTACGGACCCTAAGGTCAGCCCCACCTGTGTGACCATTGACCGGCTATATTGCTTGGCCGAATGTCTTGCGGTAATGTGTCCTATCTCGTGTCCTAAAACTCCTGCAAATTCAGCTTCATTATTAAAATGAGCCATGATGCCCCTGGTGAAGTAAACATATCCGCCAGGCACCGCAAAAGCATTGATCACAGGAGAATCGACAATTTTAAACTCATAGCCCAGCTCAGGACGGTGTGAAATGCTTGCCATTTCTTTGCCTTTGTCAGTAATAAAACGCTGCAAATCAGGATCATCATATAGTCCAAAATAGGCAATAATATCCGGGTCCGACGCTTTACCCATCTCCTTTTCCTGCGATTCTGACATCAACATAAAATCCCGCTTACCGGTAACGGGGTTAGTGGCACAGGACTGAAATAAAACAAAAATGATAAAGAATAAACAAGTATGTAAACGGTGATTCATGACGTAATAATTATGGTATTGCATTTAATGAGTGTCAAATGATTAACCTTTGCCAAAAATTGTTCCACCCCGGAAAAGGAAAGAGGTATGACTTTGAAAGACCCATGCCGCTCAGGGTATTGAGTAATAATCTCTACAACCTCCACAATTGTAGTATCTACAAAACACCCTATATCGCACCAGTCACCTTCACCCGATTTGGTGAGATTTTTGGGATTCTAGTATTAAACTAATCTTACGCTTATGATAATCTCAAAAAACACATCGACCATATTCTCTTATTTCATATTAGTCTTATGCTGTATGGGTCACTCTTTAGCAGTATCCGGCCAATCTGATAAGGCCCGGGATAAAGTCCAACATCTTTTTAAAAAGAAGTACCCGCAAGCAGAATCAATTCATTGGGAGAAAGATGATCATAACAACATTGAAGTTCAATTCGAACAGAATGACGAAAAGTACAGGGCAGATTTTGATCTAAACGGTAATTGGATAGAAACAGAAAAAAGCATCTCCTGGAAAGACCTCCCTAAAAAAGTAAAGGCAAGTGTTGAAAAAAAATATGATAAGGATGACATTGCAGAAATAGAATGGGTCCATCATAACAAAAAGGGGGTATTTTATGATGTAGAGTTCAAAAAGAAAGGAAAAAACAAAGATGTTGAATTCAATACTTCCGGAAAGCAGATCAATTAATCCCGGTTAATCGTTATAACCAGCAGTCTGTTGAGAATCAATTTGTATGGACAGTTTTACCAAGCATAATTACTTCGACGCGCTTTGCAATATTTTCTACATCTAACCTGGTATGTTGTTCATGACCATTCTTTTCTAACAGTGCATTGAAATGTCGTAGTAATATGGTTCTGTCATTTCCTTCCGCATCCTGAAGTAAAGTATCATAGAAGTCAAAGAGACTATCAATGATCATAGGCAATCCATCGGAAAAGTGATGGATAGGTGAAATGCAGGTATTTAATAGCTGATCTAAGGAGGGCATCGTATGGAAAACAAGTACTTTCCCCTTTTTATACTTTTCCACGTATAAGTTATTGTAAGGCAGCAAGTGAGCAAAAAGTATTGTTAATACCCGTATGGCGCGAACCGCAGTTCCCGGATCATTAATTCCCGGGCTCAGCGCTTTTACAGCGATTTCACTCGCTTTTTCCATTCCGGCACTGTAATTATCGGTGTCCGGCGGACGTTCGGTGTACTGCAGACAATTCTTAAAAATACTATTGTCCACAGATCCGTTTTCAAGATCCCATTGCAGAAGAGTACTTCCTTTTAAAACAAACTGTTCCGGCCAAATACATATTCTAAGTTTTACAGAATGCTTTTCCAAATACGTTAAAAGTTCCTGTGTTATGTTGAACTGGTAAAAACCGGGGTCTCTTGCAACAAAGCAGCTACGCCATTGAATTTGCTCATCAGCGGCTTCAGTTTTGTAATCTGTTTTAATTTTTTCTATACATGACCTGGTCTCCTTATAGATTCCTTTTAGAATGTTACCCACCTGAATGGACTGAGAGATAGCGTGTATGAAATAAATAAAGAGCCCAAGTGACCAAATAGCTGCAAGCATTGATACTAAAATCCCAAACGAAGGTACTCCCGACCCATTATCTATATTGATCATTAAGATCAACGAGTATACGATTGTACCCATGTAACAACCCAATACAAACTGGTGTGATTTCTGGGCTATTAATTGCGGAAGCACACGTGGAGATAATGAGGCCGTAGCACGGTTAAGCACCACCATCACCATGGAAAAACTGAATACGGTTAAGGATAAAATACCTCCTACTATGGTGGTAAGTACCATCCGGGCGTTTTCCGGCCCCTTGACCAAGGCGAACGCAATGGTATCATCAAACCAATGCGTATAATTATGCGTTTCGATGAACAACATACCCACGGCCAGAAAAAGGGCAGACACCCCCATAATGGTGGGAATGAAGGCAATATTGGAAATAAGCACTTTGTACAAACGTATCAATGGGGTTAGTCCTGTTTTCATGGTCTGATGATGGTTAGCATAATGTTTTCTATCTGTGATAAGCCGTTGACCTTCTCTTGCGCCTGCTCGATAAATAAGTTGGCTAGGGTGACAGGCTGGTTTTCAGTCAGGTATTGTAGTATCTCCGGATGTATGTAGTATTTGCGGCAAACGCTTACGGTATTTCCCATTTGCTTCGCGACACGCTTTACTAAAGTGGTCTCAAACTTCAACCTGCTATTCCCTTTAACGGCCTGAATGGTAGGCTCATACTCTTCCAGGGCCAACTTGGAGGCACCCCAGGTGCGGAAATCTTTAGCGCTGAATTTATCTCCTGCAAAAGTGTGCAGGTATTCATTGACGTCTGAAGAATCCATGTTCACATAGTTTCCGGAACCATTTTTATATCGAAATATTTCATATCCTGGTAATTCGGATATTTCCCGGATGAGTTTAGCCGCTTTGGCATCACCTATTTTGACCCGGCGAAGTTTCCCGCTTTTTGCCGTGTAAGCCAAAGAAAATGTGTCGTCATCAACGATCAGGTGTTTTCTTCTGAGGGTGGTAAGCCCGTAGGTTTGATTGCTTTCTGAATACTGTTTATTTCCTATCCTAAAATAATAATTGTCAAGCAGGTAAAGAATAAGAGAAATGACTTTATGCCGGGTCCATTTTTTTTCCTGCAAGCCGGCATGATAAGCTTTCCTTATTTTTGGTAGTCGTTCTCCAAAGTCTTTGAGCTTATCAAATTTAGCACTTTGGCGAAGTGCTGTCCAGTCCGGATGGTAAATGTATTGTTTTCTGTTCTTCAGGTCTTTTCCTGTACACTGCAAGTGGCCGTTTTCCAGTGGGCTGATCCAGACGTTATGCCAGGCAGGGGGAATAACGAGCGCTTTTATTCTGTCCAGGGAACCCGGATCTTTGAGAGGTACGGCATTGACATCAAGGTATCGGAACCCCCGGCCCCATCTTCTTCTTGTCCAGCCCGGATTGTCGTCGTTAAAAAAAGTAAGGCGCTGGGGGCATGTCATGAGCGCATAGTGTTTACGGCTTTGTTTTAGAGGGGTCAGAGCTAAGGGTCAAGGGAATAGGCTGTCCTTCCTGATACATTTTAAACTCGACAATATCTGCGGGTAAGCTGAAATTGTTTTTGATCAACTTAGTAACTACATTATTCATCACAGCCGTCTTTAATAGTGCAATAGACCCGGTAAAATCATAGGAATTGACCCAATAGAAAATACGGATATTGATCGTGCTGGTACTGAACTCATCCAGCTGAATGAAGGGGGACAGTTCTCCTTTGTGTTCAATGCGTTGTTCCTCTTCCAGGGCTTCCATGATCACTGCTCCGGCTTGGGTCACATCGTCTCCATAATCAATGCCAACCACAAAATCATGCCTGAGCAAACCATCTCTTGTATAGTTGATCAACGGATTTTTGATCAACATGGAGTTAGGGATAAAAATGTCTTTGCCGTCAAAGGTCCGTATATGTGTATTGCGGAAACTTAACGCCTTCACCACACCTTTCAGCCCTTCTACCTCCACAACATCTCCGATACCGAAGGGACGGCTGAACGCAAGAAAGAAACCCGCCAAAAAATTTTCTCCTATATCCTTAAATGCAAAACCAAGAATCAGCGCAGAGACTCCGGCCCCGGCCAATAAACCACCGGCAGTTTTACCCAGTCCTACCTGATTTAGAAAAACGACTATACCAATGACCAGCATGATCAGGAATACGATCCTGCCGATAAAATTGATCAGCAATTGATCGCTGATATTTTTGAGCAAGCGCCTTTTTGTGACTGATCTTAAAAGAGACCCGAGGAAGATGAAGGTTACCAATAACAAAACACCAATGGTTATGGAAGGTGTCTGAGCAATAACAGATTCCCAAAATTGTACAAAGGCCTCATTCAAATCGTTCAACATAGCGGCAAAGTTGTGTAAAACATGAAAGACCCATTTTCAGGGTCTTTCTTTCATTATCAGGTGGGTATAACAGTTTAGCCTTCTACAGCTTTTTCTATATCATCACCAATTTTTTTGATGTCACTTTTCAAATTCTCAAAACGTTTCTCAGCATCCTTTTTGAAGTCCGACCAATTGTCTTCCGTAGTGTTTTCCAATTCGTCTATATCCTTTTTTAAAGCCGCCCTTTTGTTTCTTAATTCGCCCAATGTTTCATTCCACTTTTCAGAAGCATCTTCAGAAGCGTTTTCAACTTTGCTTTCCACCTTCTCGATTTGACGGTCGATATCGTTGACAGTGTTATTCCAGTTTTTTTTGAATTCTGCCTTTTCTTCTTTCCATTCCTGTTTTACTTCATTTATCTCCGCCTCTGCGGAACGCTTAGTATTTCCATCACATTGAAAGAAAGTTATCGCTGCCATCCCTAGGAAAGCCGCAAAAAATAATCTGTTTGTCGTTTTCATAATGTTAGTCTATCCAGTTATGCTTTTGTCTTGAACCTCCACATCCAGGTCTACCGGGTATAAATTAAATGACGATGTGAGTATGAAAGTAGCTCCGCCTTTTTCCCGGACGATCGGTGTTTTTAGCAATTTTATATTTTTATGAAGCATTAATAATTGATCCTGTTCAGAAAGCGATTTAAACTGATCGGAATAGTCTTCTGACTTTGTATCAAATAATTCAGAAACACTCTTCCCGGCGCTTTCCGCCAGTTCTTTCAGTTGCTTTTCTGTGAGCGTATTATGTTTGAGATCGAGCTCATTGATTATGTAATTAGGCAATGCTTTGGCTGTAGCATAAGATGCACGATCTGTTTCATCATCGCTATTGTATATGAGTTGAATTTCTCTCTTTTTCATTGGGTTGATATTAAGCTTCTGCCTTACCTTCAGTTTGTCCCTCATTATCTTTTTGACCACTTCCATTTTGATGTACAGCCAGCTCCATGGCAGATAGGCTCTGTCCTCCCTTTATTCCAAAGTCCAGTGTACGAATCGGGAATGGAATAGTAATATCATTGTCATCAAAAGCTTTCTTGATGGCCTTGATGGCTTTCGTTTTCATATTAAAATAACCGGGTTGATCAGGATATTCGATCCAAAATCTTATGTTCAGATTGATAGAACTTGATCCGAACTCTTCGTAATCAAAGATGAGTTTGTCTTGATCGATAACACCCTCTATACCCAGAATCGTATCCCTCACCAGAGTTTCAACCGCCTCGAGATCATCTCCATAGGACACGCCTACGGCCAGGTCGATACGACGCTTTCCTAAAATAGTGTAATTGTAGATCGGACTTTGCAGTACGTCCTTGTTAGGAAAGTATACCTCCTGTCCCTGGAAAGTCTCGATCACGGTAACCCGCAGGTTAGTACGTGTGACTTTTCCCATGATATCTTTTACTTCCACAATATCTCCAATATGGAAAGGTCTGCGAAAAGCCAGGATAATACCTGAAACGAAATTGGCAGCGATATCCTGAAAAGCAAAACCAAGGGCTAAACCGACTACTCCTACCCCTGCGAGCAACGAAGTAACGGCTTTATCCAATTGAAGAATACCAAGTATGATGAAAAAACCTATTCCAAGTACAGAATAATATATGATGGTAGAAAATAGATTTTTTAAAGCTATGTTATCAGAAGCTCTATCGAATATCCTGGTTAATAAGCGTGAGGACAATTTGGCCACTACAAAAAATAGGATCATCAATATCAAAGAGACCATCATATTAGGTAGCATGGTCACTAATGCATCCAACCAATTTTCCAGCTTATCAAGAATTTTTTGTATCGGCCTGTCCAAATCTAATTCCATGGGCATAAAGATTAAACCCAGGTTGTAGTGGGCGCTATAACCTGGGATTGCATGTTATTTCTATTATAGGTTCTCTATTTCGCTTTTCAATTCCTCTTTTGTTTTACCTGTTTTCTTCTGTAATCTTCCAAGAAGTTCGTCAGATTTGCCTTCTGCGTAGGTTAGATCGTCGTCCGTGAGATCCCCATATTTTTGCTTCAGTTTACCTTTAACTTCGTTCCAGTTTCCTTTTATTTGTAAGTTGCTCATGTTTTAAAGTTTTATATTTTCGATTTTTTTATAAGTGATAAACAAGATTCCAGTTTAAGGAACCTTTTTTTCTCCCTGACTAATGTGTTTCTTGGCATTAGAAGCTACTTCGCTTACTACATCCTGATAAGATGATTTCAACGTTTGAAGCGAATCACCTACGGCCTGATTAATATTGCTCAAAAATTTTTGGGTTTCTCCATCCAGCTTTTTCCGTGTTTTTTTCCCGCTTTCAGGCGCTGTTAAAAGACCTACGACAGCACCAACGGCTGTTCCTAATAATAAACTTCCTATTATTTTTAAACCATTGTTTTCCATTGTATTATTTTTTAGAGTTTAAAACTTCATTATATGTACTCTTCTTTTAGGAAAAGTCATTCCAAAACTCAAATCACAGATTCTATAATTTATAAATTACTGACAATCAATTATTTAAAATCAAAAATTGGTAATGCAGACAGATTTACAACACTAATGGAGTGTAGAAGTTTTTCTACAATATGTGTAGCTGGCTACAAGGCAGTTTTACCAAGCGCCACCCGGTAAGAGTCTAATGTTAGGTAGTTTGGCCGATATAGTAGTGTTTAAAGGATGTTTCTGCCCATATTCGAGTTACTGGCATTGTATTCGTATGGTGTGAAGTAGTTCAATAGCTAAAGTCAAACAGTTTTAGGCTGATGATAGCATTGAGATGACTATGACTTTAAAATGACAAAAAAAATACCCTTCCTACATAAGTTAAGGGAGTTCACTCAAAACATTTAAAATTATGATCACTCTACTCATCGATATAGGTACAGCTACTTTGGCCATGCTAGCTATATCTTACTTACTCGTAAGAAACTTTAAACGTTTAATAAAAAAAAGACTGTAAACCATTAAACTATGAATGATACGCTTAAATGTATTACCGGATTTGTAGCCGGAGCGGCTATTGGATATTCGTTGAGCCTGTTAATAGCGCCCGAAGAAGGTGCACAATTACGCAAGCGCATACTTGATGAAGCTGAAGCTTTGGCAGAAGGATTAATAAACGAGGGAGCAGCGCTAACGAAACAGGCAAAGGAAACCATGAATAAAACTGCATCATGAATTGGATTAAGCCACTGGTAAGGACTCTGGCGTGGGCCGCACTTCCTGTCAAAATTATTGACAAAGGTTTAGATCATGCCAAAAGTGAGCTGAAAGAAGAAATTAAACATTATGAGGTACGTTTAAAATTATTGACCATTATAGGTTCTTCATTCCTTTTCTTCCTGCTCTTCGCGTCTGTATTAAGTGCCTTCCTGATCGGTAATTGGGTAGGGAGCCTTACAAATGGTTTCGCTGTGGTAACCGGAATTTACTTTCTGGTTTTCTTATCGCTTATCTTTGTATATAAAAATGATCTGTTGCATTGACTCCTAAAGTTCCGGACTGAATCTGTTAAGCGCTAAAATCAGGACGTTGAGATTGTGTCCGGTGAGAATACAATTATGCCTTTGGATATCAAGATCCTTTAAAATCATAGATCATCATAAATGGAAGAAGTTTAGTGGGAAGTCTTTATTTTTACTGGTAGTTCTATCGTGAATGATGTTCCCTCTCCGGGAATTGATTCTGCCCATATTTTACCTCCATGCCGCTCTATTATTTTACGACAAATGGCCAGTCCCAGCCCTGTACCTTCGTAGTCGCTTCTGCCGTGCAATCGTTCAAATAAACTAAATATTTTTTTCGAATACTGTGGGTCAAAGCCTATTCCATTGTCTTTCACTATTATGTGCACTACGTCTTTTTTTGACTCACTCCAAATCTTTATTTCAGGGCGTCTTTCAGGCGACGAAAATTTAAGCGCATTTTGGAGCAGGTTTAAAAATACGCGTTGTATTTGGTTTTCATCTCCGGAAATATGATTTAGTGTTTCTATACTGATAGATCCATTTTTCTGTTCAAAAAGTACTTGTAAATCCTGAACCACGTCCCGGAGCATTTTATCCAGATCAATAGTCACAAATGGTTGGGCTTTCGTGGTAATTCGAGAAAAACTCAATAAATTTTGGATCAGGACCTGCATACGGTTGGCCGCATTCATCATACGGGTAATATAATCGATAGAGCGATCATCCAGGCTCTTATTAATATGCTGAAGTCTTTCACCGAATGACTGGATTTTCCGAAGAGGCTCCTGCAAATCGTGAGAGGCTACATAGGCGAACTGCTCAAGTTCAGCATTGGAACGCTGCACTTCTATTAGCACTTTTTTTAGTCTTTTTTCAGCTTGAAGCCGGGTTTTCACTTCGCTGCTGAGTTCAGCTGTACGTAATGATACCATCTCTTCCAGTTGCCGGTTGATGGTCTTTAATCGCTCCGACTTGGCCAACACGTAGTTCATCAGAGAGTTTCTGAACTTAAGCGCTGTGGAGATCTCTACATGTTCCCATTTAAGAGATTGATGGTATACATTCTCTTTCCATAGCGCAAAGGAGCTTCTGGGCATCAGTCTGTGGCTGCCGTCATCCGTAAACTCAATTATCTTTTCAGGTTTACCTCCCCAGTTTTTGGTTTCTATCACTTCCGGCCTGAACCAGATGAGTATTAAATCTTCTGCCAACAATAAGGGCAGGGCCAAAATACCACTGGCCACCTCACCAAACACTTCAAATTTTTGATCCTCTTTTGGTAAACGATGGGTATGGTATTCAGAGGCATTTGCAGTTTTGTTTTTCAACCACTGAATGATCATTCGTGTTTGCGCCTCAGTAGGGGTTTTGCCAAATTGTTCCAGTTTTCCGGTTAGATTCCACGCCAGCCCTTCGGCTCTGACCATTTTTAAAAGTGTGGAGATCTCCTTCTTCAACCCTTCTTCAAAATCCAACTCATTTGCCATTCTTTCCACCAGGACCGCGTTGAGTGTTTGCAGTTCGCCTTCTACCTTTCCAAGGTCACTGCGTCTTCTCATGGTGATCAGGTAGGAGATCATTTGCCCCATAAATGTTGCTGCCTCCCTGATTTTGAAAGGAACCATATGCGGACTATAGTGATGGCATGCTATTAACCCCCACAGATGACCTTCCACTACAATACTGACAGACATAGAAGCACCTACGCCCATATTTTTCAGGTACTGTATATGTATAGGTGATACACTTCTTAAGGTACTGGTACTCAAGTCCAGTGCATTGGTATCCGGAATAATCGGACTTGGTACCGCATTCACATCGGCTATGATCCGGATAGGACTCTTCAGATATAGAGCCCGAGCCTGGGCTGGAATATCCGACTCCGGAAAGTGTTGACGCAAAAATGAATTGAGCCTTGGTATTTTACATTCGGCTACCACCTCACCATTGTATTCCTCGTCGAACCGGTACATCATTACCCTATCAAAGCCAGTGAGCCGTTGAATTTCCCTTACTGATTCATTGAAAATATCCTGCTCGGATTGAACATGGACCAGGTCAGCGATAAAGGTTTTTATTTTATTATCGAAGTTGGCAAAAAGTAGTTTTTCTTCACTCGCGGCTTCCAGATCCAGGATGATGAATTGTTCGTTTTCACTTACAATGACATTATAAGGTTGTGTTTCATTAATTACCACACGCAACGGATTACTCTGAATGAAAGATCTTCCACTATGTACTGCCATTAATTCTTCGGTGAAAATCTCTCCCAACAACTCAGCAATCGGGCGACCGGGTAAATCGCCCGGCAAAAGATTGGTGATATTTTGAACGTTCGCACTAACACGGCTGATCGAATAGTGTGACGGATCTAAAGCTATAAGAATCCCGTGCGGTTGTATGCTCCCGGGAATGTGGATCGGCTCTTCCGAACAATTATCCAGAGTTACATTGAATTTACCCATACCATCAGTCAAAAACTATATTCATATAACCGAAAGCAACACGGGCCCCTTTTAATATTTGCTGGTGTTCGCGGGGGTTATCTTCAGCGTATTGCATTACATAGTTGGTAAATTTTTTCCACATAACCCCACGTTGATCTCCGTAACTATTAAAAAAATTCAGACATTCTTCCCATACCATCCAATCTAATTTACGCAACCCGCCGACAATGTATTTTCCACCTAACGTTGCTCCTTCCATCACATACAACATTCCCAGAGCAATCCCATAGTTTTCAGCAGCAGCTAATTCATACAAGTCACTATCGGATAATTTCATACCGGTTATGCTTTCCATATAGCTTAAGTCTTTTTTTAGCAGCGGGATCTTGGTCCTGTCATTTAGTAAAAGCCTTATTTCCTGAACAGCATTAATAGAATGTTCTAATTGGCTGTAAGCATAGTAAAATTTTGCGATTAGTTGATGATATTCTGAAGGTAATAGATTTGGCTTGAAAAGTACTGCACCCAATTTTACCTCCAGGCTTTCATGAAACCCCGCGGTATAAGTCTTAATATGATCCAGGATCACTGATCTAATGGACTAAAGCTGCTTTTTCAAACCAATACCTCTTAATAATGCCTACCGTATCCACTAACTCTGAAAATAAACTGGGTTTGGTGATATAGGTATTGCCGCCTTCCTGGTACGCCAGTCTGATGTCTTCTTCAGCATTAGACGTAGTAAAAATGATAATAGGTATATGTTTTAGCAGGTTATTGGCTCTTATTTCTTTCAACGCCTCACGACCATCTTTTTTCGGCATATTTAAGTCCAGCATTATGATGTCTGGCAGTTCAACTCTGTCTTTTAGCAAGGTTAAAAGTTCATCTCCATCTCCTGCAAACGACGTTGTTAACAAACTAATCCCGTTTTCCTTGAAAGCATCTTCAATCAAAAGACGATCATCCAGATCATCCTCAGCTATCATTATTTGTATTGATCTAGATATCATAAAGCTTAGTTTTTAATAAAAATCACACTAAATTAGAACATTAACTAGTTAATGAGCCATTTAATTATGCGCCCAAATATAAGATTGCTAATATTAACATGCAAAAATTAGTATATTAATATCATGAAAAGTAATAACTTTGAAAAATCAAGACTGACAGTGTTGAGAGAAATGTTAGGTTTGTCTCAAAAGGATTTTGCTGACAATGTGGGCATTACGCAAGGTGCCTTGTCTCAATTGGAAACGGGTAAATCTCGTCTTTCTCTTGACTCGCTCCAGAAGATAAGCCTGGCTTTTAAAGCTAATTGTAATTGGTTAGTCAATGGTAAGGGTGATATTTTCATGAAAGAAATAACAAAAAATAAAGTACCGGTTCGTCAGTCCATTTTAACGGTGGACATAGAAGACACAGCTTTGGTACCGCTAGTGTTGGAAGAAGCATATGCAGGATATATAAATGGTTGCCAGGATACGGATTATTTAAGTACTTTGGATGTCTATAAAATTCCCGGCTATGAGAATGGCAATTACCGGCTCTTTGAAATCAACGGAGATAGTATGATCCCTACCATCTATCCAAGGGAAATTGTGGTGAGTGAATGCGTAGAAGACTGGGAAAACATTGAAAACGGCACATTAGCTATTGTTATCACCGAAGATGGGATAGTTGCTAAGCGGACTTATTTCTACGAAGAAGATCGTAACATGCTGATCTTAAAAAGTGATAACTCCAGTTATAAAACTTACAGTATTAACCTCGATGATGTGAGAGAAATCTGGACAGTACGTGCAAAAATTACCAACGTTTTCGCACAGGAGCAAACCATGGATGCCGGTAAACTGGAGACATTAGAGGCTGACCTCAAAGAGTTGAAAGCACAGATGAAAAGCCTTAATACCCATAAACGTAAGAATGGGAATTGATCCAACTTGTTTAACGTCCCACCTGAGTCAGCATGAACATCTCCTGACAGTCGTCAGAAGAACATCCCTGCCCTAAAATAGAAGTAGTTACCTTCCTCCGATATTCCCAGGCCTCCTGAGGTCATCAGGAACTTAAAAAAATTGACCCAAATACCCGGGCCGTATCCTCTGTGCCATTTTTTGCTGTCAAAAGCTGTATTGCCCGACCATACCCGTCCATGGTCTATGAACCCAAATACCCCCCAGTATCCGTTAAAGAGGTAATTTTTGACACGGCTTACCCCCATCCGTAGTTCGGTGTTTTGAAATACGGCCGTTTCTCCTGCAAATCGTTGCATCCGGTAGCCTCTTAAATTTGTGTTCCCACCCACAAAAGAAGACAAGTAGAACGGATAACTACCGCTGTTAGACTGTACTCCAAAACGTGTCGCTATCGTAAGATAAAAAGGTAAATTGGGAGTTAAATAAGCAGAGAAATCAGATTGTACACGTATGAACTCGTCAGAACCATTGGTATTGTTTAAGTAATTGACCTTATTGTTCCATTGAAGGCCATTTCTTGGATAAATACTATTATCCCGCTTATCAATATTGAAGTAGAATTCGCTACCTATAAACCGCCCCGGTGACAGGTCCGTTTCGGATGTAAAAATCTCACTATCAATAACATTACCGTCATTTTGAGCGGCATCGTAGTAATTAAAAGTAGGCCCTATTCCTATTTTTAACGCCTCTCCGATGCTTTTCTGGATATGTATTTTCTGAGAAAACCCACCCAGGTTTACGCGATAAAAATCAATATTTTCAGTCTTCACTGTTCCGTTACCGGTACCGAAATAGTTAAACACGTATTGCGGTGAATAATAATGTGTATTGATCATCAAGTCCCAATTATACCCTAACAGGTCCGGGAACTCACCTTCGTATGACACGTTATAGGCATCAATACTCGTCGCATAGTTGGCTATTAGCGTATGTGAAGATTTAAAAGGATCGCGCTGAAAGCCATACGTTTTCCAGTTAACCCCTCCCCCTAAGAATAATCCTGCGTCCTGATTGAATTGAACGGACAATCTCGGCCCCAGGTAATTGTACTTATATTCATCAGGAGTATATGTTGTAATATATTCCCTGTTGGATGCTTTAATTTTAATATTTTCCTCATCCGCTTCCAGCCCATTAAAAAATTTCTTTTTATACACAATGACATTCTTGGCGTCGCTTTCATTGGTTACAAGCTCTGTTTCAGGACCTGTGATAACCCTGATTTTGATCGCTCTGTTTTTTGCTCCTGTCACGTGTATCTCATCATTTCCCTCAAAGGTATATACCCTTATCTCTTTGGTTGTGGCAGGAGCAAAAGTCCGTTTGTATATTTCCTTGACCACATCACCTTCTTTTTTCATTTTATGAATGCTCACTATCACTTCACCGCCTGGCTGCCGTTCTATTTCAAATTTTTCATGCTTGTCTGTACCTAAGACATCCACATGTTTACTTAACGCGTCATACCATACAATGGCCGCACTCATGAGTTCATCTCTGCGGGACTTCAACTTGGCAATGATCTCTTCTCCGGAATGTGGATAAACTTCTTCAGGCAACTGAAGAATGGCCTTCTCTATCACTTCATCCGTCAATGAAGCCTGCAATTCTTTTACCGTCGTACGCCAATCATCGATCGATAATTCATTGAGCAATTGCCTGTCAAGTGGATTTCCTGACATTGCCAAACCTATGGGATCTTCATATTCATAACCAAAGTGGGTGACATTTCTAATAGCCCACTTTCTTGATGCCAACCAGGGAATAAACCCGTCATATTTAGTATACACCTGGTCTCTGTCTCTTGGAATAGGTTTAAAAATAACGCCTTTTCCCTCTTTTTCTACTTCTGACCAACGCCATTGGTCTTCATGCCTGTCCCAATCATTGATAATCAGATCAAACAGTCGTGATTTCAGATATAATAGTTCATCCACCTCGTTATCATTATCATCCTTTAAGTTTTCCAGCATCGTTGGAGTGCTTACAGCATTATGGGTACGGCCAAAACGTTTGAATTCACTCAAGTCCTCATCGGGTCGAATTTCAAACAATGCAGTCATACCGCCAAACGTATTCAAATATTCTCCGAGTATGGGAGAATAAGGAATATAAACCAGCTTAGGGTTTGTATGATATAAAGATGCTGCTTTGGCCATTGGAGCAATCGTGAAAGCTCCAAAGGGATGAGCCGACGAGATCTGGTCTTGTATCAGGTCCTGTGCAAAGGTGTTATGGAAAGGACTTGGTATAGCTCCTGACGGATTTTTATTGACCGATCTGAGGTTATACTGATTTCCGTCATCCCCCATCATACGCAAAGAGATAGTTTGCTGGCCGCCGCCCTGTTTGATAGGCCTTAAACCTCCGCCGACCTTATTTATATTAAGATAGTCAACACTGACCGGAGTGGTCCATTCATCGCGATAATGGTCTCCTAACAAAAACTTTCGAAACCCACTGGCTTTGTATCCCTTTCCTGCTATTATTATCTTTGTACTGTCAGCATAATCCACTGAAGCCACCTCTTCCTGAACTGAAGGAGTTGTAGTAGGGTCTAAAGCATACAGAGGGGCACGAAAAGTCAATTCGCCCTCCGGTGTATCACCAACGGCATAAAATGTCACCCATACCTCACCGTTTTCATAATAATCTATCTTCGAAAACCCTTGCGCACTTTGTACATAGGACGCTTTTAACCCTTCTCTTGCATAATTTACCTTCGAACCACTTCCACTGACTATGAAGTTTTTATCCTTGATCTGTGTGAGTTGAAGGTTATGATCATGCCCGGAGGCAAAGGTGACATTCTTTACATCTTCTACGGCAGTAAGCAAGCCTTCTTTCAGCTCCTGGTATCGTGAATTTGGTATATCTTGCCGGCTTATACCGTATCGCCTGAAAAGCGTGTAGAATGACCCCAGACCAGGCAATGGAATATACAGTTTATCATTGATCAGGGATAAGGGAAACAGGTTATCCTTTAGAGAAAAATAACCGCCATGGTTGCCATTGCTGTAAAGTGGGTGGTGCAGGGCCACCAGAATATGTTTACCTTCATTACGTTTGACAGCGCGCCTGAATTCGAAGAAGAAGTCCTGATCACTTTCTACGGTGCAATCGGGATATTTAGGTTTATAATGCTCATGGAGGTACCATTCGCTATCTAAAAATATGATGACCAAATCTTCTCCTACAGCCCTTTCAACGGGACCCGGGCATCCGTTTTTGGGAAAATACACTTCTTCTCGCTGCAAATAGTCTTCTATAAACCTTTGTTCCCGGACCACTGCCCTAAACCCACCAGGGTTGCTATGATTCCAATCATGGTTACCAGGAATATAGAAAATGTTACCCTTAAGATTTTTTATGGCGTCTAGCTGAATGGTAATGGCTTCCTCTGCCTGGGCCCTTTGAAAATCATCACGGGCAGGCAGGCCTTTTTCATAAATGTTATCACCTAAAAAGATAATACTATTGTCAGTAGAATCAGATGTCTGCTCTATTGATTTGAGATGGTAGTCCAGTAAGTTGAACAACGGGTCTTTCCCATCAGGCTTGGGCGCACCTGTATCACCTACCAGGAATACAGAACGCACAACCTTATTGTCTTTAGGGGTGATGGCCTGCTTCCACTTTCTATGTTGAAATGAATAAAATGGTGTCTTGGTACCACATCCTGATACTATAAAAATGAAAAATAGCGCGTGTAGAAATTGCTTAGACATAATTACCTCAAATGGATTTTTTAGCAATCCCTTCTCAAAAGCAATACTAGAATTTAAAAAGGGCCTTCCTTCTAAATATGATGCATATCGGGAATGTGCTAGGTCACATTTTTGTAGAAATAATTCCACAACTTACACACTACGGAATCAACGGACCATATCGTATGTGGTCATGGCAACGGCTTTGGGAAACTTTAGTGATTCCGGCATATCTATTGAAAAGAGCTCAATATGTATAACTGAAATCATTAATTACTATGGAAATCTTATTAATTGTATTGCTATATACTATTGTTCCTATTCTTCTTTTTATGGGAGTGATGTACCTGATCAGAAGAAAAAGAGAGGAAAAACTAAGCCGCAGACCCAGTCACAGAATAAACGATATTAAAGCCGAAGAAGTCAGCTCTTAATACATTTAAGATCCTACTGCAGATTAGTAATTAGGAATATAGAGAGGAAGCCAATGACACAAAGCGTAATCCCTATTATAAATGCCGTGTAGCTTATTGAAAGCAAGCGGTATTTTTCTTTAAGTACAAGCCCCAGGTTATAGATGTCTTTTGACATGCTGTCGTACAATTCCTTTTGATTGTTTTTAAGTTCTGTCAGATGCCTTGTAAACTCTTCTTGAGATACTTCCAGGAAGTTACCAAAGTACAACAGGGTCATATCTTTCCTTTTCATCTTTTTCCGGGTCACCTTTTTTTCAGTCACTTTTGGTCTTGCTGACATGACAGCGAAAAACACCGATACCAGCGAACCTAACAGCAAAGTGAAGATCGGAATAGTAAAACGTAAGCTTTCTAGCTGCAGCCCTTCAAAAACGGAAAAACTGGCTCCTGAAAGGGTAACGATCACCGAAATTAAGATCGTATTGATACTGATCATCATATTAGCCTTACCATCGGCAATGGCGCTAAAGTTAATATGGTTACGATAATTAGACCGGTACAAAGTATCTATACCACGGCCGAAGTCCTTTCCCGTTTGTAATCGACGGGTGATCTTTTCCGCATCCAGGATGTTATCTCTTTGTTTAAGTATATTTTTATTCCTTCTACTACCAAATGCTTTTTGAGCATAAGTAGTAATGAAAGTGTTATTGATTAAAAAGTCATATTGTTTTTTTTGCCACTCCAGTTCTGTAAACTCTTTATTTTCAATAGCTTCCAATTCTGCTCTTAACAACTCTCCTATCCTAAAAAAGCGCTTACGCCCGAGGTGTGACAGATCAGCGTCATGTAATATCTCTTCCAAAAGTGAAGAAGCTTCTTTTTTAATGTCTGTACTTAATATTAATTGGCTTACCTGCTCTATTTTCTCTTTGTCATAATGGCGCTCATTCAAGAACTCTTTAGCGATTGTCACACTCTCCGTTTCATGGCCTTCCCGGCATTTCACATAGCCGGTATCATGAAACCATGCGGCCAGTTCGAGTACCTCCAGCTCTGACTCTTCCAGCCTGGCCATACCTCCAAGCTCTACAGCCACTTCCGCTACATCTTTTGCATGATTATAATTGTGGAATAACCATTGACCGGAGGTTTTATTTTGCAAGAGCTTTTTAACAAAGCTTTTTGCTTCTTCGACTATATCAAGGTCAAGTTCGTTAGAAGTACTGGTTTTATCTGACATAAGTTCGGTATTTAAATCTATAAGTCCCTTTCCGGCAGGTATAACCCTGATGGCTATTCCATTAATTTTTGATGAAAGCTCCTAAGTTGAATGGCGCTAATATAATAATAAGGTAATTTACCAATATGTTTGTATTGATCAGAGCCATACGTCACCATTTGGTTGATTTCATCGATCGTGTTGGTATCTTCACGATATTGATCCATAAGCGCCTTGGTGATCAGCACATATTCGTCGAAAGGGATGTCATTTTTCAACAGACGATGCGCCACTATAACTTCTTCTCCCATTAATTTGAGATGTGTACCTACTTTTGCCATACCAATGGTCCCATAATGTACCACAATCTTAAGCCCCAAACGCTCTGTTAAGTCCTGAAAGTCTTCATTCTGCTGGTTTTGTTTTGAAAATTCATCCAGTTTACCGTGAAAGTCCTTAAAGAATTGCTGGCATTGTTTCAAAAGTTTACTGAGTGCAGGAGGTTGACCATTTCTAAAAAATAGTATGGCATCTCCTTCAATTTCAGACACTTTAAGATCTATGGTATTCGCATAGATGATCTCATTTAGCAGTGTGGGGATTATCTTCCTGCTGCTTTCCAATTTGGCTTCACTCATAAATTCAGTGAAACCGGTGATATCCGGTATACATATAAGTGCGGGTGTTCCATCCATGATGTTTTTTTTATTCCAGTGTGAAAACTGTGCCATGTCCATAAAGGACGGCAAAGCCTGTTAATAAGGTAAGAAAAACCAAAATTACGCTTAATTAACCTGATGTCACATTCTTTAATTCCCCCGGATTGTAGAATTTTTTACCCGGTTATTATGACAACCACAGGTATATCCGCTCTTGGAGCGCCACTCAAAATTGAAAAGTCTGTGTTCAATCTTAAAGTCTTATGCACATTATATTCACTACTGTGCAACCACACTTTCGTTTTAAACATATTTTACTCTTTCAACTTTTCCGCAGGCGAAGTTAACGATCTGATCTCCTCGTCCAGTTCATCCCAATCGTCAAAGGAAAGCTCATCTCTTTCTTCTATATCCTCCTTCTTAGCCATAAGCCCTCCTGACATAATAAAGCTGGAGGTCAAAATCACGATCAGAAGTATGGCAGGATTAAACTCCGGGTTTTGAAATTGTACAGGTATGGAAAAGAACAGCAAAACCGTGATCAGACCACGGGGAGCAATCCATAGCTGGG
The DNA here is from genome assembly GCF_007097395.1 of Fulvivirga sp. M361. GTDB lineage: Bacteria > Bacteroidota > Bacteroidia > Cytophagales > Cyclobacteriaceae > Fulvivirga. The sequence goes on from NZ_VKDC01000005.1 coordinate 87,906, forward strand.
GCAAAATACTTTGCCCGGCAAATAGTTTAAGAAACAAATAGCGAATAACATAAGTAGCTACCAACACCCCTGTTGCTAAATAGAGTGAAGGCGGGTGCATGATCCCTGAAAAATCCAGGGTCATTCCAAAGATCACAAAGAAAAAAGTCCTTACGACAAAAGCGGTCTCCATAGTCACTACATGAAAGTCTTCCGTGATCTGTTTCAGAGAATCTGCCCGGACTAATTTCTTCATTTTACCCTTAAAGAACACTTGGTAGTTATTCAACACCAAACCAAACACCATAATGATCAGTAAGGACGACAAATGGAAAAGTTTACCCGTAGCGTAAAGCAACACAAGTACAGAAATGAGAAAAAACAACTTCACCTTCGACTGAAGCCTCGGCAGAAGAAGTACCAGTGTATAACTGATCACCAGCGAAAGTACTATGGTCAATAATATACTGCTACTCACGTCTATTACTATCTCAGAAGTACCTGTGGCGTCAGCGCCTCCTATCATAAAATAAAAGAACATGATCCCCAAAATATCGGAGAACGTGCTTTCATATATCATAAATTCCTTCTTACTGTCGATCAAACCGGCCACACTGGGAATTATAATAGCGCTGCTTAAAATGGAAAGGGGGATAGCATAAAGTAATGCGACATAAAAGTCCGGTATGAGAAAAGTGTGGAACAGGTAGGCAATAGCAAATGCGGTAACCAACAAAGACAATAACGCCACTAGAAATGATCTTACCAGCAGCGGTTTTTTCTCTTTCTTTAACTCCAGATCCAGCGCGGCCTCTAAAACAATCATTATCAGGCCTACTACCCCAAATAGCTCCAGGGCTTCCATGATATAGATTCCCAAATCAATCTCCGCACTTTTCAATAGCCGCTGCACACCTATACCTAAGCCTATCAGAAGTAATACACTGGGGATATTGGTTTTTTTAGCTACATAGCTAAAAAAATAAGAGATGATGATAATAGAAGAAATTGCTATCGCTTCGGTATATACGTTGAATATATCCATAACATTATGTCGGGTTTTTCTTTTAGTTTAGACCGGCCTTTGATGCTTTGACCACCTAAAAAACAAAAAAAATAGGTGACATTGCAAACATTACAATGTCCGAATATTTAAATTATCATTTTAACTTAACCATTTAATGGCGAAACAGAATAAGTTCGGCACTTTCGGAGGCGTTTTTGTTCCTTCGATACTCACCATTCTTGGTGTGATCATGTATCTCAGACTACCTATGATCGTCGGGGAGGCCGGGTTATGGGCTACAATAGGGATCATCATTGTGGCGCACATCATTTCCGCTACTACAGGCCTGAGTGTTTCGTCGATTGCCACAGACAAAAAGGTAGAGGCAGGCGGGACCTATTTTATGATATCCAGAAGCCTTGGTTTGCCCATCGGCGGCACGCTGGGCCTGGCCCTGTTTGTGGGTCTTTCTTTCAGCGTAAGTCTTTATTTAATTGGCTTTTCAGAGAGTTTCCTTAGCTACTGGGGATTTTCCACAGACATTAATAACATAAGGTTAACTGGCTCCATCGTATTGTTGGCCGTTACCACGCTCACCTTTATCAGCACATCGTTTGCCATTAAAACGCAGTACTTCATTATGGCCGCCATCGGACTGTCACTACTGTCTATTCTTTTTGGGAATCATGAACTAACACCTGCTGTACCGCACTTTATTAATTCCGAATCATCGGTTTCGTTAATGGTACTTTTTGGCATTTTCTTCCCTGCCGTGACGGGTTTCGAAGCAGGAGTTTCCATGTCCGGTGATCTGAAGGACCCTAAAAGGTCGATTCCGGGAGGTTCTATCATGGCCATAGTCGTTGGTTTAGCTGTATATATAGGTTTGTCTTTCTTCCTTGCTTATACCGTCAATAGTGAGTCACTGGCTGGCGACCCGAAAGTCCTGCTAAATATCGCGTGGGTCCCTGAACTGGTCATTGCCGGTATCTGGGGGGCCACATTATCATCCGCATTGGGAAGTATTTTAGGGGCCCCACGTATTTTGCAGGCTACCGCCTCAGACAGGATCACTCCTAAATTCTTCGCAAAAGGCTACGGGGCCACTAATGAACCACGTAACGCATTGTTACTGACTTTTGTGATCGCCGAGGCAGGAATTTTGATCGGAGAACTGGATGTAATCGCCCGGGTAGTATCGATTTTCTTTATTACTACTTACGGCTTTCTAAATATCAGCGCCGCTTTCGAAAAATGGACCAGTGCGGATTTCAGGCCTGAGTTTAAGGTATCAGGTTGGATCAGTTTATTGGGGGCCGCAGCCTGTATCCTGGTAATGATCCAATTGGATTTTATCGCTATGTTGGGAGCGATCATCATTTTGGGCCTCTTATTCCTTTATCTGAAACGGAAAGAACTTACCCTGGACTCGGGGGACGCATGGAGCGGCGTTTGGGCATCATTAGTAAAAACCGGGTTAACGAACCTAAAAAAGGACAAACTTCATAAGAGAAACTGGCGACCTAATACGATCATGTTTAGCGGTGATGCCAACACACGCACCTATATGGTGGAACTGGGAAAGGGTATTTCAGGTAAGCTTGGTATTTTATCAGCTTTTGAACTGGTAGAAAGTAATAACCGTATTCTCGCAAAAACATCTTCCGATCTCTCACAGGAAAAAGACACCGCTGGCTATTTCACCCATAAACTTTACTGCCGGGATGTGTATTCCGGTATGGATGAAATTGCACGGGTATATGGCTTTTCAGGGATAGAACCCAATACCATTCTGATGGGTTGGAGCCGAAACAGGAAAAATAAAGAGCAATTTATCACACTGCTGGACAGCTTTAAACATTACAACTACAACTCCCTTTTCCTGAATTACAATAAGGAAAAAGCCTTTGGCAACTACAAAACCATCGACATCTGGTGGAGTGGGTCCGGAAGGAACCTGGCCCTGGCACTCAATCTGGTCCGGCACATATCAACTTCTCCACGCTGGGAGCTGGCCAAAATCAGGTTGCTGATTATCAATCCTAAAAACGAAGAAGCTGAAAATGTGTATAAGGCCACAGCCGGTATACTCAGTAATTATCGTGACGACGCAGAGATCAGACTCGTCAACAACGAGATAGACCCTCTTACGGATAAAGAGATCATTACAGAAGAGTCAAAAGATACTGACCTGGTGATCATGGGACTTCCTGAGGAGAATTACCATCTTTTGGACAAACACTTCGACCAAATAACCCACATCAATGACAGTATTGGCAGTACATTGGTCATTAACGCTTCAAGTGATTTTGAATCTTATGAGGTAATTACACAGGCCAAAGGCAAAACCCTGTCTGCGCTGGAAGAAGAGCAAGCTTCCCTGGAACTACCGCTACTTGCACCTTCAAGATATGAAGAAATAGCAACAGATATCGTGAAAATAGATACAAACGGTCAAAAGGCGATCGAGTTGTTCTACAGGAAGACTTTCCGTCCCTTTATCCACAACCACCTCAATACACTGAGCGCATTTAAGGAAAAAATAGCCCTTATCCGTAAGGAAAAAGAAAAAATAGCCACCATCCCCGATGCTTATCGAAAGAGAAAGGCAATCGATAAATTAAAGAATGACATACTGTTCAAAGTAAACTCACTGTTAACGGAAAAGTTAAAAGATAATGAACTACCTGCTTTACTGGTCCAGCTAACGGATGGAATCAACTGGTATCAAAACAAACTCAGGGAAGACTTTAAGAGATATCCGCAAAAACTAAAGATCAAATATCATAAAAAGGATTTTGAGGTTTTTTCAAAAGACCGGTTTGCACTTAAAGTCCTTAAGCGCTACAAGAAGATCAAGCATTGGTTCGTTGGTCAACCCATGACACACAAGGTAGCATATCGAGAAGTGGCCCGATATTACCAGCTCAATAATCGGCAAGTGCTGCTCCATCAGTTTCTGACGCGTTTTGAAGAAGAAGAAATCGTGTTTTATAATGTCTTAAGGAAGATCACTAACGCGATGAACTCCTACCTGAACGAAGAAGAGCGCAGTATCTGGACGGGAGAAAACGGCAGGAATGATAAACTAAAGCTATCGGAAATCAGTGCGATAATTGAAAAGGAATATGATCATCAGAAAAACCTGGCCCAGCTTCGCGAAGGCAGGCTTAAACTGGAATTCAGAAAGAATGCTCGATTAATGAGCAATGACCTGGAAACGCTGGACATTAATCATAACATCAGGAAAAAAACACGCCCCGCTAAGTATTACAGGAAGCAATCATCACAGATCGCTGATTTTGGAGAAGAATATGAGCGAAAAGTCAAAACGCTACTCAATATGATCTTGATGGAATTATCAGTAAATGCCACAAGAAACAGAATTGAAGCGCTTCACGATGAATTTAACAGTAAATTAAGACAGACTGTAAGTCAAAAATACCTGAAAGACCTTGAGGCCACAGCAAAGAAGATAAAGAAAGCAGATGTCACCCTCGCTCTTTCGAAATTTAAAATAGATGAGAACCTGGAAGCAGAACTCCAGGAGGCATACAATGAAAGCCATGAAAGAATGCTGAACCTGGTGGAAGGCATGCCTGAGTCATTGGAAGTTTATTCCGTAAAAGCGGACAGCAAGGATGATAATGACACGGTTTCTATACCGGTAGCGCGTATGGCAGAATACTATCTGAAATCGCGCTATGAAGTTGCGGTAGAGGAAGAGTTTGAAAAGGTGCTGGATATTCTGAAACGGTCAGTCTATACCTTCAAAGACCTGCTTAATCTCACACAGTTTAACCTGGAAAATAGTCCTGCAGAAACAGACAACATAACCAAAAAAGAGGTATTAGCGGATTGTGCCTTAAAATTAGAACAGGAAAAGTCATCCATATTAGCTAAGATCGATCAGTTTGTAAGCTATTCAGATGAGCAGTTTGAAAATGTATTTGAACCTCTTTCATCTCTGAAAATTGAGGAAAGCGCCGGAGATTTCACCTCTGACCTCCGTAATTATCAGGGCCAACAAGTACTGACGGGCTTGAACCAGGTAACCGATAAGGTGGCTAAATTCACGCGTTCTATCGTTTCAAAAGTGCTCTACGGGAGAAGTGAAGGTATTTTATTCACTAAAAAATTCAATAAACCCAAAGAATTAAATTCTTCTAATAGCAAGCTGCTGGATATACGGGAAAAGGTAAACCCTTCAGAAGAGGTTATTGAGGCACTCCCCCCCTATTACGTTGCCCTGTTCAATGGCAGATCAAACATCAGTAATGATTTCTGGATACCACGATCTGAAGAAGAGCAAGCTTTTAACAAAGCGATAAAAAGATATCAGCAAGGTTTTCATGGGGGGATCTTAATATTAGGTGAAAGAAATTCAGGTAAAACGGCTTTTGGTAAATATGTTGTCCAGCGGTACTTAAAAGGGCACACTTCTTATGCTGTTTTCCCACCTACTCAGGGAACGGTTACCCTCGAAGGTTTTAATACAGCGCTCAGAAAAGCTACCCTCAAGAGCGGTGACACCGATCAAATTATGGGGCATCTGCCACAAGGTACCGTACTGGTAATCAATGATCTTGAATTATTCTGGGAGCGCACTGGTGAAGGCATGGAGGTGGTCCGGCTTATCGAACGGCTTATCGATGACTACGGAGAAAAGGTCCTTTTTATTGTTAACCTCAACCCACACGCTTTCAAACTGATCAATCAATTGACCGGTTTTGGCGTAAAATTCATCGAAAATATCAATTTCGCTCCTTTCAATGCAGAAGAACTCAGAGACCTGATCATGAAACGCCATCGGTCAAGTGGGTTGGCAATTGGTCTTAATGCAGTAGATGATTCACTGAACGAAGTGCAAATGGCACAGCTTTTTAATGGGTACTTCACGTATAGTGAAGGGGTACCGGGTACCGCTTTAAACGGCTGGTTATCTCATATCAAAAAGTCCACTGCACAGGGCTTGATCCTTCAAAAACCGGATTATCCTTCCATTTCGGGACTAAAAGAACTTCACGAGGACTGGATTATGTTATTAATGCAATTTGTACTGCATAAAAGACTTAATGCTGAAAAAATTGAGCGCATAACAAACTGGAGCAGCGCAACAGTTAAAGCCTTATTATTGGCTATGCTGCGAGCCGGTATCATCATTGATAAAGTCTCTGGTGTCTATCACTTAGACCCGTTCATACATCCGTTTGTGGTGAAGGCATTAAAAGAAAAGGATGTACTGTCATGAGGTTTCCAAGGATCGTTAATGTCTATCGTGACAAACTGAAAAACTTATGGGCTAAAACACCCATAATTGATGACGTAACTATTTCTTCCGGTACCCTTGAATATACCTTTTCCATTGACCAGGTAGAAAGAAAAAATATTTCCATCGACGCTATAAAACAAATTATTTTTAACAATCCCTGGAGCGCCGTTGCAAAGCCGCCTCATGTTACGTTTGAATCTACAGACACTCGCACCAGTATAATAATTCGTTTTATAGTATTAGGCGAAACTCAGGGAAAGATAATTGAAGAGAACATAAAAAAGTCCATCAAAAACGATGCCTCTGACTGAGCGGGTTATGCAATCAGACCTGGCCTATCTGTCGTAAGGTATTCAAACAAAAATGTTTTTATCATTAGAATTGAATGTCTGGTAATTTGCCCTACACACTCTTTCCGATTCTCTTGATCACTTTACTACACCAATATGCATGATGGCATCTCCCTGATGAATAATAGGATTGTTATTCAGGCCAATAACAAATCCCGAAGCCGGAGATTTAACCTGCACTTTAAAATCTCCAAACGGATCAGTAATGTGACCAACCAATTGATTTTTAGCCACTTTTTGACCGCTGGACACAGCCGTCTGGAACAACCCAGATATCTTTGCCCTTACCCAGGAAGAATTGGCAATAAGCTGATTTTGGTGTCCCGGAGTCTCCTCTTTATGAGAAGAAGTCATTCCAAGGTACCTCATCAATCGGACCGTACCATTGATCCCCTCCTGAATAGCGTGTTCATCAAACCTGGATGACTCCCCGCCTTCATAAACCAAGATTTTCTTCCCCAGTTTAGCTGCTGCCTGCCTCAGTGATTTTGGGCGATAATTAGAATGAAGTGAAAATGGAGCATGGAATGCCTGTGCCAGCTCTTTGTTCTTAGCGTCATTCAACATACTTCTTAGCTGAGGATAATTGGTACGATCTGCCCCACCGGTATGAAAATCAATACCATAATCAATTTTAGGGATAATGTCATGCATTAAATAATGAGCAACGCGCGAAGCCAGTGAGCCATTCTTATTCCCCGGAAATGAACGATTTACATCTTTTCCATCGGGTACATACCTGGAAAAATGTATAAATCCGTAGATGTTGATGATTGGGATACAAATGGTGGTTCCAATTTCGGGCACGTGTAACTTTTGTTCTATTATTCTGCGGACGATCTCTATGCCATTAATTTCGTCTCCATGTAGCCCACCCATGAGCAATAGTACCGGCCCTGGTTTCTCCGCTACGGAAATGGTAATGGAAATGTCAATGGCCGTATGAGATGGCAGCTTAGCAATATTTACTTCCACCCGTTTTGTTTGTCCAGGTTGTACTTCTATAGTATTGACAATCATTTCTCCGGCAACTTATGCTTGCACTTTACTTTTAGGTCTCCTTTTCTTTGAAAGCGATTGTTCGATATATTCTATTATTTTCTCTGCTATGTCTATTCCCGTAGCTTTTTCAATGCCCTCGAGTCCTGGCGATGAATTGACTTCCAGCACCATAGGTCCTCTTTTGGATTGCAGCATATCCACACCGGCTATGGCAAGCCCCATGGCCTTCGCAGCGCCTAATGCCGTGGTCTTTTCCTGCCGGCTCAGTTTGATCAGTTTGGCATGCCCGCCTCTGTGCAGATTAGACCGGAATTCACCTTCTTTACCTTGTCTCTTCATCGCACCGACTACTTCTCCGTTCACAATAAAAGCCCTCACATCAGCTCCTCCTGCTTCTTCAATAAATTCCTGAAGAATAACCCGGGTTTTAAGACTTTCAAATGCCTCTACCACAGATGTTGCCGCTTTATTGGTTTCTGCCAAAACTACCCCAAGGCCTTGCGTCCCTTCCAAAAGTTTAATCACTACAGGGGCCTCACCAATATGTTTAAGCACTTTATTTTCCTCTTTACTGAAATTAGTGAAGGCAGTTTTAGGCATATTCAGCCCTGACCTTGACAGGATCTGCAAACTTCTCAATTTATCTCTCGACCGGGTTATGGCTATTGAGTCTACCGCACTAAAGACGTCTTTCATTTCAAACTGCCTGACCACGGCAGTGCCATAAAAAGTAACCGACGCACCAATTCTGGGAATTACAGCATCAACATCGTCGAGTGGTTCACCTTCATAAAATATGGATGGTCCTTTATCATCCATTATAATATCACATTTCATATGGTCGATAACAACACCTTCATGCCCCCTTTGCTCTATAGCTTCAATAAGACGCCTGGTAGAATAGAGCCCTGTATTTCTTGATAATACCGCGATTTTCATGTTTTTTGCTTTTTTAGTTGGAAGGATAAATCCTTCAGTTTGACATCCACCAAAAACTGTTTTGACAGAAATTTTCTACCCAGTAAAATCGGGTATTTCATACTTCCTCTGTTTGTAAGCGAAAACTCAATGGTTATTTCTTCCCCAAAAACTATGGCTACCGTCCGTATAGTGTAACGATGTTCAATTTCTCCGCTTGAGCTTTTAACCTGTTTATCATTAAAGTTTTCAATATAGAATGTTTTATCTTCATATTCAGGATGAGAAGGATCAAGCACTTTAAATACTAAAACTTCCTCATCTCCACGCTCTACTATCTCTATGTAGTGACAGTGCAAAGCTGAACCGTAAGCTCCGGTATCTACTTTTGCCGGAATGTCAAACAGGTCAAACTCCGGCAGATCTATCCTATCTTTTCTCCCTATAACTATCATTTTTTCTTTTCAAAACGGTAAAATGGCGATGTCCATAAACACAGATCGGTTAAAGATCATATGAGGTCCGGCTTTCTCACGCTTATACTCTTCAATCAATGGTTAAAAACTATGCCTTATTCATTTTTAAACATCAAAACTTATCCGGTAAGACTGATACCTCTAAAATCAACTCGTTTAGATGAGCCTTCTTCCATATAACCCTTCCGTTATTGAGGAAAAAATTCCACAAATCGGTTAATCCTGAATGTAATATTCTGACTTACTCACCTAAAATAATCATGTATTCGGTTTCATGACTGTCAGGTATAAGATCCATTCCATTAAAAGTAGTTATTGAACATTCCATTACCTATTTTTTTTATTCACTATCATTATACCTTCATTAAATGAGCACAGAAATTATCACCAGCTATTTACAGTAATAGAAAGAATGTCTTATCTGAATTGTCTCAAGCTCCTATTTCGTAAACTGAACCCGATCATTATTTCCGCTTATGGAGGATATGCCAATGACAAAGATTTACATATTTATGCGCGTGTTTTGGCAGATAAAGGTATCTATGAAGCCGGCACAACGTCATTGTGGAAGAATGCACTGAATTTTTTCAAGCGCCTGGAGTCAGACGAAAAAAAGAACGTACCGGTATGGGTAAGCTGGCCTGGCAAAGCCATAGAATTACGTTCCGACCATGAAGGCTATCTCAATTACAGAGGTGAGCATGGAATGGATTTCAAGACGAACTCCGAACATCAGATCGTGGTTACTTATACAATAAAAAGTGGGGATGACATCATCTATCAGGTTAGCACAAATGTATTAAAACCCTTCTCTATGGCCCCTTTCGGAGTCATTAGTGATATGGATGACACCGTAATACAAACAGGGGTAAGTTCTTTTTTAAAATGGCGTTTGTTGATCAATTCTATTTTTAAGGATAGCCGTAAACGCCTGCCTTTAGAGGGAGCTAACTCTTTTTATCAACAATTGCATAAAGGCCCGTCCGGAAATGGCAAAGCTCCTTTCTTCTATCTTTCCAATAGTCCCTGGAATTTGCATGACTATTTACTGGACTTCCTGAAGACCTACCAATTTCCTCCGGGAGTGTTGCTACTTCGTGATATTGGGATACAAACCATGCGCCGGAAATCACTGGTTAAAAAAAATAAATATCTCATAATTAGCGAAATACTGAATATGTATCCCAGTTTACCTTTCCTGCTAATAGGTGATGCAGCTGAATTAGATGCAGACATCTACCTGGCCATTGCAAAAAAGTTTCCAAATCAGGTCTCAGCCATTTACATCCGGTCGGTAAACAAAGGTAAAAAAATGACTCGTTTAAAAAAGATCATCGAGACACATACCGACATCGACATAAAACTCATATACCACAGTGATGAAGCCACCGTACATGCACGAAATCAGGGATTTATAGTTTGATCCTTTTCATTGCCAGGATGGCATAGTTTTCGTGTCTTACGGATAAAGGTTTAGACAATATGGCCTTTAATGTGTTATTACATACAGTATGGTCCTGCCTGCAATGATAAAATCAATGCTTTACATGTCATTAATAGTCTCTGTTATGATACAGGCAAGGTACTTAAATGCACAAAGTTACCCGCTTATGAACGTACATTTTGAAAACATCACGAGTGAAAAGATCAAATCAGCATTTTTAGAGGTTGTTCAGCGGTATGACACGTTACATGATCATAAGATCAATCTGAAGCAACTACGGATAAAATCATCTACCATGCAGGCCCAACCTGTATTAAATTGGAATAGTCTGAAGGGGATAAAAAGCTACAAGGTCAAATTAGCCCTCCATGTCAGAGATAGTGATACATTATTGGTGGAGGATATGCCAAGAAATGTGCTCATCGGATGGTTTGCGCATGAGTTAGGACATTTAGTGGATTACGCACCTTTAAGTACCTGGCAAATGATCATCTATGGGATCCGTTACCTTACCTCTGGTAAATTTAAAAGAAAGGCCGAGTATAAGGCAGACTATATTGCCATTGATCACGGCTTCGACCAGGAGATTGTAGCTGCCAAAAAATACATATTTGAGAATGATCTAATGGATCAGCGCTACAAAGATAAAATCTCAAAATACTATATGTCCATCGACGAAGTATTGGTATGCGCAGAAGAAAAAATGATCGCCAGACCAACCACCGGCTTATGATCATTTGCCTTTTTCTAAAATTAAAATGGCCAACAGAACAGTCTGTTTGAATAAAACCGGTGACGGCCTCATAGATCAGCAAATACCCTATTCAAGCTGTTTACACACTCTTCTTTCAATGAATTTCAGATACTCCCGATCATGTGACTTCCAGTAATTGGCTCATCGCGTTGGCACTCATAACCTTGGGTGTTTTCACCTGACCGCCTTTCTTTTTCTTTTTTTCCAGAAAACTGTGATAGGTCGACTTGCTAATGACTTTTAGCTTTACATCTTTTAATGCCTTATTCCGGGCAACCCGATAGTTTTTATTTGATTCCTGTAGTGTATCATCCAGTGTATTTACAAACAGGGTAGTATCTATATTATCATCGGACACTATCACCCATTGGTGATAATACGTTTCATTATGCTCTTCTTTCAACGCGGCCACAATATATTCATTCACCTTTATACCCAATTGATCTGACGTGTCTACTATGGCTTTATCCATTTTTTCCTCAGACAGTTGGGACCCAACCGTATTTAAAAAGAACTTTGTTCTTCCGGTTATCCTGATCTCAACGGGATCCAGGCTGGTAAATTTAATCGTGTCACCAATCATATATCTCCAGGCACCGGCACAGGAGCTCACAATTAAAACATATTCCTGGCCCTCAATCACCTGGTCTAAGTTATGAGACTCAGGATGCTCCAATAATCCTCCCTGTTCATCCACCCCACGATGGTCAAAGGGTATGAACTCGTAAAAATACCCGTGATCAAGCGCAAGTTCCATGTCCATTGCACCCGGTCGCGCTGTGTATGCAAAAAAACCTTCTGAAGCCAGGTAAGTATCCATTATAGTGAGTGGCTTTCCCGAGATAGCTTCAAAATCTTTACGATAAGTATCAAAGGCCACGCCCCCACTGGCATACACCGTAAGGTTAGGCCATAGGTCATGAATATTTTTTAAACCGTGCGAGGCAATGATCTCTTTCAGCAAAAGTAATACCCACGAAGGTATACCCGCTATGGCACCAATGTTCCATTCCGGCGCTTCTTTAACAATACGCCTTACTCTTTCATCCCAATCGCTTATCGCCGCTATCTCCACACCCGGACGGTAAAAAAGGTCGTACCACCCGGGAAAGTTACTTACGTTAATTCCGCTTATTTCTCCTTCCTGGTGGCCATTTTCATGTTTACTCAAATTGGCGCTACTGCTTAGCATCAAGATTTCACTTTCAAAAAGCTCTTCCGGGAAGTTGAAATTGGGAAGGGCCTTTATCAAAGAAGTCCCTACTGCTCTCATACTTTGTAAGAAATCCGCCGTGATAGGAATTCGCTTACTGGATTTACCTGTAGTACCGCTACTCAAGGCAAAAAAGTCAGGCTTACCAGGCCAGGTGATATCCGGGAATTGTTGTTGCTGACTCCACCATCGTTCATTTAAATCGTCATAATCAAAAATGGGTACCCGTTCTTTGAATGATTTTACCAGGTCTTGTTCGTCCAGTAAAGAGGTGAAATCATAGTATTTTCCAAAAGCGGTATTCTGCGCTTTTTCCAAAAGCTTCTTAAGCTGTTTTTTTTGGAGGTTGGAAGGTGTATCACCCCCAAAGCTGAGCTTTTGATTGAGTTCTATACTTGTTTTGACTAAGGATCCTAATAAGGCCATATGATCTGTTTGTTTTGGTGAACTATTTTCTGATTTAAACAAATCTTATGCCTTGCCGCACAAAAATCTCAGGTTACTAATTTAGCCCGGATCATGCTTAGACTCGTTATAAAAGTTCAATATGCCATAAGACCATGTATTTCGGGTTATTTTGGCACAGAAGTGTTGTCGGTTATCATGATGAGTACCAAAATGTTCCGAAATACTTTATATTGAAGTTATTTGGGTTTGGAATAGTATCTTAATGAATGATCCGGGTGTAATCCATGTCCTGGTACTTCACAAGACGATATGTGGAATAAATTCTACACTCCAGTAGATATTATCACTATCTACAATGATCAAATATATACACTACGCAGGTGTTTTCTGAAAAAAGGCGGAAAGCAGGTATTCCCCCTGCTTAAGTGGCCTAAAACCGCACTAATAGTACATCCGATATACTTTAAGGCACGCCTTTCTTGTGTTAATTCATATTAAATGCCATGTATATCTGACCTGTGGCATTTCGAGCATTACCTAAAAGCGAATCTCCAAGGACACTGTCCGCTACTTCTTGTAGTCCGTAATTGTATCTTACACCTACTGAAATAGCTGTAAAATTAACCGCTAACCCACCGGAAATACCGTAGTCGAACGATTGGAAATTATCTCTGTCAAGATCTGTTTCCGTATTAAAGAAATTATCATCCGTTTCCAGGTTAGCTCTCACCAAATAACCAAAATACGGCCCTAAATGAATATCAACACCGTTTAATTTAAAGACAGCCAATAGCGGCATCTCTAGGTAGTTCAGATTAAAATCACCCTCTCCTTCATAGAATATTCCAAAATATTCAGCTCGGGTCCCTTTTGTAGTGTAGTTTAATTCAGGTTGAAAAACCACAGATCCTAATCCCATCTGTTTAAATACACCGATATGGAAGCCCAGTCTGGCGTTTTCATCTTTTACTTTATCAACAAATAAATTACTTGCATTAAGCCCGACTCTTATTCCCGATCTATTTTTTTTATTCTGTCCTTGCACTGTTAGCAGGCTAAAACAAGCTAAAATAACCAAACTGATTTTTATAAGTTTTGAGTTTTTCATAGGTATTCTTTTTGTGTAGTCTGATAAGTCAACAAAACTGTGCCAGCCACTCTGAACAGCGATAAATAGTAATTCATGACGAAGAATGGGTAATTCTTCACTCAAAGTGAGGAAAAAATATCACAAGTAATTAGTCATGAATGAATTACAGCACAATCCATGACTTCCTATGAAAGAGGATATCAGTAATAAAGAAATCCGATACAGTATAAAACTATCAAAGAAGTGATATTGACATCAACAAAGAAGGCGCACCTAAGTTACTTACTGCAAACCTACTTTTGAATACATGTAATTGTCAGAATCAGTCAAAACGTTAAAAACAAAGGTCCCGTGTGAGGGCCTTTGTTCGAAGTAAACTTCCATTATCTATTCCTCACAATCAATATGACTAATTTGAGTGTCAACATTTTGAGCCACCTCTCCACTTGCCGAGCTATGGAATAAAGCAAACCTGTCTATAGCATGAAAATCGGATCGCGGTGCTATTTCTATTTCATAAATACCTGCCTCGTCGAATGTAGCAAAAATGGTATGGAAATTATTGTCAAATGTACCGGCTACCCAGGTCCATTTGTCAATGATATTCATATATACCTTGAAGAACCCATTTCCATTTTCTCCGGCCGGGTTAGGCGTTTTTCCCGTTCCTTTAGGATACACGACACTTCCATCTGATTTTTTCGCGAAAAAATCATCCGCTCCGGCAATACGAAGCCAACTGTCGTTATGCTCGGTACCCGGTTTTTCAGGGTCTTTTTTCGCGATGTATGATCGCCACACAAACTGGTAAGTTCCGGTAGTTGAAATTTTGACCTTGTAAGTAAGTTTACCGGTTTTACCTATGTTTTCTATACCCTTCCAAAACTGAGCAGGCCCCTCCCATACAATATATCCTTCACCGGAATACTCGGGAAGCGAGGTATTCAGCTTCCAATGATCATCCGTCAGAACCACATTTTCAGCCTCTACAATGACGATACCATCTACCTCAACGGCAATATTATTACTTCTATCAGAGCAGTTTTCAAAAGACTTTGGATCAGGCTCTTCCGGTTCTTCTTTTGTAGGGGGATCAACAACCTCGGGCTCCGGTTCATCCTCGGAACCATTATCATCTTCACAACTGACCGACAGGAGTAACATGAGTATTCCAAATAGTAATAGTGTAGGTAAATATGATCTCATAATTATGGGGGTTAAAGTGTGGATAAGAAAGATAGATTATTTTGAGTAAATAACTGATTCAATCGATTGCCCAGCTAAAAATTAACCGGATCCTTACGCATTGAAAAATCAGCGTGAAGACTAAAGTATACGCTGGCTATAAAATACCAGAGCGGTACGGGTAAGTCGATTTAACATTAGCCATATCTTTTCACTGGTAAATTGGCAATTACGTTACACTCATTCATCAAAAACCGGCAATCAATTCCTCAAGTTGCTGCGTGTTTATATTGAGCTTTTTTCTGAGCCGGTAGCGCGACTTGTTGACACTTTCTGCAGAGATACCAAGCATGGCTGCGATTTCTTTGGTCTGAAGATTAAGTTTGGTCAGCGCCAGCAGTCGTTCTTCCGTTTCGGTTAGATCCTCATATGCCCGTCTCAAGGAAATAAAAAAACCAGGATGCACCTTGTTAAATAGTTTTTTATAGTGGACCCATTCATCATTTGTCAAAATAGTAGCCTGCATAAGGCGATGCAGTGCACCATCACAGCCCGGATATCCTGCTCCCGCCGGTATTGCTTCTTTCGCTCTGTCCAATTCCGTATTCAGCTGTTCAATGCGGGTGGCCCGTTCAATCAATTGAAGGGTATAATTGTCCAGTTCTTTTTGCACAGCACGAAGTTTTTTACTGGCTATCTGTTGTTCTTTTTTACTTAGCTGTTTGTTTTTACGAATCCGGCAGCGTAAGAGATAAACAATTAATGAGCCTAGTATCAAGGTCAGTATGAGCCCTGTGGCATATGTATTTCGCTTGATCTTTTCCGCCTTCCTCTCAAGTTCTAACGAAGCTATCTGGCGTTCTTTTTTATCTGATTCATAGGCCATTTTAGCAAACTCGAACTGCAGTGTTTTTTCCCTTGAAATGATACTATCTTTTACTTGTGTTAAAATTTTATTGTATTCATAAGCAGGTTTAAAGTCGCCTTGCTTTTCACTTATTTCAACTAAAACTCCATATACGGCTTTTTTAGCTTCTAAGTAATTATTCTCGTCCACAATTCCCTTCGCAATTTGAATATGGTAGATCGCAGAGTCGAGCTTTGACAGTTTCAGATAGGTCTTGCTCAAATGTCTGTGAGTCATAGCTATGTGTTCTTTCCAATTGGGTTTTTCCAAAAGAGGTAAAGCTCTTTTCAGATATATGATGGCACTGTCCAATGCATCGATCTCCTCAAATTTTTGTCCCAACTTTGCAAACGCAGGCCCTGCCCAACCAAAGGATCTATCCTTTTTATGGAATTTCACCGCATTTCTGTAATGCATGATACTCAAAGAATCTTCCTTTATGTGGCTATAGTAGTCGCCAATACTGTTATGTAAATACCCTGACATGCGGCCGTCTTTGATGGCATTACATATGTTCAGCGCCTTGTTTTGCATTTCAAAACCTTCCTTATACTTCCCATACCGGGTGTAAACTGCTCCTAAATTATGGTATCCTGCTGCAATGAAAAGACTATCATTGCCATACGTTTCGTATGCATCAACTTCCTTCAGCGTATATTCAAGTTGGTTGGCCAGATCGTCCTGAAGTTCTGCTATCAGGGCGTAAGCGCCGTAGATGGTACCATATAGGGTGATAACATCATGATCATGTGCCGTCTGGTCGGCCAATTTCAGATTTTGGATCGCTTCGTCCATATCACCTAACCGTCTACTGGTAACATATCTATGCAAATAAAGGCCTACCAAAGCGCTGTCATAACCTATTTGTTTCGCCAGTCGTATCCCCGGTCCGGAGTAATGGTAAGTACTGTCTACATTGTGTGAGGTAAATTCCCTGGCCAGGTAGGCGTATAACATCACTTTCTTACGCAGGTCAGTTACTTTATTCAATTCCCCGCGAAGGCTGTCCACCCTACCCATGTCCTGGGCCTCCACGTAAGAAGAGATTAGGATTGCGAACATATATCCCACTGTTAATAATTTTTTCATAGCCTGCTTTTTATCCGGTCCAACATTAATAGGTATTAGCCCCCGCTTTCTTTTTAGATTCTCCAACCTTAACACATCCTGTAAGGAAACATACTTTCTAAAACAGGCTCCCAACGATACCAACCAATGCGACTTCGTAAATAAAAAAATAGTTATATATCAAATACTCAAAGCTAAGGTTCAATACCTCAGGGCTTCACCAAAAAATCTGGACAATTCTCTGGACAATTGACTCACAGTTTGGAAACAATACCATCTATCTCATCAGAAGGCACATTTAGCTTTTTGGAAAGTCTATACCTGGATTTGTAAACGCTGTCCGTAGAAATTCCCAGCATAGAAGCCACTTCCTTATTGGTAAGGTTTAATTTAGTAAGGGCTAAAAATCGTTCCTCCGTCTCGGTCAGACCCGGATACTTACTTCTGACACCCCCTAAAAAACCAGGATACACTTGTGTGAAAAGTATCTTAAATTCTATCCATTCGTCAGAGGTGAGAATAGTAGACTGCATCAAGTGATCAAGAACACAGTGATACGATGTATCAGACACCACTGTTTCTTTTTGATCTTTTTTTGTAAGATGGTTAAGCCGCTCTTTAAAACCTTCAATCAGCTTGTTCTTTTCTTTAATGACGGATGCAAACCGGACCAATTGCTCATTATTCCTGACCAGTTCTTTTTCCTTTTCATGCAACAGCCGCATGGACCGTGTACGCTCCATACTAAGGATATAAAAGTTACCCAAAAGGAAGGTCATCATTTCTAACATATACCCTGCCATTGGGTAGATAAAGGATAAATGCTCCGGGTCTACTATTCTTAGGTACCAAAAGATCATACCACCCAAAAACAGGAAAAACACTCCTCCAAAAATGAAATACTTCCGCCTCCCACGTACACACACTATGGCAATAAGGGAAAAGATGGTAAACAGGATATTTGCTCTGTTGACCTGTCCTAAAAAGTGATAGTAGTTTTCACTTCCCGTGAGATAGAAATATAGCAGCAAAAGAATAGCGCCGGACAATAAAACTATATAACTATAAAAAAGTGTACCCTGAAGTTTAAGCCGGCGTAACTCCAGGAAATGGTACACAAATAAAAAATAGCTTAAGGAGGATAAAGGCAGAAAAAAGGTATAGGAAATGGGCCATTCTATGGGCAAAAAAAATTCAATCCCATAATACCCCGTAAAGAAAAAGAAGCAACAAATCCCATTGATAGCATAAAATACGCTTCTCCATTTCAATGATTTGATGAACAGAAAAAAGGTAGCTACGAAAATAAAAATAAAACACCCGCTAAAAGTACCAATGGCCCAGAGGTCTCTTTGTGCCTGTTTCGTAATGGTCCCCTGGTCCTGGATGGCTATGAAAAAAGAATCATTACGAAGGAAACCAGGAGTTTTGACAAAGTAAGTGACCGTGTCCTGTGCAGGCACTTCACTCAGCACACAACTGTTCCAATCTTCACCGATATAAATCTCAGTACCGGTATTCTTCGCCAGAATCCCATATCTACCTAAAAATGTGCGGCTACCGCTCACATCGGTCCAGACAGAAACATCCCAATCATTGAGAAAGAGAAGCAGCTTGCGAGGCGTTTCAGTGGTATTGGTGATGGAAAACTTCATCCAGAGGGTAGAAACACCGTCGTGTATGCTCTCCCGTTTTCCGGGTATAAAACTACCCTCAAAAGCCGGTTGGCTGACCTTATCAAAAGAAAGGAGTCCTGTGGTATCTTCAAAAGTAAAAACCTGATGGTCCTCCAGGTACATTTTTGTTTTCAACAACTCTTCCTTAAGCACAAAGTTTTGAGCATAACTAAGTGTCGGGCTAAGAATGAGTATGCTAATGACAAATCGTATCATCATTGAGGATAAGGTAATGGTTTAAAAAACCAGGTTGCTCAAATTAAGGACATGAACCTGTCAGAAAAACCATCATTTTCATGGGTGATTTTTTCCGCCGCTCTTACGGCATTGAAGTTTTGCCAAATCTTATCTATAGATTCTTACAAAGTAATAAAAACCTTGTTTTTCAATATAGATAGAGCAAATCTCATCGCTTCATTTAAGCAAAAAGCTTCCAGAAATCATACTTTTTCTTTGCTACCTCCGTCAACAAGATCCATCGGTCGATGCTAAACTGAAAGCCATTTTTATGCGTAAAGCAGTTACAACTTTAATGAAAATTTGTTACAAAATGTAACCAACAATCCCCTTCCTTTTAAAGAAAAAAACTGCTTTTTTCGCACTAAATGACATAATTAGTCTGTTTTACAGGTGATTACAATCATCCATTCTATGATTAAAAAAAACATTACCAATGAATGGTTTATGTCCTATATGACATCCGTTTTCCTTTTACACCTCCAGGATTGAGAACCGGTCATCAGAATACATTTAAATGCCGAACAAAAAAATAATTCAAGGATAAAATTATTTCATATTGGTTATGTACTTTTTTTATAAGATTTGTTTTATCTATAGGATGTTCCTAAGCAACTGCACATGTTTTTCAAGAGTAAAATGTGCCATGTGTAGCGTAACAGTTGCTATTTAAAGGCAGTGACGTCAGAGGTATTTTTTTATTTCCAAACGCCTTTGCGATGACGACGAAGGAGGAAGAAGCAATCTCACTATCGCGGGACGCAAACCAAATCGATTTATGCCAGACGATCAGGAGACTGTCGGCTTCTATGCCAAGTTCTTCTTCAAAGGCTATGACCGTCGGGGAAAGCTTTAGCGGCAGTATGCAGTCGTAAACCCCTTACAAGGATAAAATTCAGTTTTCACTAGGGGATCATTCCAATCAGGTTGTTTCTAATGTAAAACCACTATAAGTCTGTTAGTTATGCCGATATAATGTAGGATATGACATACTAAAAGTGCGACTGAAATAGTGGCTTTCACCCATTATACACTATAAAACCTCGATTGAAGTATGTTTTATATCAAAATGGCTGTTGTCATAGCCATCAGTTGCTTTATTGTATTTCGTTCTCAACATATTGACGTGGAAGCCAGGTCCCCTAGTTACGATGAACTTCAGTGGGCCAGCGCTTCGATCATGACCTATCATTTTTTCAAAGGCCGTACCACGGCTGAAATAGCCCATGACCCGTGGTTTTTGAAATATGCCTACAAACATAAATTGGATATATTCAAAAAAGGCACAAAAGATAACGTCCAACTTGACCTATCTAAAATATCTAAAAAGGAATATCGATGGTTTGATCGCATGCTTTGGACTTTTGGATGGAAAGCGCCGAACTTTTCCAAGGTCATTAAGGGGATGTACCTCACGGCAAGAGTCGGGCCTATGCGCTTTGACAGCTATTATGAAAAGGGCAAAGAAACGTTAAACGAACATCCCGACTTGTATTATAGCAGAATACCCGCCAAGTACATCGGGATCGCCAGAGAGGTTGAGGCTTTCTTCACGTTATGCAGCCTGGCCCTGGTATTTTTTATTGGATGCCACTTCTTTAATGACATCGTAGGTTTCGCAGCCTGGCTTTACCTGCTCTTTAATACCGCATTTATCCAGGTCAATACAGCAGTAGGCATGGACAGCACGTCTTTTTGCTTTAGCGCGCTGACCATTCTTTTTACTTTGATCTTAATCAAAGAAGTCAACAAAACTTCACCCTCTACCTGGAAAATAGTGGTCCATTCCATTGTCCTGGGGCTGTCTTTAGGACTGGCAGTATCTTCCAAGCTGAATAGTGCAGCATTATTTTTTGCTCTTTTATGGCTGGCTGTTGCTATTATATACACATTATGGAAACGCATACCACGGACCAATCGGGCTGAAGTTGAACCGCTAAAACTCAAGGCGAGGATCAAAAAGGAACAAAAGGTGAGAAGAGACCGAAACGTATATTTGAAAAAATGGGGAAAGCTATTCAGCATTTCTGCTGTTTGCATTTTAATCGTTTCATGCGGGACGTTTTTGTTATTGAACCCTCACATGAGAAGTGAGCCGGTAAAAAAAGTGAAGATCGTTCGGGAATCGGTGGATGAATACTTCAAAATAAGAGCTAATGTACTCGGTACAAGACATATTAAAGACTCCTGGTTTGAGTCTTTTAAACTGGTATTGAAAAGAAATTACCTATGCCTTACTAAAAACGATGGACAAAAATTTAAAGGCACTTTGGGGGCCATTATAAAGACTGACTGGAAGTTTATGGATATGTTATTGTTTCTTATCGGTTTTTATGTGCTTTTCCGCCAAGCAATACTATCCACGTTCAAAAAGCACACTATTTCATATCACCTCGTGGTGCTTGTGTACTTTATTGTCATCTGCTACATGAATATTGATTTTATCTGGACAGGTTATACACGATACTTCACTCCTTTATACCTGACCAGTAACATTATCATCGCCCTGGGATTTGAAATGATTGTGTTGTATCTCCTGCAAAACTTCCATTTTTTGAACAGGACCAGACTTGAGCATCTATACTTAATATGGCCAAAAAAGCAACCTTGACGTAATTCAACATCGGGTTACGTCAAGGTTGTAATGAAAAAGAACAGGTAATTTCAAAACACGCGGGGGATAGTTATTCCTTACTGTTCACGGATACTACGGGTTATGAAACACCTGAGGTGACAACGTCTTTGACTCAAGGGTTACTCAGGCGTACTATACCAGGCTCAACTTCTTCTGTTACCACTACTCCCGGCCTGCAGGAGTCATTGGGACCAGGGTTTGAAACAGGTGGTGTGGAGAGGCCCGCCATGCAGTTAGGAGAAACTTCCAGTGTGGCATAGTAGTAGGTACCATTGGCGGTATATTCATATAACATAAAACCGGCATCATTTGCCCAGCCGATGAATGCATAGGTACTACCGGAGGTATAAACCGTTCCTCCATATACCGTCCATGTATGCGTTCCTCCGGCCGGAGGTGATGCGGGTGAACCGGCATACTCCCATACCACGGAATACTCATAGCCACTGCCTGTACATATTTGATCCTCTCCCGTGATGTAAACATTGTAACCGTTTTGACCGAAAGCAGGAATAGCCATTATTCCCGTCAGCACCAAAAAAATAGTGAAAAGCTTACGCATGATTGATAGGGGTTTAAGTGATAAAAAAACAAAAAGTAAAGCCTTGTGACAGATGGTACTTCAAAAGGGAATTGATCCTTATAGGGAATTCCTTTGTCTCCGGATCACTCTATAGATATACTGGTATTTCTTTGAATGAAGTTACGAAAAATTGTCGATTTAAAGATGGGTATCAGGCTAAATTACAGTAACCAAACCTCGCAGAATAGTGAGCATAAGATGTGTATCCATTCGACCTTAAACAAAATCATAACAACCTGATCAGGCAAGTCCGATCAACATTTTGGCTACGACGTTCACACGTCAATAAAGTATAAGGATCTGCTAAAATCCGCTCCGAAAGTCCCGGGGAATGGCCTGTTCTTAGTGGTTTTTCATTCAGTTCAATCAGATTTAAAGTCTATTATTTTCATATCCTGTATATGGAATAACTCGTTTAGTTGCATCTTTATTCATGTGACTCTTTTTCTAAAGTGAATTATTTGAATATGAGATGTCTGATACCCCTTTTACTATGTATTGCCTGCGCTTCCGGCGCTATTGCACAGAAGAAAAAAGACTATTATAGCTCCAAATGGCTGGAAGTCTATCGAAATGAAGTCAATCAACTCCCTACATCGGCCTTAAGAATTGTTGATTCGATATACACCTATGCCAGGGCTGACCAAAATGAGGTACAATCCATAAAGGCCCTGGTATATCAATCAAAATTTGCCCTGATACTGGAAGAGGACGCCAAATTAAATGTAATCCAAAATTTTAAGACCCAAATACCTAATTATAGTACGGTGGGTCAGAGTATTCTCAAAAACTATATCGCCAACATGTATTTGCAGTACTATCAACAGAACAGGTGGAAGATCCACAACCGGACCAAGACCTTGACGAAGGTGGATAGTACTGATTTTCGTACCTGGGACGCACAGACCTTACTGCTGGAAATACACTCGTATTATCAGCAGTCATTAAAACATTGGCAGGGCCTCAGGAATAAAGACCAATCCTCATTTTATGCCCTGATAGATCGCCAATCTGATAAGGACACATACAGGCCTACATTATTAGATCTATTAGTACATGATGCCATAGGCTTTTACAAATCAGATCTTAAAAGTGTTGTCCCCGATAAAAACACCTTTGCACTGGACTCATCCTATTTCGGGCCGTTTGGAACGATCCAACTAGCGGACACCATTAAGCTGTCTGAAAAGTCAGAGGTAATGAAACTGTACCTGCGCCTACTCGGCTATCACGAGGAAAGAAAAGATATCCCGGCCCTGGTAGCCCTTGATCTTGAACGTCTTGAATATGTCTTACAGAATACGTCTGACTGTGATAGTATTTACATGCATCGTCTGGGGCAAATGGCATCCTTATACCAGGACCATCCTGCTTCTACCCTTATCGAATTTGATATGGCCTCCTATTACTTTTATCATGATAATAAAGCAAAAGCATTAAAGCTATGTATCAGCGCTGAAGCCAGATATCCCGAAAGTGATGGCGCTGCAAAGTGCAGAGAACTACAGGCCCATATCTTATCACCAACGTTGGACATAACCACAGAGCAATATATATTGCCGGACGCACCGTCGAAAATACGGGTACGTTATACCAATATTGATTCACTGTATTTTCGTGCTTATCGCTTATCTCAACCACAAAAAGAAAGGTTAGACACGATCCGGGGGGATCAAAAAAAAATAGCATTTATTAAATCTCTGGCATGGACTGATCAATGGTCGGCAGGGCTTTTGGACCTCTATGACTATAAAGAGCACGATACCGAGATCTTAGTACCCGCACTTGAGCGGGGCACTTACGTCATACATTGTTCTACAGACAAGACCTTCGAAAAAAATGATGTGCCCTCTGCCTATGGTGAAGTCACCGCTACTTCAGCAGCCCTGATCGAAGCTGCGGTCAACGGACGTCAAAGGTTCCATCTGGTAGATCGCGCTACCGGTAAACCCCTGGCCGGTGTACAGGTCCATATTCAGAACGAACGCAATGACGGAACGGGTCGTCAACTGCAAGAAATACTTACTACCGATGAAAACGGGTTTTGTTCTTTCCCTCTAACTCAAACCTCCGGCTACGCTGTGGCACAAGTGCTTTACAATGGGGACACAGTCCGTTTCGGCAACTACTACATCAACAGAACGTATGGTCAAAGCACAGGTAATAGTGATGACTACATCAGCGTCAAACCATTCCTTTTTACCGATAGAAGTATTTACAGGCCTGGACAAACCGTTTATTTTAAGGGCATACTTTTACAAAGAGTAAATGACAGGTCTTCCCTGGTTACCGGTAAGCATATTGAGGTCTATCTGGACGACGTCAATGACGAAGAAGTGGGTTTCCTGAGACTCAAAACAAATGAATTTGGCTCTTTCAAAGGCCAGTTCGAAATACCACAACAAGGCCTGAACGGCGAGTATACGCTTTATGCAGACCAGGATTATGAAGAGGACAGCACGTTCTATGAGGACGAGATCGATGATTTTGAATGGGCTGAATATACGTTATCCGTAGAGGAGTATAAGCGCCCCACTTTTGAGGTAACCATCGACCCGGTGAAAGAAACGTTCAGTATCAATGACAGTGTGAAAGTCTATGGAAAAGCAAGGTCGTTCAGCGGATCGAATATCAGTAATGCCAAAATAATTTACTCCGTCCAAAGGCAGACTCAATATCCCTATTGGTATTCCTATTTTAGTTCCAAACATTACGTATCACCGGAACAAATTGCTTCAGGAGAAAGCACAACAGACACCGAAGGTAATTTTTCCATATCGTTTAAAGCCGTTCCTGATCCTGAAGTTGATCCGGATAATCTCCCCGTTTTCACCTATGTTATTGAAACAGACGTATTAGATATCAGTGGAGAAACGCGGTCATCCTCCGGTAAAGTAAAAGTCGGCTATCATGACCTGTCAGCCTCTTTGGCCGTAAACGAGCAGATGGATATTCGAGCTAAAGAAGTTACATTGAATCATAAGATCACGAACCTCAATAACGAACCGATCGCAGCCAGCGGAAAGGTAGAAATATACCAGCTTTCAGGCCCGAAGACGCCTTTGCGTGAACGTCCCTGGCCCGCCCCCGATCTGCCTGTAATCACCGAAGCAACCTATGCCCGGTGGTTTCCTCATGAGCCTTATCAACAGCCTAAAGATTGGAAACAATGGGACAAGGGGGACTTACAAACTACCTATGTTTTTGATACCAACTCCGGTGATACACATACCATCAAGTTAGATGATAGATGGAAACCAGGAAGTTATGTCGCTGAATTAGTTGCTATTGATACTAACGGCAGTGAGGTAACTACAAAAGCGTTCTTCAGGATCTTTGATTCCATATCCAATAAGGTAAGTCATAATGAGTTGATCGATGTAAAGAAAGATAAAGCTTCTTACCGCATTGGCGACCAGGTAAAACTTAGCATAGGGACTGCTTCAAAAGACATGACGGTGGTCGTAGAGGTGGATAAAAACCATACCATCCGGGAAACCAAACTTATTCACTTGTCCGAAGAGGTAAAGGAAATATCCATAGAGGTAACAGGTGCAGACACCGAAGGTTTTGCCATTCAATATTATTACGTGAACTACAATAGTTTTGGGTCCGGCACCCTGAATATACCGGTGAATACTACCCGCAACAAACTGGAAATAGAAACCGTCACTTACCGGGACAAACTCATGCCAGGATCAGAAGAAACATGGAGCTTCAAAATTAAAGGGAAGAAAAAAGAACGTGCAGCAGTAGAGTTCCTGGCCTCGATGTATGATGCGTCTCTGGATCAATTTAGAGGTCATCGCTGGAAGTTTGAGCCTGATCCGGGAAATCGCTACTATTCTTACCGCCATAATACCGGTTCTAACGCTTTCGGAACAAAACGTTATACGGTAAAAAACCTCAATTACAGGTACTACAACCCACCCAGGTACTATTATAACAGGTTCAACTGGTTTGGGTTTGATCTGGGAAATAACAAATACAAAAACAGACGGTATGTGACCCGGCTTCAGCTCTATGACCTTGAAGAGTCTGTATCTACTACCAAAATAACGATAGATAAGAACAAGCCTTCGGGATATATTTATGGCACGGTTACCTCAACCGAAGACGGTTCTCCCCTGGCAGCCGTAAACGTCATTATCAAAGGTACCACTACAGGCGCTATTACTGATCTTGACGGTCATTATACCATTTCTGCCAAAGAAGGGGATACACTGGTTTTTAGTTTTATAGGTTTTTCATCGATAGAAGCCAACCCGGGAAACAGAAATGTCATAGATGTGCAATTGGCCCCGGATGTTCAGCAGCTTTCTGAAGTAGTGGTAACGGCTTACGGAGAGGTGTTAAAAAAACAGTCCGTTGGATACGCTGTTGCAAATGTTGAGGTGGTTGAAGAAGAAGCATTCAATCTGGCGGGCCGGGTAGCAGGGGTCCAAATTTTAAATGAGCCGGGAGCTTCTCCAAAGATAATGATCCGGGGTAATTCGGCCACCAATGGCAGTAACCCGCCAATGTATGTGGTAGACGGTAAAATCGTTTCAGAATCAACGTTATCATCTGCCGATGTGGTTTCTATGGAGGTATTACAAGCAGATGCTGCTACCGGACTTTACGGAGCGAGGGCTGCTAACGGTGTAGTGATCATCACTACCAGATCAGGGCAAAAGAAGATGGATGAAATGCTTGCTCAGGTCAAAGCCCGAAGCGACTTGCGGGAGACCGCTTTTTTCTATCCGCAGCTTAAGACCAATAAAAAGGGTGAAGTGTCATTCAATTTTGTTTCTCCCGAATCGCTCACCCGATGGAAACTACAGTTGCTGGCCCACTCCAAAGACCTTAGGGTAGGATACAAATCGCTCCAGACCGTCACTCAAAAAAAGTTGATGGTAGTACCCAATGCACCCAGGTTCGTTAGAAAAAAAGATCAGCTGGTACTTTCTGCCAA
This sequence comes from Fulvivirga sp. M361, assembly GCF_007097395.1. Classification (GTDB taxonomy): domain Bacteria; phylum Bacteroidota; class Bacteroidia; order Cytophagales; family Cyclobacteriaceae; genus Fulvivirga. The sequence continues at coordinate 115,063 of NZ_VKDC01000005.1, forward strand.
AATAGTGAACCTGACCAATGCCCCGGTACAGGCGCTGGCAAATGTCCAACTGTATGACGCTGACTCAGGAAAAGAAATCACCGGAGAACTCTTAGTCTTAGACCAGCATAAAAAGACCTGTAACATCCGTGAGCAGGGTAGTAATAAAGTGACCTGGCTCCTGAACATACCTGAGCGCTATGATGCAATTGAGTATAAGATAGTAGCAACAAATGGAGAATATAGCGACGGGGAACGAAATGTGATCCCTGTCCTTCCCAATAAGCAGTTAGTGACAGAAACCCTGCCGATGACCGTCAAGGGTAATACTACAAGGCAATTCAGCTTCAAAAAATTGACGGATAATACTTCATCGACCTTAAAAAACCATCGGTTAACCCTGGAAGTGACCACTAATCCCATCTGGTACGCGATAAAGTCATTGCCCTACCTGATGGAATATCCCTATGAATGTTCTGAACAGACGTTTGCACGGCTTTATGCCAACCTCATTGCCTCAAACATTATTGCAAAATATCCGGTCATAAAGGAGGTCTTTTCGAAATGGAGTTCTTCAGAGGCTTTAGTAAGCAAGCTGGAAAAGAACCAGGAACTGAGATCTATCCTCATTCAGGAGACGCCCTGGTTAAGAGAGGCAAGAGATGAAACCGAACAGCAAAAACGGATCGCACTTCTTTTTGATCTCGAAAAAACTTCCAAAGAAGCCGATGCTACTTTTCAAAAATTGGCCCAAATGCAATTCAGTCAGGGTGGCTTCCCATGGTTCAGCGGCAGCGCACGCCCTAACAGATACATTACCCAGCACATACTCAGCGATTTGGGGCACCTGGATCATATAGGTATCCACCCTGATTTTGAAGGTTATGACCGATTGGAGAATGCCGGCATCAGTTTTATGGACCACGCTATCATTAAAGATCATGAATGGCTGTTAGAAAACTCCGGAAATGATGGTGACCTAAGAAAAAATAATATCAACAACATTCAAATCCAGTATCTCTATGCGAGAAGCTTCTTTACTAAGCAAAAACCAAAAGAACTGACTTCAGCATACCGGTATTATCTTGATCAATCCGCTAAATATTGGACAGATTTTGACTTAATGGGTAAGGCAATGATCGCACTTGTGCACCACAGGGCGGGGAATAAAGACATTCCCGGAAAAATATTGAAATCATTAGAAGAAACCAGTATTAACAGTGATGAGCTGGGAATGTACTGGAAAGAGAATCGTGGCGGGTATTATTGGAATGAATCTGCCATCGAAACGCAGTCACTCATTATTGAAGCCTTTACTGAAATATCCGGTGATACTTCTGACGGTGAACGTGTACATCTGATGGAGATGAAAAACTGGCTTTTAAAACATAAACAAGTAAATAAGTGGTCAACCACAAGGTCTACCACAGAAGCCATTTATGCCTTATTACTTAATAAAGGGCCGGACATCAAATATAACAACGAGGTGAAAATAAAAATGGGTAGTGTGGACATTAGGCCACAGGAAGCAGAGGCCGGTAGTGGATATTATAAGCAGCATTGGAGCAAGGAAGAAATCTCTAATGAAATGGGTAATGTGGCCTTCTCTAATGAAGGCAATGGTATGGCCTGGGGAAATGTTTACTGGCAATATTTTGAAGAAATAGATAATATCAGCAATGCGGAAAACACAGGCTTATACCTGGAAAAGGAGGTATTCAAAGTCTTGCATGATCCAAATGGTGAAGTTCTTATGGCAGTAAGCGATTCGTCAAAGTTGCAATTAGGAGATCTGCTAAGGGTCAGGATTGAATTAAAGTCTGATCGTGATATGGAATTTATGCATATGAAAGACCAGCGTGCATCGGGACTTGAACCGCTCAATACACTATCTCAATACAAATGGCAGGATGGGTTAGGCTATTATGAATCTGTTAAAGATGCCAGTACCAACTTCTTTTTTGAATCTCTGCCTAAAGGTATTTATGTTTTTGAATATGATCTTCGGATAAATAATGCGGGTGACTTCACCAACGGTATAACGACCATACAAAACATGTATGCACCGGAGATCAGCAGTCATAGCAGATCGATTAGGTTGAAGTTAGAATAAGGATAGCTATCCACTTTAACCCGGGCTTAAAATGCGGGGAATCAACAGTACGATCTACCTGATCCGGGTTAAAGCCAAAAGGCCAATCTACCAGGCTGAAAATAGTCCGTAAAATAAAAGGCCCTTTATCCAAATGTCATTATTCATCCGGGACAGGTGGATGAATATTGGTGAACCGATCTCATCCGGAGCGCAGTTCCTATCTCATAATGACACACTTCAGGTTTACTTAAGCACTACCTTTTTCTCAATCCCCAGTTTTTTCATTTTGGCGAATAACGTCTTCGCGTTTAAGCCAAGGATCATGGCAGCCCCACTCGGTCCGCTGACACGCCACCGGGTGTGATTTAGCACCTCAATGATATACTGCCGCTGCATATCTTCAAAAGACCCAAAACTGCCTGAGGGCATATTACCTGCGTTTTTCGGTAACCATTCTCCCGGACTCAGTGTAGTGCCTTGCTCTATGATCACAGCCCTTTCGATCAGGTTTTCGAGCTCCCGGATATTTCCGGGAAACGAATACTGCATTAATGACTCCACTGTCTTTTTTGCCAGTCGTTTAAACATTTTACCCGCTTTTAAAGAGTACTTTTCCAGGAAAAACTGCGCCAGCAACGGAATGTCCTCTTTCCGCTCCCTTAAAGGAATATTATAAATGGGGAATACATTTAACCGATAGTACAGGTCTTCCCTAAATTTGCCTTCTTTCAGCATTTCTTCAAGGTTTCGATTAGTAGCGGCAATTACCCTTACATCTACCTTGATAGTCTTTGTACCCCCTACTTCATCGTACTCACCTTCCTGTAATACACGCAGCAGTTTGGATTGCATCTCGATGGGCAGCTCCCCAATTTCATCCAAAAAGATAGTGCCTCCATCAGCTAATTTGAACTTTCCGATCTTGTCATTTGTCGCTCCTGTAAATGCTCCCTTTTTATGCCCAAAAAGCTCACTTTCAAACAATTCTTTTGGCAAAGTGGCACAATTAACTTTGATCAGCGGGCGCTCCTCGCGCTTACTCTTATCATGAATGGCGCTTGCCAGCAGCTCCTTACCTGTGCCGGACTCACCGGTTATAAGCACCGTAGAATCTGTAGGGGCCACCTGATGGATAAGTGATAATACTTTAGCATAAGATTCACTTCGGGAAATAATATTGCCATTGTTTAACGTCTTACTGATCTCCTCCTGTAAATATTCATTTTCATTTTCCACCTGCACTTTGAGCGATTTGATCTCCTGCAATGCTTCAAATAGCTCGAGGTCCCGCATTTTGCGGTCTGTGATGTCACGCACAATCGCACAATTCAGGTCTACCCCATCATAGCAGAGGTGATTGGCGGTTATATCAACGGGAAACTTCGTACCGTCCTTTCTCATGACCAGCCATTCCAAATGAACAGACCCTCTGGACACAATTTCATTAAAATGATCTGCCCACCAGTCCGGTGACATGGTAGGGTCCAGGTTAAAAATGGTAAAGTCGTCCAGCTCCTCCCGGCTAAAACCCAATTTCCTCACCACAGAATTACTGTAATGGATCAGCTTCCCTTCCCGGTTGTAGAGATAGATCAGATCTTCAGCATTGTCGATCACCTGTTTATACAAATTCAGATCTATCTCCTTTTTTACTTGTTCTGTGACATCCTGGTACGCTCCAAATACTTTAAAAACCTTTCCATTTTTTACTTTGGGTACCGCCAGCGCTTTAATGTATCGCTTCGGAGACTCTGTAGTTTCAAATACCTCTTTGAACGGACTACCTTTGGTAATAGCTTCCGTATTCTTTTTTTTGAAACGGTCTTTTTCTTTAATAAAATTGATGATACGACTTGGGTGAAGGTCCTGCTTGTCATTCACATTAAACAACCGAAAGGCCTCCTCCGTTACAATGAATGACCCGTCCTGAAGGTTAATTTTCCAGCCACCAATACCGGTGAGCGTCTCGGTACTTTGCAACAGGTTTTGATAAAAACTGGATTGGCTGATATCGTTGACCACGGCGCATATCATTTCTTTTCTGTTATTTGAGAAATATTGAGCATTTACCTCCACCTCATATACTTCTCCTGACTTACTCTGATGGGTCGCCTTAAACGTATTCTTCCCCTTTTTCTTCACCAGTTTCCAGTGCCTGGCCCAACTTTTCCTGGTAGTAGAAGTATTAATATCAAAGATGGAAAGATGGCCCATTTCTTCTTTGGAGTAGCCTACACGCTCACAAAACCGGGTATTTGTATACAATATACTTCCCGATTCATTCATCCACATTACTTCATAAGGTAGCATGTCCAGAAGCCACTCCTTTATTTCCAGTGTTGAAGTTGCATTTTTCTTTTTGTCCATAATCAGACCTTAAATAAATGTATTTTTCTCAAATAACAGAATATTCTGTCATATAAGAAATATATAATCCACTCATTTCTTCATAAATAACTGATTATCATACACTTATTAGATTGGCATGAAAATAGGCCTAGAGTGAGCAAATGTATTGATAATGAAACGAAAGGAATTTATTTCAAAACACTCATAGGAAGTACACTTTCATTGGCAGGTCTCACCACCGCCTTCACCAGGGGAAAGGGCAATGAGATCTCCAATGAGAACGTAGGATTTAATCATTTACCTAATAAAGAACTAAAAACGATGAACACAATACTTCATAAATCAGACACACGTGGAGATGCTAACCACGGATGGTTACATTCCAGACATACATTCAGTTTCGCAAATTACCACAACCCGGAACGCATGAATTTTGGCGTACTGAGAGTACTCAACGATGACATTGTTTCAGCCAGCATGGGTTTTGGAACTCATCCGCATGAAAACATGGAAATCATTTCTATTCCACTGGAAGGTGACCTGGCGCATAAGGACAATATGGGGAATGCCACAGTGATCAGACAAGGCGACATACAGGTGATGAGCGCCGGCACAGGTGTACAACATTCTGAATTCAATCATAACAAGGACAAGGAAGTCAAATTTTTGCAGATCTGGATGTTTCCGGATAAAACCGGCGTAACGCCACGGTATGACCAAATCACCCTGGACATCGCCGATCGTAAAAATAAATTTCAACAGGTATTGTCCCCTGACAAAGATGACGCAGGAGTATGGGTACATCAGAATGCCTGGTTCAACATAGCTACTGTGGATAAGGGAAAAGAGTTGACCTATAAACTAAATGATCCGAGAAACAACGGTGTCTATGCGTTTGTACTCGATGGCGACACAACGATCAACTCCCAGGCCCTGAATAAACGTGATGGCCTGGGCATATGGGATGTAAGTGAACTCACCATTAAAGCGGACAGTGATATGGAATTACTGTTGATGGAAATCCCAATGAATCAATAACTCTTCAACTACCTAAATAACATAAACATGAAAACAATGAAATTATCAATCATAGCGCTTATATTTCTTATGGCCAACACCGGTTTTGCACAGTGGGACCAATACAACCCTAACCCCGATAATGATCCTTCGAATGCTTCAAAGGAACTTCTAAACCCTACCAACCATGTGCTATTAATGATAGATCATGAAAGTCAGATGGCTTTTGCGGTAGAGTCACAACCCATAGAAGAACTTAGGAATAACACAGGACTACTTTCCGCTTCTGCTGTCCTGTATGATGTGCCCACGGTAGTGACTACAGTGGCAGAGAAGTCGTTCAGCGGTCCTGTCTTCCCTGAGATCAGGGAGTATTTTCCAAATGAAAAAGAGTACATAGACCGAACCACAATGAACGCATGGGAAGACAAAAGAGTGGTAAAGGCTATAGGGGCCACCGGCAAAAAGAAGTTAGTGATCGCCGGTTTATGGACGGAAGTATGCACGCTTTCGGCGGCCTTATCAGCAATGGAAGACGGTTATGATGTGTATGTAGTGACCGATGCCTCAGGAGGTACTTCACAGGAAGCCCACGATATGGCGATCACTCGTATGATCCAGGTCGGTGTTAAGCCTGTTACGTCACTTCAATATCTACTCGAAATTCACAGGGATTGGGCGCGTAGTGATAAATACCTGGATGTGGTAAAGATCTCCAAGCGATATGGAGGCGCTTATGGTCTTGGGATCGATTACATCAAGACCATGCAAACCTGGATGAAAGAGAACGAAGGAAATCACTAAGTCTCCATTCAAATCAATCAATAGCCACTGGTGATAAAACCTTGCCAGTGGCTTAAACTCCAACATCATGAAGAGATTAACACAATTATTCGCCCTGTTGCTGATGCTGACATCCTGTGGCCGGGGAGCTAAAGACAATGAACAGCCCCACGCAGAGATTGCCGATATGATGATCATCAATGCAAAAGTAGCTGTAATGGATGAGCAAAGATCTATGGCGGAAGCCATTGCCATAAAAGATGGGTTGGTAGCGGCTACCGGGTCAATAGAAGCAGTCTCAAAATGGAAAGGCGACAGCACTACGGTGATCGACGCAGGAGGAAAGACCATTATTCCCGGGCTCAATGATTCACATCTCCATTTAACCCGGGGCGGGCGTTTTTTCAACGCAGAACTTCGATGGGACGGCGTCAAATCGCTAAAGAAAGCGCTTCAAATGCTCAAAGAGCAAGCTGAAAGAACACCGGAAGGTCAATGGGTAAGGGTCATTGGCGGATGGAGCCCATTTCAGTTTGAAGAAAAACGTTTCCCCACACCGGAAGAGATCAACGAAGCTACCGGAAACGTACCTGCCTATGTACTTTTCCTGTATAGCAGGGCATGGTTAAATCAGGCGGGATTAAACGTACTCGGTATTGATGAAAATACATCAGCTCCGGAAGGGAGCTCTTTTGAGAAAGGGCCTGACGGCAAACTGACAGGAGTACTTCTGGCAGAACCCAATCCTACCATACTTTATGCTCGTATTGGTTCCCTGCCCCCACTATCGGAAGATGAAATGGTCAACAGCACCAAACATTTCTACAGGGAACTCAACCGCTTCGGTGTTACCAGCGGAATTGATGCAGGCGGCGGCGGTCACAAGTTCCCAAAAGACTATAGCGGTACCAAAACGCTGGCGGAAGCCGGCAAAATGCCCCTCCGGCTGTCTTACTATCTTTTTCCTCAGAACAAGGGAGCAGAATATGCCGAATTCCAGGAGTGGATGGCCACCAATGAAATCGGCCAAAACGGTGAGATCCATTTGGAACACGGTTACGAACTGGAAGGTGGTGGAGAGTTTTTAGCCTGGAGCGCAGGTGATTTTGAAAACTTTCTGGCCCCGCAACCATTGCTCGATGAAAGACCTACCTGGAGGGCCGATCTAAAAAAGGTAATACAGCTGCATGTGGATAAGGGATGGCCCTTCAGGATACACGCCACCTATGGCGAAACGATTGCCAAAATGCTGGACGTGATAGAAGAGGTCAACCGGGAGACCAATGGTAAACTGGCCCAACAACGGTGGTTATTTGATCATGCCGAAACCATTAAAATGGAAGACCTCGATCGTATTAAAGCGCTGAATGGCGGTATAGCCGTTCAGGCGAGAATGGCCTATGCCGGGGAATTTTTTGTAGAACGATACGGCGCAGAAAAAGCGAAGCAAGCCCCTCCGGTGAAAAAAATGATGGAAGCGGGTCTTCCCGTGGGTGCAGGCACGGACGGCACCCGGGTGGCCAGTTACAACCCCTGGCCTGCGCTGTACTGGCTGATCACCGGAAAAACTGTAGGAGACCTCCGATTATCTGATGACACCAACTTGCTTTCCCGGGAGGATGCACTGCACTTATATACTAAAGGCAGTGCCTGGATCTCAAAAGAAGAAGACGTAAAAGGCACGCTAGAGGTGGGTAAATATGCTGATCTCAGCCTATTATCCAAAGATTACTTTTCCATACCGGCAGAACAGATCAAGGACCTGAAGTCGGTACTTACCGTAGTAGGTGGCGAAATAGTATATGGTGACGAAGAGTTTGAAGACATGTCACCAAAATTACCGGAAGTAATTCCGGCCTGGTCTCCGGTAAAATTCTACGGAGGCTATCAAACCAATTAACATCATTATAAAATTCAAAAAGAAACGAAAATGGAAACATTAACCAAAACGCAGTGGAACATTGACACCGCACATTCTGAAATCGCTTTCAAGGTAAAGCACATGATGATCTCAACCGTTACAGGGCATTTTGAAGACTTTGATGCCTCAATACATACCGATAAAGATGATTTCCAGGATGCTGAAATCTCTTTTTCAGCACAAACCGGTTCGATCAACACTAACAACAAAGACCGTGATAACCACTTAAGATCCGACGATTTTTTTAATGCTGAAAAATTCCCTGAAATAACATTCACTTCCACGTCATTCAACGGAAGTCTATTGACCGGTAATTTGACCATCAGGGATATCACCAAAGAGGTTACACTTAAAGCAGACTTTAACGGAATTGTGGTAGACCCTTACGGGCAAACCAAAGCAGGTTTCGAACTGGAAGGTGCGATCAACAGAAAGGATTTCAACCTTAGCTGGAGCGCTGTAACTGAGGCAGGGAGCATCGTTGTTGCAGATACCGTGAAGCTCGTGATCGCGGTACAATTTATTAAGCAGGCATAAATGAAATACCTGTAAGGAGACCTTTCTACCTCAAAAATAGTTGGTCTCCACTTTATTTTAACATCAGGAACTAACCCACTTCAAAGACGATGCTATGAAAAAAAAATCTAAAGAAACCCGCCGGTTTTTTTTACAAAAATCAGGGCTTACAGCCTTAGGGTTAACCAGCCTGGCTGCACTTCCCTCCTCTTTGGCAAAGACGCAGCCGGTCAAAGAGGCTCCGTTGCAACAAAGTAACCTCGTTACGCGCAAGAATATTGCCGATATTCCTGTGAATGACCCGGAAATAAAAGTGTTGAAAGAGGCGGTAGGCATTCTGAAAAAAAGATCAGACCGGTCCCCTTTGGACCCTATGGGTTGGACAGCGCATGGGATGCTTCATGCTACCTTTTGTGCTACCAGTATTTACGCCAACCAGGTGCATTACAACTGGTATGTGTGGCCCTGGCATAGACTGTACCTGTGGTCAATGGAGCAAAAACTTCAAAAGGCCGTAAATGAACCCAAACTGGCCCTTCATTATTGGGACTGGACCAAGAAAAACACCATCCCTGAACATTACTGGGGTGGTGAGAGTAACCCGTTATTCAACAATACCCGGCAGGTAACTGAACACGACATCATCCCAACGGATTTTATTAATGTCGGCGCCGGATTCCGGGCAGAAAGCTACAAAACGTTTGGTGGATACCCAGCCATAAAAAATCGTGGTGAGGCACAACTGGATGGCCTGGCGGAGCAGTCTTTTCATAACAACATCCACAACTGGATAGGGGGTCAAATGGCCACCTTTACGGAATCCGGTTTCGAACCTGTATTTTATGGTCATCACGGTAATTGCGACAGAATTTGGGAGGCCTGGCAAGCTTACAACCCTAAAAACAAACTTCCTGCAGGTGAGGAATGGCTGGAAAAGCGGCTTTTTGCCACAGATGGAAATGGCACACCTGTTGAATTCAAGATCAAAGAACTGCTGAACATCAATGACCTGGGGTATCAATTTGAAGATTTAAACCTGAACCCTGCATTTTGTAATCCATATGAGGTTGCCGATCTCCCGGACAGAGAAAAGACAAAGCAGGATTGCATTGCACCGTTAAACGTCCAAACCTCTGAAACCGGTGAGATCTACCAGGAATTCATCAACAAAGAACGGGCCCATGTCATTCTACATTTTGAACGGGCCCAGTTACCTTACCAGCCTTATTGTGCCAGGGTCTTTTTTGAATACGATAAAAACGGATCAAAGAAAAGTACATACAGCGGTACCTTCACGATTTTACCCATACTGGACCTTGACTCTGTACTCTTGCAAAATGGCGTGCACCTGCAAATCGAAATAGAAAAGGAAATTGCAGAGGTGATCCATGCTAATAAAGATGTACAGGTGATCTTCCAGCCTGTCCCTTTGCCTAATCGCGCCATTCCGAACGAAGCCTTAAAACTTGAAAACATCTCTTTAAAAATGGGAATATGAGAACAGGCCTTAATGTTATTATGCTTTCAATAGTGGTATTAAGTTGCCGGGATAATCCCGACAGTACGTTACCGATCTTGGGTGAGATGACTATAGACTCTGTCTCCGGGAATATAAAGTACTATCAGGCTCCGGAGTTTACCTACATAGATCAACGGAACAGGCCAATCACTCATGAGGATTTTGAGGGCAAGGTCCAGGTGGTCGACTTTTTTTTCACCAGTTGCCCAACCATTTGCCCTAAAATGACCCGTCATCTTAAAACGGTTCAGGACTACTTTATCAATGACCCCCGGGTGGCCATTATCTCATTTTCAATTGACCCTAAGCACGATACCCCTGAACGGCTGAAAAGTTATGCGGAAAACCATGGGGTCAATGACATGCAATGGTCACTTCTAACCGGTAATGGCCCGGATGTATTCGCATTATCCAAAGACTATAAGGTCATGGCTTTTGATGACAGGCTAGGAAATGAACCCAACCTTATCCACGACGGAACATTTGTGCTGGTCGATGACGAAAGGAAGATCCGGGGATATTACAATGGCCTCGATAAGGAGGACATAACACGGCTGATCAAAGACATTGAAAAATTACTCTCTTAGCTAAGATCGACGATGCTGAAAAAACTTGTTTTAAGTACTGATATTAATCCGGGCAGGCTGCATTTAAGCCTGTTAGCCTACCGGGTGCTTATTTCCTTATCACTTTTCAATACACATGGTATAAAAAAGGCACTAAATTTTGAGGAAACCCTGGCGCATATACCGGACCCGTTAGGGGTAGGAAGTGCAGCCAGCGCCTATTTTGCCTTATTAGCCAATGTAATTTGCCCGGCCTTTATTGCCTTGGGGCTTTTTACAAGGGCGGCCATTATCCCTGTACTTTCCATTACACTGATGGGCTTTTTTGTAGTCCATATATCAGATCCCTGGCCGGTTAAAGATGTACCACTGATGTATTCGATAACATTTTTATTGCTTCTGATACTAGGGCCTGGAAAGTATGCCTTAGACCATAAACTTTTCAACCAACAAAAATGAAAACTCAATTCCTTCTTATTGTCATCGCTATTGCAGCAGGAGCAGTATTGCCCTTGCAGGCAGGTTTAAATATACAACTTGGCAAAGCTGTGCATCAACCTATTTTTGCTGCTTTTGCTTCGTTTGTCATAGGCGCGGCCGGGTTACTGGTCTATTTATTTGTCCTTAAGTTTGACTTTACCAGCATCCCCCAGGTGAAGTCCACACCTCCCACAGTCTGGTTGGCAGGTATTCTGGGAGCATTTTATGTAGCTGCAGTGATCATTCTTGCTCCGAAATTAGGCGTAGCGCTTACCTTCTCACTGGTAGTTGCAGGCCAGATGGCCGTCTCCCTCCTACTAGACCATTTTGGCCTGATGCATTTACCGGTGAAACAGATCAATTGGCCCAGGGTCATAGGAGTTATTTTTTTAATCGCCGGCGTTTTGCTTATTCGGAGGTTTTGAATGAAACGTTTAATTGCCATCACTTTTACTCTGATCGCATTTACCTCCTCTGGCCAGGAAAAACAACTCAAATTCAAGTTATTAAGACAAGATGACACCCTACCCTTCCGGAGAGATTCCGTCCTGGGATCCCCCTATCCCAAAGTTAAATTCATCCCTTTTGGAGATCGGTCCAGCCTGAGTTTTGGAGGGAGTTACAGGTTCCAGGCAGAATCCTTCATCAATGAACAATTCAGCAGGGAAATGGACCAAAATGATGTTTGGTTTCTTAACCGGTTTATGCTTCATGCTCACCTGAAACTTGGAAATGAATTCGAGTGGTTTGCCGAACTTAACTCAAGTACCCTTTGGAGTAAGGAAAACCTGTCGCCGGTGGATAAAGATGAGCTGTCTATCAACCAGTTGTTTTTAAGGTACCACCTAACCGATGCGTGGAATATACTTGTAGGCCGTCAAAACCTGCGCCTCGGGAGTGGCAGGTTAATGGATATCCGTGAAGGGCCTAATGTCCGCCTGTCATTTGACATGGTCCAAATTCAATTCAGCAACAATAATACCTCGGTCACCAGTTTTTTTGCTGTCCCGGTACGTCAAAATCCGGGTGTTTTTGACAACGATGAACTGAATACCGCTGAATACCTTGCCGCCATTTATTTCACCCAAAAGTGGACTAAAAAATTCAATACTGACCTCTACGTTTTATATAAAAATGAGGACAATAAATCCTGGGGTCCGGGTACCGCTGACGACATGAGAGTTTCCTTAGGATTCAGGCATTTTGGCGAATGGAAGGGGCTTCAATACAACAATGAATTTGTCTATCAATTCGGAAGCTTTTCAACCGAAAGGATTAGCGCATGGACCGCCTCTTTTAATCTCAAAAAATCTGTTTCGTGGCTAAACCAACCGATAACCTTAGGTCTCAAAACGGAAGCCATAAGTGGCGACCAAGCCGCAGAGGACAGAAAGCTGAACACGTTTGACGCACTTTATCCGCGAGGTGCGTACTTCGGACGTGTAGCACGTTTCGGACCTTCCAATCTTATCGATGTTCACCCTTCCCTGGAAACCCAATTCGGACCACTGACCGTATCTCTTGATTACGTGGCATTCTGGAGGTTCTCCTCCAACGACGCCATCTATAACCCGGCCCTGGTGATAGAATATCCTGCCGACAATACAACACGATTCGTTGGCCATCAGATAGGCACCATTACCGGGTTGGAAATGAATAAACACTTCACGCTGGAATTAGAGACAAATGTGATCTTTCCCGGTGGTTTTCTCTCCGAATCAGGTCTGAACAACACCCTTTTCCATGGTGTGGTGACGGCGGAATTTAAGTTTTAGTCCAAGTTAATACAGGCCACTTCAAGTATAGTTCTTCAACCTGGATAATATTTAGTTATCCAGGGTACTTCCTTTGTTCTTTATTCTCATTGCAACGATGAGAAATATACCTTGGCATGTTAAATAAAGTCTTTATTTCATTTATAAATACCTAAATTCTGGGATAGAACCCTCACAATTTTGAGGGTGTCTGAAGTTTTAGGTGTACCAGGGTAATACATTAAACCATTTTACTTGAAGAAGGAAGTTGTATTAAAATTGAATAAAGGAGATGAATCTGCTTTAAAGGCGATTTTTGATGAATATTTCGAGCCATTGGTCCAGTACTCCTATGCTTATATTGGCGATAAGGAAGCTGCAAAGGACGTAGTACAACAATTCTATATCAGCTTATGGAAAAACAGGGAAAACCTTTCGCCTGATACGTTTGAATCTTACCTGTTTATATCCGTCAGAAATCGGTCCGTCAATTACCTGCGTGACACAAAAAAATGGGTCCGCATGGATCAGGTGCCTCAAGAGATGAGTTCTGATGCCGAAGAGTTCCATCAGACAGAAGCACACAAGATCATCCAATCTTATGTTCAATCCGGCATTGCCAGACTACCAAAAAAGTGTAAACGTATTTTCCTGCTCAGCAAAGCAGATGGCCTGACATATGCAGAAGTAGCCGATGAGCTGGATATTTCAGTAAAAACAGTAGAACGTCAAATGGGAATCGCACTAAAAAAACTCAGGACATACATGTCCGATTATCTCATTCCATGAGTCAGTTCTCCTAATTTAAAAATACAAAACTTGAGGGTAGTCGAAAATACCCGTGTACTCATAAAAAAGACGGTAATATGAATTGGGAAACAATAGCTAAAGTACTTAGCAAAGAATTACCATCAGAAGAACGAAGGAAGATGGAAGGGGTGACAAGAGAAAATGAATCCGATGAAAAAATACTCAATGAAATTATGCAATGGTGGCCAAAGCAGCTCTCAAAAAACAGCATCCATCTCTCGGATAAAGAGAAGGAGTCTGCCTGGAAAGAAATCCACTCAGAAATTGATAAAACTACAATACGTCAAATACCATTAAAAAAGTGGGCGCTTAGAATTGCTGCTTCTCTAAGCCTGATACTGGTGGGTTATCTTATGTGGCCCTCAAATCAAAAAGTGGTGACCACAACAGGTCAGAAATCGGAAATTATATTGACGGATGGGTCCACCGTTTTCCTGAACCACTCCAGTGTTCTGAAATACAAAAAATCTTTTGGTGAAGACTCCAGGGAGATCCAGCTAGAGGGCGAAGCATTCTTTGAAGTGAAAAAAAAACCTGAATTGCCTTTCGTGATCAATACTGGTGGTACTTCGGTGAGTGTACTGGGGACATCATTCAATGTGCACTCCAGAAAGAAAAACAGCGTCATAGAAGTCACAGTAGTAACAGGAAAAGTCCGTTTTAATGGAGCGGGAAAGGAAGAAATAATTTTACCAGGAGAAATGGGAATTTATGATCGTTCCACAGGGCAACTCATCAAAGTTTCATTGGACGAATTCAACACAATGGCCTGGCACAGCAGAAAGTTGGAATTCGAATCAACCGCTTTTGATCAGATTGAAAAAACACTTGAAAAAGTTTTTGATATTGAAATCATCGTAACCAACCCTGATATATATAACTGCAACGTTACATCGGTCATTCAATTTGATGACCCGGAAGAGGTGCTGGAAATACTCGGGTTAACCATGGGATTTGATTATGAAATAAATGAGAGAAAAATTCAAATTTCAGGAGATGGGTGCCATTAGATCTTTACTAAAAACAGGCTTATCAGGTATCTTCTGTTTGGTCAGCACAGTGCTTTCTGCACAGCAATCCGGTCCGGTGATCCGGTTTCAACACCGGGAGGTAACATTGGCAAAAGCCTTGAAAGTTGTATCTGAACAAACTGACATAGAGTTTTCTTACGTTGAAACCCTTTTTGACAAAGAACAGGTGATTGCCCTGAATAAAGAAGTTTATATACTAGAGGAATTTCTTGATCTTGTCTTCAAACTTATAAGGGTAACCTGGACCCGGAGAAATGATCTGGTCATACTTTCGAAAGAAAAACCAGTAGATCGAAAAAAAAAAAGTAACCATTAGCGGGTTCCTCACCGATGAAGAATCCGGAGAAAGCCTGATAGGTGCTCATGTCATAGACCTGAACAATGCCCGGGGGGTCACCACCAATTCATATGGTTTTTATAGCCTGACAACGCATAGTTACCCACAAAAGATCTCTTACTCGTACATAGGATACCAGTCTGAAGAGAAGGTGCTGCATAGCGAAAGAGATACCGTTATCAATATGCTGTTGAAGGCAAATTCCCAATTACTCGAAGAAATTACAGTTAGTGGTCATGTTCCTATTTTCGAAAAAACCCAGATGAGCAGTATTACGCTTAAAAGTGAAGAGATCAAATCGGCACCTGCTTTTATGGGTGAAGTGGACATTCTTAAGACGATCCAGCTTTTGCCAGGAATACAATCCGGTTCGGAAGGTACATCCGGCATCTATGTTCGCGGCGGGGGACCGGATCAAAACCTGATCCTACTTGATGGAGTGCCGGTCTATAATGCCAGCCATCTTTTCGGGTTCTTCTCCATTTTCAATGCCGACGCCATCCAAAATGTTAACCTGATCAAGGGAGGCTTTCCGGCACGATATGGTGGCAGACTATCTTCAGTAATAGACATTAACATGAAGGAAGGGAACAATAATGAATTCCATGGAGAAGGTGCCATCGGAAATGTAGCTACAAAACTGACTATAGAAGGTCCTATCCATAAAGGAAAAACGTCTTACATGCTTTCAGGCCGAAGAACTTTTATGGACTTATTCATGGTGCCCTTAGCAAAGTTGGCTGATAGTGACCAAATCACTTCCTATTATTTTGGTGATATCAACGCAAAGGTGAATCATATGTTTTCCGACAAGGACCGGGTATTTCTCAGCGCATATGCAGGCAAGGATAAGTTTAAAGAAAGCGTCGATGCTATTTCTAACTTTGGAAACGTCATAGAGGACCTCAATGAGGATACAGACCTAAATTGGGGAAACATCACCACCGCGATACGATGGAATCATGTTTACAGTCCACGACTATTTGGGAACCTCACCACCACTTTTAGTCGATACGAGCTTAACCTGTCTACCAAAGTCGATGTCAAATTTGACAGGAACGGGACTATTGAAAATATCTTCCGGCGCAATACTTATACCTCAAACATCCGGGACTGGGCAGCAAAAATTGATTTTGACTATTTACCCTCAAATAATCACCATATACGGTTTGGAGCTTCTGCCATCGACCACCTGTTTGAACCGGGAGCCTCGCGTTTTCAGTCGCATCTGGAGACGGATACTACTTTCGGCTCATCCAACATAAATACGCAAGAGTTCTACACCTACATAGAAGATGAGATCAGGGTATCGAATCGTTTTAGTTTAAACGCAGGCATCCACCTGTCAGGATCTATGGCTGAAAACACATTTTATCCTTCATTTCAACCCCGGATCTCTACCAATTACCAATTCTCAGAGTTTTTTTCTGTAAAGGCTTCCTATGCCCGAATGGCCCAATACATACATCTTTTAGTGAATTCGGGTGTAGGGTTGCCTACAGACCTGTGGGTGCCGGTAACGGATAGAATAAAACCACAAATAGCGGATCAGGTGGCACTGGGAGTGGCCATGGAAGTAGCCGGCAAATTTGAACTTACCGTAGAAGGGTATTATAAATGGATGTCCGGCTTGGTCGAGTATAAGGACGGCGCAGGCTTTTTGGACATAGACAATGCCTGGGAAGATAAAATTGAAACCGGAGAAGGATACAGCTACGGCATAGAGCTCTTAGTACAAAAACGGCTGGGAAAAACCACCGGTTGGTTGGGATACACCTGGTCGAAAAACAAGAGAGATTTTGAAAACCTCAACTTTGGCAGGGAATTTTATTACCGATATGACCGCAGGCATGATATAAGTCTGACGCTAAACCACAAGCTAAAAGCAAATATCGATTTAGGATTTATCTGGGTTTACGGAACCGGTTTTCCGGTTACACTGCCTACCGCCACCTACAAAAGGTCAAATGATCATATTACAGGAAAGGTCAGGGGAACTGATTTCATCAAAGATTTCCACGGTCGCAATGCTACCAGAACGAAAGACTATCATCGCCTGGATATCAGCATAAGCTTCTCTAAAAAGAAGAAATGGGGTGAACGAAAATGGGTTTTTGGCCTCTACAATACCTATTCTCGTTTGAATCCGACTTTCGTAGAATTTAATGTGGACAAAAAGCAGTTTACACAGCTGAGCCTCTTCCCTATTATTCCCGCTTTTAGCTATCAATTCAAATTTTAAACCTATGAATCGAATAGTCTATTCATTAGCTCTTTTAAGTATCATGGCGTGTGAAACACCTTTTGATCCTGACTTCAAAGAAAAACCCCAGGTAGTGGTCAATTCATTTTTCCGACCGGGAAGCCCTGTTCAAATAGACCTTTCAAGAAGCAACTTCATATTAGCCCCGGAACAGGTGATCTCTGTTGATCAGGCTATTGTCACTGTTTCCAATGCCACGGAGGTGATTGAAACACTACTTGAAGATGGTCAGGGAAACTATACCAGTACATTTATCCCGGAAGTGCAAACAGAATACTTTCTTAGTGTGCAGGTGGATGGTTTTTCTGAAGTCACTTCATCCAACATCATTCCCGGGGCAGTGCCTGTGCAATCCTTTTCTATAGAGACCCAACTTACAAACGTCAACCTTGGTGAATCGGGATATCGGGCAACACTCACTTTTCAGGACCCAGGCACAAGCCAGAATTATTATGGAGTGGAAATAGTTATTGTACCTGAAGGCGCTGATGATATTTTTGACGGGGAGGTAGGATTTCTTCTGCTGGAAGATCCTGATGTAGGATTAACGGGTAATGTAGATATCAGTATTGGAGGTCCGAGCTCAAGCGACGGTGACCCCATCCTGTTTTTTGATGACATCCGGTTTAATGGCCAGCCGCATACCATTGATTTTTTTATTATCCCTATTAACCTGGACTTTTCCAAAGACCCTGACGTTGAGGTTTATGTGGTTTTAAAAACACTTAGTAAAGACTATTATCAATACCTCCTCACCTCTGTTTTTCAAAAGGACATAGAAGAAAAGGGAACGCTTGCAGAACCGGTCCAGATCGCTAATAACATTCAAAATGGGCTGGGGATCTTTGCCGGATATAACTTTGAGAGTTTGAAAGCGGATTTGATGGAATAGAACGATGGAAGGTGCCAGGTAGTTTATGTCTATTGAGTTAGCATGTTCCCAAAGCGCATGCACATGTAAAAGATCATCATAAAAGTATTACATCAGACTTTACCTTTACACCATTTATACTGTTATTTGCCCCTCCATATTTTACCCTTTCAAAAATTGCTAATCACCCACCTATGATCGATTCACTTAAAACACAACTCGGCAGATTTCGAGTGCTCGCATTTGCAGAAGGGGTATCTTTTCTTCTGATACTTTTCGTTACTATGCCCTTAAAATACCTCATGGATATGCCCGGCCCGAACAAGATCATCGGAATGGCACATGGGATACTTTTTGTTCTCTATGTTTTAGCTGTGATACAGATCAGGATAGACCAGGAATGGAACACCCGTAAAACGCTTATTGCCTTGCTGGCCTCCATTGTACCTTTCGGTACGTTTTATGTCACAGCGAAAATGTTACCTAAGCATAGTCCGGAAGAAAGGTAAGCTTAACTTAACAGGATAGAAGGTTTTACATGTTGGAAGGGATAGAAAGATTTCATTTAATGCTACTCTCCTTTGGCTGATTTGTGCTGTCCTGGCCAGTTCAAAAATGGCATACTAATGCTAACATGAATAAAAGGAAAAGTAACAAAACAGAACATCATTCCGAAGCTTTGCAGCTAGTGTGCGTATGGAGCTAAAGGAATCTCCCGATTCCGGAGACTCTCACGCCATTTTCCCTTCGCACATATCCCCCAAAGTGGCTCAGAGTGACGTTGGGTCGATTTTTCCTTAATTGATTTTAATTGTGTTTTTTAACTCTAGCTCACCTCGTTACCCCACCATACTTATAATTCGATACGCCCCTTAGGGCTTTGAATAACCGCTTTTAGAGTGCGTGTTTTCGATCTGGTGATCTTAAACGCTATACCAAGCTCGCTGCATACATCCGCGTAGGCCTCAGGTTCCGGGTGTGTCCCATAAAGAGTCAGGAGTCTGCAGTTCATGTCTGGCAAGTAGTCCGAAGGATGCATTTCAGAAGCACTCCAATCCACCATAAAAGGGACAAGTTCTACCTCAGGGACCGATAAAGGCATGATCAGCTCCCATTTTAGTAGTGAGCCATCTGCAGTATTACGAGACCCACTTTTTATATGCCCCATTTCATTCTGGTATCTTTTCAAAATAGCGCTGTCCTTCTCCAGGTTGTCTGACTTTATGGCCCAACGGGTCAATTGCGGGCGGGTCAGCACATCTATTCCCATCCAACGGGGCGCCTTAATGGCTTGATTAGCATGATCAACTGCCAGCAATTCCAGGTAACATCCTTCATTCAAATTGACCAGCGCATTTTTTGTGCCCTGGGTGGGGTGATATCCTCCAAAAACAGGGCGGGTCCCTAACCTGATTTCAAAATCATCCATTGCTTTATCCAAATCCCGGACAGCGTATACGATATGATCTGTTTTTCTGCTGATAGCGCTCATGTTGAGATAATAAATGTACACTTTAGGTCAACTATAAAATAGCGTAAGGAAGAAAATGAACTATAAAATCAAACAAATCTCTTTTGGAGGAAACTGGCTAAAATTCATTTAACCAAACAAAGCTTCCGGCTCAACAATGCCATAAATCTTACATTAGTCAAATTATTTTCATAATTTACATGGTAGATTGCAACAATTATGTACACCCATAAACACCCAACACGTCAACTACTATTCAGCCTCATTTTTTTTATGCTATCATTCCCAGGGTTTGGTCAATCTGTCGGTGAGGTAATGTTCGTAGGTTTTAATGCGGATGCCAACGATGGTTTTTCGTTTGTAACTTTCGTTCCTCTACCGGATGGAACCACCATTTTCATAACAGATAACGACTGGGACGGCGTTTCCGCTTTTTCTACCGGAGAAGGTGCTATTACCTGGCAAAATAATACCGGGAACACGATCTCATCAGGGACTGTAATCACTGTTAATGACATCAACGGAGCAATCACCACCAACCTGGGAAATTCGGTGGAATCGGATCCGGGTTTTGATATAGACGTAAGTAGTGAGACCCTTTATATGTTTTTGGGTTCTGACGATAGTACTCCCACTACTTTTTTGAGTGCTATAGCTAATAATACCTTTGGAACCGCTCCCCTTATAACGAATACAGGCCTCACTGCCGGTGTCAATGCCATTCAAATTACGGGGGATAACGATGTTATGCTTTATTCAGGCAGTACTTTATGTACTTCTACCTTATCGGACTGTGCCACCGCCATCAGTACCTCTGCCAACTGGACAACAGCAGATGGAGCGGGAGATGAAAGTGTGGGAGTATTTCCGGATGACGTGACCACTGACTTTTACGGGCTTGTTTTCCAGCCTGTAACCTATTATTCCCGCAATGCCACTTCAGGAGGCAACTGGGATGATCCGAATTCCTGGACAACTCTTTCAGATGGATCAGGAGGCCCTTTGGCTACCGGTATGTACCCTGCCAGCAGTGATAATGTGGTTATACTTTCAGGGCATACTATTACCATTAATGCGATCACGGATAATCGAGGTGCAGGCATTTCACCCGATGGGCTGGGCAGGACAAATGTCGGTCCGTTTGTTGCATCTAACCTGAATATGTTTTATCAGACCGGGGATGTCTTAGTAGAGGGGTTATTGTCCGTGACGGGAATAGAAATGATGGTGGAAGGATTTACTCAAATAGAAACAGGAGGGTCTTTTACACTTAACTCCAGCTTGGTAAACCTGGGATACCTGGAAGCCAATGCAGGCTCGTCCATCAGTAGCGCCGACGATTTGGTATTGGCAGGTAATAGCGTAACCGTTATAAATACGGGGTCTATCTCTAATGATGACTTGATCATCAGTTTTACCGACGCCACCCTTTGCGGTACCGGCACTACCACATTGCAAAACGGGTCCGGTAGCCAGATAACTTTTGCTAATTCAGGCTCAATAAACCAGATATGCACTTCATTTACTGTAGCATGTACCGGAACAGGTTGTACCGGTTTTCCGGTGGTAGGTTCCGGTAGTTTTATTTCCGGCAATACGGGTCCGGCAGGTGTTGGTGATTCGAATAATAACCAATTTTGGGTACGGGCAAATGATTTAAGCTTATCCAATGGTGCATCGGTAAGTGCCTGGTCTGACGTGTCAGGAAATGCGTTAAGTGCTACACAAGGATCACTGAGTAGCAGACCTACTTTTAATACCAATGTAGTGAACTCCCTGCCCGCCCTTAGCTTTGACGGAGGGGACGCATTGAGTTTGGGAGATGTCCTGGATGTAACACCGGGAACAGACAGCTGGTCATTTTTCTCCACGTTTAATGTGAATACCAATAATGAAGGCACCCTACTTTCCCGCTCCACAGCCAGTGATCGTCAATACCAGTTTTATGTTGAGAACAACAATTTCAACTTCTATTCCGGTGGAGATCTCTCGCAGGGAACCGCCACAGCCACCGGTTCCTGGGCAATCGGCTCAGCGATCACTTCAGCTTCTTCTAAAAATTCCTGGGTTTCTGCTGCCAGTGACGTTACCGGAGGTACAGTCGGTACAACTACCAGTACGGTGGATGTTTTGATCGGAGCTCGTTTTCTGGACGATGGTGTAAATTCTACCTTTCGGTTGGACGGTGAAATTGCAGAGATCATTTTCTACAATGTGGAAATAAACGAAGCCCAGAGAATAATCATTGACAATTATCTGGCTGCCAAATATGACATCAATATTTCAGCTTCAGGAAATGACGTATATACGATGGATGATAATGGCAATGGGGATTTTGACTTTGACGTAGCAGGCATAGGTCAGGCCAGCGATGGATCCCGTCACAGAGATGCTTCGGGTCCGGGGCAAATTCGTGTGTTCAATCCAAGTTCACTGGATAACGGAGATTTTTTGATGTGGGGACATCAAAACGGCGCTTTGGATGGCACTTCTGGCGATGTTGACGGAGCTGTAATAGAAGAACGCCTGGAACGTATATGGAGATTTAGCGAAACAGGAGATGTAGGCACCGTTTCATTGAGTTTCGACCTTAGTGATCTGGCCAGTCCGCTGGGATCTAACCTTCGTTTGTTGATCGATAGGAACGGCAACGGATTTGCTGATAACGATGTAACTCCGGTAGATGGCTCAGTAGTTGGAAATACCCTGGTCTTTTCAGGGGTCAGCATTACAAATGGGGATAGGATCACTATCGGTAATACGAATGTGTCGATGCCACTGCCTGTTGAATTATTGTCATTTAAAGCCACTGCCGAACAGAACGATGTTATGGTTTCATGGACCACCAGTTCTGAAACAAATAATGATTTCTTTACTGTGGAGAGATCGATGGATGCAATACGTTGGGAAAAACTGGAAACTGTTAAAGGAGCAGGTAATTCGCTCTCCACCCTGGATTATCAGACTATGGATACCAGCCCTTATTTTGGAAGGTCCTACTACCGGCTTAAGCAAACCGATTTTGATGGCCAGTTTTCTTATTCCGAAATAGCACAGGTCAGCAGGTTTAATGATAAGGATATAAAGGTAGTACCCAATCCGTCTTCGGGAATTTATTACATCAGGGATAAAACAATTGCCTCTCAGCAGGTAAGGTTATTGAATTTACAGGGCAAGATGCTGAATGTTTCTGTTACCCTGAACAACATAGGGACTAAGATCGATGCTTCGAACATCCCAAATGGCATATATATATTGCATGTAAGTGATGGCACAGGTAGTGCCGCTTTCAGGCTGATCAAAAATTAAACAGGCAGTTGGTTTTGTACCTGTACCCTTCACTGTTTCACCTTGATTTATTTGGCGCCAAAAAATCCGATATAAATCAATTAAATGCCACTCCGGGCAATTTTTGACTATATCGATCATTATCTTCGCTGTTTAGTCATTCACTTGAATACAAGGTATCGTCTTTCAGTCATTGAAAATTAATGCAACAGGTTTTTACAAAATACATCATTGTCGGCGCAGGATTATCCGGTCTCACTTCTGCTTACCGGTTATATCAGGCAGGTGAAACTGATTTTATCATATTGGAATCGCGCGACCGTATTGGCGGCAGGATCTTTACTAAAAACCGTATTGATTTTGGCGCGGTCTGGTTCCAAACCCATCATCAGCAGGTGGTCGGTTTGTTGGAAGAATTAGGTATTGCCAAATTTCACCAATATAGTGAGGGAGAAAACGTGCTGGTTTACAGCACCATGGCCCCTGCACATTACTTCAGGAATGACCCGAACGCCGCCCCCGCCAGCAGGATATCAGGCAGTTCGATGGCAATGATAGAAGCGCTGGCTAGGTCTTTTTCCGAAAAAATAAAACTGGATACCAATGTAACAGCCATAAATGTGAAAGCAGATGGTTTACAGGTAATTGCCAATGATACTGCTTACCAGGCAGAAAAAGCCATAGTGACAATACCTCCACGCATTGTTACACGCATTACCTTTTCACCTGACCTACCTGCAACTGTCACTGAGGTAATGAAAAACACACATACCTGGATGAGCAACGCCATCAAGATCGGTATGACCTTTGCAAAGCCCTTCTGGCGTGACAAAAACCTCTCAGGTACTATGCTGGGACAAGTGGGTCCGGTAGTAGAATTATATGATCATTCAGACCATCTCGATGAGCATTACGCCCTGATGGGATTCGTCAATGAAACGCTTAGAGATACTAGCGCAGAAAAGAGGAAACAACGTATTATGGACTATCTCTCCAAGTATCTTGGCAATGAGGTGCTTAATTATCTCACTTATGAAGAAAAGGATTGGTCAAAGGATATGCACACCTCCTGTGAAACTATTAAGTCCATTTATATGAGTCCTCAGTATGGTCATCCTTTATTTGAGGCATCCTATTTAGATGGACGATTATTTTTTTCAGGAGCAGAAACAGCACCTGCTTATGGAGGTTATATGGATGGTGCGGTTCTCAGTGGTAATCTCAACGCCGGAAAGCTTATGACACCTTTGACGCCAAGGCACCCACTTAAAGGTGGATAACCAGATATCAAACCATGCCTCCCGATTAAGAGATTACCTGTCAATGCGCTATTCCTAACCTGGCAAAGGCGTACATATCTCCAGTAGAAAACCATCCGGATCCCTTATATAGCCCACTTTTTGTCCCCACGGTTTCACCGCTACTTCTTCCAAAAGCACAGCTCCTTCATCCGTAGCTTTTTTAATAAGTGATTCCACATTTTGAGTGGTGAAGGCGAGTTCAATCCCAAATGGCTTGTCCTTCAGATCACTTTTGCTAAAACCCTCTTTGAGGTTAGCATTCCCGAGTTCCACACTTGCAAAAGCAATTGTCGTGGTACCTGAAATGATCTCTCCATAATCGTTTTCAGGTGTCAAAAATTTCTGTTCAAATCCAAAAGCATTTTTATAAAAATGGATGGATTGAGGGACGTTCTTTACGTAAAGAATAGTGTATGCGTAGTGTACCTCCATATTTTCTATTTGGTTATTTCCTGATGTAAAGTGTTCCGTCCTGCCTTTAGTGTTTCGTTTGGCCTACATGAAATAACAGCAGCAAACCAATTATCGTTATTGATTATTTCATATCCTTTTACAGGACAAAGATAGTCGTACCCGAAAGTCTTGCTTTGTAAAAAAACGACATTATCTGAAGTAGGACGGATTTTCTCCGGATAGCCGATTGAATTCGTTGGTCAAATGTGCATGGTCATAAAATCCCAGATCGAACGCAATCTCTAAAAGGTTTTTTTCATGACATTCTCTGATCAGACTCCTGGCACTATTGAACCGGACTATGCGGGTAAATTCCTTGACCGTTAGTCCTGTGCAAGTCTTAAATCGTCTTTCTAACTGTCGGGGACTTATGCAATGTGACTTGGCTAAAGAGCTGATACTACCAATATTCCCTTCAAACCGTATTTTGTCTACAATAGATAGCATCAACACATCTTCTTGTTGCTTTGAGTCAACAACAAGCTTATAAATAATGTCTTGTAAAACATCTATTTTGGCTTCAATGGAGACCTGCTCTGCTAATCTGTCATTGATGTCTGCAGGTAACTGTGGCACAATTTGATCCGCCTCAATTTTAAGGTCTTTAAGTTCTCTCTGAAAGACATTGGTAAAGCATTTGAATCTCCCCGTCTTAAAGCGTATTCCTATTAGATCGGTTCCTCTTTCTAGTTTCCTTTCAGCAAATCGGGTCATTACCCCGGATAAAGTAGTTGTATGATTACTAAGGTTGAAGATAAGATCGATACAGCCATCAGGCAGAACCTTATATTGTTCAGCTTTCCCAGGACCTGAATAGGTCCAGAAGGAACCAACAAAGTCCTTCAATCCGTGTATTGGTTTAATCTCCTGGTACATGGCTCATCTCATAGTGTCCTTCTCAATCTTACTATCAAAAGTAACGATCGGCCCATAAATCGGTATGGGTCAGGGATAATTTTGCTATCAACAAATCATTTATAACGAACTCCTGGTGCGCTTTTATAAAGCGTATCTATCTTGTTCCAGCATTTGTAATACCACTCGATTCTTCTCATTTGAAATATAAAACGCTGCACTGCTATACACCCATTGCTCTATTGAATAGACATAACTCTTCAACGATAGGATTATTATGAAGATAGTCCAGCCGTTGATCCATGATTAACTATCCATAGCATAATCATACCCCATTCTCAGCAAATTAATCAACTCTGCGGTTATTTCCAGCTCGGATGACACCCGAAGATGGTGTGCAAACTTATTCGGATAAGTGGTTCGTTTTTTGATCAAAGGAGAATCAATTTCCTCAGAATAATAAAACTTTACATCCAGCTCCTTTTTCATCGGTTTAATAATGAGCCAGGCTTTCCTGTTTGTAAAAACGACTGAGTGGATAGAAGCCCCCAGATCATTGGGTTGCCAAAGCATTACCTCCGTCATTATTCGATCAAAAGTCAACACCATTTCATCCGATTTCCCCAAAAACAGCTCCCCAATATCCTTTGTAGTACACATATGATGTTGGTTCGTGGATTTAAACTTACGCTTACATTTAGGGCATCTCCACATAGGCTCAATTTTCAAACGTCAATGATTGCTTTAAGTAATCAGAAAATGGTTTGATGGTTACAAATGCTTCCTCTACCAAATCCACGAAACCCGTTGAACAAACCTCTTTTTCCGTGAGGTCCCGGGTAGCGGTGAAACTTCTATATTTGAGTAACTCTATGTATTCGTGTTCCTTATCATAATTTCTCGGGGCAGTTTTCAGCTTATTGGGGTCATCGTTCAATCCTCCGTAAAAATCGACAAACTTTTTCTCTGAAATAATCCCTTGTAACACATCTCCGTTATAATCGATTGCCTCACGAACCTTAGTGAGCATATCCTTATCCAACTGGTAGAGGCCGCCGCCCATAAAAGACCCGGCAGGAAATGAGCCTCCCGGACTTATGGAAATATAGAAAAGATCAGCCATCGGATTTTTTTTACCCGGCTCACAACTGAAAAAATCTTTGTAGATGGGCTTCTCCGGATGAAACATTCGGTTGTTATTGATCCTTGAAATAGTGGACCTGGCCGGAACTTCGTTATATATCGGATTATATTTAGAAAGCCTGTTTTGTATCTTTTCAATTTCTTCCACCCAGATCCGTTTTGCTTTTTCAAACTTGGTTTTGTTTTCTACCATCCATTCTTTGGAGTTGTTGTTTCGCAAATCTCCGAGAAATTGAAAAATATAACCTTTATCGCTCATAAGCATGCCTTTTAAGATGGTTAAGGATCAAAGTAACCAATTTGTTTAATTTAATTCTGATCTGATGATATCGTCTTCAGTGTATCCGATCAGAGACCTGCCTTTAGGATATCTGCTTTCAAATTATTAATAATGGAATTTCCGGTCTACAGACACACGCATTACGCTGACCATATTCGCGCCATGTGAATTCGAAAAATGATTGAATAACTAAATCGATTTAGTTATTTTTAAAAAAGATTTAAAACATTCATCTGGCTTAATATTTCGGCAATGGCACCGCTTGTACAAACAAACTATGAAGACTTCTATTTTTCTGTAGAAAGCACTGCATTATTAATTTATCAAAACTCTTCAAAGCAACTAATTGAAAATGACCGGTCGCGTATTATTGTAGTCATTCTGTCCTATAAGATAAGCCTTCTATAAAATGATGCCTATGAAACCCAATACAATAGTATATCTGCTACTCTTCTTCACCTTAGTCTTTGAGTCCAGCGCCCAGGAAAACCATTTCACTGGCTTCAAAAGCGCACTTAGTGGTACCCGATTTACCTATCACTCTCCTTTCT
This sequence comes from Fulvivirga sp. M361, assembly GCF_007097395.1. Lineage (GTDB taxonomy): Bacteria > Bacteroidota > Bacteroidia > Cytophagales > Cyclobacteriaceae > Fulvivirga. Next base: position 142,696 of record NZ_VKDC01000005.1, read on the forward strand.
CCTACCGGGAAAAATGCCTTCTTTCCCGTGCACGGGCGGATTTCGATCCCATTGTATGGGAAACAGAAGTTATTCCCAAAGGATATACTAAAAAGACCATATCATTCATATGGTTATACGGAATGGGCACTAAAGCTCCTGCGCAGGCATTTGACCTTTATGTGAATGGTCAAAAGTTATTGACGTTCTCAGGCCCAACCAGTGACCAGACTGTACGGAAAATATCGGGAAAAGACGGAACGGAACTGGTCTTCAATCGTTCAATGATCGATAAAAATAAGGACGAAATGGGCTCTGCGGTCTTAAAAATCCCGGCAAAATACTTCAAACCCGGCAAGGCAGTTGTGATCAAGGTAGATGGTGTAGACAATCAAAGTGATGCATGGTACATGACCTATGAGCGATCACTCAAAGAGGGGTTCAAAACGCAACAAATTAAAGTCGTTACCAAAAAGGATGGAAAGCTTTTCCATACGGTCAGGTTCGAATTCACTCATTTGAAAGAGCCCGTAAAGGCAAGCATAACAGCCCTGGGTTTGCAAAAAGAGGTGTGGCTCAACTCGGGATTTAATGAGGTGGACTTCCTGGTGCCCATAGTGACTGCTCCCACGATGATTGAGGCGGAAGTAAGTATCGGTAAAGTGAAAGAACAGACCCGTTTTAAAGTGGAGCCTGTCAAGGAATGGACCATTCATCTTGTGCAACATTCCCATACAGACATCGGCTATACACGACCACAGACGGAGATCCTGGCAGAGCACCTGAGGTACATAGATTACGCCCTGGACTACTGTGATCAGACCGACCACTATCCGGATGAAGCTAAATTCAGATGGACATGTGAAGCCGCATGGACCGTACGCGAATATCTCAATAGCCGTCCGAAAGACCAGGTAGACAGGCTTTTGAAACGTATTCAAGAAGGACGTATTGAAGTGACTGGTATGTTTTTCAATTTTTCGGAAATAATAGACGAAACGGCATTGGCCATACAAACCCAGACCCTTAGTCTTTTCAAACAAAAAGGCATAGATGTCAACACCGCTATGCAAAATGATGTCAATGGTATTGGCTGGTGTATGATAGACCTTTACAACAACACAGGGGTCCGGTACCTTACCATGGGTCAGCATGGTCACCGGGCACAGGTACCTTTTGACAAACCGACCTCCTTCTGGTGGGAGTCCAATTCAGGTCATCGCCTGCTTGCCTACCGGAGTGAGCACTACATGCATGGAAATGCGCTGAGCCTTACTTCAGGAGAAATTGATCAGTTCAGGGCCAACCTCTCCCAATACCTGGATGAACTTGAAAAAAAGGGATATCCGTACGACAAGACTGCCTTCCAGTTTTCAGGATATCTCACAGATAACTCTCCCCCCTCTACCAAAGCCTGTGATATTGTAAAAGAGTGGAACGAAAAGTATGCGTGGCCAAAACTTAAACTTTCCCTGGCCAGTGAATTTATGATCTACCTGGATCAGCATGAAAGTGAAACACTCCCGGTAAAAAAAGTGGCCTGGCCAGACTGGTGGACAGACGGTTTCGGCTCTGCGTTCAACGAAACCAAAGCCGCCAGAACCACTCACTCCCATATGATCGCCAATATGGGGATGCTATCGATGGCACGGCTTATGGGAACTGCACTACCAGAAGGTATGAACCAAGACATTTCCGGCGCTTATGATGAATTACTGTTTTATGACGAACACACCTTCGGTGCAGCAGAGAGCATTCGCGACCCTCTCACTGAAAACTCGGTTATCCAATGGGGCCAGAAGTCTTCCTTTGCCTGGAGCGCTTTCAAAGCCTCCAGTCTGATCCAGGAAAAGGCGCTGGGACTGATGCAGCAACACATTCCAAAGTCAGATTTGCCTACCATCGCCATTTTTAACACATTGAACTGGACACGTTCGGGATTGGTAAAAGTGTACATTGATCATGAATTACTCCCTCTTAACCGTGACTTCAGCATAGTGGATACAAATGGAAGGACTGTTAAAGCACAACTTATCTCAAGCAGAGGTGATGGCAGCTATTGGGGCCTTTGGGCGCCTGACATTCCTCCAATGGGCTACACAACTTTCCACATCAAAGTGGAAGAGGCCGAAAAAAAACAGGCCAACCCACCGAAACCATCCACTACTTCAATACTCGAAAATCAATATTATCGCCTGACGGTAGATCCCAAAAAAGGAGTGATAGAAAGCCTGTTTGACAAGGAGTTAAAGAAAGAATTACTGGACGCTTCGAGTGAAATGAAGCTCGGAGAGTTTATTTATGAACAGCCCGACAACCGGCAGTCTATGGAGCGACTTACGAATGACAACCGGGACACCGTATATGTACCTATCAAAAAGAAGGTTACCGGTCTATCGGATGTTCGGGTTTCTACGATCAAAGAGACCCCATTGTGGAGTAGCCTGATGGTGAATGGTAAGATCGATGGATGCGCAGACCATCGAGGGGTCAACCTGGAGATCCGGCTTTATCATACGGCAAAAAGGATCGAACTCTCTTACAGTATGGTCAAACTACCTGTTACTTCACCTGAAGGAGTGTTTATAGCCTTCCCGTTCCAAATGGGCGATAAGGATCAGTTGGCATTTGATGTGCAGGGTGGCACGGTAAATCCGGGCATCAACCAACTGGAAGGAACCTCTGCCGACTGGAATGTGATACAGAACTTTGCCGCGGTAAAAAACAACGAAGCTCAGATCCTGTTTAGCAGTAACGATGTACCGCTCGTACAGTTTGGAGCAATAAACACCGGAAGATTCTATTATCAGCGCCAACCTGCAAAGCCTCATCTATACTCGTGGGTACTCAATAATTATTGGACTACGAACTTCAGAGCAAGCCAGGAAGGCGAGATGAAATGGAGATACTACCTGACTTCATCCTCTGACATCTCGAATTCTACGGCAACAAGATTCGGATGGGACAGCAGAGTCCCCATGTTAGCACGTGTCATCCCACCGGGAACCTCAAGAACAGCTACAGTACCTGCATCCAAATCATTGGCCGATTTTGATCTGCCCAATCTACTTTTGGTCAACGCCAGGCCTCTCCCGTCAGCCAATGGAGTTATCCTGCACCTGCGGGAAACGGAAGGAGACCATGCCATACTGGATATCTCCAGGTTGCTGGACCAGACAGGTGCAACTCAGGCCTTTGAAGCTAATGTACTTGGCGAAGCATTAAAGCAGTTAACCAAACCAACACTTATTGAACATTATGAAACTAGATTTATACTGTTAAAGAACTAGGGGTACTTCAATGATTCAATGACGTATCCGATGTAAATTATGCATAGTTTTTGCAGGGCCCAACGTTATTTGATGAGTCAGCAACAAGCAGTAGGCAATATTATGTCATAAAATTTTGGTGCTGCTTGTTGCTGACTACCGATGCTCCTGGTGCACTTTTATAAAGTGTACCCATCGTAATGCCACTATGAGCTTCTCATTCATAATGTCAAATACAGTGATTATTATGAAATAGGGGTATTATGATTCACCAGCTTCATATTTTTCTGACATAGGAGGTGAGGCAAGCGTTTGGGTTTCAATTTAAATATTACAAATGCTTTGGTAAGAAAATATTCGTTTTACAACTGCATGCGTTGAAAATGGGGAAATCGTTCAAAATAAGAAAGAACTACTATACTTTTCAGCCATTCGCTCTAAGTAAAGACACCACAATTCTCTTCAGCCTTAACACAGGTTCCTGACTTTGAAACAGTTGGCTTTCAATAATAGCATTTTCAAACAAAGAATAAACCGTAAAGGGCAGGTCCGGATCACTTCCCTTAATTTCAGCTTCAAAAAAGGCCAACACTCCCTTTTTATGTTCTTGCACTTCTGACAACATCTCTTTTTTACCCGGTGGGACCTCTGGCAGCAGGTTCAGAAAACTGCACCCACGATAGTTGCACTGTTCGTTATCCTCCATCAAAAAGTCAAATACTGCAAGTATTTTATCTTCCTTGTCCCGGATGAATTCTTGCAAGGTGTCGTTCCAAACCTCGTGACGACGTTTTAAATAGGCAATGCAAAGATCATCTTTGGTGGCAAAGTGATAATACAGGCTGGCCTTGGCTACATTAGCTTCTTTGATGATCTGGTTGATCCCCGTCTCATTGTATCCCTGCCGATGAAAAAGCGTTGTGGCTACTGTAAGTATCCTTTCACGCACCTCAAGATTCTCTTGCATTGCTTACTTCGTTTTCATTATCCTTTTATTCGATGCATAAAAGTGCGTATTTTCCTGATAATATCCCCGCCATCTTCTTCCAGGGCAAAGTGTCCTGTATCATAAAGGTTATAATCTATTTTACGAACGTCCTTTTTAAAGGCCGCTGCACCGGATTCAGGAAAAAAAGCGTCGTTTTTCCCCCATACAATGAGCAAAGGAGGTTGATGGTCCCTTAGATATTTTTGCCATTGGGGGTATAATTTCAGGTTGTTTTGGTAATCATAAAATAAGTCAAGGTTCGCACGATGTGCCCCGGGACGTGAAAGTCTCAGAAAGTCCAAATTCCATGTATCAGGGTTGACGTGATCAGGGTTGCGTGTACCATGCGTATATTGCCATTTTAATCCTTCCAGTGAAAATGCACCTAACATGGCATTTTCATTTGCCGTATTCTTGTCTTTCCATAATGCTTTAACGTCTTTCCAGGCTTCCCCCAGACCTTCTTCATAAGCATTACCGTTTTGGTTGATAATAGCAGTGACCCTTTCCGGGTGGGCGGTAGCAATTCTAAAACCGATCGGTGCCCCATAGTCCTGGATCATTAATGCATACCGGTTTATCGACATGCTCTCTAAAAAATCATCGATGATCGAAGCCAGGTGATCAAATGTATATTCAAAAGTATCAGGAGAAGGAAAGTCACTCTCCCCAAACCCGGGATAGTCCGGAGCGATCAGGTAATACTCATCTGAAAGGGCAGCCAGCACCTTACGATACATATGACTTGATGTAGGAAACCCATGTAACAATACAATGGCCGGGTTTTCCGGGTTGCCCGCTTCTCTATAGGCTACTTTAACTCCCTGAATTTCCCGGGAACGATAGGCAATAACAGTTTTTGAATGATCCATATTTTTATATATTGGTTTTTCAGTTGTCCCTCCGATCGCATCAACGCGTATCATCAGAATAAAAAGTGTGAATAAATAAATTCGTCTCATGCTATATAGACTGGTCTGTCTGTTTAGCTTTAAAAAAATTACAATCTTCTTTCCCCCTCTTCTATGGGCAGATCATTGATGCTGGCATACCGTTTTTGCATCAACCCGTTTTCATCAAACTCCCAGTTTTCATTACCATACGCCCGAAACCACTGTCCTTTTGCATTATGATACTCGTATTCGAAGCGTACGGCTATCCTGTTATCCGTGAAGCTCCAAAGCTCCTTTCTGAGCTTGTAAGACAATTCTTTCTTCCACTTGTCCGTCAAGAAGGACTGTACTTCTGCCCTGCCATTGAGAAATACATTCCGGTTTCTCCATTCAGTATCCGGTGTATAGGCTAAAGCTACTTTCTCCGGATCTTTGGTATTCCAGGCATCTTCAGCAGCCTGTACCTTTTGCGTTGCGGTCTCCCGTGTAAAAGGAGGTAAAGGGTGTCTTTTTTCCATCGTTTTTTTGGTAAATGTAGTGGTAATTCTATTATTCAGACAAGTCTGTCTATATAGAAATGATATATTTGTCGCACCGCTTACTTTTAACCCGGACAGGTATTTTTTTAATTTCTTCTCTTATATTATTCGCTGAAATAAAATTGATAGAATTCTGAACACTCTTTGTGACTATACAATTGGTGGCAATTGACCTTCATCTCTACATCAAAAAAGTAAATAATAAAACCAACTCACTCACCTTATTACTGGAAACGGAGGCTATTGTAGATCATTTGTAGATCCTGTTTTTTTTACAAAAAAGAGAAACCGATTAACCTTGTATCAACCATGATCTCAGGATTACACCTCCCTTGATATGATCTTAAAAGTAATAAAACAGCACAAGGTTCTCAACCAAACTTATTGGCAATGCAATGACAATACCTATTAAAGCCGCAAGATCTTTCTTTTTATTTATGGTCCTGTTAACACATGAAAACAGCAACAGTTCCATAGTCTCATTTGAGAGAGGCAATTTGCCGTCGGAGCTCGCAAAATCTGTTTTTTTAAATGTCAACTCCAGGGAACATTCCATACAGATAGACACCGCTTCGGTTAAGGCACAATGGCTGGAAATACAAAGCATAAGAGAGAGTCAAATTGAGGCATTACTTACGATCGAAATAACCATTTCGGGCTATGAGTCAAATGATTTCTTTACGTGGTATTTCGACGATGGTCTCACGCTCTTGTATGGACAATCTGAATCTCAGATGGAAGGAACTGAAACCTATAAAAGTTACTATTTTGATGGTGAAGATCATCTGATTGCAGTCGAATTCCTATCGGATTATGGAGACTACCTTTCTGAAGAAGTTTTATTCCGTGGTGCTGATGGCAGCAGCCATTTACTTAAAAATGAAACTATAAGCACCATCTCAGAAAGAAAGATCACCGACCATGAAAAAAACATTAAAATGATTTTGAATAGCCACCTGAAATTTGCCAGGAAACAAGTGGAAGAAACAGAGGCCAACGACGTAGAAAATACTACTATCAGCGAGAACACAGAGAGAAATATTCCTAACCTAAATGCTGTGGAAATCGAATGTACCATTGACCCGGCGCTAATCCCCCACATCATCAAGAAAAAGTAGTCCATGCCAAAAAGTTTACAAGATTTTGATTATCGCCATTTTAGTAACCACCTAAAACCAGCAGAGATCATTCGCTATTTAAAACTCTTAGAAAATACACCTCATCCCTTAAAATGTATTATAAAGAAAGAAATCGATCTGGGAAACAAGATAACGAACATTTCACAAGGTTGGTCAGAACCAGACTCGGTGGTAATAACGTTACAAAACGCTTTTTCTAAAATCTACCAAATGAAAGGCGTGACCCATACGCCCATTAACAATATCCATTATGGAAAGGATCAATACAGTACTCAGAATGAATTACACATAGTCATTGGCCCTTTTTAACTGAATTGAAAAGTTGAATACTATGAAAATACACTATTACACCATCTTCATAACACTATGCTGTTATACAGCTTCATCGGAAAACAAACCCAACATGAATATGAACACTTTTGAAATCCCGGAAGCCGGTATCGCCTTTGACTTACCAAAGGAATGGGTACTTTTTGGCAAAACGGGAAAACTGGAACATGGTAAGGTCCAATACAGTTATTCTCATGATCACGTCCAGGGAGAAGGGAGGCTAATCAACCCTTCTATCATCGTAACCCTGGATAAATCAAGTTGGTTTAAAGATGAAGTCCACTACCTGGATGATAAATTAGGCTTTTACACTACCATGGGAGATACAATAGGCCCAACCTATTCTCCTGATGACTCCAAGAACCCACTGACCATAAAAGGGGCTCATTTTTCAATAGGCACTTCCGGAACAGAGGATCATCCCTACGGACAATATCTTATGCTCATTACTTTTTGGAACGAAAAAGCAGGCTTTCATATGGAAATACAAACTTCCAGAGTAGACCTGGAAAGTAAAAAGGCTGAATATGAAGCTTTATTGGCTTCGATACGCAATATGTAGTAAAGACTATATAGGAAAATACTTCTGTCCAATACTTTTTTTATAGTTAAGGCGAAAGCAACAATCATATAGAGTTATTTTTGTGTTCATTATTAAGAGGTTATCCTATTTAATAAACAACAAGCCAAACTAAAATCACTTACCAACTACATCATGAGTACACGAAAAGAAGTTGACCTACTCGGTGAATTGACCATCGATGAAAAGCGCTACTATGGCGTTCATACCCAAAGGGCTATTGACAATTTTCAAATCTCAAACACAAAAATTGGTGACTACCCTTTCTTTGTAAAAGGCATGGTTATCACCAAAAAGGCCTGCGCCCTGGCTAACAAAGAAATCGGCACCATTCCTGCTGATAAGGCGGACATGATCCTTGAAGCATGTGATGAAATACTTGACAATTTAAAAAAGTATGCTGTTTGTTTTCCTACTGATGTATTTCAAGGTGGTGCGGGTACGTCAGTAAACATGAATGCGAACGAGGTAATTGCCAATTCAGCCCTTGAACTTGCCGGACATCCTAAAGGGAGCTATGACATACTTCATCCCAATGATCATGTGAACAAATCTCAATCTACTAACGATGCCTACCCCACCGGTTTCCGTGTAGCGATATATTTTTACATCAATTCTTTACTGGAAAAGATCAACCACCTGAATACGCACCTGGATAAAAAGGCCGCGGAGTTCACCAAAGTGATCAAAATGGGGCGCACCCAGTTACAGGATGCTGTACCGATGTCGCTGGGGGATGAATTTGCAGCCTGGTCCATCAACCTGAAAGAGGAAACAAAAAACCTCAAAAAGTGCCGGGACCTAATTTTAGAAGTAAACCTGGGGGCCACAGCCATTGGTACGGGAGTAAATGCAGCCAAAGGTTTTAGTGAAATATCCATCGGACATTTAGAACGGTTAACCAAGGCCAGTTTTGTAAAAGCGGCCAACCTGATCGAAGCCACTTCAGATACAGGAGCATACGTAATGATCTCCGGGGCACTTAAAAGGACTGCTGTCAAATTATCGAAAATATGCAATGACTTACGTTTATTGTCTTCCGGCCCCAGATGTGGGCTCAATGAAATTAATCTACCGGAACTACAGGCCGGTTCTTCCATTATGCCTGCCAAGGTAAACCCGGTCATTCCGGAAGTGGTGAACCAGGTATGTTACAAGATCATTGGTAATGACGTGACCATATCTTTTGCTGCCGAAGCCGGTCAATTACAATTGAACGTAATGGAACCCGTTATAGCACAATGTATGTTTGAATCTATTGAATTACTGTCTAACGCCTGTATGACGCTGACGGATAAATGCATCACCGGCATTACCGCCAATGCAGAGCACACAAAACAGATGGTCCTGAATTCAGTAGGTCTTATCACTTTTTTAAACCCATTCATCGGACACCATATGGGCGATGTCATTGGAAAAGAAGCCGTGGCTACGGGAAAAACCATCCGTGAATTGATCCTGGAAAAGGAACTGTTATCGGAAGAAGAATTAGACCGCATTTTGAGTGTCGAAAACCTGATGCACCCGGAATATAAGGCGGAACTCCATGTATGATTTTTATCATTAGCGATAACCAAGGAAACAATATATTTTCCTGGTTATCAATATCTTAATCAACTGTCTGATTCAGTTGGAAGGAGACGCAAACCTGTTTGCCATCATCCTCATGAAAAAAGTGATGAATCCCGACTTTAAAGAGAGTACTTTGTAATTGTAAACAGAGCAAAAACGTATTCTATGTTCTTAAGAAAAAGTATCATCGCCACCAGTGGTTTATTTCTTTGCCTTTTCCTGATCGTTCACCTCTCTGCCAATTTTATACTCTTATTGCCTGAAGAAGTAGCACGCGAAGCATACAATGGCTATTCCACCACACTCAGGGAAAGTCCGGTCATAAAAGTTGTAGCTTATGCTCTTTACGCTTCTATCTTCTTCCATGTCCTCTATGGCATTATCGTTACCTATAAAAACAGGAAAGCCAAGCCCCACAGATATGTGGTAAACCGCAGCCAGGAAAACAGTACCTGGACCTCTCAAAACATGGGGTTGATTGGGATGTTCATTTTACTTTTTATCGTCGTTCATCTTGCTAATTTCTGGGCCAGGGTAAAGCTGGGAATAGGAGCACCGGTAGGGCTGGACAGTGCGGGTAATGTAGATGTTTATGAAGTGACCTACAGCTTGTTCCAGAACATCTACTTTGTGCTTTTCTATACATTACTCATGATCCCATTGGGGTGGCACCTGGATCATGGCTTGAAAAGCGCCTTTAAAACCCTTGGTTTTTATCATAAAAAGGGACTTGCCGTAGTAAGCAAAATTTCCCTGATCTACGCGACCATTATGTCGGTTGGGTTCGGGATCATTCCGTTGGTCGTTTACTTTAAATAACACGTATCATGTTAAATGCTAAAGTTCCCGAAGGAAAAATAGAAGAAAAGTGGCGAAATTATCAGGCGCAAAGTCGTTTGGTAAACCCCGCCAATAAGAAGAAACTTAAAGTCATTGTTGTAGGATCAGGGCTTGCCGGGGCCGGAGCTGCTGCTACATTGGCAGAATTAGGCTATGACATCTCCTGCTTCTGCTACCAGGATTCCGCCAGACGGGCCCACTCAGTGGCTGCACAGGGAGGGGTAAACGCCGCCAAAAACTACCAGCACGATGGGGACAGTGTTTGGCGTATGTTTTATGATACACTCAAAGGCGGTGATTTCAGGTCGCGCGAAGCCAATGTCTATCGTCTGGCTGAGCTCTCCGCTCCTTTGATAGATCATTTTACACAACAAGGGGTACCTTTCGCCCGTGAATATGGCGGGGTATTGGTCAATCGAAGTTTTGGAGGAGTGCAGGTAGAACGGACCTTTTATGCCCGCGGTCAAACCGGCCAGCAACTCTTACTCGCAGCTTACTCACAGCTCAATAAAATGATCCGTGCCAGGAAGGTGGAGATGTTTACACGACATGAGATGCTGGACCTGGTGGTTATTGATGGAAAAGCCAAAGGGATCATCGCACGTGACTTACAAAGTGGGAAGATCAGACGATTTGCTGCCGATGCCGTAGTACTGGCCACAGGAGGTTATTCAAGGGTATTCCGGTTATCCACATTGGCCATTGGCTGTAATGGTAGTGCCCTTTGGAAGGCCCACAAACGAGGGGCGTTCTTCGCCTCACCGAGTTTTACACAAATACACCCTACTGCCCTGCCCCAGTCCAGTGAAGCACAATCCAAACTCACCCTGATGTCGGAGTCTTTACGCAATGACGGGAGGATCTGGGTGCCTAAAACCAAAGGGGATACACGAAAGGCCAATGACATCCCGGAAGAAGAACGTGACTATTACCTGGAACGGCGCTATCCCAGCTTCGGAAACCTGGCCCCAAGGGATATTGCTTCACGGGCAGCCAAAGAAAGAATAGACGCGGGTTATGGGATTGGCAGGCTCAAAAATGCCGTTTACCTGGACTTCAAACACGCGATCGAACGGTTTGGGATGGAGACGGTCAACGATCGTTATGGTAACCTGTTCACCATGTACAAAAAGATCACCGGTATTGATGCGTACACCGAACCTATGCAGATATCGCCAGCGGCTCATTTCTCTATGGGCGGCTTGTGGGTAGATTATGAATTGATGACGACCATACCGGGATTGTATGCCGTAGGAGAATGCAACTTTTCTGATCATGGGGCGAACCGGCTCGGCGCTAATTCCTTATTGCAAGCCAGCGTGGACGGATACTTTATCTTACCTAATACCATCAACAACTACCTGGCGCAGGCGCTAAAGGAAGAACATGAAACCACAGAACATCCTGAATTCAGTAAAGTGGAGCAAGAAGTAAAAGAGCACATTGATCACATTCTGGCAGTAAACGGCTGCAAAACTGTGGACCACTTCCACAGGGAACTAGGCAAGGTAATGTGGCAGGAATGCGCCATGAGCAGGAACAAATCGGGACTACAAAAGGCCATAGGACAGATCAAAAAAATCCGCGAGGACTTTTGGACGGAAGTAAACGTCACCGGACACAGCAATGAGCTGAATACGGAACTGGAAAAAGCACTCCGGCTGGCGGATTTTATTGAACTCGGGATATTAATGTGTACGGACGCGCTGGACCGTGAAGAATCCTGTGGTGCACATTTCCGGGAAGAATACCAGACCGAAGACGGAGAAGCCGTACGGGTAGATGATAAATACGCCTTTGTATCTGCCTGGGAGTATTCGAATGGGGATTTCAAATTACATAAAGAGCCATTGGATTTTGAATTTATTCAACCCAGTGTGCGAAGCTATAAATAAACAACAATGAAGGTTACATTTCAAATCTGGAGGCAAGACGGCCCCACAGACAAGGGCCGTTTAAAAGACTATGAAGTAGATGGGTTAACGGAAGACATGTCTTTTTTAGAAGCGCTGGACCACCTGAATGAATTGCTTGTTTTGAAAAATGAGAAGGTCATTGCCTATGAATATGATTGCCGTGAAGGTATCTGTGGGCAGTGCGGTATCTTTATCAATGGCCGCGCCCATGGCCCTCATGCTAATATGACCACTTGTCAGCTTCACATGCGCAGCTTCAATGATGGCGATACCATTGTGGTGGAACCGTGGCGTGCCCAGGCATTTCCGGTAGTAAAGGACCTGATAGTGGACCGATCAGCGCTGGACAGAATCATAGAACAAGGGGGGTACATCAGCGCTAAAACGGGAACCGCTCCTGAAGCCAATAGCATTCCTATTGGTAAAGACGTGGCCGATAAAGCGATGGACGCTGCGGCCTGTATCGGATGCGGGGCATGTGTAGCTACCTGTAAGAATGCTTCAGCAGCTTTATTCACCTCCGCCAAGATCAATCATCTGAATTCATTGCCTCAAGGCAAACCCGAACAACACCGGCGCGTACTGGAAATGACCAAACAAATGGCCTATGAAGGATTCGGACATTGTACATTTACCGGCGCTTGCGAGGTGGAATGCCCGGAAGGTATATCCATCGTCAATATTGCTGAATTAAATGCCAGAATATTAAAGGCCAGGCTATTAGGTTAGACTGGCAAAGTGTGATCTTCAAGCAAATGAAGATAGTAGCAGCATGACACATAGCCCTTTATAATCGAAACGTATTATTGATTCCCTTCAAAAACTGTGTTGAAACCAGAAGCCAAATAGTTAGCTTCCTGGAAGGCACGTTCTTCCTTAGCATAAATAAATGAATGGACAGGAGTGGGTTTGTCGGCATATAATAAAACTCTATGATCCGTTATATTTCCTGATAACGTGGGACTAATGCCGTTAGGAGTGTTGGTGGCCTTGTACTGAACTGATTTAAGCTTTACTTTTATTATTTTGGGTAGCTCTACCCATTCACCGAATTTATATCCGCAAAGTGAGAAATATTCTTTGCTCCTGTTTCCGGCAAAATCGATGAGTATTCCATGGTAAGACGAAACGATTACCAACCCGATGGCAATAGCCCCTGTTCCTACTAAAAGGATCTTTTCAAAAGAACTATCACTTTCTAAAATGGTCGGACTAATCAATGCAAATAATCCTGCAGCTATCAGTATCAAACCCAAGAGGTGTGGCCCGGAAAAAAGATTACGTTTTTTGAAATTATAGTTTTTGATAGATATCCGTTCTTTCATGTAACATCAAAATAAATAACGCAGGGTTGCCCTTGTTGCTTTCTTCTAAACTAATACATTGAACGATCTACTGCAAGTAGATGGGCTGGCCCTGTAAACCGCTTTTAAGTAGGCTGCTCATGAAAAATGATTTCGGTGTAAAAGTGATCCTTATTGCCTTTGATTAGCATTTTTTCAAAACCAAGAGATGATCTTTTACCTCGAAATCCGGTGATTTAGCCACTTTTTGGAGTTCTAAGTTCGGTTTTCATTTTCTTTTGCACGCCCAAAAGAAAAGGGCGCCACGGCTAAAGTCCGTTTTCCCTGCAAAATGCACAAAACCAGCTCCTTAGGCCTGCCTACACACCACCCTCAAACGGACCGCACTACCCGTGGACCACCAGCCGCACAGTTTTATATGAATTATCATGAGTGGCCTAAGTAGATCAATCTACTTGAAATTTTAGTCTTTAAAGAAAAGATCAGTGTGTCAGTTAACCTTCAAAGCTGCCTCAGCACTATCAAAATAAGGTATATTGATCAGGTAAGTATTCTTTTTTGATTTTACCTCAAGTTTGATCTCATTATCATTCTCTGAAAGTATTTTTGATCTCAATAAAGGCACCTTCTTTTTTGAAGGTTGGAGTATCCAAATAAACGTTGAATTTGAACTAATGTCTATACCATAACTGCTAGCGACATTCTGTTCATATACATTATACATTGAACTGTACCAACCTTGCGGTGTTGGCTTTTCCCTGCCTTTAATGAGGTCAATTCCAAAATTGTGGCTGCCTACGGGAATAATAGCCAGATTACCTTCATCATGATCGGTTTTTACTACAGGTCCATCCTGTAGCACCTTACACCTGGGATGCCAATGCCACAACGTTTCAATATGTCTGGGCCTATCGGTCAATATTCTATCGACTATGACCCAAAAATCCCCCCGAACATAAAAAACCGATCGAATGTGTTTCACCTCCCCTTCTACATTGTTGTAGGCATCAAACGAACTGGTAGCGAAGTCAAATTCATCTGTGATCTTATACGTATTTTTTCCAAGCGGTTCTTTGGCTACCGGTGGCCCCTGCCCCTGTCCTTTGCCATCTATCATGATAATATTATGAGCAGCACTGCCAAGGGCATAAGACCTGAATTTCTTGGCCACTTCACCCGTATATGCAAACCTTCCGGCATCCACCAGTAAGTCTTTTCCATACGCAGATACCGAAATATGCAATTTGTCATTATGTTGATGCCCGATGCCCCAGGGTCCGATATCAAACATGGACCAGTGTCCATCTTGAGTGTAACCACTGCGGGATATCAATTGCCCGGCCCATGGATAAAAATAGGACACCTCTCCCTTAGGTTGAATTCCGGACACTCCGTTGGTAACCATATACTCCCAATCCGGCCGATCATATTTTTTTGCAGCTACTAAAATTGTATCACGATTATAGTTTAAGTCACTATCGTTGGTCAGCGCTCCAAAACCATTTGGACGTATGGATTTGGCCAGGTAGTCATACATTTTTTCCAAAGTTTGGGTAAAAGTACCTGGTATATTTTTGCCGGCTAATTCACAAGTCGCTTGGAACTCTTCAAAATTCGTGAGTGCTACATGATGATAATGTGAGGCCAACTCCTTCTGCACTCCATCGGAATAAACCTGTTCTTTTATACTTTCGGTCATTTTACGCATAGCGTATTCCAGCCATTCATCTGATTTCCTGTATTCCGGAAAATTTGCCGCCACCACGGCAAGAGCAGATAGCTCCATCGTCAACCAGTTCCCCCCCAAATGGTACTGGCGATTGTAATCTGCATGATCGGGCAGACTGCTGAGTATCAGCAGTTGGGTAGCTGGTGAAACCTGTTCGTTATTTATGAGTCCATAAAAAATACGTGTCCATTGCTTACCTCTAAATGATACTTCCAACCCACGCCATATTGACCCCCAGCCTTTTTTTGCAGGATAAGGTTGGCTTTTGATAATAAAATCCCTTAAAAACAAGTCAATATACCTAAGGTATTTTAAGTTTCCTGTTTCCATATAAGTATCAAAAACACTGCCTAATTGATCATGTCTGTTCAAGAGCCAGGCCCACTCTTTATCGTTATTAGGGCCGGTGTAATACCAATCCCGATGCCCGTCTTCAACAACCGGCACTTCCCCTCTGACATTCTGAATGGTAAAAACATTGTTTAAAATTGTATCGGCAAGGGCATCTGTTTCGTCTGTTTTCACAGGTGGTTTTCTTCTCAGATGTGAAGCAGTTTTACTGGTTTTGTAGTAGGCAAGCAAATGATTACAGGCATCTGCCATCCGTCCTTTTTCTTTCGCAGCTTTCACATTTTCCATTCCGGGATAGTCCAGGTCAAACTGGATGAACATGTTTTGTATTAATGCTGGGTAGTTCTCGCACAAAGCTTCAACGGTAGTGATCTCTTTCCAGTTTTTCTGCCCGAAAACACTACCTAAAGCGGAAATGAGAAAACAGACGATCAAGGTGTTTCTAAAGAATAATGCCATTCGTTGTAATTAACGTATTAACAGAGGATAAGCCCGGCTTTTAAGTTTAGTCTAAGCTAGCCTATCATGAAGTCCGTAGCAAGTACATCGTTTGCTTTTGAAGTTGCAGCGATAAAGCCGTGGCAACCTCCATAAGAGAGGAAGGCCACAACTTTTTTAATTTCAAGGTTCATTAAAACCAATAACTTCCACGATAATTTTTCTCAAGTGGGTCAATGGTGGAGCTTCTTATGTCCCGGTTCGTATATCAGTCTTAAAAAAGAACTGAACCTTTGATTTTCCCTGTTTATAGGTATCCCGGTTACAATACCGACCAATAAATTATCAGCAATACCCACCCTCATCTGAGGTCTTATGGTCATATCAAAATCGCTTTTTTCAAAGGTTTTGTTAAACTCTATCCCTATAAAATTTCTTGTCCCTGTGATCATATAGTGAAAGTTGCTGTTTACCTCCCAACTTGTACGTGTTGCACCATTATGGAAATGGTGTTCAATTTTCGGCCCTGTATACACCAACGTGTGAAAATGGTCATCCCAACGCTTAGCGGCAATGAAGAATGGATTATAAACGTTTCCCTGAAACAAATCATCTTTGCCATAATTGTCGAATTCGGTCAGTTCAAACTCATGAATGTAACCGATGGCCATACTTGTTTTATGTTTTTCAGATACAAAAAATGAGTATTGGGCTGCTAGTTTTAAACTGTTCAGACTACTACTTGGGGCAGCTTCATTTTCGCCCATGGTATTATAATAAAAAGAAAATGGCAGTTCTACTTCAAGGCCAAGCCTGTCTACAGGCGCCCATTCATACTCTACCAAGGCTTCATATTCATCATAGTTTTCATTATCTGCTATTCCAAATCCAACGTTCCACTCTTTTTCACCTTTTCGGGCGCCAAGGTCCCGGATAAGGTCTATATAAAGTGGTTCTGCATGCAGTACTTTATCAGGTTCGTGTTTGTCTTCCACCTCATAAATGTAGAGGCTGTCCATGGTGGTTTTATGGTCTTCTATTTGAGCGAAAGCTTTTGTTGAGGGTAATGCTATTATTAAAAAAGTGTATACGAGAAATTCACGTTTCATTTTAATTTGTTTTAATTATTGGGCAATAGATAGTCTCCTGTTCTCAGGACGAAAACAGGTTACGGGTCAATTCCGTGAATGAATTAAGCTTCTGGCGGTGGGGAGTAAACTTCTAAATAATGAGAGGGGGTGTATAGAAAATACATTGAATTTCCTTGGCTTCTTTCTGCATTAGCATTGCCTTTAGGAATTGATTCAAAAGAAGGCAGAATAAAATGGTCTATTGCAGTGTGATTTTTAAACGTTGTATGCGGATTAGAATCATTGTCATCGAGCTCCGGAATGGCATCTTCACATCCTAAAAGTTTTTCAAGTACTATTTCAATGATACTCTCCTGATCGTTATAAGATAAGTCTTCCGGCACAGTATTTGGCAATGCATCGGGTGAATCAACACATATGTTAAGCATGTACAGCGCCATAAAGCCATAAAAGAAGCTTATAAAGCTACTATTTCTTAGTTGTCTCAGCATTTTAAAAAATAACTTCTACCTGGCTTCCTGTATTATTTAAACGACTTTATCATTAACTTCCGGCTATAGTGAGTGGGGATTAGAAAGTATTTTTTATATCGCTCATCCACTTCATGGCTCAAATTTATCAATAATGACGGGCTTTCTAAGTACCACGAAACTTTCATGATCGTCCACTTTTCCTCCTGGGTCATTATCACTCTCAATTTTATCTACCATAAGGGTAGTAAATCCAAGCTTATGGCCTGCATTCAGTTCGGAATTGGGGTTATTATTACCAATGGTATGGTGATAAAGCGTATGTTCCTGGCTTAATGAAAGTGTTTGCGCTAATCCCACCATAAATACAGTTCGTTCGATCTTTCAATTTCTTGCTTTAAAGCGCTAATTGACCCAACTCCCTGATCAACAATATCAGGACAAAACGAGTATAGTTCTTCAGCGTGTTCCTGTATATTTTCCGGTAGCCTCCGGTAATTCGCTTGAAAGAAGTCAAAACCTGTTCCTGTAAATTCCAGGCCATATTTGTCATCCCAATTTTTCAACTTGTGTATAATGTCCTCTACATAAATATCATAATTAATCCCATTAGTCCCTTCAAACCTCAACACATCAAACTTATCATCTGTCCTTAGCACGGTAATCTTATCGGGGGAATAGCCATAGTTTGTCTCTGATAAATAGATATAATATCCTTCCTCACTAAATATATCCTTAAGCTTATTCACCACTTTAGATGCATTTTCCTGTGATTCCTCAATCACTATGCCCACCAGGCCTTTCTTCTTAAAAGACTTATAATTAGTTGAATCTCTGAAATTCTCCATCCCATATTCACTCGACATTTTTTTGGTGAAGGCGCTATCGGTCAACTCCCGAAGTTCCGTCATCAGCGCTAAGTCCAGCCCGAGATCTGCAACGAGTTCTTTTTCTTTATCTGTTAAAACCTTCTTTGGACTACAGGCTATCATGAAAAAGGTTAAGAAGGCAATAAGAAGTATTAATTTCTGTGTCATACGTTCAGGGTTGTCTTAAAATTACAACAGATTACAACCCCAAGTAAGCTCTGTGCGATATCTTTCTTTCGATAACCTGTAAAATGATTTTCCTTAGATTGATTCAGAACCCATTATTGGGCACATTCTATGATGTGCTAATTCATTGCCTCCAGCAAATTTCTTTTGGCTATTCCCAAAATATCATGCACCTCCTTTAATGTTATCTCTTCAGCATTATTGAAGTCAACCAATACATGTTCATATTTCTGGGGGTACTTTTCTTTTATGGCCTCCCGAACAAATTTTACTGCCGGTCTAAGGTGACGATATTCACCATCTACCCGAATCGATGATTCATACAAGGCGCAAAAAAGGCTGTAAGGTTCATTCGAATGACAGACCCTATCATCGTCTTTGTTCCAGGCGTCAACAGAGCTTAACAGTTTTACAGCGTGCTCGATAATATTAATTTCGATCTCACTAGGCTCGAACCAATTTCCTTGTAGCTGTGCATCCTGAAAATTAAATTGCTTGATTACCATGGGGAGCACCTTCGTTCTATCTTCAAAATTTCCTGCGTAATATCCATCACTATATTGAATTAAAGTCCCAATATTATCGGGCTCATTTGGCCAGGAAAGCTTTACAAATCGTTGAATCGTATCATTTTTAATAATATTGAATTTCATTGGCGCTTTACCGTAAGGTTCAAGAATAAGTCTCTTAATTGCTCTGCCCTTTCGCACAATTTTATACCGCCCTTGAAGTACTTCCCCTGCATCATTGGTATATGTACCAAACCAAAGCTCTTCCTCTTGTGCTAAAACATTATCGCTAAAACTCAATATGAAAATGAACAGAATAAGCTTGGTGCTAAAATAGTCTGAGTATAACTTGTATGGCCAATGCATTAGCTTAAGTTTAAATGATGGATTTTGTTATATACCACGTGTTTTTCAAATAGTTACAATTCAAGGGTATATGCCGGTGGCCTTATTCCAACTAATTCTGCCTAATACTATGACCTAGTGCCATTTTTAGGTTTTCTATATTCAATTTATGTTATGTTCAATGCTTTGATTTGACCGGGGTAAACAGGAATGCTTAGCGCAGGCCTGAAGGGGAAATGATTTTTAGTTCTTTCATACTGTTCAGTAACTGCCATGGGTAGCTTTTCCTTCGTCCGTTGTTGTTTTTATCGATTGATGCAATGCAATTCTATTTCCTTCGCTGTCTTCAAATTCAGCCACAAAACCCAGGTCACCATTGGAAGTTTTAGGATAAAGCACTTGTCCACCATTTTCCGTGGCTAGCTTTAATGTTTCATCAATGTTCTCTGTCCTGAAGTAAATTACAACTCCGTCTTTTGTCGGTCTGTAAATTTCTCCCTTTGCCAATGCTCCTGAAATGCCAAAAGAGTCGTCTGAAAAAGGGAACAAAGCCATTTCGTTATGGTCAATACTGTCTTTCTCAAACTTAACGTTGAAAACGGAACTGTAAAACCTTATCGCACGGTCCACGTCCGTTACAGGAATTTCAAAATATACTACCGGGTTGTATGATTTGTTCGTTTCCATTGCCTTGTCCTGGTTGCCCGATGTGGTCATCTTATGATCACATGAAATTATCACAGAGAAAAAGAGCCCGTAGGTCAACCATTTATTTGTCCAATGATACAACTTCATCTTACCTGTCCAAACGATTTAATCTCAATAGCTTATTTATCGATTCGAACGGTCTTGCCTGATTTAGCACTTTTAATCGCCGCATCTAATATTTCCATTACGATCATATTATTATCCAAAGAGGACAAGTCAAAAGCTTCAAGGGTTATTTCGTTTTTCACCACCGCAGCGAACAATGAAAAAGGATCATCCAATGGAGCTGATCTTTCTTTAAGTTTATAGGATACTTCCGAATAACCATCATAGCCTTCGGAAACCCGCACACGCAGGTCATGGCGGTTATCAGCGTAGATCACCCCCTTAAGGCCATACACTTCCATATCCTTTCGTCCAATGGGCCAATTCCACGAGGCTTGTACAATGGCATTGGCGCTCGCGTATTTCAAAATAATCGTTGCATCGTCATCTACATTGGGGTTGTTTTCCGGTTGTTGCTGCTGAGTTACTGCGGTAACGGCATATGGTTTTTCTCCATTCATTAACCACGTGGTTAAGTTGATACCATAGCAGCCAAAATCAGTAATTGCCCCTCCTCCGTTTTGAACAGGATCAGTTAACCATTCTAAAAACTCATGGTCCACCCCTATCTTTTTAGGCCCTTTATGCCCATCTCTCACGATCACTTTTCTGATGGCTCCGATGGAATCATTCCTCACTAATTCGTAGGCCTTGTGATTCGTTGGATACCAGGTAGTTTCATAGTTGGTAAGCAGATGGATGTTATGCTTTTTAGCAAGGGCTCCCATTTTTTTTGCATGCTCTAAGCTTACTGCCAATGGTTTTTCGACCATTACATGAATACCGAGAGGAGCGGCTTTTTCGACAACCTCCAAATGTTCATAGATGGTTCCAAAAGCGGAAACTGCTTCCGGACGGGTGGCTTCAATCATTTCCTCCATTGAACGATATACCATACCCATGGGGAATTCATACTGTTCAGCATAGCGCAAGGCCAGATCCCTGTTAGTCTCCACAATCCCCACAATCTTTATATCACCCTTTTTTTCGCTTCCAAAGATCCAATGAACATGCGAATGGGTCAGCCCGACCACTCCAATTCTAAGCGGATCATTTTGTGCTATACCATGTACAGATAGCAACATGCATAAAGCAAATACAAACAATGCTTTTTGCTTCATGGAAATGATTATTGCAAATGTTTTTCTGGCTACTGATGCGTGACTAAGAGTAGTGTTGTTCTTTAACATGATACTGTTCTTCCATTCAATCCTGATTGTAGTCAGAACTTATGTTGCTTTCTAAGTTTTTTGACGTCTTTGATTATTTTACCTAAATCTTTGTCCTTCTTTTTTCTTGTCAGTGCATCCGATTCAAAATGCATTTTTTCTTTTTCCATTTTTCGAAAATTCGCATACGCCCCCTCATC
The DNA here is from genome assembly GCF_007097395.1 of Fulvivirga sp. M361. GTDB lineage: Bacteria > Bacteroidota > Bacteroidia > Cytophagales > Cyclobacteriaceae > Fulvivirga. The sequence goes on from NZ_VKDC01000005.1 coordinate 164,215, forward strand.
AATTTCACCATTTTCTACCGCTTCCAGTACCGCACAACCTTTTTCATGCATATGTGTGCAATCTTTGAATCGGCAGTCTTTAGCGTACTCAAGGATGGATTCGAAGGTAGTTTCCAGCCCGCCCGTCATATCAGCGATCCCCACTTCCCGCATTCCGGGATTATCTATCAGGATCCCGCCACTATCCAATACAATGAGTTCACGGTGGCTGGTGATATGCCTTCCTTTATTTACGCTAGAGCTAATATGCCCTGTTTCCATCAATAATTTCCCGGAAAGGTTATTTAACAACGTTGACTTACCAACACCCGAAGACCCCAACAGGCAATACGTCTTTCCTTTTTGGATCATTTGGTCCAGGAGATCATACCCATGGGCTATTTCATTGCTGACCGGAATGATGGCAATGTCTTTAACCCGTTGCTCTATCTGATGAATAATATTCTCCAGGTCGGTTGGCTCCAGCAGATCAATTTTGCTTAAAACAATGATGGGTTCAACATTGGAGGTATTACAGATGGTTAAATATCTTTCCAGCCGGTTCAGGTTAAAATCCCTGTCAACCGCCTGTACGATTAACCCAAAATCAATGTTTGTGGCAATGATCTGCACCTGCCCCTTCTTCCCTACTGCCTGTCTTTCTATGATAGAAGCTCTTGGATAGACTGCATGAATTAATGCCTTATCAGTATCATATTCGGAAATTGCCACCCAGTCTCCAACAGCTGGCAAGTCATACCTGCTTTCCGCCGTAAACCTTAAATTACCCAGTAATTCAGAGTCAAGTTCCTTATCAGCGGTCCTTACTACGTATCTCTCTTTATGTTCTGAGACCACTCTTCCTATTTCAAATGAATCTAAACTTTCTTCGACCCTGTACCTTTCCAGGGCGTCATTATATCCCAAATCCCGGTATGTCATTTTTTTGTGTTTTATTATCGGCAAAATTGATATCAAAAATGATATGTGAGCAATAGAATCCTGCTTTTTCTATCGCCTTTTTTGAAGCAACGTTATCATAAGTAGTTGAACATATAGGTCTTCTTTTTATTTCCTGCGCTCTATTTGCCTGTTGTTTTAATACTTGTGTAGCTATTCCTTTTCCTTGATAATCTCTATTTACGATCACCCCCAGGTCCGCAATTTCAGGTTGCGAATCACTCAGCCTGCATTCACTTGTGGCAATTATATCTCCTGATCCTTTCACAACGTAGAATTCTCTTCTTTGAACTAAGTTTTCCGTATAACCAAAGGTATCATCAAATCCTATTTGATCCTTAAGAAAAGACTTTATAGCTTGAATATCCTCTTGTGAAACCAGCTCTATATTCAATAGAGGTCCATTCTGTAACGGCCTGTTGTAATACTGGAAACAAAATGTATTCGTTTGTACAGACCTTGAATACGTTAAACATGCATTAAATGAAACGGATTCAATAGAACTTAGCTTTGCACCGGATATTAATTTAGAATCAATTAAAGACTTCACTACACGATCCATAAGATGATTGGACCCGTCATTGAGAAAGATCTGTAGTAAGCTCTCGTTATCATCAATACTACAATAACCAATCTTTTGAGTTCCGTTCTCTATTAAATAGGGTTGAGAAGAAGCAATATAAAGCATCTCCCACATGGCATCTACCGGAGCTGAAAACCTTTGATAGAGCGCTGCTCTTAACTCACTAATGGTAGTTGTATCTTCTGTTTGTATAAATTGCATTATTCAGCGTAGCGGTTAATTAGATGTGTTTCGATTTGTTTTAGCGGATATTCATCGAAAATTCCCAGGTAATCAAAAGTAACCCCGTCCAACTCTGCAATGAAAGTATAACTCAGTACAAGTGAATTCTCAGGGTCAATCTCATCAAAGATGCTTTTAACCGAATCCAGGATAAAAGAAGATCTTTCTTTTATCAGGTCATTTAAAAGCGCCCTTGTATTAGGTGGCAGCATCACATTTAAGTTCAATTGGAAGAACATCTTATCTGATTCCAATTGTGCGAAAAACGATCTTATCAGTTCCACTAACTTCTGCCGGGGGGGCTGATCTGCCTCTTGAGCCTCACTGATCTCGATGATCAACCCTGTTGTTTTTGAAAATATCTCTCTTAACAAATCGTTTTTGGATTTAAAATGATGAAAAATAAGCCCCTTGGAAACGTTGGCCATTTCACAAACCAGGGAAAGTGGCGTGTTTTCAAAACCTCTTTCAGAAAAGAGTTTAGTCGCTACGTTAATGATCTGGTCTTTTTTATCTATCACATATTTATATTTTACTGACCGACCATCCGGTCAGTGCGTAAACTTACAAATTATAATTGAGCATACTATTCCTAATCTAAATTTTTAATTTTTGAGAATGGTTGAGATATGACCCACTTGAATTCAAATATTTACTAAAGTATCTCTGGTGTGCAATACTCTAAATAAAAACGTACCGCTACCAGGATAAACCGGTGAACCGGACTAAATTCCAGAACTATGTTATAGCATGCTTCGTTATCTCAATTTGAAAAAATCTTTAAGGTATCTGTGATATACATACGGCCAGGGAATAATAAATAGATTGAGCACTATCCCTGCAATACAAACCCAGAAAAAAGACTGCAAATTTGCGTCTAACAGCCCGGTTGACTTTGCAGGAAGGTATGTTCCGATAATCCAGGAAGATTTATAAAGTAATTGCAATAATAGCAAAGGCAACATTCTGGTCGGAAATCTTATTCCAATCAACATCAATAGGGAAAAAGAAGCCCAAAAACTAATGGCCACCCCGGACAGGATATCCATTTGTTCTTGAGGAAAGAATATGATTATCCAATTGTCAATAGCCAGACTGATGAAATTCAGTAAATAAAGTCCACGCATCAAGGCCAGACGTAACTTTGATAATCCTTCGCCTGCTCCAAGGCGCTGTTCGTGGGTAACAGCTATCAAATGTTCTTTGGTCATCTTGATCAGTTTTTGTTTTACCAAACTTATTTTATGCTCAAGATGAATGGGAGGTCAGAAAGGTTGCATAAAGGTTAAAGCAGAGGTGAACATACGGTGCAATTTATGAGTAGTATCTCATTCACTTCCGTTATCAACTTGAATAGTATTCTCACCTTCGCTTAGAAAGTAATATAAAGAGGTTTAGTCATCAAACCAGGTCCTATATCCGGTTTTCAACTGAGAGGCGGATGCATCCGGCAGGTTAATTTTGCTACATGACAGGTTGGAAATGAAGAAGATAACTATCTTTTCTCAATACTTGTCAGATTTACCACTGAAATCGGGCCTCCAAAACCACAATGGTGGGTTTTATCTGTAAGGTCAAATGTGAAGCTGACATATAATGAATCCACCTCAAGGTCACTACTCAAATTCGAAGGTTTATACCAGTAATTATCATCTGTTCTAATTACGTAAGCATCACAGTTATCAGGTGATGGCATGTAAAGTATCATGCCATTCTGAGTATCTGAGCCGGGTTCATCCTCATTGCACGAAACATATATCATCATTAAAACAATGATACTTACTACATAAACTACTTTTAAACTATTTTTTTTCATTTTTCTAACTTTTAAAAGATCGATTGCCTGATTTGAGTTCCACTTCCTGATCAGGTAAATAAGCTGTTAATACTATCATGGAATTAATGATCAAAAACAGAAAGTTCATACCGGTGAAGTATTCGTTCAGTTAAAAGACACAAACCTTAAAAGAAACGTTGGAATTATCACAAGGCAGTGTGTGCCACAGCGCAGATCTTGAATTATTCTTTCAGATGATCACTTTGAGACATATATTGTCATCGGTTGATGAGATTTTGGCGGTATTAGAAAACCTGTTCCCGGTTGTTCTCTTACATAACCATTACAAAATTGAATCCCAACTTAGCACTCATTCAATCCTCCGAATATGTGGTTATTATTTGACCGGAATATTATTTTCTGAGAATGATATAAATAATGAAATGAGGAAGGTTACATTGAGTTTACGGAAAATCAGTATACTTCAGAAAAATAACCATTGATGCTGAAAGTAAACTCACATAGGCATAAATCATTCCCTTGCAGAATCATGGCCATTAGGCATTTACTAAAATCGACGTCCACTAGTTAAGATTTCCTTTTCTGTCTGTCCATCCAACTCGTAGTATTCTCCATGTTTATATTGGACAATCTGAAACTGTATGAACCAATATTTTGAGTTTAATGGTCTCTGGAGAATTTCAATAGAATGGTCCTCCCTGGTTTTTGCGGAAATACGATTGAACTGTCCGATCACGAGTCTGGCTTTTACATATCCCTCAATTATGGCAAGGATAAATATAAAAGCAGCGAATGTATACCCAATGAGTTCGCATACAAGGAAGGCCATCAACGGGTCTTGTTCAATTCCTTCACTCAATTCGATAGCAAATGATAGTGTTGTAGCTATTCCTGCAAACACTATAGAGCATATTTTCAGACATGAAAAAGTTGTTGTTTTATTAAGCTTGAAGTATTGCCAAAAAGTAATCTTTTTCATCTGTTCAATCTGAACTGCATATTCGAATAATTGGTTCTAATAACTCATATATAAAATTCATCTATAGACTTTTAACCCCTATTAAAGTTAGGTGGATTCCCATTTCCTTTTTGATCAGATATACAAGTCCATAGGCCTTATCAAGGCTACGATTGAAACTAGTCAATAGCTAAATACTAAATTCAGTCATTCGTTTTAGTATTTGCCATCAAGTATTTTTCATTTAATTCTCCACACTCAGGACATTTAAACTTTTGCTTTAGGGCTTCTTTCGCCGTTAACGTCAATTCTGATTTACAGTATTTACAAATAGAAGTAGAACTTACGGTCAATGTTCCTGCAAAGATGTCTCCAAGTCGCGTCCTTTGTTCCGTTTTCGTAATTGCAACAACAGCCGGAATTCCCCAGAAAGCAAGCTCCAATGGATCAGTGATCCGTTTTAAAAAACACTGCCCAAACGAGGCATATTCACCATCCTTTGAAATTATTATGAGATTGAATGCCGCTTTCCCAAGAGTTTGGTGAAAAATTGCTTCTGCTACCGGAAAATATAAAAACCAGAGAAAGGGCATTAGCAAAGCAGGAGCTCCTGAAACTCTGTAAATTCCCTCATAATCAGGTTTGCCTACAATATAAATATATCCAATACTCACTGAAAATATGATGAAATAGTCTATTAGATTGGCCCAATACCGTCTGGCCAGATTCTTTTCTGCAATTATCAGCATTTCATATTCTCGTTAAGTAACGTCATTAACGAAGCATATAGAATATGCTTTTAAAATTTTAACCTGTAAAACAATCATAAACCAAACCCTACGTCCTATTCCTAAGCCACTGATAAATAACTTCCTGGTCCAATAAATCTATAAACTCCTGGTAGTCGAGCCCTTTGGTCATAACAAAGTGTGACAACAACGTTTTAACATTCGCCAAAAGAATGTCTTTTTGCCAGGGCTTTTCAACGTATTGGACGATACCTCCTGTATTAATGGCCTGTATGGTATCCTGATGGGTGGCCTGACCTGTCAGCAGCATTTTCCGGGTATCATGAAAACGGCTGTCTTTCCGGACAGCCGCCAGAAAAGTTGTTCCGGTCATTTCAGGCATTACCTGGTCAGAAATGATCAACGCCACAAAATCACCCTGCTGGTCAATTTCATCCATCAATTCAAGGGCCTCACCGGCGGAATCGCACACTTCCACATTCATCTTTTCATCAAACAATGACAGGTCTTGCTCCAGTGCATTTAATACCTCCTGTTGATCGTCTACGCAGATTATATATAAGTTATCCATGGTTATAGCAGTATAATGTCATACATTTTTTGGTAGGTATACGGTAAATCGGGTTTTCCCGGGTTCACTAAAAAGTGTAATGTCTCCTTCATGTTCACTGATGATCCGTTTGACAATGGTAAGGCCCAGACCCAGCCCGAACGACAGGCCATCCACCTTGGTGGTAAAGCTTGGTTGAAAAATTTTCTCACGCAGTTCGCCCGGAACACCTGGCCCGTTGTCTTCAATGGCGATTACTATTTGATCAGCCGTTTGAGTGGTACTGATCTGCACGGTTGGACGGGATACCTTGTTATTAATCAGACTTTCTACAGCATTCTTAACCAGGTTGATCCAAACCTGTACCAGCTCCCCGGAGCAGGCTGTAATATCAGGTAATTCATTTTCCAACTGCCGTTGTAGTGTCACCTGCTTCGTCAGACTTCGAATAATGGCAAGGGCATCTTCTATGGTGTTATTCACCTTTACCTCTTTCGACCAGCTTTGATTGGCAATGCCCATGGATTTCACGGATTGAATGACATGTGTAGCATGAGTTGCCGCCGTCTTCATGTCATGAAGCAGGTATCCCAGGTTCCAAAGAGAGGCCGCTTTAAGAGCTTTGACCGTATCTCCGGCTATCTCATCAGGGTCAATCCCTGATTTTGTCAATTTCTTTATGGTAGCTTTATCCAACGCATACGTCTTTTCCCATTTAGATCGTGCCTTGCGCACATCTAAGCTGGACAATTGCTGGCCTTCCTGCAACCCTTTCGTAAAGAGATCAGCGAGTTGCTGATGCTCGCCCTCCACCAGGTCTTTGGAAATGTCTTCTTCCAACTGCCGTAAATTACCTGACAGGGACCCTATGGCGTTGTTTAGTTCGTGGGCCAAACCGGCCGCCATTTGCCCTAATGTCGCCAGCTTTTCTGTCTGTATAAGTTTTTGGAGAGTAGCCTGGCGTTCATAGGCCATATTACCTGCAAAATGCTGCCGGGAACGCAGTTCACCAACCACCACATTAAAAAGAAAGGTAAGCAGTTCTTCCGTATCAGCTGGTGGCAAATCGAAAGGGTTATCGTCAAAATAACGTATCACGGAATCTTCCTCAGCCACCACCTTAGAGTAGCTCTTACGGTCTTCCGAAAAGAAACTGTATACTCCTACAAATGATGAATCCAACGCTTCAAAAACAGGTTCCTGCAAGTGTTTGTCCGGTAAATAACCACAGATTTTTCCTTCAGCTACATAAAACAGTTTGTTGTTTATCTCATATTGCTCAAGCAAGACTTCCCCTGCCTTGAGTTGTATTTCACGCTCCGGATCAGAGAAATACTTGGTAATGATCGCTTCATGGCGGCTACTCTGACGGGAAAAATTCATGCGAAAAATCCGGTTACATTTAAAATGAACACCAACAGGTAACTCAATAGAAGACCTATAACAGCGATCAATACTCCCGGTTTAGCCATATCTCCGGTACCAAAAAAGCCTGTACCAAAAGCCAACGCATTTGGAGGAGTGCTAATGGGTAAGGCCATTCCCATAGAGCAAGCAAAAGTAGTGACCAGAACCACCATCTGGGTACCTCCAATTTCTTTTAAAGAAGGCACAGTACTACCGACTACGGCAATAAGAGGTAACAGTAAATTAGCCGTTGCAGTATGCGACATGAAATTCGCCATCAATGCAGCAATAAATGAAGCGGCAAATGCAATAAGTACCGGTGAAAAGCTTTCAAAAGGTATGCTGGTAATAATGCGGGACGCCAGACCGCTATTATCTAAGGCTAAACCTAAGGCAATTCCACCAGAAACCAGCCAGAGCACATCCCAGCTTATATTACGCAGATCATTTTTATTAATTATACCGGTAAGTGAGAAGATCGCCACCGGCAGCATGGCCACAATGTAAGAGTTCATACCATGCAAAAAGTCAGTTAACCAAAGTACTATGGTCAAAACAAAGGTGCCATAAACGATGTAGGCCTTCGTATTTCGCAGGAAGCTCCCTTTTATATCCAGCTTGATCCGGTCTGCTTTTATAGGAAAAATAAACAATAGAACAATCCACCCTATCAATAACAAAACACATACATAAGGAACAGCAAACATCATCCACTCTCCGAAACTGATCGCATCGGTTCCGGTCAGGTACTTAAATGCAACCGCATTGGGAGGAGTACCGATCGGAGTACCGATGCCACCTATGTTTGCCGCTACAGGTATCGCCATTACAAAGGCAATTTTACCTTTTTCGTCCCCCTTAAATAACGCTAATACAGGAGTAAGGATCGACAACATCATGGCAGTAGTAGCTGTGTTGCTCATAAACATAGAAAAAACAGCTGTAATAAGCATAATTCCCAGCAGCACATACCTGGGTGTAGTACCAAAAGGAGATAGCAGCACCCTGGCCAAATTCTGATCAAGCCGGTATTTGGTGGCCGCCATTGCCAGAAAAAACCCTCCCAGGAAAAGAATAATGATGGGAGAAGCAAAGGTATGCATGATATCTTTATAAGGAATGGTAGTACCAAATAACGCATCGTCACTTCTTAAAAAAATCAACCCTTTGTTAGACAAAAGTAACAGCTCCAGGAATATGATCACCAGTGACGTTGCGTAGATAGGTATAGGCTCCAGCACCCAACATAGGGCTGCCAGCAGGAAAATGGCGATAACGCGTTGCTCAATAATTGTTATACCATCCAGTGGAATAGCTTCTAACGGAAGTGTTAAAACGAGTAGTGGTATGGCAATACAGATTATAATTTTCACCTTCTTCATTCTTCAAATATCAATGCGTTATTAAAATGCGAAGGTATCAAAACAACTCAACAATTGAAGCCGGCTTCCCATGAAAAAAGAAGTCCAAAATTGGGGCTTTAATAGCGTTAACAGGTCATCCTGGCCACATTTCCAACATCAAAGGCAATCGTTTGAAATGTATGGATTAATCAGATATTATTGAATTATAAGTTTCGGGTGCAATCTATAGAATAAGGGGCAATCATCGAATTTGTGATAAAAATCATGCAAATCATGCGATGATTACTCCCTTCTATTATACCTATTCGCCGGGCGTGGTTAGCTCCACCACTTCATTTACTATTTCCAGCTCTTCGTTGGTAGGTACTACTAATAACTTAACCCGGCTATCTTCATGTTGAATTTCACGAGTTTCTTCGGAAGGAGCCGAATTCAGCGCCTCATCCAGTTGAATGCCTAAGATGTCCAACTCAGTACAGACTTCCTTCCGGATAAATGGACTGTTTTCACCTACACCAGCTGTAAAAATGACAGCATCCACTCTACCCAGCGCAACGGCATATGCCCCGATATACTTACGAATACGGTAGATATACATATGAATGGCCAGTTGTGCCTGGGGATCATTTTCTTCATATTGTTTTATCACTTCCCTCAGGTCATTTTCACCCGTGATCCCTTTCAGGCCACTATTTTTATTGAGGAGCTTATCCACTTCATCGAAGTTCATTTTTAACGCGTGTCCTAAAAAAAGGATCAGCGACGGATCAAAATCTCCGGGCCGTGTACCCATCATGAGTCCACCCATTGGCGTGAGTCCCATTGACGTGTCGATACTTTTGCCTTCTTTGACAGCCGTCATGCTGCAACCATTACCCAGGTGAATGGAAATAGCATTAAAAGAATCGTTATCTATGCCAAGAAAAGAGGCAGCTTCTCTACTCACATATCGATGGGAAGTACCGTGAAACCCGTAGGCACGAAAGCCATGCTTGGTGTAAAGCTCATTTGGCACAGCATAACGGTAAACATGACTGGGTAGCGTTTGGTGGAAGGCAGTATCAAAAACAGCCACCTGCTGTGCCTTCTTAAAGACCTGCATGGATACTTCTATACCGGTAATATTAGCAGGATTATGTAACGGGGCGAGGTAAGATAATTTACGTAGTTCATCCAGCACACCTGCATCTACCAGAGTGGGTCTACTAAATTTCTCAGCACCATGCACTACACGATGCCCCACCACCTCGATCTCTTCCTGGTCTTTAATAACAGATGTATTCCCATGCAGCAGCAACCTGGCTATTTTTTCAAGTCCCACTTTATGATCTGGTATTTCTACTTCCAGGGTAATTTTTCCACTGGCACTACCACTTTGATACACTTTGTGCTTTATACCACTTTTACTCTCGCCGATCCTTTCTACTGATCCGGATGCAAGCACCTGCTTCTCAGGAAGTTGAAAAAGCTGATATTTCAGCGATGAGCTGCCTGCATTTAATACTAAAACTTTCATTTCTCTTTGCTCCTTAATTGTTTTGTGACTGGATAGCGGTTATAATAACGGTATTTACAATATCGGTGACCGTACAACCGCGGCTGAGATCATTGACAGGCTTGTTCAATCCCTGGAGCACCGGGCCTATAGCTATAGCTCCGGTCTCACGCTGGATGGCCTTATAGGTATTGTTTCCTGTATTCAAATCAGGAAAGATAAGTACGGTAGCCTGCCCCGCCACTTCTGATCCGGGGATCTTCTTAAGACCTACTTCCAGGTCTACAGCAGCATCGTACTGGATGGGTCCTTCCACTTTAAAGTCATATCCATTAGACTTTACCAACTGGGTAGCTTCACGTACTTTTTCAACATCAGCTCCTTTGCCGGACTCTCCCGAGGAGTAAGAGAGCATGGCTACTTTAGGATCGATGCCAAAGGCCCTGGCCGTTTGAGCTGAAGAACCAGCAATTTCCGCCAGTTGCTGAGCATTGGGATTCGGGTTAATGGCACAATCGCCATAAACCAGCACCCGATCATCCAGGCACATGAAGAATACTGAAGATACCGTGGCATATCCCGGCTTGGTCTTGATAAATTGCAGTGCCGGCCGGATGGTATGTTGGGTAGTATGTACGGCGCCTGATACCATACCGTCGACGTCTCCCTGGTACACCATCATGGTACCGAAATAAGATACGTCACTCATGGTATCCCTGGCCACATCCATATTAATGCCCTTATGTTTTCGTAATTCATAAAACACGTTCACGTACGTCTCGAACAGATTAGATGAACGGGGATCCAGCAGTGTTATTTTATCCAGGTCTATATTTAATCCAAGGCTGGCTATTTTGTGCTCCATCTTCTCCGGATTTCCGAGTAAGGTAAGGTCTACCACATCCTGTTCCAATAACAGTGCAGTAGCTCTTAGGATACGCTCATCTTCTCCTTCTGCTAATACGATATGCTTCTTATGTTCTCTGGCGGTCTGTGTCAGGTTATACTGGAACATCCGGGGTGTCATGCCACGTACTTTTACTTTATTGGACTTCTCTTCCATTTTTTCCATGTTCACATGCGTCTCAAATACACGTAAACTTTCGGCAATTTTGATGCTATTGTCAGGCGTGATGTGTGAATCGATACTACTCAGGCGTGTAGCCGTTTCATAGGTATTTGATGTCACCGAAAGTATGGGAACGTTATGCGGCAATCCATCCAGTAATTTCATAATGGAAGGGCTCGGTTTGAGGCCTGCGGTGAGTACAATGGCAGATGTATTAGGATAACTCTTGGAATTATGGGCCTGCAAGGTGCCAAGGACCACTTCCCCCCGGTCTCCAGGCGTTATCACCATACAATTATCAGTTAGTTTTTCCAGGTAGTTTTCAAGTTTCATAGCCGCTATCGAATAGCGAAAAACCTGGTTTTGCAGATGGTCGTGTCCGTAAAGCACTTCCGCATTTAAGTATTCTACCACCTCTCCTACCGTTGCGCTTTTTAATAGTTTATTATCCGGTACTACGGATAGAAACAGGTCTTTGACAACCAATTCTGTCTCCAGAGCATGAAAAAGGCCGGCAGTGTCATCTTCATTGGCCCGGTTGACTACTACTCCCAGAAGCTCACAATCATTTTTCACAAAGTTTTCCGTTGCTAATTGTATCGGATTGATGATCTCTTCAATAGATCGGTCTTGATCTCCACGACCAACCACCAATACCGGAACACCCAGGTTTTTAGCAATTTCTACATTCAGGCCAAATTCAAAGTTGCTGCTCTCCGAGATAAAATCCGTCCCCTCACAAATGATAAAGTCGCTTTTAGCCTCCAGGGCTTTATACATACGAATGATCTTATCCAGTAGCTTATGACTTTGCCCTCCGGATATCAGATCCTGTGCCTCCCTACTCCGGAAAGCATACGTTTCCTGGTAGTCCTGGTCCAGGTTGAACTGTGTTAACAGTAAATCAATGTTTTTGTCCCGCTTTGTTTTGGAGTTGGAGGTAATAATGGGTCTGAACACCGATACCCTTCTTGTTTTTCTCAGCACATAGTCTGCCATACCGAGACAGATGAGTGATTTACCGCAGTGTGCTTCTGCAGATGTGACATAAATTGAACTTGCCATTTCTTAGTGGTTTAAACGTTAGGAAGATGAAGCGCCAAACTTCCTTCGCCAAATCTAATGGTGTGAGATTAGACAAAATAATTTTTTCGACCTATTGCAGTATTAACTTTCCCGGCGACTACAATACCGGATGGTTTTTCTCATAATAAATGTTTGGTTGTTTGCGCTTTATTGCAGCTTAAATCACTTTAAAGACACATTCAGACCCTCGATATGATTTTTGTCATTGCATTTGACATTCCTAAGGAAACTCAGATTTTCCGGAATAATTCATCCACTTATTTGTAAACTTAAAGGTCTGTTTTGATGGGGTTAAGACATTGCGCGCTCTGCTCCCACTACTTACCAGGGTTATTAGAAATATTTGAGTTAATCTAATGGATATAGCTATACTACTTACTTATGGTTTTCTGCTGTTAGCGGCCATCACGGTCTGGTTCTATATTAAACTCTTTCGAAAAACCCATTTATGGCTGGTATTTGCAGGAGTATCTTTTGTTTTAGCTATTTTCTTTGAACGGGCCACATTATTTTCTTTCGGTTATGTCCTGTTCTTGGGATGTATTACCTATTATTATTTTAAAGTAAAGCACATCGTGCTCTTTCTTTTACTTGTACTCTTTTCCGTTCCTTTACTATTGCATTTTCCTGCACTGGGCTTCCATAACTACAAATACCTGGACAAGGTCATTGTATCTGATGGTGCCAGTCCATACAGCTTATATCTTAACCTGGACAAAGCTATGATAGGCATATTTATCATTGGCTTTGGTCTTCAAGAAAGAAAACCCATATCCATTGCTTTGATCAAAAGAGTAGTGATAAATCTCCTGTTAATGTGTACACTGTTTTTGTTTTTAACTATGCTATTAGGCTATACACGTTTTGAACCTAAACTTCCTTATTTCACCCCGGTCTGGGTCTTTACAAACTTGTTTTTCACCTGTATGGCTGAAGAGGCCCTGTTTAGAAAACTCATCCAGCAAAAAATATACGCTTCGTTAACCTTTAAATATCGTTCACAAATAAGCGTATTAATAGCCTCTGTAATCTTTGGCTTAGCACATTTCAATGGCGGACCGATTTATGTTATCCTGTCCACATTAGCCGGTTTATTTTATGGCCATATTTATTTTAAAACGAACAGAACAGAGAGTGCCATCCTCCTCCATTTTACCTTTAATTTGGTGCATTTATTGCTTTTCACTTATCCTTCATTGAGCTAGTACTTTAGATATCCTATACAGTGTAAAGTATTTGATCTTTATGGACGGTATATCCTTATTATGAATTTAGTATAAGAAAAAGTATGATAAACACGATCACTAACGGAAAAAAAAGACGGAAAAATCTCACAAATTCAGGTGGGGAGTAACCCCGGGCCTTTTTCCCAGGAAAAGCATAAATGAATAGTAAACTGATAAAACCCGCAAGGGCCATAGAGGGTAGATAATTGACCAAAAAAAGATCCATTATTTATGAATTGATGTTCCTATGAATAATTATGTGTGTAGGTTATATACAGGTTAACATCAATTGGTAAAACCCAGCTTACCTAAGAGGCTTTGAATGATCCAGTTAAAGTTTCGTGTGCCAGGCAATCGAATTACCTTTCTTTAAGTGTGGAACATCAACACTACAACGAGAAGTGGGATCAATACCAAAACTATGTTTAGTAACGCCAGCCCATAATGGAAGCGTTGGGCCCTGGCAATTCCAATGATAAAGATTCTGAGTCCAAACAGCCAAACTACAAACTGTATTGGATAGCTGATCTCATCCCGGGTGGCAATTTCACCGAAAGATAAGCGGACCAGTTGTGCCAATAAGATCAACAAAGCAGGGATCTGCATCAAACCCACTATTTTCTGTAAGGCGCGCATATCTGCTTGTCCATTCCATAAGCGTCCAACTTTCAGTATTAACCGGGGAATCACACGTACTAAAAAAAGTACCCATGCCTGTGACCACCAGCACTGCCATGATCTTACCTGGTAATCCAAAATCCAGTTTCAACGCCTCCAGCGCATTTGAAAAGCTGACAAGAATCACTGGTATTATAAAATTGAATTTGACCTTGCCGGTCAATACTTTATTAACGGTATTGCCCGTTTTCAGCCAGATACCTAAATAGGGATGCATTGGTAAAAGATAGAAATTGGTGAAATGAATCTTAAAAGCCTTAAACTACAAAAGGCAATCTAATTTCAGGTAACGACCATGTGCTTTTGGAAGCGCTATTTCTACCATTCATAGGCCTGGCTCTCTGCCCTCAAGGTATTTCTTCAACACCTGCATCATATCGGGCCATGCCTGCCGAACAGCTTCGTAATACCAGTCCCAATCTCCTCCCGATTGATAGCCATCCTGGCAAAGGTATACTTCCGAAATACTATCTTTTTGTTTAACCTTGACAATAAGTGACATCGGCCCAAGAATTGATTTTTCAGGGTTGAGATAGGCAAAATTCTCAATGATTAATTCTTCATTAGACCGATAGGCTTTAATGATACCTGTTGAAACGTAACCAAAGCCTTTGTCAGAGACATTCCATGTCAGCATATAAATGCCTCCAACCTTTTTATCAATCAAGGTTCGTTCTACACCCCACCAATCCCGGAGCATCCCGGGCTCTGTGAAAGCACTAATAACCCGTTCAGGAGAGGTATGAATGTCAATGGCAGCATCTACTTTTCTCATGATTTGTTCGTTGGTATAATCGTATGCTTCTTCTTTACAATATAAAAAAATTGGATCAATTCACACGGGTCAGATAATGAGCCATTGGAACAGCCCTCAAAGTAATGCAAAATAAAAAATCATCTTCATGTCATATAACAAGGTTGTTTTAGAGACTAATAGTCAACAATGAATAAAAACAGACTTGAACGTTTATTGAAGGAGCATCACCGGGATGCGTTTATGTGGGCGTGCCAATGTTGTAATTATAATCACGATGAAGCCAGGGAAGTACTTCAAATTACGTATTTAAAGATCTTTGAAGGAAAGGCTGTTTATCGCGAACAAGCGGGGTTTAAAACCTGGTTGTTTTCTGTAATCCGGTTTACTTCAATTGACCATTTGAAAAAAAACCTTCCTTTTGAAGCACTGGACCAACTCAATTCAGTAGCGGATGAGCAATATGAACCTGACTCTATTAATTACAAATTATTACTGGCCCGGCTATCTGACCGTCAGCAACAGGTGCTATTACTCGCCTTTTATCATGGAATGACATTAGCTGAAATCGCAGACGTGACCGAACTACATATAGGTACGGTAAGAACACATTATGAACGAGGTAAAGAGGCTTTGAAAGGTCTCATTCTAAATGAAAAAGTATGAATAGATCGGACGAAAGTATAAAAGAGTTCTTCGCAAAAATGCGAAAGGATGATGACACGGTTGAAATACCTGCTTTTGAAGAGTTCAACAGAAAAAAACAACGCTCGGGAAAAATCCACTACCTCCCTGTGGGGATAGCAGCCTCTCTTTTGCTTCTGGCAGGAGTCTATTTCGGTATGTATAAAAAGAAAAGGACACAGGAAAAAGCAGACCTCGTGATCATTCTATCCGATGATGGCGAGAACAGTACTACGCCGTTTATTTCAAATGGAACATCCATTACATCGTGGGAATCACCCACCGGCAGTTTAATCAATGATTTTAACGACTAATCCACATAAATGAAAACATTATGAAAAAGCTCTTAATTATTATTCTTATCGCAGGCAGTATAAACGGATGGGCACAGGACGCGCTACAAAGAGAACTCTTTTCGGCTGACGTGGTATTAAAATACCGTTCTGAATTGGGCCTCTCAAAGCAGCAGGTTGACAATGTAAAGAAGATACATGGCGACCAGATCGGCGAATTCAACTCATTAAAGTGGGACCTTGACGCAGAGCTCGTTGCACTGAACAAGCAACTAAAACCTGCCCAGGTAGATGAGCGATCTTCCTTATCACAAATGCTGGTAATCATGGAACTTGAAAGTAAGTTGAAACAGATGAAGCTCAGCACGCTCATCAAAATCAAAAACGAACTAACTGAACCACAGCAGGAAAAGCTGAAAGCGCTAAGAACAGACAAAGACATAAAAGGACTGAATGTAATAACACCTATCAATGAAAATCCACGGGTAATGCTAAAGGTGGATGGAACCATGGGAGAAAATAATCCTTTGTATATCTTACGCAACAGGAATGGCGATCGAAAAATACCTTCCATAGATGGTATTAATACGTCTGACATCCAGAGTGTTAATGTATTGAAAGGGGAAAAAGCGAAAGAAAGCTATGGTGAAGAAGGAAAAAATGGTGTGGTAATTATTGAAATGAAGCAATAGCAAGTGGCTACATTGGAGTTGGTCAATCATCATTGACACGGAACATAACGATTAATTGATCGCAAGGTAGACAGTAGGCAATAGGTATTATGAATTTGCCTACTGTTTACTGCCTACTACCAACTCATTTAATAACGCCGATTATTGCTTACACTATGCACCACAACCTATACAGGATATGTCATTTCCGTCTCAACGCGCTTGCTATTTCATGATAAAAGGCTGTCCTGTACTTTCTAATACGGAAAACCATAACTCCCCTCTGAGGTCTACTTTTTTCCTTTGATCAACGACCGCTGAAATAGGGAAATATACAAATTGGCCATTTAATCGACCCACTACAAAATTTGTTTTACCTGCCATGGCCCCATGTACCGCATGATGAGCCAAACGGCTACAGAATACACTGTCATTGGCATTGGCAGGAGCGCTTCGAATGATGTAGCTGGGATCAATGAACTTGATCGTAACGCGATAGTCTATCGATTTAAAATAGTCATCAATTTTTTCTTTGAGCAACAAACCTATATCCTTATGTAATACATTTCCTGATGCATCCGTAATTTGCTCACCACCTTCAAATAGGTCCTGCCCTGCTCCTTCAGCCACCACGATCACTGCATGGCTTCTGTCATCCAATCGCTTCTTTAAACTGGCCAGAAATCCGTTTTTACCCTCCAGGCTAAAATCCATTTCCGGGATCAATACAAAATTTACTACAGGCATAGACAGCGCAGCAGAAGCAGCAATGAACCCACTGTCGCGTCCCATCAGCTTTACAATCGAAATGCCGTTGTAAGCCCCTTTTGCCTCATTATGAGCATCCCTTATAATGGGATTCGCCACGTTGAACGCAGTCTCAAACCCAAAAGACTTTTCAATCTGATTAATATCATTATCAATGGTTTTTGGGACCCCGGCTACTACGGCATTAGATCCTCTTCTTCGCAATTCGTCCCCTATCTCACGGGCCCCTCGCAACGTACCATCGCCACCAATGGCAAATACAATGTTTATTCCTTCGTTTTCTATGGTATCTACCATGGCAGATACGTCCTGTCCACCTCTTGATGAACCTAATATGGTTCCTCCAAATTCATGTATATCCCTGACATTTTCCGGTGTTAATTTCACAAAGCCATGTCCGTAGGACGGGATAAACCCTTCATACCCATATGGAATACCCACGATATCTTTTACTCCATAAAAATAATAAAGCCCCATTACCATGCTACGAATAACATTATTAATACCCGGACAAAGTCCTCCACAGGTAACAATAGCAGCTTTAGTACTGGTTGGATCAAAAAAAATCTTTTCTCTGGCCCCGGCTTTTTCAACACAGTCAGGATATTCTCCGGATTCTTTTAACTGATTGAAATCTTCCAGCGAGGTATCAAACAATATGCGATGTGTATCCTTTACATAATTAAAGACTTCATCCCCTTCAATTGAACCTAGTTTTAAAGGGGATGGAATAGTTGGATTACCAAGTTTTTGTATGTCAAATCTATTCACAATATCAAGCGTAATTTTGCCGTCTCAATTTTACGGAAGTAATGAATAGAAAAAGAGAAATTGAGATCAAATCTTTGTCATAAAAAAACATAGTAAATGTCCTTTTAACTATTGTAGGATGAACATCACCGGGAGAATAGTGTTTTAACTTTAACTAAATGATATTGATTCCAGGTCTAAGTGCAAATAGGTTGAATAAAAAAATCAGTTTCGGGCAAAACCATAAGAAAACAAGTATTTCTTAAAGAGATGCAACAATGGATTCCATCTCATTAGAAGAGACATTCAGTTTCTTTCTGAGCCTGTACCTGGATTTATTTACACTTTCCGTAGAAATGCCTAGCATAGCAGCTATTTCTTTGGTTTGTAGATTAAGCTTGGTAAGTGCGATGAGGCGTTCCTCAGTGTCTGTGAGGTCTTTAAGAGACTGTCTCAACGTGGTGAAAAAACCAGGGTGTACCTGGTTAAACAGTTGTTTATAACGAAACCATTCATCGTTAGTCAGAATAGTGGATTGCATCAGGCGATCCAGCGTCTTGTCATAGGTTGGGCACTTTTCCGATACTTCTTCTTTCACTTTTTCCAGTTCACCATTCAGCTCTTCAATACGCATTGTTCTTTCTTTCAGTTGACAGGTGTATCCGTCAAGTTCATTTTGGAGTGACTGAAATCTTTCTAAGGCTATTTGCCGTTCTTTTTCACGGAGCTGCCGGTTCTTCCGGATTCGATCGTACAAACCAAAAATGATAAGCAATCCAATCAATACAGATAAACCAAGCCCAACGGCATAGGCATTGCGCAAGATCGCTTCATTTCGTTTTTCCAGTTCCAAAGAGATGATCTGCTGTTCCTTTTTTTCTGTCTCAAATCTGGTCTCAAGTTCTTTAATAGTTCTATACTTGGAATCTTCCAAAAGCTTGTTTCTAAGGTTTAGTAACAAATCAAAATACCTTACCAGTTCTTCTGAATTACCTTGTTCTTTATGAATTGAGATCAATGACTCATAGGCCTTTTCCATTCGTTGCTCAGCATTTAAATACCGGGCCCAATACAAGCTTTTATTCGCATGGAACAACGCACTATCAATTTCACCGATATTAAGATAAGCGTTGGCTACGCCAATATGAGAGTAGGTCAATCCTAATGTATCACTATGCATAATATCCATTTCCTTGGTTTGCAGGAACAAATCAAGTGCTTCCTGATGTCTCTCCAACTCCCCATAGACAATAGCTATGTTATTCAGGAGTGCCACAGTTTTTCTCGACACGCCTATGTCCTTAGCAACGACCAATGCTTTTTGATAATAGTAAAGTGCTGAATCATTTTTTTTATTTCCACGAAATGAACTGCCTAACGCGTTATAGACATCACTTTTTACATATGACGATTTTGGCGCGAGGCGAAGCGCCCGTCTGGCAGTCGATAGCCCCTGTTTATGATCATTCATCATATTATATACATGGGTTTTATTAACCAGTATACTAATTAAAAGATCATTTTCAGGTAATCTTTCACCGGCCTTTTCACCAAGTGTAAAATGGTGGATGGCAGAATCGTATTGTCCCAGGTTACCATACGTTTTACCCACCCAGCGATGCGCCATCGCCTTTACCGAAGGTGCATTTTCTACATTAGCGATTTCCAAACTTGAATGAAGATAATACAAGGCACTATCATACTGTGCATAGGCCCTGTGGTACCTGGCCAACCCCAGTAACCCTTTCGCCTTTCCAAGCTCATACCCTAAACTATTCGACTCATCAGTTATTTTATAGGCCAGTGCCAGGGCTTCTTCCATAAAGCCATAGTCGACCAAAGAATCACAGACTTCAAATAATCCATCAATGCCTTCAGGCGTTTGTGAATGGCTCACCCTGGGGCCTAAAACATATAAAACAAAAAAGAGTAAAAGCAGGGGTCTCATATATTTCCAAAAAGTGAAAAGTACTTTTGCGTGCCGGATGTAAATCTAGAAAATTGAGGTTATGGCTCAAAGTTTCATTCAGAAAGGCCTTTCCGTGACACATCAAATAGATGGATCATCCATAAGCATTGCTTCTTCGTTCACTTTTTTTCTGCTCATATTTCCCTCTATACTTTTCGCTAATTAGCTGAACTCTAGGAGGGGCCATACCTTCCCCATCAAATTCGTTTTGATTGCGCAACCCCTGAAATACAATAAATAGTTTTTAATAAAAGAAAATAAAATACCTGGTCATTTTATCTATAGACCATTGAATTATGCCACCTCAACTGGATCATTGCTCCACCTTATACTGGTAAGAGTACTTTTCGACAATATTCCCTTCCAGATCTTTGATCAACTTCAAGCGTCCGAAAATATCATACTCGTAAGTTGTCAGCACCTGATTAGGGTCTGTCATAGAGGTCATTCCCACCAAAGGCTTATAACTGTAGGCAGTTCTTTCTTCGCCTGCCCCGGGATTGATGATCTTCGCGGTGAGGTACTCACGATCATAATCTTCACTCCATTCAAACTGAATGGGTATTCCATCCGGGCCAATTATCTTTAATGGATTTCCAACAATATCATAGTCCACAAAGGTTATATCTTTTTGATAGTGCGTATCATCATAGTCAAAAGCCAGGCCCACATTATCCGGTGGCATAGCTCCAACAAGCTGATTTGAGAATTTAAAACTTCCCAGTGGTATGGGCACATCGTTTTCCAGAATGTATATATTATCTACCAGCCCCTGCGGTCCGGTTTTATATTGATACACCCTTCCCGAATGAATATAAATGTTACTTCCATTCGCATCCGTTTGATAGGTGACTTGTTCGATAAGGGCAGCATGGTTATTTGCATTTTTCAAATCACCGATGAAACCACTTGTATTGGTAAAGTCATTAGGGTACAAGTAATGATTGACCAGCAACTTATTCGATTCACTGGTGGTATTTGTCTCCTTCCTTAAAAGAAAATCTGAGTTGTAATCAAAAGTGGCTTGTGTAGTAATGCTATTAGACAAATTGTCTGTCGCTATTTCTATTTTCGGAAAGGCATAGGCATTCACTAAATACTCGTACTCTCCCCATGCTTTAGGCATAGAATACAGTCCGTATACCATACTTAGGAAGTTGCGCAGCGGATAATTACTACCTGCGCCTCCTGCTTCTACCAATTGTTTCATTAACAATTTGGAATAGACATGATGGTCACTTGCTACCAGTCCTCTGATGCGCTCAACTGTATTTTTCCAATGTCTTACTTCATAGTCATAGGTAATCACCCTTGTTGGAGTGATGCTACCTTCTATGAAATATTCTTCTTTTATCAGTTTGCCATATTCCAATTCAGTATCGTCGCTTAACGGAACAAACGGAAAAATGTCATTTCCTGACTGCTGCACTTTACCCCATGCTATATCGTCATATTGAGCAGTTGAAAATGACCCTGGGTTTCTTTGAAGCGCGTAGACAGTCGGACCGCTGGAAGCAATGGGAGTGGATATACCTCCTACCCGAGAAGTTGCACATCTTACTACTCCATTATAGCTTTCAGGTGCGTAAAAACTCATACTCGTGAAATAATTGAAGGAAGAAAATCCGGCCGGATGGTAATCTCCATAATCCTGTCCATACACGTTGAATTTTCCATGTACTGTAATAGTAGGTCCGGAACAGCTATCATTTTGGTCCAAATACAGATCATTTCTAGTGCCGGAATTGTCAATTTCATAAATGGGATCAGCGGTAACATTAATGAACGGTTTAAAACCAATCATAGGTGAAGTATTGACAGCCGTAGCATGATCTTTATGGTTCTTTGGTTTATTGTAATGCCGGACAGTTTTACCATTGCCTGTTTCTATTACCTCAATCCTCGTATAACCGATCTGGCTACCCTCAAGATTGGAAAGCGGAAAGTAGCTATTGGAAGAACGTAAGGTAAAGTGGTCCCACTTCTCAAACTCCGTTAAAGCAGTGGCAAAATGAGCGTAGCGTACTGAGACATCCGATATCCATGAGTAGCTGGTAGGAGTGGCAAATGAAAGGCTACTTACAGACACTCCGGATGAGGTATTATTCTCGTTATTATACACATAGGTCCTCTCCAACAAAACATCTCCCTCACTGCTTTTTTTACTCAGTTTCCCAATTCTTAAGCCTCCTCCTGTAATATCCTGTCCTGATCTCAAATCATAATACTCATTGGGTTCATAAGTCAACGTCATTTTCCCTCCTGTAGGATAGGTTATTTCCTCTAATGCTCTGGCTTTTAATGAGGTGATGTCAACCGTTCTGTCACTTCCCGTCAAAGTGTATTCCTGCCCTGAAAAGGTTCCTGCAGGCAAGCGGTGAAGCCGGTAATAATTCGTAACATCTGTAGGATAGACATAGATCTTAGGTATCAAATTATTCGATTTGGTACAAGCATAGCCCCAAAGATCCTGTTGAACCGAATTTTTTGCAGGCAGCGGGGTATTGTTATACTTGAACTGGTATCTTTTATCATTGTCCTGGAGCAGATCAAGGAATAGCCGCCCCTCCCGGTAAGATGTTTTGAATACAATATTATTTATTTTATCCCCACTATTATTGGTCCGCTTGATGTTATAGATACGGTAAGCGCCGTTAAGATCTGTTCTTGGAAGCAGCCCTAAGGTAACATGGCCTGACGGGAAAGTGACCTTCTTGAGGTAATGGGTCATAATGGCATGTTGTATGCTCTTCGTTTTGTCCCACTGGCTACCGTTAACACTGACATGAGGTAAATTTGCGGAGAGTTGTTTTGTTCGGAATTGTCCTACTTCGTAGTCCGTTTCCAAAGGCGCTTCCGGGGAAAAATACTCAAACGTTATTTCCCGTCCTTTCACAGTCTTTATCTTAGTCAAAAACCAGCCGGTGGTAAATGTCTTACTGATAGGCGCCTGTGTCCTTGTAACTTGCACCGGTGGAAAATGGACCGGTCCGATCACCCATGATGAAGTGGAATAAAAATCTGTGGATACCGTGGTGGTTTCCCTCTTGTCATCATACCCGAAGTAATACTTATTCCCACCCTGATCGGTCACGACAAATTGCAATATGTTCATACTATTCGCTCCGCCTTTAACCAGCGTTATGTCATAGTATTCGGGGCTATTCAGCAGTCTGGGTTCTCCGTCAGCCCCCAAAATGAACTTGATATTCATTTCACCTACGTTCAAATAAAAAATATCCGGTTCAGTATCGTAAATTCTCTTCGGATAGTTGTTGGCATAAGGAGTATAGGAATCAAACAAAAAATGCGGACGGTCGCCTTTGAGTGTTCTCAAAGCAATGGCTGCATTTTTCTCAGGGGACAAACCCCATGGCTGGTCTGTGGCCTCCTTAAAATCCGCATTAGTGATCTCAGGAAAGTTACTGATACGCCCAGGGTCCTTCAGCCATCCCCATTCTGTAATATGTGTGCTACCAAAAACCCCGGTTTCATTGAATGCCACGGTATACTCAAGCTTGACATCATCCGGAACACCCCGAACGGACCGGGTAATGCTGCCTCCCATAGCCAGGCTCCAGCCCAGCCCGGCCCATGTAGCGTCCTGGTTCACTTTTATCCCACCTGTATGGTAGTATAAGGACGTTGGCAAGGTATATCCTCCGGCAGTAACGTCAAACAAAGGTATCTTTACCGGAACCACACCATTTTGATCCACCAGCTCAAAGTCTGAATATTTACTCAACTCGGCCAGTTTGGGTGAAGGGGCCGCAGGGATATCATAGTCGTTTTGGCTTTTTAGATTGGAATGGGCCAGTAGAAATATTAAGATCAAAAAAAGAGGTGATTTGGAGGTTTTCATGATTTGGTAGTAGTTTATTTCACACAAAATTTAACAGCATTGATATGCACTTCTGTATGTAACCATCAGTATTGATATATTCAATCATATTATTCATAATGAATCAAACAAATCTCTTGTAAATACAATCGTTAAATCCGGTTTTATTTTCAATATAACCAGCTTTTTACCGAGTTAAGCTGGAATTCTCAAAGGACACTTATTTTATCATAGGCCTCTTAAATCTAATATTGGGACAGATATAAATAGTAATAATAAAAACAGAAGCCATCTAATAATCTTATGTTTAACTGACAAGAGCAAAAAAAACACAATGACTCCAAGTAAAATCAAAAAAAACATTTGAACTAAAAATGAATTCTGAAAACCTAGAATTTCCCTTAAATAAATGTAAAACAGCATATCAAAACTGACCCAAATGTGTCTTAAGCTATGGCTAACACCAAACATCACAGCATTTATAATTACAAATACTATTGTAAAATAGAGATTAGTTCTGTCAGCTATTAAATATTTCATGTTGGCTAAGTCTTATTGCTCCTTCAATGTATTTACCTTTTTTTGAACGTCCTTAATCAAGTTATCAAGTCTTTTCATTTTGTTTTCTACTTCTTCAAGCTTTTGCTTTCTCACGACACTTTTATATTCAGACTTATCATCTTGCCCTATAGCACTCCAAGGCAATTCAGCCTCTCCTCCTGATAGTTCTATCAACGATTTTGCAAATCCATTTGAATTAGGCCCTAAAGCATCATAGTCTGGCAAGTTTGGATAATCCGTATTATCATCTTCATCAATCACTCTCTGCTGAAAAAAGTCAAAGTATTCCAAAATCGAATTTTCAAAACTAAAATCCCCTTCTGGGCTGTTTTCAGGTCGTATAATAATACCTTCTTCTACTCCTGATCTTCCATCTAAATTATTTTTTGAATAATTAGCTATACTTGGAATCCCTGTCCTCGTATTCTCAGGCCCTCCTAGTTCCATAATTTTATCAACTTTATCTGTTTTAACCCTTAAAAAAGCATGCCTCGCAATAGGTATCCCAGCACGAACTATTTGATTCGTAAATATCCAGACACTATCACCATTTATATCAATGTACTTTACTGGATTGTTTACGACATATTGATAAGGGGTTAAGTCTAAATATTTTTCGCTAAACCTATCCTGAACCGGGAATCTCCCAATTTCCGGAAAGTACATCCTTGCCCCATAATCCATCCAACCTAAATCCAGTTCATCCTGAAGCTCTTTTCCATTAAAGGTAAAGTCATTTTTCAAACTTGTGACACGCCTATAACCATCATCAAAACTCAACCCAAACGGATAATAATCATCCCTCTGGATCACCACAGTCTCATTTACCCGTATCTCCAGGTCATCAAAAAACACATTACTCAAAGACCCTTCATTGCTGACGTAGATCAATACATACCCATTACCGGGAGCCTCAAAATCCGTGATCTGCAAGAGATCAAAAGGGTCTTTTACCGCGTCCCCTACTACAGTTTCATCAGCATCATGTGCGATCTGATCATACGCAAAGGTTACATCTTTCACCAGGTCGATCTCCTCTGCATCCGGTAAGAAGATCAGGTTCAGAAAAGCTTTGGGGGCAGCAGAATTATTGTAAGGAAACCCAGTGGAGCCGATGAGAGGCCCACTACTGAAGTTACCGTTAATAGTACCCACTCCATTATCTGTGAGACCTTTAGCGCTGCCGGTAAAAGCATTGACCAGGGCGGCCGCCAGGCCTATGACCGGAACACCAGGATCAGCAGTAGCATTTACATATTTGGCAAAAACCTCACAATTGATCTTATCTCCTTTTCCTACAGGCAGGGCAATAGCACTACCGATCTGATGATTGGGAGAACTTTTCAGTACCTGGGCATTGGAATAGGGGGTACTGTTAGCATAGGTGCCTTCCGTATGGTTAAACTCTTCCATGCTTAACACCGAAACATCCTCAAAAATAGCTATGTCATCTACGTTATCAGGATCATTTTCATAGTTTAGTTCAAAAATGATCTCTTTTGGGCGGGTAGTAAAGGTAAGCCGTACGTTACCCAGGTGATCTTTCAGGTGGTATTGATAATCAAAATTTCCGGTCGTAGCATCGGGTACAATGCGCCCTTCTTCATGCTGTATCAGCTGAAGCTCATTATTTTCGTAGATGAATTCACCCATATAATCCGTCCTTTTGATGCGTGTACCTACCGTATCATACACCTCCTGTACCAGCTTAACTCCCGAAGCATCGTAAAGGTAGCTCAGGTAGCTGCCGTCGGCCTTGGTAACCGTCTTGGGCAGGTTCAGGTGGTTATAGTCAATGCCGGTGATATCTTTGTTTTGGTCCCGGGTCATATTTCCGTTATCATCATAGCGATAATCTCCATTAGCGTCAGTGCCTGTATGACCATTAACAAACCCTTTGGCTCCTCCGATCGCATCTTCTACACGCTGCAATATATTACCACTATAGGTGTACGTCAACTCGTCCATGGTTCCATTTCCGTCGTTGCGGGTGAGATACTTTATGTTGCCATTTAAGTCATACCCCTTTATTGTGGGGGTACCAATATTAACGTCGTAGTCTGAATTATTCGCACTTCCTACCACCAGGTGGTCCGCTTTTTCCAGGCGATTGAGCGGGTCGTACGTATAGGAGTAAGCTCTTTGACCTGCTCCGGGTTCGTTACTCCACTTGATGGCGCTGATATTACCGTTGTAAGCAGGTGTTGACACAACGCCGCTCAGGCTGTTGTTATACCCTAACTCCATGCCCCAATGGTCATCGGTGTCATCATTAATAGCAGCGTCAATGGTCAATTGGCTGTTGTTTATGCTTGTCAGCCAACCACGAATGTTGTAGCGATAATCTACGGATTGCCGGAAGGCAATTTCATCTTCCGAGTGAAGGTTCATTTCTACCAACTCTCCTAACTCGTTGTATACATTGCGTGCCAATAGCACGCGTCCCTGGCTAATTCCATTCTTCTTCAATTCATGCCAGGTATCTACCAGGCGGCCTGTATGATCATAGTCAAAGGTCCTGATGATGGAGTGGTTATTATGCCTGGTTTCAGTCGCTACTATATTCCCGACGAAATCATAACGGTTGGTCACGATATCCGTTGTGTTCAACAGGTTTTCATTTTGTGATTGGATCACCCGGTAACGGTCATCATAGTAAGTTACCTGTTCCATCCACTCATTGCCTGTTCCCAGCACTTTGGTCTTGATACCGGTAACCTGACCTTTGACTGTTATAAAAGCCGAAGTATGGTCAAGAGATGGCAAAAAACTATAGGAATTGGCATGTGGAAATGTATAATCATCATAGTAAGTTATCACTAAATACGCATTAACATCCGTAAGCTGTGGGAAACTTTTGTTGTCATAGCCATGCACCACCGATCCGCGGCTTTCAAACCATGCCCGCCCTGTAGTCAGGTTGTTGTAATACTGGTTGACCCAATCTCTCATGGTTTGCCGGGTGGTGTGTACCGCATCCGCGTATATTCCTGTAGCTACCGGCCTGTTCAATACGTCGTATTTGGTAAACAGCCATTGATCATTATTGCGTTGATTACCATCCTGGGTGAGTACAAGCCGGTCCCTGTTGTCATATACCATGTATACCGGTTTGGCCCCCGGGACCTGCTTTTCTACCATCCGCCGTCGCCCATCATAAGTATACAAAAAGGCCCATCGGTCCATGAGACCTGTACCAGGTGTGTAAGGAAAAGTTACCGGGGCACCTATCTCAAGCACCGCCTCCGGAGGGAAAACATAGCGTAAATTACCCAGATCATCGAAAACGTAGTAAGTATCGGCCCATTGACCTAATACATACACACCTGAAGAAGGGCTGACCACTGCCTGCACCCTTTTCAAAATCACATTTTCCTTTTTATCTGTAAATTCAATTACTGCTCTACCTTCTTCGTCAGTGGTGACGGTTTTAGTTAACTGACCGGTGGGATAATAGCCTGTTGCTTTCAATTGATCAGCCGGGTCAATAGTCCAAAGCAAAACCCGGTCATTTCCACTGTTTACCTCATAACTGTAATGGATCACTTTATCTGTCGTAACAGCCGCATTAGGATGCGGCTGCCATGCCGTACCAGCAGCGCCTTGCTGCAAAACCCGGTTTAATGGCGATGGTTCGAAAATCTTTTCAGCCCAGGGCTTAGTGTCTTGGGCCACTTTATCTGCATTTTGATAGAAGCCTGCTTGTTTTGTTAAGGCCCCGGTATGTAGATAACCTGGGGTCGCAGTAGTTGCTGTAGCTGAATAGGACAGGTACTCTATTTTTTGTCTGCCCAGGGCATCATATGTGATAGGCTCTACTATATCCTTTTTACTTGGGGAAGATTGTTGTAAAACCTTTTGCAGGGGTCTTCCCAGGTCATCCAGGTAAGTCCATGTATCACTTTTCTTATCTACAGGAAGACCACCTACCAGGGATACCTCTGTTATGCCGGGTATACGGACCAACTCTTCATGAACAAAATTCTCACAGTTAGAAACGGCGGTGACCATTACTTCCGAAAAATCACTCACGCAGCCATTGGAATAGGTCCCCTTCACTTTGTAAAGGCCTAGTACATCTAATTCGTTTATTGTAATACTTAAATTGGAATTGGTGGCTCCGGAAATGGGGTCTCCTGCTGAATTGTACCATTGTACACTTGCGTATTCCCCTTGAGCATCTAGTGCAACCGTTCCCACTCCACAGCGATTGACCAAGCCGGTCACTTCCGGAGGGGTAGAGATCAACGAGCTTATACTGACTTTTCGTTTCGGGCTTTCGCAGAATATATTATTGCCCACCAGGACTTGTTGTTCAAAAGACACGTAATAGTCCATGTCTTTCTCAATCAGCCCTGTAGTAAATTGTGCGTTAGTGGCCCCTGGTATGGGTTCACTTCCCATATACCATTGGTAAGTACCATCTGCTCCTCCTCCACTTGCAGTCAAGGTTGTGCTACTGCCAGCGCAAACTTCCGTATTTCCTGTGATAGTGGAAATACCTCTTAAAACATGAAGCCTTACATTGGAATAGTCAGTGTAACAACCTGACCCCGCTTCACCTTGAACATAATAAATAGAAGGCTCAGGGTGATCATTCCCATCATTTTGATAAAAATCGGTTACCGTAAAGTCACCATGACTGTTAATGGCGATACTCCTGAAATCATCTCCGTTACCCTCATAAAGCGTATAAGTCGCAACATCACCGGAGCTTTGTGTAGTGATATGAGCTGTCCCGTTTTCACAGCTATAACCGGTGGCAGACACAGTAGGTTTACTACCTATTTGTGCCACTATACTGACCCTGTCAGTACGACAATTGTAACCGGCAGAAGGATCACGAATCGCTACCCAATACTCTTTATCTTGCTCCAGGGGAGGAGTTGTGTACGAACCCCAGAAATCATTTTGAGTGATTAATAAAACGTGCTCCGCAGTTTGACCAGTTGCTGTAGTATACCATTCCATGTAGTAATCACCGTCTGTGCTATAAGGATAAGACACATTAATATTTACGGTAGACCAAGGACCGCCACATGCATTTCCTTGAGATAATATGGGTAAATGTTGTAACTTTTTGGTAATATTAGCGCTAACGGAATAGCCGCTCCAACATCCATAACTATTCTGAACCTTGACTTTATAAGAAGTCAGGTTTGCACTACTGGTAGAAAAAGAATTAAGGCTGGTAGCGTCTAAAAGGTTATTATTTTGATCATACCATTGGTATTGGGAAAACTCGGTACTATTATTGGTAGAAAGGGTAACATTGGCAGATCCACACACGGTTTTATTGAGGGGAGTTGGCGGAGTGGACGACTGGATAGTCACCGGTACCCGTTTTTTGGGACTTTCACACCATATTTCGTCGTCTCCCGAAAAATAAGCTTGAACCCGGTATGTTACGTAGTAATCTGTACTCACAACAAGTGCATCAGTATTATATTGGTTACCTGTCGCTCCTGAAATCAATTGGGTTCCTTTATACCACCGATAATTCCCGTTGCTTCCTCCACTTGCCGTCAATGTTGTACTTGAGCCAGAACATATATTTGTAGTACCGGAAACGATAGGGGCATGCGGTCTCAAAATATGTATAGGAACATTTGAATAGTGACTATAGCATCCCGAACTGTTTTTTCCTCTTACATAATATTCCGATGGCTCAGGATAAGTCGTCGGTGTACTTTCGTAAAAATTAGTTAGTTCAAATTCACCCGTCGTATTACTGCCTATTTGATTGTAAGTATTCCCTTGTTTTATATACAAATAGTACCTGGAGATGCTTGACGGGCTAGTTGCTCTAATAGTAGCATTCCCATAGGTGCATGAATAACCTCTTGCCGAAGCGGTCAGTGTGCTGGATGGACTTATCGTTATTTCTTTTTTCCCCGATTCACACCCACCGCTACTGTTATAAAAGCTCACGCCAAAAGTAGTGGTTGATGTGAGGGTAGTAGAATAGTACCCCGCCCCTGATTCTGAGGGACTTTGGCCGAGATATCCCCAGTTTCCGGCCGGATACTTTTTGTACCATTTGAAGAACGAAGCATATCCGGAATGATCATATGCTGTCATATTCGCCGTATTCCCCAGACACCCTGCCCCACCTTGCACTTCCAAGGCATACGAGCTACACTGCCCATAGGTGTCGAAACTAAGGATAAATGCAACCATGAAAGGGAGCATAACGATTAGAAAATCTTTTTTCGAAAAAACAGGATTTCTTTTTTGACTTAAGGGATAAGATGGGGGATTCATTGATGTTTATCGTCAGGACGGTTTAAAGGTGAGTTAAGGTTCCAATACACTATTTATGCAAAATAATATTGAGAAAATGAATATTATCCGGCACTTCAACCGTCCACTATGACAACATCACTCATCCTGAAATCACGAATAACTAAGCAGTAAATTGCAGATAAAATAGAGGGAAGTCAAACTAGAGACACCATCTAATCATATCAGGAGGGTAATGAATATACAACTATGAAAACTGCACATTTAATTATTTAGAAAATAAAGTCATTTATTACAATTTTTCATCTTTGCAAGTAGTTAGAGCCCGCAATTTGTTTTGATTTTAAAGGACATGTTAAGTCCATGATCTTATTCAAATTACACTTAGAGCATGGTTACCTGATAAGCTGCACAAATAGCTAAGATTTAAAACAAAATCTAAACAATTATTTATTTGAGAGAGAAATTTTACAAAAAAGCACTTTTGTATGTTTTTATCTTAAGTAGAGTTTTTTGGGTGAGATTTCTTTTTTGAAAAACAGTTATCCAATATCAATTACAACTTCTGAGCACGTAAAATCAGTTAAAAAAGTACAAGCATAAGTAGGTAAGAAACTATTCATAATATTCTCTGAGGTATTTGTAACTATGATCGTTTGTGTTAATAAAGGCCAATTACCTATTTTTTTATCCATCTTATTTACTCCCGGCTTAATATTAACCTTGTAAGGTAACTCTTTAACTATCTCAATTATAGAGTATCAACGGTTGTTTTTCACTTCGTCAAATAGTCTCTTCACCTGTAAATCACCAAAACCGTAAATGGCTTCTCGCTTACTGAATTCCCTGAACACCGGTCCAAATTCTTCGGTTTCAAGGTCTTTCATTATTTGAATAAGAGACTGACCTGGCCTTCCTAAACTTCCTTCCGTTGGAATTCGCTCCATATGTGCCCGAACAGCGGCAAGTATAAAAGGATACTTACTTTCAAGCTCTTCTGCTATTTCCAATAGTTTTTTGGTATCGTTGTGTTGATAGAACTTCCAAAGATCAGCCAGTTGATCGAGCTCTGTCAGCAAAATCCGGTTCTCATAAATTGAAATTAACATTGACTCGGTCAGGCCAGCAAATCCATATGGGCCATGCTTTTCAGGTCTTACTAAGAATATTGAATTGTGCTTTTCAAACAGACGTATAAGATGTACCATAAACCAAAAGTTCACCTGACAAAATAAGTCATCTTCAAACCAAAGGTTGACCTCAGCTCCCTGCGGTATATTCAGGACTTTTTGAAATTCAGTTACAACCTTCCTATGGTAATCCTGTTCAGAACATTCTCCATAACTCTCGTTCAGAAATTTAGCTCTTGTGGTGTATAATTCATTCAAATTATCCCCTTTAACACTGCCCTCTACAAGACATTCGCGAGTAACAATGATCTCTCCCTGGATCGCCTTTGGAAACTGATCTTTTAGTGCGTCTCCGTTCAGTATATGATATTGTTCTTTCATTCAATAAGTATATATGTCATCCCATATTACAAATAGGAAACTACTGCACGGACCTCCTATCCGTCACGAAGCTCATCATGACGAACTTCGACGTAGAGCCAAGTGAATTCATTTGCCAATTGTTGGACATGAACCAAGTCGATTTAAGTTATGCGATAGGGATACTGCCACAGTGGTGATCTCCCGGGCAATGAAGATAAAAATTTAAAGCATATAATGGGCAGTCTTTCTGCCAACAATTACATGAAAAATGTGCTGCATTTCTCTTGTTCAAAGAGGTCTCTATAGTTTTTAGCGCTAAACCCATTCTAAAACCTCACAAAGGCAGTGATTTGATTAGTTTGTTCAATAAACATTTATTAACCCTGGTTAGCAGCACCTTATACAACCAGCTTCAGTGGTTTTATATATGTGAGTTACGGAATCAATATGCCCTTTTGCACTTTGCTGATGTACTGTTTCAAAACCAGTTCAGGTTCATTGGTAGTTATATAATCAAAACCTTTCTCCAAGCACCAATTAATATCACTGCTATCATTTACCGTCCAGACATTAAGAGAAATATTGTTTTCCCTGGCCATTTCAATCCAGTCAGGATGTTTTTTATAAATAGGAAAAGGGTAATCAGCCCCATTGATACCGTCAATCTTTAGTTCTGAAGGAGACCTGTCACCTTTTAAGTATTGGGTATGTGCATTAGAATTAATGGCCTCAATTTTCTTTAAAATGTTATAGTCAAAGCTGATATAGGCCATCATATGTGTTGCATTTAGTGCTTCTACCAGCTCAAGTACTTTAACGGCCATCGCCTGCCCGCGACCTTTTGTAGCGGAAGGCTTTATTTCGCATATCAATCGGGTAGTTACGTTTTGCTTCATCCCTGCCATAATATAACTCCGTAAAGTGGGTAGGGCCTCTCCATTGGAAAGTGGAAAGGCCACCAATTCATCATAGGCTACCTTTTCAATGGTCATGCCTTCATAGTTTGGATCATGGGTAACGATCAATGAATCATCTGCCGTCATTCTAACATCGAATTCTGACCCGGTACATTGGAGTGCAATGGCTTTACGAAGCGCTGCGATAGAGTTTTCCGGCAGACCTCCTGATTTCCAGGCACCCCGATGGGCAATTACTACATTGTCCGAAAAGGAAACGCTGTTCATTTTTGGTCCGCAAGAGATTAAGTGAATAAAAAACAATAGCCAAATAATACACCCTTTAGTAATGCCTGCTCCGGTTGCAAATTTCAGTTGGTTCATTAATTTCATTTTCTCTGGTATACCCTCACATAATCAACGGCCATGCGCTGAGGAAAAATGGTATCGTCCACTCCTTCCCGACCTCCGAGCATCCCTCCAACAGCTATGTTAAGTTTCAGGTGAAAGGGTTGATTAAATGGCCATTCAGCTTCTGTTTCATGCCTGTTTTCAAAATGATGATAGACCATATCATCCAGTAAAAAATCTATCCTATCCTCCGACCAATCAATGGCATAGGTATGGAAATCATCATAGGGCTTTTCTATGAAAATGGTTTTACCTACCTGGGTACCCTTCATGTGGTTAAAAGCTGTGGTATGAACCGTGCCAAAAATGGAGTCTTTTTTGAAGCCCACATGCTCCATAATATCGATTTCTCCACATTCAGGCCATCCCACCCGTCCCCAGTTTTCACCTAGCATCCAAACAGCCGGCCATAACCCCACACCCTTAGGCAATTTTGCTCTCACTTCAATTTTACCATATGTCCATTCTGCGAGATCTTTGGTAGTAAGGCTTGATGATGTATAATGCGCATATTCCCGGTTATTCTGCCAGTTTTTTGCCTCTTTAGAAACATAAGCATCGTTTTTAATACGTTCCTTATGGCTTTCAAGGATCAGTAGCCCAGCTTCCACCCTGGCGTTTTCAGAACGACCGGTGTAATACTGATCTTCCACGTTTCGTATGAATCCGATTTCATAGCCCCACTTTGTACTATCTGGTTTACCGGGTTGATCAAACTCATCGCTCCAAACCAGCTCCCAACCGGAGGTAACAGAAGATACTGATATCCTTTTAGAAAGCAATTCGGGTTCATCCGTTGATATGTAATCCAATTGGTTAGCAATCAGCCAGTCCATGTCATGGATGTGGTTTACTGTACCGGAATTCAGTAATACGTTATGCATTTTTGCAGCTATGATACGCTCAGGATGTTTCCTCAGGCTCTGATAACGATAGTTAACGCCGGTTATACCATCTACTCTTAACCGTTCAGGAGATCTATCACCCCCCAAATATTGCACTTGTGCATTGGGATATACAGCAATAACCTTTTTGAGAGCATCATAATCAAAGCTAATAAATACCATAATGGACTCAACCCGAAGTTTTTTTATAAGGTCCAGGATCTTTTCAGTCATGTTTAGCGTACGTTTCTTACTGATCTCTGAGGATTTTATTTCACAAAATAGCTTTGTAGTACTATTCTCTGTCGTACCTGCAAGAATATACTCTTTTAGCGTAGGTAGTTTTTCGCCATTTCCAAGTTCAATCCTGGCCAGTGATCCATAGTCCGTCTTTTCTATGGGCATTTTATGATAATTCGGCCCATGGGTAACGACCAGTGAGTCGTCAGCGGTCATGTTAACGTCAAACTCAGAACCTGCATACCCGGAAGCTATCGCTTCTCTGAGAGAAGCGATAGAGTTCTGCGGATGGCCCTGGGACTTCCATGCCCCACGATGCGCAACGACCTTTACCCCGGTTGATGTCTTCTTTTGCTCCTGGCCCTGATGTGTGCAGAAACAAAAGAAAAGCATCATACATATCCCTGCAAGTCCATATAGGCATTTATCTAAACAATACATAAATGAATCAATACCCGTCATTTTGAGGATAATTAGGACCTAAAAGATTGATCTCTCCCAATGGTATGACCCAGTTCTCCATATGTGGTTTCATCACACTTCTGGCGTCATTTCTGTAGGGCAATGGTTTTTCCGGGGTGTTTTCGGCCCCTCCGTCCGTCGAGTTTTGCGGGCTAAGATCTCCAGGCATTCCATAACCAGCATGATCAACAATGTAATCAGTGAGTCTTCCGGTTCTTTTGAGCATATACCAACGACGACCTTCAAAAGCAAGCTCCCGGGCCTGTTCATCCAGTATCAACTCCAGGTCAATTCTATCTACCGATGCCGTACCAGCCCTGTTTCTCACAGTGTTTAACTGAGCTATGGCGAGGTCGTTATTAGTCAATCGCATATTGGCCTCAGCAGCATAGAGGTAGGTTTCCGCCAGTCGGTAGATCATGATATTCTTCGTCTGGTTATTCACCGTAGGGATTCCGTCATCTGGAAAGTATTTCTTGCAGCCTGCATTCAACCGGATAAAAAAGAAATTTCTATCTGACGCCTTTTCAGCAAACTCCTGCCATACCGGGTGAACAATTTTGGTGCCTAAGGCAATACCTTCCGGGACAGTAGCAGCATCGTTGTAAATATAATCCTGGATATAATAAGACCCTTTGATTCGCGTATCGTTTGGGTCTTCGTTCAGCAGATCCCTCAGGTAATTGTTCAGGGTGAGCCACCCAAAACCACGACCACCCTGCTCTATGGAGTATTTTGAGCCTGGTATTTTCTCTGCATAATTGGGCATCAGATTAAAATTGATCCTGTTGGGGCCTCCGTTAACTTCCCGTTTAAATTGTATTGCCCAAAGTGTTTCCGAATGGTTCAGATCACCTTTGAATACCAACCCTGTCTGATCTATAAGGCTATAAAATTCAGAGTTGATGATCGCTTCTGATTGTGTCTTGGCCTCTACCCAATCCTGTTGCCATAGAGCTACTTCAGCTTTTACATGTCTTGCCGTAGCCTGGGTTATCCTTCCAAATTCCTCTGTTTCCCATGAAAGGTTATCTATTGCAAAAGTGAGATCCTCATTGATCAGTTCATAGACCTGTGCCTTAGGAGTTTTATCAAGGATAATATCCAGGGCATTTTGTGGTGTCGTAGACTCGGTCGTTACATAGATATTGTTGAATAGTTTATACAACACGAACACTGAATTAGCTCTGAAAAACCTAGCTTCTGCTATAACCTGTGCCCTTCTCTCCTCTTCTATATCAGCTATATTTTCTGCAGCCTGAATAATCGCATTGGCCCGATCGATGATCCGGTAATACGTTCTCCAATAATCACCGTATACTCCGCTATTTTCCACGGTAGTCCCGTTTCGCATTCTGCCATACCTGGATATTTCTCCTCCACGAGGTATCGTCAGGTCATCTTTGGCGTCTATGACAAGCGGGTTAGAGCCATTATTTACATTGGTTCTCTCCCAAAATTCTCGCTGAAAATTGTAGAGTGCCACCACACCCGCTTCAAGACCATCTGCCGTATTGTATACAAAATCAGCGGTAAACTCTGATGTAGGCTTTTCCTCCAGGTAGTCTTCACAGGATGCGAATAAAACGACTACCAGGAAAAGAGGGGAAATCAGTTTAAAATGATGTATTAATATTTTCATTGTTATTAAATTTTTAGTTTGAGGATCTTATAGACTGAGCCTGACACCAAGGGTCATGGACTTTGTATCAGGAAAATCCCCGGGATTATTCTCCGGACTATATGATTTGTAATCCGTGATCGTAAATAGATTAGAAGCAGTGATGTATACTCTGGCACCACTCATTTTCAGTTTAGTCAGTACCTGCTGCGACAGATCATAGGATAATGAGAGTGTACGTAATCTCACGTAAGAGGCATCGGATACTCCCAGCGAACTAATATTAGCAGGAGCACCTCCAAAATTGGGACGTGGATGGGTGTTAGAGGGGTTTTCAGGAGTCCAATAGTTCACCTTAATACCATTTCTTACTGATTGCAGTGTCCCTCCCTGGTTAAAGCTTGACAAATAAGGATTGAACCGTGTAGCACCTTCCACAATGTACAGGTCAGCCAATAATTCAAAATTCTTATACCTCAAAGTAGAAGATATAGATGCGAACCAGTCAGGGTCTCTACCGATCACCACATTGTCATCGTCATCAATTACGCCATCTCCGTTAACATCTTTCAATCGGATGGAACCGGCCGTCAACGTAGTTTCACTTTGGAATGGTGTCACCGTATCTCCCAATGTACCTTGAGCTGAGGCCAGCGCTTCTTCATCTGTTTGGAAAATACCATCGAATATATAGGTGCGAAGAACGTTGATCGGTTGCCCGACAAATCTTCTTTTACCCAGATCATCTTTAGGCTCACCCTCTACATCTACGATACCTGTTTGTATGATCTCGTTTTTGTTCTTAGTGAATACCGTGGTAATGTTCCAGCTGAAATCCTTACTTTTTAAGACATCTCCGGAGAATAATAACTCCACACCACTGTTCCTACTTTCTCCACCATTGGTAATGGTCGAACTAAAACCTGATGTTCCTCCCAGCGAAATATCGGTAAGCAGATCGGTTGTTTCTGTTCTGTAATATTCGACTGACCCGGAAACCCTGTTATCAAACACCCCAAAGTCCAACCCCAGGTTTAATGTGGTAGAAGTTTCCCAGGACAGGTTAGGATTAGGCAGTTGCCCGCCGGGTAAACTTCCGCCTACCAGGCCCCCGCCAAATATGTACGGATAATTACCCACTACCCCCAAGGTAGTATAAGGATCAAGCGATTGATTGCCCACTGAACCGTAGCTTGCCCTGATCTTCAATTGATCAATGGCCTTTAGCCCTCCTAAAAAAGATTCTCTATGCAGTTGCCACGCTAGTGAAACAGCTGGAAAAAAGCCCCATTTGTTGTTTTCAGCAAAAACAGAGGCCCCGTCTTTTCGTGCGGTTACTGTAAGCAAATACTTATCCAACAGGTTATACCTGACCCTTCCGAGAAATGAAACCAACCTGTATCGTTCGTTTACTCTTTCTGTATTAAAGTTGAGAGCGCCCGTTATCCCATCAAAACCCAGCACATCATTTCCAAAACCCGTTCCGTTAGAAATCGTTTCAGAGGTGTTTCTCTGGTTGATGGATTGTACGAGAGTCACGTCTATCTTATGTATATCCTGTAGCTGTCCATGATAATTCAAGATGTTCTCGACCAGGTATTCTTCTCTTAGGATGTTACTGACCCTGGCAGACCCATTGGTAGCCTCGCCCTGGGTGTGTGCGCTGGTAAAATAGCGACCACCATCTACCATTCGCCTGCTCAATAATGTATTCAGTTTATAAGAAAAGTTTTTTGATAATTCGTAATTGGTGACCAGGTTAATATTGTACAAATTGGTTTTCACCTTGTTATCCGATTCCCGGATATTCCACAAAGGATTTATGGAACTGCTACTGGCATTAGCGCCTGCCAGGTTCCTTATCATATTCCCATCTTGATCATTGGGCCCTGTAAAAGGGGAAATAGTGATAAAATCCAGGCTTGACGATTCTCTTCGCTGCTCATCCGTACTAAAATTCATATTAGCTTCCAGGTAAGCTCTATCGTTTATCACCTGCTCCATGTTCAACCTTATACTACCTCGACGATACCCGGAAGAAGGAATGAGCCCGGTTTGGTCAAATAAATTGACGCTGGCATACATTTTCGTGTTTTCTGTACCACCGTTCAGGCTCAGCGTGTGATTATTGATGACACCTCTTCTCAGCACTATATCTTCCCAATCGGCATAGTCTCCCGCAATAAAATTTAAATACTCCGGCGCCATATCGCTCCCGCCGAAATTGGTAATATCATCACTATATTCCTGCACGCCATTTTCTATGGGATTCGTAGTGCGTACAGCTTCTCTTCTCAGCTGAGCAAACTCCTCAGCACTGTACAGATCAAAATTTTTGGAAAGCGTCTGTACCGTGGCATATGAATTCAAGGCTACTGTCATCTTACCAGACCTGGCCCTTTGAGTAGTAATAAGCACTACTCCATTGGAAGCCCTTGCACCATAAACGGCCTGGGCAGAAGCATCTTTAAGTACTTCTATGGAAACAATATCATCAGGGTTTACATCATTGATATCTTCTATGGGGAAGCCATCCAGTACAATCAATGGCGCATTACCGCCTGTAATAGAATTCCGCCCTCGTATCAGTATATCCGAAGTTCCACCCGGTCGTGCAGAACCCAGGGTAACCTGCACGCCAGGAGCCTGTCCTCGTATCATTTCAGAAATGTTCGTGTTGGGAATGGCCAATGCCTTATCCATCTCAACCTTAGCAACAGAGCCGGATACATCACTCCTTTTCTGTATACCATATCCAACGACTACTATTTCACCCAATTGGCTCGCATCGCTCTGCATAACGACAACTAATTCCGTGGTTGAGGTCAATGGCACTTCCTGCGTCCTGAAACCTATATAGCTGACTGTCAAACTAGTTGCATTATCAGGCACCGAAAGGGTAAAATTCCCATCTGCATCTGTTGATGTACCGTTGGTGGTGCCACTAAGTAGTACCGACGCGCCGGGAAGTGGGTCTCCCAGTTCATCCAGCACCCGCCCTTTGATTTGCCTTTCTACTTTTTTAGTTAAGTTCTTTGGAAGATCAGCTTCTTTTTTTCGTGCTCTTCTTACGGATATGTTTTGATTAATGATCTTAAATTCCAAACCACTTTCCCTGGCTATTTGATCTAATAGACTGGAAAGGATTATCTCATTGTAATCAAGCGTATATTTTTTTTTATCCTCCAATAGCTCTTTCGGATATGAAAACACAAAATCAGTCTGTTTTTTGATTACATCAAAAACCTCTTCCAGAGGCACTCTACTTACATGAATACTAATTTTCTCATTCCCATCTCTTTGATCCGTCAACCTCACAGCGTGCGCCGCATGACTGGATAGGTAAAAGAAAACCATCAGGCATGTCATACTTTGTGACAGGCTAATGGAGCTTTTTATTATCTTTGAGTACATTTTAAAAATCTTTTTATTAAGGTTTTTTAAGGCCCTTGGTTGTTAGAGCAGCCAGGGGCTTCGTGTTTTAGTTCTTCTTAACTTGGTTATTGATTGTATAGGTTTTGTTTACATAGGCGTTATTTTAGTTACATTCTTTTCCGGTTATTTTTATTTTCTTGTCAGTGACCCTTTCAAACTTTAGTGCGGTTATAAAAGAGAGATTTTCTAATATATTGGTCAATTCGTCTCTTCTAAATTCTCCATTGATGACACAGTTGCCATGAAGGTCATTCTCAAACTCAAATTCAACATGATAGAGTCTGCTCAATTTCTTAACTGCTTCTGCTATGGTAACATTCTCCAAAACAATCAAACCGTCTTTCCATCCTAAATAGCTGCTAAGTGAAACTTGTCTCTTAGCAATAGATCCTGTCTCTTTGTGAAAAACCGCCTGATATTCGGGGAGCAGGAATACTTCCTCATGATTTCCCAAAGTGGTTTCAGATGAGTTATCACTCTCAGAAGATCGTCTGACTTTCACCTTACCTGTGGCTACGGTTACTTTTATGTTTCCATCTTCCGGATATGCCTGAATATTGAAGGACGTACCTAACACTTCCGTACTAAGACCCTGTGTTTTTATAATAAAGGGCTTGTCGGCATCTTTAGCTACATTAAAAAAAGCTTCTCCTTCAAGAAGCACTTTTCTTTCTGCACTACTAAATTCCTCCGGAAACTGTATAGAGCTTTCTGCATTTAACTGAACCACAGAGCCATCGCCAAGGGTTATTTTCAGCTGCTGCCCCCTCTCTGTTTCCTTTGTCACATAAGTGACTTGCGGCTCTGGGTTATAAAAATGAAAGGTGCCATAACCTATGCCAATAAATAGCGCTAAAGAAGCTGCCACTTTCCATAAAGCGAACCGTGAACCTTCTTTACCTTTAGTTTCACCTTCCGATTGCTGTGTATCGATTTGACTATTGATACGCTTCAGCAACTTGATTTTGGTTTCTTCTTCTTCGGACAGGTCCCATTGCAAAGTGATATCAGCTACCTGAACATCCTGGCAAAATTGGATGATAAGTTTCTCCTCCCCTGGTGTACATTCTCCGCGATTATACTTATCAGTCAGAATCAGGAATTCATTTTTTGTCATACAAATAGGTTATACAGCTAAGACGCGTTCAGCCCATTTGACTCACATACAAAAAGGATCTTTTTATTAAGCTTAACGTAGCGGTAACTTTTACTACTTCTTTATTTAACCCAGAAGGGAGAAAATAGTAGTGAAGAAAATGATGAGAGAGCTTTTGTTCAAATACTTTCGCAGATGCTTAAGCGCTAATGAGAGCTGATTTTCTACAGACCTGTTCGAAATACCTAAGTTTTCTGATATTTCTACAATAGATAGCTGCTCAAACCTGCTCATATGGAATATTTCTTTGCAGCGGGGAGGAAGATAATCTGTAGCAAGTTCAATTTCTTTTTTCAGATCATGCCATTGCAGCTGTTGTTCAGCTTTAGGAGGGAGAGATAGGCTTTCAATAAGCTTTTCCTGAAAATCCGTGAACTTTGTTTTTCTAATCAGACTGATTGCTTTGTTTCTTGTAGCAGAAAATAAATAGGTCTCCAACATTGTGATCTTTGTGATCTCACGGTTTTCCCAAATTTTTAGAAACACATCCTGAAGCACATCTTCCGTCAGGCCCGGGCATCTTAGAATATTAAAGGCATAACCATAAAGTCGTTTCCAATAGCGATCATATACCTGGTTGAAAGCAACACGATTTCCCTGGGCGAGCAGCGCCACAAGCTTGGCATCAGGTATGGTATTTCTATCGGATCCTTCCATCTCACTACAAGGAATTTCAAAACTAAAAAATAGAACTCACTGAAATTAAAGCAGTTTCATTAAGTAATCATTAAGTTTTATAAGACTCCTGGTTTTGCATGTTTCGGAAATTCTCAGGTTAAAATCTTGCTTTATGCTTTTATAATCTAATTGAGTATAATCTACTCTGATTATCTTTTAAATCGATTGAAAGATAAGTATAAAGCAATTTTTATCGTTCTAAAAACCTCATCCTTAATTTAATAAAAAAAGCCAGGTTATACATAAACTCAAACACTATGACAAACTCATCACATTGTCAATCATCCATTTAAGTTGAGTATTTTCTTAAAAAGCAGCTCAATACAATGATCATTTATCATGCCTGACGAATAATACTATTACTGCATTTTATTGATAATAATATATGCACATGAAGTCAGGTCTATCTCTCATGCTACCATTATTAAATTTATGGTCCATCATATCATTGGTACAGGAACAAATTCAGAATATGTACTAGGAAGTGTTGGTGCTCCTCTTCCTGTAGAGTTATCGGGCTTCTCGGCTAAAAACACACCCTTTGGCGTTAATTTGAGTTGGCAAACTACAACCTATTGGATAACCACCCCGGAAATGGTCATAAAAACTATTATAGATTAACCCAGGTAGATTATAATGGACAAAGTGAGCAATTTGATATTATAACGATAGATGTTAATATACAGGTTGATCATGTTCCTTTTGTCTATCCTATGCCAGCAACTAATGTCATCAATATCGTAATGACTAACGATGCAGCCTTAAGTATCCTGAATGTTAATGGCCTGAAGTTATCAAACCACTCACTCAAAAAGGGTAAAAATAACGTGAATATCTCGGGTTTAACGAAAGGTGTTTATTCACTAAATATCGCGGGTAAAAACTCGAAACTAATTGCAGAGTAGATATAGGCTTTCACCCACGTAACGTTAACTCCGGTAAGGCTATTGCAATCGCTATCATTCTTCTAACTCTCTGGTGACTCGAAATGCCTTAGAACAGAACTCGCCATTAATCCTTGGTTAGACAAAGGCCACTTAATTATGGAATATTGATACCATCAGGCCTTGAACTTATTAACCAGGGCAGATCCTGTTTTCAATCTGACCACAGTGTAGATGAATATCCAACCGCAGGAAAAACATCAATTTCATACATGGCGACAAAATGGGATGAAATCAACTAAAATGAGTTAAAAATAAAAAATAAGCCCTCAAACTTGCTTGGCTTATCAGCATAAATAATTGTTCGCTTATACGGCATTCACGCTCTTTCAATGTACAACTTTTTGATAATCAAATACAAGAATTTCACACATAAGGAAGAAGGCTCATCAACAAGCTCTTATCAAAATCAAGCAACATAAAAACATGTTCTGAATCCATAGAATAAGCATTTTTCAGCATTGTCCATAAAATTGTCCATTGTTCAAAAAAGGTTTATCGACAGGATATTTTGACTTTTGGTTGAATTTAGTTGAACTAGGAATTTTTTGAAGAATTTATATTTTTTGGCATTTCTTTTCTTAGGATTCTCACTACAAAGCCAGGACCTGGAAACAGTGGTTGAAGATACTAAAGCTAAGGTAACGGGCTTTTGGGACGGTATAAAGAATGCAAAGCGCTTTGATCTTAAAGGTTCTGCCAACCTCTCAGGTCAATATTATACGGTAGATGGCATTGAGCCACGGTTCGACCCTTTTGTTTATACTTACGGAGGCAATGCAGACTTTTACCTCTACGGTATTCATATCCCCACTACCTTTTCCATCAGTAGTCTTACAAGTCGGTTAGGTCAGCAATTCAATCGGTTTGGCGCCAGTCCCAACTATCGGTGGATCCGGCTACATGGAGGATATCGTATGATGGACTTCTCCAGCTACACATTTTCAGGTGTGACCTTTTTAGGGGGTGGCATAGAGTTAACCCCAGGCAAATTCCATTTTTCTGCCTTCTATGGCCGGTTAAGAAAAGAAGTATCCGGAGACATCACCTCTGGCGGTCAAACCTTTTTTCTACCTTCTTTCAGACGTAATGGATACGGGTTCAAAACAGGGTATGATGATGGTAGGAAAAATATAAACCTGATCTTTCTGAAAGTCCAGGACGAAGAGAACTCCATA
This sequence comes from Fulvivirga sp. M361, assembly GCF_007097395.1. GTDB lineage: Bacteria > Bacteroidota > Bacteroidia > Cytophagales > Cyclobacteriaceae > Fulvivirga. The sequence continues at coordinate 208,271 of NZ_VKDC01000005.1, forward strand.
ACTATACCGGAAGACGGTTCATTGCTACCCCAGGATAATCTGGTGTTGAGTCTGCAAGGTGGGATCGCACTCTTCGACCGAATACAGCTTAAAGGAGAACTTGCTAACAGTATTTTGAATAGAAATAAGCTGGCGCCCGAAATTAAGTTAGACCATTATCGTATCTACAACCAATTCGGAAGCATTTTCCAACCCACGAGTTCTACCGAGATCAACAATGCATTCAATACTTCGGTCAACTATGCTTTCGGCAACTACACTATAGGGGCTACTTACGAATACATTGATCCCGGGTACACCTCATTGGGCACCTTTTTTATCAATAATGACCTGGAGCGGTATACTATTGATTTCAGTGGTTCTTTATGGAAAGGTAAAATGAGTTTTTCCGGAAATGGTGGTAAGCAAAGCAATAACCTGGAAGACAATAATGCGGATAAGATAGTAAGAAACGCCATCTCCGGCAGTTTTAATCTCAACCCTGTCCCTTCGCTGAATATCTCAGGTAATTATTCCAATTACACCACACTCCAGGAATTTTTAATTGACTCGGAGTTAGATACGCTGGACTTCGTGCAGGTCAATAATAGCTACCAGGCATCTATCGCATACGGCTATGCCGTGGGAACCTGGCGTCATAATATATCCCTTAATGGCAACTATCAAACCGATGTTACCACCCCGGAAGCTCCTGATACACCGGATGAGCGAAGTTTTATTCAAAATGCCACCATCGCTTATCAACTAAAATACCGGCCTGCGAATCTATCCATTGTATTCGCTTACAATTTTAATGATTCCGATTTTGGAGCTACTCAAACAAGACGGGGGGGACCCTCCTTACGGGTAAGCAAGTTACTACTAAAAAAGAAACTGAAGCTCAATTTGAGTCACGCTTACTTCAATAATGACCAGCAGGGAAGCACCATCAATGGTATCCAAAACGCCCGACTGGGAGCAAACTATACAATCAGTAAAATGCACCTCTTAAAATTAGACTCCACGATGATTATCAGAAATCATAAGTCCGACGTAGTCCGGGGAGACTCTTTCACGGAGGTGATCACAAGACTGAGCTACAACTTTAGATTTTAGCAATCAATGAAGAGTATCTATTTGAAATACAATTTCATTACTACCCTACTCATCTTATTATTGAGTAGCAATACCCTGGCTCAAACCTCCAGGTTCCCAATAAGTGTATCTTTTAATGTGCCGCTACCACATCAGCAATCTTTGATCGGATATGTGGCTTCTGAAGGACGTCTCAACGCTTCATTACAATTTAATGGCAATGCCAATCAATGGGATACCCGTCTGAGGTTAACCATAGAAGGGATAACCAACAATGTCAGAATTCAAACAGATCCAAATACATTCATCGAGCCGTTAAGACTGAATCAGTTTGAGCTTACCAGTCTTAGCACCGCAGACCTCACTCCTTATTTTGATTATGCGAATGCCGTATACAAAGGAATATCCGCCAGGAACCTGGAAAGTAACGGCGGAGCGCTACCGGAAGGAATGTACCGATTTTGCCTTGAAGCACTTGATAATCGCACGCTTACGCCGTTGAGTAACCAGGTTTGTGCAAATGTGAATATCATTGTCCGGCAGCCTCCCCTGCTCAACAGGCCCACTTGTGGTGAAGTGATCAAATTCTCACAGCAGCAAAATTTCTCTTTGAGCTGGGGGTCGGTACCCGGAATTAGTGACTATCGTTTGACAATAGCCGAGGTTTTGGAAGGTCGCACGCCGATGGATGCTTTGGAAGTCAACAATCCAAACATGGAGACCTTCGAGGTAATGGGCAACTTCTTCCAAATTCCCCAGGACGCCTTTCTCCGGCTGAAACAAGGGCACCAATATGTATATCGTGTACGCGCCGTAGATCCATTAGAACAAACCAACCTTTTCAACGATGGGTTGAGCACTATTTGTACGTTCCAGTATGGGTATAAAGTAGATGGTTCATTGACGCTGACTGAACCTGCAAATCAAGAAGTTATTCCTCCGGTGGCATCCACCGTTTTTAAATGGAGCAGTCCAAACAACCTCAGCAAGCAACAACAACTCAACTATCGTATAAGAATTGTAGCAATAGAAGAAGGAGATGACCCTGATGATGCGATTCAAAACAATACTACAGTATACGCAGACAGCACACGATATACCAATGGTTCTTCGGAATGGAGCATGCGCCTTAGAGAATCCCTGGTACCGGAGAAAAAATATGCCTGGCAGGTAAAAGCTTTTACAGAAGGTATTGAGATCGCTGCCAGTGAGGTCAGGACCTTTGAAACCTCCCCACTCATCTCAGAGGTACACGCCGGCAAACATGTTATTGCCATTACCACGCTTGAGGAAGGCACAACATTCTCCAATTTTTCAGGAAAAGGAACACTCATCCTGGATGCTGACAGTAACCGGTACGAGGTATCATTTGCTAACCTGGAAGTGCAGCTCTATTCAGGAAGGATAATTCTGAAAAATGGGACTATAACGTATGATCTGCCTGAAGAATTTGAAGATATTTCACTAACGCCCAAAGAAGCTAAAAATGCTGAGGCCATATTCTACCCCGAGAAAGTCCAATTGGATAAGTATGCACTACAAATATTCGGGCAAGTGCGATGGGACCTGCCATTCCTAATGAATGAGGGATCAAAGCAAGATATCTCTTCTAAAAAGATATGGGCAAATTACGACGAACTAAGAATCAATGACAAATTTCCCCTCGAATCAGGGAACTACTTCAATTTCCTGGACCCTTATGACCTACGATTACTGCTTTTAGAGGACAAGGCGGACTTTTTAGTAAGCAATAATACTTATCAACAGCGCTTTTTTGGCCAGTTCATACTCCCTGGTGCCATTGATGGCAATGAGATGGATAGCGTTAGTTTCCAGTTTCGGAATTTCAACCAGCTTTTCTACAATCGTATGGAAGAAAATGCCAGCAACGGACTTGCACTCTCTTCAAACGCTAAATTTCATCTGGTTCCTAAAATCACAGTGTTTGATCTTGATGATGGTCAGTCTCCGGGCATCCGATCATCAGATCAAATATGGAAGGGGGTTTATTTTGAGCAATATGATGTGGTATTGGAGAAAAAATTTGACAGCAATCATTTCGTATTACCTGAGACCATCACACACCCCATCGTCCAGGGGCAATCGACTGACCACGAAGCAGAAGTATCTACCAGTGGTTTGCAGTTTAGAATGAAGCTGTCCTATGATTCATCAGACCTGGTAACGTTCAATACATTCGGCGGTCATCTGCGACAGGTTGAGTTTTCCATTGTGGATAATTTGATTGAAAAAGGCCTTTTTGAAGCTTCTATCCACGTTCCTTTTATCCGTGATGAAGTGATCGACTGTGAAGTCACCTTGACGGACGAGGGGTTCGAAAATGACCAATTGCAGACAGATCTGTCATTTCATACCATCGCTTTTGGAGACAAGACTTCAGACGACCGATTCCATGCTTCTGCCACACTCATTGAGACGCCCTATTTCGACGCTTTCAATGCGCTTAAAACAGACCTGGATTTTCGATGGGACCATTTTGAGATTACCCTTGATGATGTTACAGACCTTAAGATCTGGGGAAATGGAAAGGTGGGTTTCAACACACCCGGAGGTAGGTATCAGCTAGATGAATACGTGGTAGCGCGACTGGACCAATATGAGATCACCGTTTTTGACCTTGGTTTCGAGCTCTACAAATCTATCTATGCCGCTTCCACAGGTTACCAGATCTCTTTCGGTGAAGATATCACCGGTAGAAATGGCAATCCTGTAGCATCGGAATTCATCACGGCCCGGGGTTTTGACCGGCCCAGGTACCAAAGCTCAACAGGATCTGATCCCGGGGCCCTGGAAAATCCTGCTGAAGTTCAGCAGCCATCATTAATTGGTGAGGACAGAACGGACCTTAACGACAGGCGAAAAATACTGGACAATCAAACATCACATTGGGGAAACTTCACAGAAGGGAACGATAGCTTTTACAACCATCATAAAGCCGGGGAAGGCGCTATGAAAAATTTTAGCGTTGAGCCCTATTCCTCTTTCTACTTCAAGATGAACCTATTGGTAATTATCGCTGAGTTCAGTGGCTTCAGGGTAAAAGATGATCCTGAATGGGGGGATTGTACAACAGGATTTGGTTCTGCCCTGATCCGGTTCCCATTTGAATACAATGGTAGCGCAAAAATCACCCTGGGAAAGACAACAGGTGATGACCCGTTCAACTACTGGATGTTTGATGTCTCTTACGGTATGGGAGAGTTTGCCAACATAACGAATCCCATAGATGATATGATCTACAAAAAGTTAAACTCATCAGATAAAGATAACTATGGGATAGGTCAGAGAGTAAATGCTGCCGAACATTTGGAATATGAAAAACAGGAGGAGCTTGAAAGACTGATAGAAGAGCAAGAAGATGACATCAATATGTCAAAATTAAGGGAGAAGGAGGATGCAATGGCAAAAGCACAACAAGAACTTGATTTGCTCAGGGACAAATCTACAGATAGAGAATATCAGCAAGCAAAAGATGCTTATGAAAATGCGGATCGAGTATTAGAAGAGAGAATAAAGGAATTAGAGGCTCCATATACGGAGCTTAAAAAGGAAATTGACCACCTGCAAAAAGAGAGTATTGACAAAAAAAAGGCTTTTGATGAAGCTAAGCAAAGACTCAAAGATCATGGCAATATGCTTGTTAAAAACCCTAAGCTGCGACAGTTGCAGGAGAAAGCAAACATGCATAAGGAGAAAGGAGAAAAAGCGGAACTTGCTGCAGTAAAGAGGGAATATAAGCAAATATTGGAAGGGCTTCAGGACCATTCTCATAAAAAAGATTATGAAGAAAAAAAGCGTGCTTATGAGCAAAATGAGGCAACAATAATCGAGAAAAAAAAGAAGTTAAAAAAGACTGCTACTGCTCGGTTTAAACGAGAAATCGACTACCTGAAAAAAGATAGAAACAAGAAAAGAGATTATTTCAAAGTTGCAGCTAACAGAAAAAATCAAAGAAGGGAAATAAAAAAGGTCACTACGATCGATGCGCTGGAAGAAAAAGTTGCCAGGCTTAAAAAACAAGTAAAAAAAGAGAATGACCGGTTATCTCCAGAAGACCTGGATGACCTAAAAAAACTTAAATCCAAAGAGTTGGAACTTGAAAAAGAGCAAAAAAAATATAATGACTTCATAAAAGCGAACAAGCATATTGTAGAAAAAGAAGAGAAGTTAGAAAAGGACGTGAAAGAGATACCAAAGCTGATTGATCGCAATAAGATAGATATTGTTGTAAACGACAGTATGTTGAAAACAGCTAGACAAAACAAAGCCAATAACGAGGAAATAGCTGAATTGCTTTCAAGGAGGTCTGCATTGCAGGAAAAGCACGAGAACCTAACCAAAAAGATGAATGATGCAAATGCTTTATTAAATGAACACAATAAATGGAAGGGAGTAGCTTTATACAACGCAAAAGAACGATTAAGAAAAAAAACAGAAAATATCCGGAATGAGATAGACAAAATAAAGGCAAAAAGAACCCAAGAATGGAGTAATCGAAAGCCGGAAAAAAGTGCATTCCTGGATAAAAAATCAAAAGAATTATCTAAAATAAAAACTTACGTAGAAGACCGAGAGACTATATCAGAGCGTGATACTGATCCGGATAAGGTAGGTGCTCTTTATAAAAATACAGCCAAAAGATTAGCAGGTAGCCAGAAAAATGCCTTGACCGACCAGCTTAAGGGTACGGCGAAAAACTTCCGAAAAAGGCCTAATTCAGCAATGTTCCCAAATGTTATTGTTCGCAAAGAAATGACTGGGGTCAGAAAAGCGCTTTTAGATGGAATCCCTATGGGGCCCATCACAATGACCGGGGGAATGGTCCGGGTATTCAAACACATGAACTACGACCTGGATGATGATACCAAAAAACTAATAGATACTTACAACGGAGCAACAGGTACAGACAATACTGAAGATGCAAAAGCCCTGGCTGACTTACTTCGTCAAAGTACAGTAAGTAACGCAATGGCCGGTTCAACTTTAGGCACATCAACGGATAACAGTGTCGTTTTCAAGCCTGACCGAAATGTAATTGGAGGAATGACTGTGGCTACGTCCATTATAGATACACCCACTTTTGGCGCCACCTTTAGTGGAACAGCCACACTTGATGTGGGTTTTGGCGAGTCCGGTTTCTTTCGCCTGGATACTTCCATGGATCTATTTAACATGAGAACCATAAGCCGGGTGGTAGACTATTCTATGTTTCAATCCAGGGCAACCGCATTTTTTTCCTGGGATAAGAAAGGGTTAAAAACAGGCGCTCTGACCGCCGACTTCGTCACAGGGTCTAACGTTTTATGTGGGGAAGGGGACCTGGCTTTTCTCTATTACCGTGAATCGGACTTTCATAATGTCATTTTGGAAGTAGGAAAACCGGATAAAAGAGTGTACCTGCTACCCGGATGCTTGGGAATGAGATGGTCCACCTACTTCAAGTATTCAAAACTACGTGCAGGCACGGATCTCGAATTACATTTAGCAGCAGGCCTGGGAGCAGAATTCAGAACGCCCCAGATCAATCTACAGGTTGTGGTGGTAAAAGGCCGCGCCAAGGCTTTTATCGACCTCGGCCTCATTGTTGGCGCAGAGATCAACCCTAAGTTCCGGTTCACCAAAGTAGGAGGCTTTTTGGAAGGTAATATCGGTGCATACATCGACTACGAAGTGCCGGTTGCCGGTAAATATGGTACGCTTACAATAGCTGAATTCTATGCGTTGGCCAGGATATTAGGGACCTGGCCTGAAGATAAGCCTATGAACGTTGAGGCTGACGTGTTAGTACGATTCAAAGTGATAGGGATGAGTAAGGAGATCACATTCAACTATAAGAAGGAAATAGGATAATGAAAAGAAGGCATTGGATAACAATGGGTCTATTGGGTATCACATGTTGCGGGCTGGCGCAAGATAACAAACAACTGTTGATCACATCAGCAGAACATCCGGTAAAAGGTCAACTGGTGACCCGGTTAAAATGGCTGGTTAACGACTTTGACCTTTCCAAAGAGTACCATGTATTTCGCAGACTTTCAGGCGCTAAGAAATGGGACATGCTCACCGAAACCCCGGTGAAGTACAAAGACTTTCAGCTCACTCCTTTTTTGGCCAATGATAGTAAGATCCGGCATTATTTAAACTTACTACAAAGTATCCACGGGCCTATGCCGGACCTTATTCAGTTCGGACTGATGGTAAAAGTGCTTGAAGAAAATGAATTCGCGAAGTACCTGGGCATTGCCTTTGATGATAGTACTGCGGTGCCAGGTTCAGTTTACGATTATAAAGTCACGGAGCTAATTGCTAAAAAATCAGGAAAGAAAAAGAACAATGATTTACTCCAGTTACTTAGTTATGACTCCAAACAGGCAGCCATCCCCGATCCACCCCAGTCCATCGTCTTTGAAGAGCTGGAAAAAGAAGTGGAGTTCTACTGGCAACCTGAGCCGGACAGGTACTTTGGGGTCAACCTGTATCGTGCCGTCAAGGGCGAAGACACCCTTAAAATAAACAAAGACATTATTATCCCTGTACAATCGAAAAATGCAGAAGGTTTTTTTGACTATCCTGATGTAATGTATGCTGATTCCTCTTTAATTCCCGGGATCACCTATCACTATCACCTTGCAGCCATTGACTTTTTTGGTATTGAATCTACCCCGAGTCAATCTTTCGAAGTCACCTTAACGGATAAAATCCCTCCAAAACCCCCAAAATTAGAGAAGTTGGTGCCTTATCCGGATGGCCGGGTGGAGATCGCCTGGACTGCCAATGAAGAACCTGATCTTAATGGATTCAGACTTTACCGGTTCAACAGCCTGAACGACTCCGTCAGTCATCTTTTAACCCCCAAACCTATCACAAACCCTTCCTTCCAGGACCTGCTGACCAGGTCCGGTGTTTATCGCTACCAGGTGGTAGCAGAAGACCTTTCAGGCAATATCAGTGAATCACCCATCGAAATGGTCCACCTCAAAGACAAGATCCCACCTGTACGGGTTTCCAGTTTCACAGCAACGCTGGACTCTGTGTTTGTAACGATGCACTGGGAGGCTTCACCGTCTGAAGATGTGTGGGGCTACCGGGTTTATCGTTCCGCTTTTGGCCGGAATGAAAATCATTTTTCACTCATCACTGACGGGATCATTAGGGGTCAAAGTCATACAGATACACTTCCCAGTCATGTGAAAAGTGAATTTACCTACAGAGTAGTGGCATTGGATACTTCCATGAACTCAAGTGAGGGCGCCTATGCAACACTTGCCTTACCAGATTACCGGGCGCCGGGCACTCCGGCCATCATAGGGATCCGGGAAAACATGAAAAAATATACCTTGACCTGGAGAGCGCGAAGAGAGCGGGATTTAGCACAGTATACGGTCTATTATCGAGCTCCGGAAGGAGACTGGGAAAACGTCGGTACGTACAAAAACACCGAGTATCCCATCCCGGATGAAATGGAGCAGGGTGACTTCAGGCTTACTGCTACGGATGAAAGCGGGAACGAGTCCCCTCCATCCGATGTCATTTCGTTTCATCGCCCGGAAACCAGGGACAACATCATTTATAAACAGTTTGACGTCATTCCCGAAGAGAACGGTATCCGGTTACGATGGTCTACTAATAACGAAACCTCGATGAAGGGACATGCCATCTACAGAAAGGCTGTCAATGGCAATTATGAAAGAGTATCTGAACTAATTACCGAAAACAATTTCCTGGATACCCCTAAAACCGGGAATACCTATTCTTACCAGCTCAGGGGATATACGAAGTCAGGGAAGATCATTCAATCCATTGAAAAAACATCACATTCTAACTATTGAAACATGAAAAAGATAAGTTGCTTCCTGCTCACGTTTTTCGCCTGTTCGGCTTACGCACAGGTATTCATTGGTACCACAAGAGGTATTCCTGAAGATTGGGCTTCATTACAGTTGGAAAGAAGCGCTGTTACCAAGGCTTTTGTACCGTCCGGGGGAAATGAGCAGTGGATCTTAAGTTTACGGGATACGCATCAGTTTCCAACCATCACATCGCCCAACCTGGGAGGTTTGCTGATGTATAATACGGATGCTTCTTATTTCAACTTTTGGGACCACAATGCTAAACGATATAGAATCCTCAACCCATGGGTGGTAAGCTGGCGTGATGCGACGGATGTGATCTCCGGAAATATCGCTCATTTCCATCATCTCTCAAACCCTAAGATCGGAATAGGTACAGATACACCTGAAAATACCCTGGAAATAGCAGGTGAAATGGTAATAGGCAGGGGGTATACCAATCGTAATGAGACTGCTCCTGAAAATGGGTTAAAGGTGGAGGGTGAGATACAGGGCATAGGAATGACCCCGCCCGGCGGAGTGATCATGTTCCATGGCACCACTTCCGGAAAATTTGATGGTTCCGGGCTTGGTATTGAAGGCACCCCTTACGAAGGCTGGGCACTATGTAACAGTAAGAATAATACACCTGATTTGCAGGGCCGTTTTATAGTAGGAACGGGATCCAATGGCAGCAATGCATATGCGCTGGATGACCAGGGAGGAGAAGATGAAGTGACCCTGGGTATAGATCAAATGCCAAGTCATAATCATGGCGACCAAGGCAGCAATTTAACATCTTCGACCAGGGATCATACTCACTATGTAGCACGGAATGCAGAAAGCCAACAATCTTTAAGCATAAATATTTATGGGCCTAAGACATTAAGCGCAGAGGGGTCGAGGACCGGCCCGAATCAAGACTGGAATTACCAATTAAACAGACGTGACGAAGTTGCAAATGTAGGAAGGTCTAGCCCTGCAGGTGGTCATAGCCACATCATTGAGGAAAGAGGAGGAGGACTAGCCCATGAAAACCGGCCCACGTACTATGCGCTGGCTTATATTATGCGACTGAAGTAAAAAGTAAGCTCATGGTTGAGAGATGAACAGCGTGGAGCTCAGCAAAGAAGACAAACACGCACATAGAAAAATAAGGAGCTAAAAAAATGAAGATGAAAACTATTATACTGTACCTGGTATCATTCATCACATTTCACATTGTGACGGCACAGGAAGGCGGTCAGGTGATGGTAGGGAATGCCTCCCAGGCGGGGGTTATTGCCGTCAAAGAAGGGTTCTTCAATATCGATGGAAATCTCGAAATAACCCAAGGTATACTTGACGGAAACGGGACGATCACTTTGGATCAGGACCTGGTGAACCAGTCTCCGGGAGACTTGACAAACAAAGGTTCTGTCACACTATTTCTCAATGGCGATAAGGCGCAGTTTATCCGACCTGTCACACACCCGATACGATTTAGAAAAGTTATTGTCAAGAACGGAACCGATTCAGTGCGAATCGTCAAAGGACAATTTCATGTATTCGATTCCCTGGTTTTTGAAACAGGAAATCTTTTTCTTGATACGGCTACACTGGTGCTCGATTCGGAAGCTCCTCCTGCTGCTCCTATCCTTATGGGAAGCATCATCAATGAGCGTGTGAAAAGCCGAATTATTCCTACCCGGAGGGATAGCATTGTTTTCGATCACTTTCTCACCGGCACAGAGTTAAATAACCTGAATCCCGGGAACCTGGGTATTACCATGACTGCCACTACCTCGCTCACCTCAATCGTAAGAAAGCATACGCCCTCCGACCTGGAAAATTCGAGTATTTCAAGATCCTATCAATTGTTTAATGCTTCGCCCGCATCAGGTACCTATGATTTGGCCTTACACTATTTTGAAAACATTGAATCTTCATTTTTTCCTAAAAAGTCGGTACAGTTTACCGGTAGTAGCGATAAGATCATCCGACTTCCTGAAGTTGCGTCTGGCATTTTGGCGAATAGTTACACCATAGAAGTAAGGCTGAGATCGGAAGACCTGTCCGGAAGATCATTTTTAGTACTTAAAGATAACGTCTTTTTAATGGGTATTGCAGCCGGCACGAATACTCCTGAATTGGTACATATTGACGAAAATAAGCGACACTTTATCACCGGCACCTCTTATGATCTGGGAGATGGGCTTTCTCATCTTTTGACCGCACGCTATGATGCTGTCTTACGCGAGCTATCACTCTTTATAGATGGTGTATTAGTCGCGAAAGAGACCGAAGTATCACCTGCTAAATATATCAATGACGATCGCATCCGTTTAGGGCAGCAATACCGGGGTAACTTATCAGAAGCAAGGTTTTGGAGCACGGCCCTGGAGGATCACACCATCAGGGCTAATGCCCTTAAGTTCCTCAGCGGGTCTGAACCTGGGTTATTTGCTTATTACGATTTTGAAGGAGATGAAACGGTCCTGGAAGATAAGGGGGGAGATCTTGATGGCGAGTTTTTCGATGGTTTGCAAAACAACTGGATAACAGACACCACGGCGGTTCCGTCTTCTTTATTAACTGCCTGGCAAAAAAACGACTCTCCGGCTTATGTTAACCGGGGGGGTGAATATTCAGGGGATCCGAGCAGGATCCGCACAACGGGAGAAGGCGATGTACTTGGTAAATGGACTGCAAGTTACTGCACTCCCCCTCCTCTAACGATCAGTGACTACACCATTTGCAATGGTAACACAGTAAGATTGACCGTAGAAGAAACCAACTACACTTCTTATACCTGGTATATTGGCGATTCACTCGTGAGGAAAGGCACTGACCCTTTTTATGAATTTATTCCAAAAAATGATCTAACACGGGTAAATGTACGGGTTATAGACGATAAAAATTGTGATAATAGCGCGGTCAGTACGATCAAATTTTTCGATGATCCTGAGCTATTGATCTCTGAGCTATCAGGTAGTGATACCTTAGCCATCGCAAACAAGACCACCAGTTTCTGTCCCGGATCAGCTAGTATGTTATTTGGCGGAGATTGGTCTTCTTATCGTTGGACTTACCATTCGTTTGATTTCATCCCTGCTGTCGAGGGCCTGGGAACACAAGCAAATGTTTTAGCGGACAAGGCAGGAAATTATGTTCTTACTGTAGCCAATATCCACGGGTGTGAGACGACGGATACGGTTGTGGTCTTTGAGCGCGCAAGACCTGCCTTTACTCTTCAAGATTCCAAAATTTGCCAGGGTGACAGTGCGTTATTTTCAACGAGCCTGAGCAGCGCTGATTTTAACTTTAAATGGGAATTACAGGGCCAGATAGTTTCTACCAAATCGGAATTCTATGCATTGAACGAAGGAAATTATACCTTAACAGTAACGAATGCATTAAGTTGCACTACGATAGATACTGCAGAACTAACTTTTTTTGAGCCTGCCAAGCTCGATTTAGTCCGTGATTCTGTTGCTTTTTGCAGAGGTACCGCTGCTCTTCTCGAAGTAGCTAACCCTATTGCTGGCTACACTTATGAGTGGTATGATGGGGCAAACAATTTCTTACAAAATAGTGCACAAGTAGTGATTAGCAATGCGGGTATATATCATGTTCAGGCAACGTCCTCCTTTAACCTTGGCGGCTGTACTACAAGCAAAGAAATCGCCACCTATGCATTGAATTTACCCTCTTTCGAATTACCAGATACGGTAGCCTTTTGCGGTCAAACCACAATTTCCATAAAAAACGACTTTGATCAGTATACCTGGCTTAATCAAAAAAACCGGTTTGTGGCGAGTACTACCAACATACTCACGACAGGCACACATGGTATCTATGAGGTAACTGCGATCAATTCCCTGGGATGTAGCAGCACACAAGAGATACTGTTAATCCCCGACCCTGTTCTGGGATGTGTCGCCAATGATTCAGTTTCAATATGTACAGCCAGCGCCGATTTTCCTATACAAGATCAATATATAAAATGCAGTGAGGAAGTGCTTTCCTTTACACTTGATCCGAGCTTTCAAAATGTGACCTGGTTTGACACTAATTATAGAGTCTTAAGTACAGGGAATAATTGGAATCTAACAAATGCCGGCAGGTATTCCGTATCCGTGACTACAGACAGTTGTGCCATTTTAAAAGACTTTGAAATCAGCTTTTTTGATCAACCTGTATCTAATCTCACTTCCTTTATTTCTTCCTGTGACCAGGAAGTGGTACTGGGTGAAGGACTTCGTGAATTAAACCCCGGAGCAACCATTCGCTGGCAGGAAGAGGCCAGCGGAGATCTGTTGACGGTCACAGAATCCGGCACCTATACCGTCCGGATCGAAACAGAGGATAAATGCATCCAAACGTTTGAGACAGAAGTGGCCTTAAGGACTACGGACCTCATCCAACTGCCTGAAGCCATCAACATCAATTGTGAAGGGATCACACTTGACCCGGGAAACCTTGGATTTTCATACACCTGGTCGGACGGTAGCAACAACCAAAATTTATTCGTAGATAATTCCGGTATTTATTCTGTTGAGGTAGTTTCAGAGTTTGGATGCGTGGATTTCAGGGAAGTAAACGTCATATTGAATCCCCCTACAGATTCTGCTTTCTTTTTAGGAGTGCTGGAAGCATTTGTGAGTGATACCATCTTTTTCATAGGCCTGCCCACCAGTGAGCCGAACTGGTATTCATGGGATTTTGGTGATGGCAACGGCAGTGATGAAATAATTCCCGCCCATATCTACACTGATTCCGGCCGCTATGAAATAAGACTTACTACCGAATTTGAAAATGGATGTATCGATGAGTATGCTTACCCAATAGATATATTGCCTCTCCCCTTTAATCCAAAAGGAGGAAGGCCCGGAACTTTAGTGGTTGAAAATATCCTGGAATTTTCTGTTTCACCTAATCCGACCGAAAGCAAACTTCTGGCTAAAGTTGTTTTTAATGAAAAGACCTCAGGAGTTTTAGAGCTAATTTCCGGTCACAACAGCGTCATTGACGTTCGTTCGTTAGAGAACAATACAGATTTTGTAGAAATGTTTGACCTTACACCGATGGCATCAGGTGTATACATTCTGAGGTTAATAATAGAAGATGAAAGCAGGAGCCTTCGGGTGGTTAAGCTTTAAAAGCTCGAATCATTGGGAGTGATAAAGAAAAGTTGATGCTGTTTTCTATAGTTAATGAATAGCTTCAGCGTGACCCGGAAAAACTCCTTTTAACCTCCCACCTGCTCCCGGTACCTTTTTCGAAAATCAAGGGGTGAATATCCCTTATATTTTTTGAACTGCTTGAAAAAGAAAGGTAAGCTCTCATAACCACAAGAATACCCTATCTCCGCCACCTGTTGGTCCGTTTCTATCAGTAACCTCCCTGCCCTGTTGACCCGATATTCATTGAGGAAAGAGAAAAATGGCTTTTGCATTCTCTTACTAAAAAAACGTGAGAAAGATTCATTGGTCATACTTAGCAAGGTAGCCATTTGCGCTAAAGTGATCCTTTCCTGAAAGTGGGCGCTCAGGTACTGATGTATAAGATCAAGCCTGTCATTTGTTCTTTTTGATGTATCAATTTGATAACTGGCGCTTGCCAGTAGTTGATAATTTTTAGATTGGGTGAGTTGATGTAAGAGGCTAATAAACCGGGTAAATCTCAAAAAAGGTTCCCTGGTCAATACAAGTTGCAGAAATACCTCTTTCAGGTCTTCTGAAAATCTGACGCCTCGCTGCGACAATGTTAATAGATGATGGATAGCGTTGAACTCCGGGATCTTGGGTAACGCACTGCCCTGCCATTGGATGACAACAGACTTTGCTCCATTACTTGATGCGCTGGTTCTCCAGCAGTGCGGAAGTCCGGTACCTAACAAAACCATATCCCCGGGCGCATAAGCGCTCACGTCATTACCCACATATCGCATCCCTATTCCTTTAAGAATTAGTGTTAGTTCATATTCCGGATGATAATGCCAGGGGGCATTAAAAGTTTTGTCCTCATAGATGAATGCTGTAATAGCCTCTTCATCTCCACTATATACCTTTTCAAAAACTGCCTTCAAAGTTCCTTTTTTAGCATCTTTAAAACTGAATCGTCAAATAAATGCTAAAATAGTTTACTTTTTTAACAAAATAGGAAAATCACTCCTCAAAAAGAGGCGCTAATTTTGATGATCCAATAAACAGTAATTTCAATATGAAGTTAAAAAGCGATCTCTCTTTGCATCATGAACTGGTAAGTGACCTCTTTCCTAAATTATCAGCAAAAGAAACCTGGGAAACCTATAAACTACCGGATGAACAGGTAGCGCATTTCAATGAATTTGGCTACCTCCATAATGTAAAGCTACTGGAAGAAAACCAGGTCGATCATCTTAAACAAGAGTTAGATGAGATCATGGATCCTGATCATCCGCGACATCACCTTTTTTATGAATTCCATACCAATGAATCTGAAGATCCAAATTCGGTCTTGTTCCATTCCCTGGGGCACTGGCGCATCACCAGGGCTTTTCACGATATTCTATGGAACCCACGATTTGTAGTCGCTGCTTCTCAACTTCTTGGTAACAAAGCAGTGAGGTTCTGGCATGATCAACTGTTTTGTAAGCCTGCGCATCATGGAGGGGTTGTGGCCTGGCACCAGGATTACAGCTACTGGACACGGACATCTCCCATGCAACATCTGACGTGCTGGGTGGGTCTTGATGATGCAAATACCGATAACGGCTGTTTGCATTACATACCGAAAAGCCATCACTGGGGCTTACTGGACAAACCTAACCTGGCCGGTGATATGGAAAAGCTTAATGACTACCTGACCGACGATCAAAAGGAGACTTTCAAAGACAAAGTAGCCATAGAAATGCCCAAAGGCTACGGTTCTTTCCATCATCCGCTTTTAGTCCATGGTTCATATGAAAACAGGTCAGAAAGGTCGAGAAAGGCTTTTGTGCTTAATGTCTTTGCAGACGGGACCTTGTCTGACTCCGATGAGATCCTATTGAAGGGGGTACCCACTATCAAAAAGGGCGGAAAAATGGAAGGCCAATATTTCCCGCTTCTCTTCGACCCAAAAGACATCCAAAATTAATAATGAGCATTGTTTGTAAGGCAGCCATTGCCTATGGAGATGGTCAATATGGCATTGAAAAAATAGAGGTAGGTCAACCCAAGGAAGATGAGGTACTGGTAAAAGTGAAAGCAGCTGGCTTATGCCATACAGATCATGACTCCCTGACCTGGGGTAAGCCTGTGGTACTAGGGCATGAAGGTTCCGGGATAGTAGAGAAGGCAGGAAGTGAAGTAATCGGATTGGAAGAAGGTGATGCGGTTATTTTGAACTGGGCCACTCCATGTTACCAATGTCATCCATGTCAGCACGGGTATCAAAACCTCTGCCAAAATAATTCCCCGGTAGTAGCCGGTGCCAATGGTTTCACTCCGGGACATGCACATATAGAGGGTACTACCTGGAAGGGTGAATCAATCGAGCGATCTTTCAATATTGGAACGCTTTCAGAGTATACACTGGTCAAAAGTTCTGCTCTGGTAAAAAATCACAGCAAAAAGCTTCCTTTTGATGCAGCAAGCATCCTCAGCTGCGGGGTGATGACAGGGTATGGTTCAGTAGTGAATTCCGCAAAGTTTATCACCGGATCATCAGCGGTAGTTTTAGGAACCGGAGGCGTGGGGTTGAGTGTGATCCAGGGGGCTAAAATATCGGGTGCCTCGATGATCATTGCCATTGATATTAATGAAAACAGGCTTAAGCTTGCTGCTCAATTTGGGGCCACTCATACCATCCTGGCTGAAAAAGAGGATACAGGGTTGCTAAAGGCAGCCGAAAAGGTAAAACAACTCACAGGCGGTTTTGGCGCTGACTATGCTTTTGAATGCACCGCCGTCTCCACACTTGGAGCAGCACCCCTCGCCATGATCAGAAATGCCGGTACGGCTGTGCAGGTAAGTGGTATTGAAGAAGAGATCACCATCGACATGCGCTTGTTCGAATGGGACAAAACCTATATCAATCCTCTATACGGAAAATGCAACCCACAGGTAGATTTCCCAAAACTTGTCGACCTGTATGACCGGGGCCTTTTGAAACTGGAAGAAATGATCACGAGAACTTATCACCTGGACCAACTTCCCGATGCTTTCGAAGACATGTTATCAGGTAAAAACGCTAAAGGAGTGATTTCCTTTCCATAAGATGAAACGATTTAGAACCACAGAAATATCCGATCCTAATTTCGAGAATGATAATCTGCGATTCATAACGGTTAAGACAGCCCATTTAAAAGGGCGCGGTGACATATGTGTATTTGTACCTGACGTCCCGGATACAACTGATCTTCCTATTGTTATTTTACTGCATGGTGTCTATGGAAGCGCCTGGGTATGGTCACAAAAGGGAGGCGCCCATGTAACGGCTGCCAGCCTGATAGAAGAAAAAGAAATTAAGCCCATGATCCTTGCTATGCCATCGGACGGGCTTTGGGGGGATGGTTCCGCTTACCTTCCACATCACCAGTATGACTTCGAACAATGGATTGTTTCCGAGTACCGGATGCCATTATCGAAAATATACCGCAAGCCTCGTCCAACTCTCAACTTTTTATCTCCGGGCTTTCTATGGGCGGTTTCGGAGCGCTAAGGCTCGGTACAAAGTATAGTTCTCGTTTCAGCGGGATATCCGCTCACTCGTCCATTACCTCCCCCGACCAGCTCCCTCTTTTTGTGGAAGAGCCATTGGAAGGGTATGAACAATCTTCAAAATCATCTGAAGATATCCTGGATAATATGTTGCGCAATAAAGGCTCCCTCCCTCCTATTCGATTTGACTGTGGCAAAGACGACCTCCTTATTGAACACAATCGTACTCTACATCAAAAAATGAAAGATGAACAAATTCCACATTCCTATTTTGAGTTTCCAGGGAAACATGAATGGAGTTACTGGATTAAGCATCTTAAAGACACGTTACTTTTTTTCGATCAAATACTACGTAAATCCACCTAATCCATCCAAGAAATGAAGAAATTGATAGTTATTACCTGTTGCCTTGCCTTTTTACTTTCAGGATGTCAAAAACCTACTTCCAGGGAAGTTCAGGATTTCAACTTCGACTGGCGGTTCCACCTTGGAGAAGCGGTTGAAAAAGAAATGTTAAATCAGCCGGATAACTACTCATGGAAAGAGGTAAGACTTCCCCACGATTGGAGTAGCGAATCTTCGTTTACCCAAGTTGAAACGGGTTCATCTACCGGGTTCCTGCCCGCCGGAATAGGTTGGTACAAGAAAGATTTTTCCATTTCTGAAGAGGATAAAGGCAAAGTAGTCTCCATAGAATTTGATGGCGTTTATAATAACGCCCAGGTATGGATCAATGGAACTTCCCTTGGTGAACGCCCTTATGGTTACAGCAGCTTTAGTCATGATTTAACACCTTACCTCAACGTGGGAGACGTACAAAACACGCTTTTGGTAAAAGTAGACCACTCCAATTACCTGGATTCAAGGTGGTATACCGGGTCAGGAATATACCGTGATGTCAGACTGGTAAAAAGATCAAACGTTCATATACCTCAGTGGGGTGTCTTTGTTACTACTCCAAACATCAATGCTGAGCAAGCCTCCGTCGCGGTAACGATAGATTTGGCTAAGTACGACAATGGGCCGGCTGAAATAGCGCTTAAAGGAAGTATCTTTTCCCAGGGTGGAGCTCCGGTAACTTCCTTAGAGCAAAATGCCACCGTCGACAGTTCCGGAAAAGTCAGCCTGGAATTCACCATTAATGATCCCATACGCTGGGACATTTCCGCTCCTCATCTCTATACGTTGAAATTAGAGCTGATGCAAGACGGTCATGTGATCGATGAAGAAATCCAAACCTTCGGGATTAGGACCGCCCGATTTGATGCTGACAAAGGGTTCTTCCTCAATGAGAAAAATATAAAATTAAAGGGGGTGAACCTGCACCATGCAGCCGGAGCGGTAGGTTCAGCCGTACCTGTTGATGTATGGCGGCGGCGGTTTGAAAAACTGAAAAGTATCGGCTGTAATGCCATCCGGACAGCGCATAATCCTGTCGACCCGAAATTCCTCGATCTTTGTGATGAAATGGGGTTTTTGGTCATTAATGAATTCTTTGATGAATGGAACATCCCTAAAGAAAAAAGCCTCCATAAACTGGGAGACAACCTGGCGCCGGATGAGGTGACCCATGGCTACAGTGAGCAATTTGACAAATGGGCAGAACGTGACCTGAAAGATTGTATGCGAAGAGATAGAAACCATCCTTCTATTATCCTTTGGAGCATTGGCAATGAAATAGAATGGACACATCCCTATTACTCACAAGCTTATGAAGTGGTTAACGGAAAGCAGGAATATTATCAATTCCAGCCCAGTTTTGACTCCATGAAAATAAAAAAGGCGTTGGATGAAATTACCGGAGGAAAAGACTCCCTTTTACAAATTGCTAAAAAACTCGTCAATTGGGTAAAAGAGATGGACACAACAAGACCTGTCACTGCCGGGAACGTATTGCCATCCGTTGGCCTGGCCAGCGGCTATGGTCAATCAGTCGATGTACTGGGCTTCAACTACAGGGCCACAGAATACGACGGCGCACATGCCACCTATCCCGACCTGCTGATCTATGGTTCTGAAAATTGGGGGGCCTGGAGTGAATGGAAAAATTGTATCGATCGTGATTTTGTAGCAGGTATATTCTGTTGGACAGGATTTGCCTATGCCGGCGAATCCGGCCCCTGGCCACTCAAAGGGCTTAATATTTCTTTCTTTGACTTTGCCGGATTTAAAACTCCCAGAGGACATTTCTTTGAAACATTGTGGAAAGAAGAGCCTCATGTCTACATGGGCACCACTCCGGAAGACGAATCTGAGTTTAGCTATGATCCAAAAACCGGTTTTTCAGTGGAATACAAAGACGAATGGATCAGAAGATGGGCCTGGTATGATATCTACGACAAGTGGCAATACGAAACCAAAGAAAACATCATCGTACAAGTTTATTCTAACTGTGAGGAAAATGAACTTTTCTTAAATGGAGAGAGTCTTGGCAGAAAACCGCTTGTAGATTTTAAAGAAGATAACATTATCAAATGGATCGTACCTTATGAAGCCGGCACACTGAAGGTAGTGGGATATCAAAATGGAAAAGAGGTAGCTGACTATTCGCTAAGCACCACATCTGAAATTACCGATATCGACTTATCGGTAGACAAAACCGTTCTTAAGGCCAATCATTATGATGTGGTCCATGTAGAAGCAAGGCTCAGGGATAAAAATGGTGTTTTGGTCACACATGCCCCTACACTGGTCCACTTTGAAGTGGATGGTGACATGAGACTCTTAGGTATTGACAATGGATCAGCCTCCAATGTACAGAATTACAAAGCTTACCAATGTGAATCGCATAATGGAAAAGTGCTTTTAATGTTGCAGGCGAACGGTACAGCTGGTGAGGTGAAAATTATAGCTAAAGCGAATAGTATCCGCTCAGAAGTGACGCTTCAAATTGAGTAGTAGGTAATTAGATCGATATTTATACAGCTGTAACTATTTTTTGATCACAGTAGATCTTGAAAAGTGAGTTCGGCAGATTTGCCAGTAACACTGGTTATTACTTCAGCGGCATCCGAAGAAAGCATTAGCTCATGGGTTTAACCTGAAACCATAGCTTTTCATTTTGGATTACTTAAATGTTTTTTGAAAAACTTAATGGTCAGGGTTCCGTTTTCTCCACTTCTCTTATTCTTTAGCCAGACCATAGTATTACCCGATATTGGAAGAAAACAAATCACTCGATTTTACGTATAATAGTATAACTATATTAAGAGAAAGCAATACTATTGAATTAACATGACCTATTCATTCTATGATCTTAATTCTCCCAGTCAATTTAAAAATGAGACAGGGAAAGTGCTTGAGCGGGGATGAAAGGCAGTTAAAACATTTTTTAGATTTAATATCTTTAAATTCTTAACACTATGAACAGGTTATTTTCAAAAATGGTAGATAAATTTCATCGGATAGACCAGCTCATTCGTATGAAAGCAACCGGTCAACCCAATGAACTGGCTCGAAAACTAAGCGTATCACCAAGTACCGTTTATGAATACATGGATGTTATGAAGAACGTCCTGGCTGCACCTGTAAGATATTGTAAAGTAAGACGTTCTTATGTCTATGATAAGAACGGCAAGTTGCATTTAGGCTTTAAGAATGAACAGTGGACTGCGAAACAATAAATCGTTTTGAGGTATCAACCATAAAGTAGTAATCTTACGTTAGCAACTTGGTTGATGTCTTATTTGATCTATTACCTCTTTGATAAAAGGCTCAATATTCAATTTAATCTTCCAAAAATGAGACCTTTCCGGTATCCATGTCGTAGACCGCTCCTAAAATCTCTATTTCACCATTATCGTGCATTTCCTTTAGGACAGCGCTTTTTTCCTTGGTCTGACGCATATTGCTTCTGACATTACTTTCACAAACGAGATGGACAAATTCCGCATTCTTAGAAGTTCTTTCACCTGCATAATCCACCATTTCAACCGCCGGTTTAATTTTGCTTAGCATCGGAGTAATATTGCCCAGTTTTACATCATCTATTGCAGCTTTGACTGCTCCACAGTGTTCATGCCCCATGATCAAAATGAGCTTCGATCCAGAAACTTTACAAGCAAATTCCATACTTCCCAATATGTCCTCATTCACAAAATTACCTGCCACTCTCGCAACAAAAATATCGCCTATCCCTCTGTCAAAAACATCCTCTACAGGCACTCGACTATCTACACATGACAGAACAATAGCTTTGGGATACTGAGCGTGTGTACTTCGTCTTACTTGTTCCGAATGGTCTCTTGCCGTTAGATCGTTATTCATAAAGCGTTGGTTGCCTTCTTTAAAAAGACTAATAACCTCGTCAGGTGTTAACCTGGCCTGCTCTTCTTCCGTAAGAACTTTTTCTACCAACGGTTCGATATCAGAAGGTACTGTAAATGTGGTCTCTGCCGACTTATCTGAGCTGTTGCCCTGGTTATTACAAGCAACGAGGTTTGCCGCTATGCACAAAAAAAGAATTGCTTTCATACCGTTAAGTCAAAGGTTGATAAATGCGATAAGATTGATTTGATCATGGTTACTATTAGGTAAAAATTGGTTCATGTAGCCGTTTCCAGCCTTACGTTCTTATTGGTTTTATACCCAAATGCACTATCTAACCGGTTCCGGTCAAAGACTTTATCCCTTGTATTTAGGAATATTTCATTGTACGAAGACAAGTCAAGCATCTTGGTTAAATGCACCTGTAACTAATTACTTAAAATAGAGTCCAGTACTGAAGATCTACTTTCAATGATAGAATCCAGCATATTTATTTTCTTCATCTCTTTATTAATGATGGAATCCAGTCGTTCTACCCTATTCATTTCAAAATTGATCAATGAGTCCGCCTTTTCGACCTTATCGTTGAGTAACTTCCATTTTTCATCTGCTTGTTCTCTCATCTCTGAACAACTTATGAGTCCAATGGCGCAAATGGTAAGAAGCATAAGTAAGCGGGTTTGTTGTTTCATTATTGCTTGGTTTAATGTTTGACAATTCATAGTTGAACAGACCTATAGAACATATTTTAGTGAAACCTGCCCCTAACGGTAGGTGCAAGATCTTCGTGAAACTGATAAAGTAAATAATTCGGGCTTTGACTCATGAAAGAGAAATTGAGAAAACCGGAAATGATTAATGTCAATGTCATTTTCATTGTCACAAGACTTTTTTAAACCTTACTTTGTCAGTTCTGCTACAAGGATAGTCTGCGTTACTCGTATTATACCGGAGTGACGGTCGTTTACCTATTATCGGTCAAAAAAGATGTTTATGGCAGGAACAGGCCCAAGGGCCCAACATAAGCCAGGACGCTGTACTTATGAGGTGGAAGCATTAAAAGAAAACTTACAGAACATCAACCGATTGTTAAATACGATCTGTCATGTTTATTGAAAACACCACTCACAATCATCCATTCACTGAATGAATGATTGTAACATTTGATTTTAGGGATCAACTGGCTAACCGAACCTCTCAACCGTTATGATGTATCCATTATTATCCTTCATGGAGAATTGTGTCGCACCGCATGGCGTTAGATGTGGATGATCCAGCAATTCACATGCCTCTGATACTTTATTATAAAAACCGGTCAAATCCTCCACCTGTAAGCATATGGCTATGCTGCCACCAATGGGGTGATCTTTCATGAAATCCACCTCTTTTTTTAACCGCTGTTCCTCTTTGAAGGAAACATAGAAACCCTTCATCTCCAATTTAGCCCAATACATCTTACCCTCCTCTTCCTCACTCACGAGCAGTTCAAAACCCAATGTGCTTTGATAAAATTCAACGGTCTCCGCCACATCCCGGACTATCAGTTCAATGGCTATTTGATTGACTTTCATTTTCCGTAAGTTTTGCATCACAACTTACGGAAAAACGAAGGAATGCGGAAGGCTGACACGCTTATTTCATCCCTATATCCGGTACTTTATTATTTTCAATATCCCACCCTGCCCGTTTTGCACCTGCCTGGTAAGCACTCTCTAAAAACTGAAGCAATACCTCTTTTGGGTCATCCGCTTTTCTAATATCATTATACATCAGCAAAGCCATAGGGCTACCATTGCTATCTATCCATTGCGCCGCTTCAGGCTGCAGGGGCTCCCGGTCGATTCCCTCCGGAGAAGGGAAAGTATAAGAGTAAAAGGCAGGTGAACGCACCTCTTTATCTCCAGCCCAAAACCCAAAACTGATCACCTCATGAGAATAGGCGTCCCGGTCTGCGATACTACCCGCCGTCATTTCCGGGCCTTTTTTGCCGGAAAACCGTGTAACTGCCAAATCCATATGATGCCAGTACAGATGTACCGGACATGTTTTGCTGTAGGACCTGCCACTGAACTCTTTGAACACCTGGTCTACCTGGATGAGTACTTGCCAGAAACGGTGTACATATTCCTTATCATAGCTGTGATATTCCGTACACTGATCAAAAGGGACCGTATCCGACAGATCATAGGGTACTGCTTTGATCTCAACCTCGATGGAAAGATCAACCAGGGCATCCTGCAATTGTTTGTAAAAACCTGCAACAGACAAACCGTCCTCCAGGTTGAACGTTCGCATCTCTCCTTTGCTGGTATGTATCTGCAACTCGTGATGAATGAAATCAAACTGAATTTCAAAGGTAAACGCATCATACGATATGGCATTGGTAGTCAACCCCCTACTATTGACATACAGTGTGATATACCACCAATGGTTCTTTCTCGGCATCAATGCCAGCCTGATCTTGCCTATGATCTGGATGTAGCGGTGTAACGTTTCCTTGGTAGTTTCCCAAGCTTCAAGTGGTAGCTCCGGAAATAAGTCTGTTCCTTTATTATTCATGGTTGTTTTGCTGGTTTTCTTTTATTACCTAATGAATACTATCGGTTTTTGTTCCCGGTTTAAGAATTAGCTTTGATTTAAAAGGCGTAAAATTTAGCGTATTTCATATCTTTCGATTTTTTCATCATCTATTAATACAAAACCATCCAAACCTACTTTCAATTGGATTCGAGCTAATGTTGGAGCCAGCTCCTTGCTGAAAACGGAATGTCCTTTATCATTAAAAGCAAAGATTTGACTATTATACTTAGTATGCCTTGGTAGCAAAGTCCCCTTTTTCGCTATTCCCATTACCACCACTATGGTTGGATTCCCTCCTTTTGTAGTTTTCAGTTGTATAGGTCTTGGATATAGATTTTCTGCATTGATTTTTTCTTGAGGATAAAAGCTCTTTATAGGTTTCACCCAGTTAATCTCTCCACTTAAAGGATTCAGACAAACCAACTCATCTCCCGTTATTACAGATAAAATACCATGCGAAACAGCAATGTCTTTTCTTGGTAGCAGAATTTTTTTACTCCATATTAAATCTCCGTCATTGTTAATGTAGGATAGATTGGATTGCCCGTAAACTATGAAACCTTCCTGAAATGACTTTATTAAGCTTGGTACATAATTAAAGCTCATCTTACATTCTCTGATCACATTCATATCCAGGTCTAAAACCGTTATCATGGTAACTTTTTCAGAATTAGAGCTTAAAAGAATAATTCTTTTAGAGTTACCTGAATATTCTGCATGTTCAAACCCATATTCACCGAAAGGTTTCAATATCTTTTGGTGAACAAGGTTGTTTGAATAGATTTTAACACTTCTTCCAAATAGCGCATACTCATCTGAGACTATGACCCAACCATTTTCAAGTATTTTAAAGCTTTCCTTGTGTAACAACTCTATTTCTGCCGCATTAGAAATTTCCCTATTAAGTGAATACATCCTAACAGCTGTACTTTGCTGACTTGGGGTAGTCGTCAATATTTTTCCACCTATTGTTTCAACAATTTTCTCTCCGCTACTAAGATCATAATGATGTCCACTACTGGAGATTATTCTTGATCCACCATGACCATCATCTGAATTTTGAAAATAATCACTGCTTACAGTAAAAACTTTCTGTGAATTAAATGATTTATCTATATCCTTGACTTCTATTCTTTCGACTTGTTGCCCATACAGAAAGCTATTAAGCAACAGGAATAACAGCATTATTCTAATCTTAACAACCGTATTCATTCAGTATGCATATTTAAATGGTTACTTATTAAACCAAAGCCTTATTTAAACATCCATAGCATCGTCTAAAATCATTCCAAAAGAAGTTTCAACGTATCAATTCTTCTTTCAAATTTCTGCAATAAACTACCTTACCTCACCTAAGTTCTTTTAGTTCTTTCTGTCTGCTAATTATAAAAAGCATCAACTAATCTACTTTTCCCCTCATCCTTTAGATTTTAGATAAGTTCAAAACTTCACAGTCTTAAAAGGTAAAGCTCTGCAAATTATTGCATATTCATGTCAATCATAAAGGCCCATTGCCAAATCAAAAATAGTATGTATCGTTTTGATCGGTAAATCCTTTTTTGGATCAATGAACAGCAATTTCACAAATGTACGATTACCTCGGATCAACTCAGGGTGATCAATGTCCCTGCCCTTGCCAATGGCAATATAGGGATGCTGTGTTTTTTTGTCGACCCAGAGATAACAGAAGATATGATTTCTATATAGAAAACACGGCAACCGGTATTTCCATACCGGCTCAAATGACTGATTATAATTAAGAATACTATCTCTTAATGCAAGCAGGCAACTTTTGACCGGCTCTTCTTTTTCCAAATAAAAGTTATCGATGTCCCTCAATATGACAGTTTATTTAAAAAGACTTGATGACACTCATCTGTTGATCAAATATATGGCCTTTGTCCATCGGGAATCCTACATACATCATTCCAGTTCCTCCCACCACGGATGTATTACGTCATTCACTGCACTGTCGAGTACTATCTCTGCCCCTATTTCCGGAACAAGAGTAGGTATGCCAAGCTCTTTTGCTTTCCTGGTAACACGCTCTACCGGGTCCGTCCAGGTATGAAAAGCGAGTTTAAAGGCCCCCCAATGTATGGGCATGATCAGGTTTGCCTTAAGATCTACCCCAGCCCGGGCAGTTTCCTCGGGCATCATATGGATCTCACTCCACTGTTCATTGTATTGACCACATTCTAACATAGCGAAGTCAAAAGGACCATATTTTTCACCAATAGCTTTAAAATGTTCGCCGTAACCGGAGTCTCCACTAAAGTAAATATTGTCTTTTTCCGATCGGATGATCCATGAACTCCATAGTGTGGCATTACGGTCTGCTACTCCACGGCCGGAAAAGTGTTGAGCAGGTGCGCATACAAGGCGCAGCCCTTCATAATCCACTTCTTCCCACCAGTCAAGTTCAGTAATATCATTTCTACTTATTCCCCATTCTGTCAAATGACTTCCAACTCCCAAGGGAGTATAAAAAGCTTTTACCTTATCTTTTAATTTCAGGATTGACCCATAATCGAGATGGTCGTAATGATCATGAGAAAGAATGACCAGATCAATTTGTGGCAATTGTTCGATCTCGATAGGTAATGTCTTGCTAAAACGTGGTGAGCCCAGTTTCGGGTGGGGGGCGGGTACATTACCTAACATCGGATCAATAAGGATGTTTTTCTTATTGATTTGGAGTAAAAATGTAGAATGCCCAAACCATATCAGCCGTGGTTTTTCGAAATCGTAATTGACAATAGTCAGTGAATCTATTCTTTGAGTAGGAATATCTTTTTCGGGAATAGTATTAGGTTGGCTACTGAAATATTTAACAATGCCAGTGATGTAATCTCCAAAACCCATTTTCATTTCCACGTCAAGAAGGTTTGTGAACTTACCCTCTTTATAATTCGAAGACCTGGCATACTCCTCTTTTTGCTCCGCTGAGACCTTACCTCCAAACTGAGGACTCAGGTTGACAAATAAAATACCCACTATGATGAGCAGGGCTATTATACCCCCTACAATAAAAAATACCATTTTAACTATTCTCTTTACTTTATGCATAAAAAAGATCCAATATTACCCCTATCATCGGTCTGTTCATCTAACGGATCGAACATTTCTTTTCCTACAAGTCCATGATTACTTTAAAGTGAGGCTATGCTTTGTTTTACCTGTTCCTTTCTTCCTTCCGGAGCATACTTCAAGGCTGTTTCAAAGGCTTTTAGCGCTGCTTTCTTGTTATTCATTGCTTGCAGAGCGTTACCGCGATTAAAATGTGCCCGCCAATAGGTCTTATTTTTCTCCAGGGCTTTTCCGAATACGTATTCTGCCTGCTCGAAGTTTTTCTCACGAAGTAACCTTCTGCCATAGCGCTCCAGGTATATATCACTCCCTACTTCTATGGCCCTGTTCATGGCCTGTTGGGCTCCTTTCTCATCACCTGATTGCCGTAGCAATTTTGCTTTTACATCCCAGTTAGAGAAATTCTCGCGGAGTTCAATAGATCGCTCCACCCACTGGATAGCCTCTTTTGTATTGATCTTGTACGTAGCACAATAATCTGCGGCCTGACACCAGCTAAACCATTCCCAATAGGCGTCGGAGCGTAGTTGCTTTCGGATATGGTCCAGCGCAATATCATCGATGGCCAGGCTCAGGTCGAACCCGGCACGTTTGTCACCCCAGCTTAACAGGACAGAAGCCTGACCACGTTCACGTTTATGAAAGTCAAAACTCAGCCAATCCCGAGGTTCAGGGGCATCTTCTACAGGTACGGTCACTCGAATAGCATCTTCCTGTTCATCATAAAAATAACTTCCCCAAGAGGTATGGTTTTTTGAAAAAATAAACGTCCATTGGTCTTTTTCAGGAAGCAGATGCAATCCATAGGTACCGGCAGAAAGTTCCTTTCCCTCAATCTTCACATCATGGGTAATGGTAAATAGTGTGTTCTCATTGGCACCCGCACGCCATACTTTTCCATAAGGCACCAGGCTCCCCCAGACCTCCCGCCCCCTCGTTCCGGGACTGTGATAGCTAATGGTGATATCTGTGTAACCAATACGTTGTACAACCGTTGATTGCTGGCTTTTATCAGGTAAGGTGATGGAATTATGGATATTAAAATGCTGCGCATTGGCTTCCATAACAAAAAGCGAAAGTAGCAGAACGGGTATCCTGAACAGAAAGTCCTTCATATGAGCTGTTATTTTAGTTTGACTTGCAAATTGGTTATTAAAAGACAAGAAAGGGAAAATCAATTTCAAAATATAGATTAAGGCGTATTAAACTCTTTTTCTATGAATAGATTCACCCAGTTATCCTCACTTACCCCCATCATAGTAAAAGTATAATTGGCATTAGGTTTCAATATGGGGACGGATGTGGTATCTGTGATGTTTAACACTACATTACTCAGGTCGTAAAAAGTAAATTCTTTGTCAAAAGTATACGTGCCGGAGATCAGGTTATTTTTTTCATCGGAAATGACCTGGAAATAGATCACATTTTCCTCGATCGATCCATCCTCCCAGCTGAAAGAAGGCGAAGTCCCATTCTCTGAAACCATGACCAAAGATTCGTTCAATTCGGTTGGCTTAACAGTCGTTTTCAACCTGATGGGCGTGCAAACGTGTAACTTGCCAGGTGTTTTAAAGCTAACGACACCCATTCTTTCACCTGTAAAGGGTGTGTTGTTAAACTTCCATAAGTAGCCATTAAAAACCGGATCATCGGTCAGGTCTTTGACCACATATTTAGAAAAATCCATAGAATCTGCAATATTCTCAGCTTCAAAGTACCTGAAGTCTGTTGCCCCGGTGACCGGATAAAAGAAAACAGAGGTTGGTGTATCATCCTGTCCAAATAAACCATCCTCTTTTCCACCCGCACAGGCGATGAGGTCTGTTAACTGCAGGGAACTGTTTAGCAGTATGTAATCTGCCAGGATATTTTCCTGTAAAAACGCTTCATCCTTTTGGCAAGACGAAAGCATCAAAACCATTCCCAGAAAAACAGCTCCTTTCATCCAGTGAAGAACGTGAAAATATTGGTATAGTTATGCAGAAGGGCTGATTTTAGTGAGCAAAGTGTCAGCCATAAACTCTTTTTAAACAGGTGGTTGATTAGTTCAGCTACCTGAAAATCATAGAATGAATGGGAGAACAGACCCGTGAGGTTTAAAGTGTTCTTTATTTTAATCCAGTCAGAAATAGTCCCTTCATTTCAATAACTACATTTAAGGGTTGCTCAACGAGTCATTCTGCATAGTAAAGGTTAATTCTTAATCTCCCTTCAACTTTATTGTATAGCACATGAGTTATTTCTAACTTCTGACATCGTATAAGTGTGCCCGGTAATTTTTTTACAATGAACCTAAATATTGTTGTTTTCCTTAAAAACTATAGTTTTCCTTTTTTTTGGCCTTGTCCAACTCCGTTACGCACCGGCTCAACAGAATGAAATCCAGTTTTCAAGGTATACCACGTTAGAAGGGCTTTCCGAAAATTACGTTAACTGTATATTTCAGGATTCACGGGGCTTTATTTGGATAGGCACAAACGATGGTTTAAACCGATTCGACGGGTATAATTTCAAAACATACCGGTATAAACCGAATGATCCTGATGGTATAAGCACCAATCTCATCAACACCTTAACAGAAGATCAGGAAGGTAATCTATGGATAGGGACCACTAACGAAGGGCTTTGCAGGCTGGATACGAAAAGGGAGGTATTTACTTACTACAGGAATACCCGGGAGAGCCCTGATCTGCTAACGAAGAATGCCGCCAGGATCCTCATCACAGATAAAAACAATAATATCTGGATGGGTAATTCTCTTGGGTTACATTTTTTGAAAAAAAGCCAATCTCAATCAGATACCAGTACTGTACTGTATATAAAAAAAATGCTCTATAGCAGAGGGGTCGTGGACATTCGAACGATTGCAGAAGATGGTCAAAATATTTGGGTAGGCGCCCGGTCCGGTCTTTTCACGCTCCCTGTTCTATCGAATAACATCCCTGAAAAAATAGTATCCATTAAACAGGAAGAAGGGGCAACAAGTAATTTTGTCCTGGACATAGTCCCTGTTAAAAACGGGTTGATCATAGCATACGGACACGGGATCTATAAATTCCGTTTTAACAGCCCCTCCAGGACATCCGGAACATTCAAAAGAATATCAGATATCTATTCAAATGACTTGTTATTAAGTTCAGACAATTCATTGTGGTGTGCTACGAATGACGGACTTTATTCATTGAGACTCGATACAGGCAATGACAAGGTGATCAACACGATTAAATACAGTAGTAATGAGCATTCTAATAGTCTGAGTAATAATGTCATTACTAGTCTTTTTCAAGATAGGTCAGGGCTGATATGGATAGGAACCAATGGCGGGGGTGTTAATGTACTTAACACAAATAAAAAGAAGTTCAGACACTATACCAGTTCAAAACATCCCGGATCACTTTCTACCAACATTATCCGGTCACTTTATGAAGATAGCCATCATAATTTGTATATAGGGACAAATGAAGGTATATATAATTTCCTCCCTCATTCCGCAAAAAATAATTATCAGACCGGGTTCCGGCACTATAGTATAAAAGCCCAGACCACTGACCAGCGGGAAGTTTATTGCTTTTCAGAAACTACCAACAACACGAACGAAAAAACAATATGGATAGGGTCAGGATTTCCTCAAACCATAGTTTCTATCCCATTTGACCAATTAATACAGGGAGAAGAAACCTTAACACATCACAATT
Source organism: Fulvivirga sp. M361 (assembly GCF_007097395.1). Classification (GTDB taxonomy): domain Bacteria; phylum Bacteroidota; class Bacteroidia; order Cytophagales; family Cyclobacteriaceae; genus Fulvivirga. The sequence continues at coordinate 239,492 of NZ_VKDC01000005.1, forward strand.
TTGTAGATCATTCGGTATTCTCGCTTCTTATGGATAAAGACAATAATTTATGGGTGGGTACCTATCTTGATGGCCTCTATAAAATATCCAATCCCGGACGGAAACAAACGATCGAACATTTCCGATCGGATATGGAACATTCGATAGCATCGGATATTGTACGCAGTATTTATGAAGATAAAACGGGAAATATCTGGATAGGTACGGACAACGGGCTGAGTAAATTACCCACACAAGAGAAAAGAAAAAGCAAGCCTAAAATCATTACATACACCTATCAGCCAGAGGACCTAAAATCCCTTAGTCATAGCTATATTCTTTCGTTGTATGAAAGTAAAAGAGGAGAAATGTGGGTGGGCACGATGGGAGGAGGACTTAATAAGGTAATCAAGGGAGTTAATGCCGACAGTGATACTTTCATATCCTATGACACAGAAGATGGCTTACCAAACAATGTGATCAAAGGCATTCTGGAAGATGACATGGGCAATCTATGGATCTCAAGCAATAAAGGTATTTCCAAGTTCAACCCATCCACCCTTGATATCAAAAATTATGACATTTTCGATGGGCTACAGGACTTCGAATTTATGGAAGCCGCTGCCTGTAAACGCTACGATGGAGAAATGTTGTTCGGAGGGATTAACGGGATCAATGCATTTTATCCAGACCAAATTATAGACGATACCTCTAAGGTTAAAATAGTTTTAACCGATTTTCAGCTATCACACCGATCTGTTCCGGTTGGTAAAAAAATTAACGGTAGAGTTGTTCTTGATCAGTTGATCACAGCAACCAGACATATCGTGCTCAATCATGATCAAAACAGCTTCGCGATTACTTTTGCCGCTTTGCACTATGTGGCCCCTAAAAAAAATCAATACGCCTATAAACTGGAAGGTTTTGATAAGGCATGGGTGAAAGTAAACGCGTTGAACAGAGTGGCGGAATATACCAACTTAAGTTCAGGTGATTATGTTTTCAAAGTGAAAGCCACAAATAACGATGGTATCTGGACCGATCAGCCCAGGGTGCTGTATATTTCTATTACCAAACCCATTTTTTTAACCTCATGGGCCATTTTTCTATACAGTATTTTGTTATTGGCTTTCTTCTGGTTCTTAAGAAAGTACTCAGTCATTCGAAATAATAAAAAGAACGAACTGCTCATGGCCCGTTTCGAAAAGGAGAAACTCGATGAGCTGACAAAGCTGAAATTCAACTTTTTTACTAATATCTCGCATGAGTTTAAAACCCCGTTATCACTGATCATAGGGTATCATGAAAAGTTGCAACGAAGCTGGGATACAATCTCCAAAGAAAAAATAAAGGCGGACATTGATATCATCCAAAGAAATTCCAATGTTCTTCTGCGTCTGATCCATCAGCTGATGGATTTCAGGAAACTGGAAGAGGGGAAAATGAAAGTGAGTGTAGAAAAAAATGATATTGTAAGTTTCGTATCAAAAATCCATGAGTCATTCGATGTAATGGCAAAGCAAAAGAATATTAAAGCCACGCTCATTACTTCATCCCAGACACTATCCATCTATTTCGATAAGGAGAAAACGGAGAAGATCATATATAACCTGCTATCCAATGCATTTAAATACACTCCGAAAAACGAAAGCGTAGAAACAAGAATTATCGAAGAAGAAGATCAGGTAGTTATAAAGATTACGGACACAGGTATTGGCATCCCGAAAGAAATGCAAAGTCATCTCTTTGAGAGGTTTTATCAGGGCGCTCATTTAAGGCACAATTTAGCCGGAAGTATGGCGGGCACAGGTATTGGACTTGCGCTGGCTAAAGAGTTGGTTGAAATTCAGGGGGGAGAGATCTATTTTACCAGTAAAGAAGGAAGCGGGACTAGCCTGTCCGTAGTTTTTCCTAAAGGGATGTACCACCTCCATGAAGATCAGATAGCGGACACTCCAGGCGCATGGATCAATGGATACAAAAGCTATAATACTGAGAGGATGGAAGCTATTTCCACCCATAGAACTGCCCCTCTAAAGGCAAAAACCAGTATCAATGTTTTAATGGTGGATGATGAGGCAGACATCATACATTTAGTGAAGGAAAGCCTGCCTGCTAATTTCGTTGTCAAAGAAGCAGAAAATGGTTCAGAGGCTTTTTCTATTTGCCTTTCTCACCCTCCTGACTTGGTGGTCAGTGATATTATGATGCCCGTAATGGATGGTTATGAACTGTGCCATACCATTAAAAATGATCCTCGCACAAGCCACATACCTATTATATTACTTACGGCAAAAGACTCATCAGAAGGTAGGATACGAGGGTATACGGAAGGGGCTGACGGGTATATCAATAAGCCTTTTAGTTTAGAAGAACTGACCGTGCATATCTTATCTGTCATCGATTCAAGAAACAAAATAAGACGAAAGTTCAAGGAAAAGAAAACCATCAATCCTGATGAGCTGGATATTACAAACCTGGATAAAAAATTCATCAAACAGGTGTCCGACTATGTGGAAAGTAACCTTTCAAACCCTGACCTTTCGGTCGAACAGTTAGTAAACCATTTCAAAATATCGGATGTTACACTTAATAAAAAGCTCAGATCCCTTACCGGAAAAACCGCCAGTAACTTTATCCGGTCAATGCGTTTAAAGAGGGCATTGTACCTGCTACAAAACGAAACGCTGACCGTTTCCGAAATTACCTACAAAGTCGGATTTAATGATCTTAAGTATTTCAGAGAATGCTTCAAAAAAGAATTCTCCATTAACCCCAGCGACACCCGAAGGCAAAACACTCAATGATCATCTAAGGGGGTGATATCATATCCCCTCATACTTCGGAAATACACCACAAATCTTAGGATTTACCACTCAAATTAAGAGATTCTAAGAAATACCTTTGATATATAAGGAAGTCAGAAATGTGATCCGTGGTACCTGCATCTAATGTCAATTTAATCGGCCTGTACCTTTTCAGATCATTCCGTACTCCCTTAGATAAAATCAAATCCAAACCAACACATTATGAAAGCACAAAAACTATTATTATTGAGCGCATGTGCATTATTGACCACTTCACTGGTCTTTGCACAACCCACCTTCCAAAGCGGCCAGGACCCCAAACCGGCAGGCAAAAAGTGGGAAAAGATACAGAACATGTCTGACGAGTTTAATGGCTCCTCTCTGGACGGATCGAAATGGGCAAAATCAGATCCCCAATGGGCGGGACGGGTTCCTGGAAAATTTAAAGAGAATACTATCGTAGTAGGTGGCGGCGACCTTAAAGTCACGAATTACAAGTTATCATCTCCCGAAGGCAGTTACACACATGCCTGTGGTTTGATAAGGTCTCTTGCCAAAAATACGTATGGTTACTATGAGACCAGGATGAAAGCCAGCAGGACCTTTATGTCATCCACGTTCTGGCTTTTTAACAAGAGAAATGAAGGTTCCGGCTGTGATGTAAGGACGACAGAACTGGATATTACAGAAACCGTAGGATTTAATTCCAATGGGGCCAGCTGGGTGGACACTAACATACGAAGTATGAACTCAAATACGCACAGCAGAGGCACCACATGCAGTAGCACTCCTGTAGGGCAACAAGGGAACAAAGCGGCCCTGGGAGGCCAGTCCTGGCAGGATTACCACGTCTATGGCGTATGGTGGAAGAGTAAAACCGAATTATTGTTTTACCTGGACGGGCAATTCAAATATCAGATAACACCTCCCGCTGATTTTAACCTTCCGATGTATTTACGCATGGTGACTGAAACCTATGACTGGAACCCGGTACCACCTGATGGTGGAATGACAGGTTCAGCGGACTCGCGTACCACTTATTACGATTGGACAAGGTCCTGGAGACTGGTAGATGACAATAACCCCAACCCAGGCAACACTACCGTAAATTGTACAAGCCTACCCTCTTCCCTAACGTCAGGGACCTCTATCACCGCCTCAGTAGACTATACCACAGACCAGTCCAGGGACGTAGTGATCGAGTTATGGAACTCAGGCTGGTTAGGACAGGGTAAAACTACCGTAAATGCCGGATCAGGTACGGCTAATGTAACGATCAACCTGTCCAATGCTCCTGCTGCCGGATCAAACTACCTGTTAAAAGCCAGCATACGTCCTGTAGGCGCTCCATGGCAGCAAAACATTGACGCCTGCAACAAAAGCAATATAACTGTTACCACTGGAGGAAGCGCCAACCAGGCTCCCTATGGTGGAACTGCCAGGACATTACCCGGATCAGTAGAAGCAGAACATTTCGATACAGGTGGGCAGGGAGTAGCTTATAATGATACTGGCGCCAACAATATAGGTGGAAGTTTCAGGACATCCGAGGGAGTGGATATCACTTCGCTTGCTGCAGGAGGACATACAGTCGGATGGACTGCCAACGGTGAATGGCTTGAATATACCGTCAACTTTAACGTTAGCCAGGACTATGATTTCTTCCCAAGTGTATCCTCTCCATCCTCATCCGGAAGGCTCAGGATCTTGATTGACGGGGTAGCCCAAACCGGCGATCTGACTGTTCCTAACACAGGAAGCTACAATACCTACCAGGTGATGCATGTCAGAAACATCAATGTATCTGCAGGAACGCATGTGGTGAGAATGGAAATCGTAAACAGTGGGTTTAATTTAAACAGCTGGGCGGCCTGGAAAGCACAGTTTCCTGCTGCCAGGACCATCGGAGACCTGGAAGAGCAAATAAGTGGTCCTGCGGATATGAAAAACATAAACGTTTATCCTAACCCTTTCTCTTCCGGCAACTTAACCATTGTCCCGAGAAGCAATCAACCCGGTGTAATCCAAATTTTCAGCTTACAGGGAAAGCAAATCTTTGAAAGAAATATCCAGGGAAATTCTATTGAGATCACCCGGGATGTTTTTAACGCCAGTGGTATCTACATCATAAAAGTAAATGACCTCAGGCAAAAACTCATCGTGCATTGATCAGGTGTTACCATTAGTTTTCATGAACCCCATGAAATTAGTGTTCATGGGGTTTACACCCGCTAATTAATATGTTAGAATAGAAGGCATACGACTCATCCCCTTTTCATTATCGCAAGAATAATTCGGTTGCAAAGAACAGGAAGAGGCTTTTTGATTTATCGAAAAGAACGCTGGAAGTCTGACTTCAACTTTTTAAAACCAAACCATATTTAAAATGAAAGTACAAGATTCAACCCCTAAACGGATATTGGTGATGTTAGCCTTTATCCTGGCTTTATCACCCAACCTTATGTATGCACAGCTATGGCAGGGAAACGGTCGGATAGCGGTCAGCTCTGACGGCAATCAGCACGATAGCGATGATTGGGCAGCAACGGCTGTTACCCTGGCCATTATTGGTAACCGACAGCTGCAGGACAAATTAGTCCATTATGATTATGCCAATCATGTATGGAATAATAATACGCTTTTTGAGACTAACATCGAGGAAAGTGCATTGGGCGCTGCACAACGTTTTGGTTTCGATCAATCTAAGTTCTTCAATGCCTATCGAAACCAAACCGCGGCTATCAACAGTATAAAAAATGCTGTTAATGCCTCCTCAGCAAATAACAGGCTCTATTTCATCCTGGCCGGGCCTATGGAGGTCCCGTATCAGGGGATACTGGCCGCTGATGCCAACAAAAGGCAGTACGTTACCTGCATCTCTCACTCTACATGGAATGATCACCATGGCGATTGTGACGATGGCAGAGATTGGACCGAATGCCACCCCGGATCACATCATAAGCCTGATATTGAGGCATTGGGTGTGACATGGGTAGGTATATCAGACCAAAATACCAACAAGTTCAATACAGGCAGTATGGCTTCATGGAATTTCCTGAATACGTTAAATGGGACCTATGATGCAGCTTATGAATGGACCTACACCAGGGTAGACCTCGCTTATACCACCGGCGATGCTTCAGATTGCGGAATAGCATACTATCTTTTTACGGGTGACCAGAACGGAAACACGACCAAGCTGGAAAATTTCATGAAGACTCCTGTTTCAAATCCCAACCCAAGCAATGCTACTGTAAATTGTACGACCCTGCCCTCTTCCCTAACGTCAGGGACCTCTATCACTGCCTCCGTAGACTATACCGCAGACCAGTCCAGGGACGTAGTGATCGAGTTATGGAACTCCGGCTGGTTAGGACAGGGTAAAACTACCGTAAATGCCGGATCAGGTACGGCCAACATCATCATTAATCTGTCCAATGCACCGGCTGCCGGATCAAACTATCTGTTAAAAGCCAGTATACGTCCCGTAGGCGCCTCATGGCAGCAAAATATTGATGCCTGCAACAAAAACAACATAACCGTTACTACCGGAGGAAGCGCCAACCAGGCTCCCTATGGTGGAACTGCCAGGACATTACCCGGATCAGTAGAAGCAGAACATTTCGATACAGGTGGGCAGGGAGTAGCTTATAATGATACAGGCGCCAACAATATAGGTGGAAGTTTCAGGACATCCGAGGGAGTGGATATCACGTCGCTTGCTGCAGGAGGACATACCGTTGGGTGGACTGCCAACGGAGAGTGGCTTGAATATACCGTCAACTTTAACGTTAGCCAGGACTATGATTTCTTCCCCAGTGTGTCCTCTCCTTCGTCATCCGGGAGGCTCAGGATCTTGATTGACGGGGTAGCCCAAACCGGCGATCTGACTGTTCCTAACACAGGAAGCTACAATACCTACCAGGTGATGCATGTCAGAAACATCAATGTATCTGCAGGAACGCATGTGGTGAGAATGGAAATCGTAAACAGTGGGTTTAATTTAAACAGCTGGGCAGCCTGGAAAGCACAGTTCCCTGCTGCAAGGACCATCGGAGATCTGGAAGAGCAAATGAGCGATCCAACAGATATGAGAAACTTCAGCGTTTATCCTAACCCTTTCTCTTCCGGCAACTTAACCATTGTCCCGAGAAGCAATCAACCCGGTGTAATCCAAATTTTCAGCTTACAGGGAAAGCGGATCTTTGAAAGAAGTACCCAGGGAAATTCCATTGAGATCACCCGGGATGTTTTTAACGCCAGCGGCATCTACATCATAAAAGTAAATGACCTCAGGCAAAAACTCATCGTGCATTGATCAGGAATTATAATTTGTGAACCAGAAGCCCTGTGAAATCAACGTTCATGGGGCTTTTTTCTATGGCTTAGCTACTAAAAAGCTTTAACAACGATAAATTAGCCGAATTAAGGTCATTCTACCATGGGCTACCTCCCCTTTTAATCTCAATGGTGGTTTCTAAGATAGACGCCCCGTACTTATCGATTAAAAGCCTGTCAGGCAAAAGTTGATCGGTTGATCCGGTGTTAGGCTATATGTTTGGTTCTCAGCTAAGTTGTTGTTGAACCTCTTTAAACTTAAGTATCAATTGATCGATCCTGGCATTTTGCTTTTTGATGGTAACAGGCCTGAAATAAAACCAGTTAATTCCAATCCAAAGAGCTAGTAACAAGTAGGAAAATACAGCAGCCAGCAACGTCATTCGCTGGACATACTCCAACATGTACAGACTGATGCCGGCAGACAACAGAACAAAATATAATGAGATCAACTTTGTTTGTAAAAACTGTTGTTTCTCTTTTAGTCGTAACAATTGACTCAAATATTGACGGCTGTTCATTTCAAAGCCAACCTTTACCAGTAACGGCATCATCTGATTATAAACAAACAGGTATAAGCCTATTGCTATGAGGACCAAAACAATCCCGATTTTTGTTATAACCAATTCGGGTTGATAGTAAATCCAAATGAAGATGATGAAGGCACTGGTGAATAGTGCAACCACATTTGCCACTATTAACTTTCTAAGATGAACGTTCTTATATTTCTTCGCTGCATTAACGATTTGTGTCACATCAGGCATTGCGCTTTCCTGATGGTGCCAAAACTCTTTCAAGTCTATATGGTCTTCACTCATGGTTCTTAAATTTTTGTAATATTTTTCGCTTTATTCTATGGATCTTCACCCTGACATTTGCTTCTGATATACCTACGATGTTAGCTATCTCTGTCTGCCGGATATCCTCGAGCTCCAGCGAGATAATGATCCGATCTACTTCCAGTAATTCAGAGATGTATCGATATAATATTTTTATTTTATCTTCCATCTCAATATCCACGTGTGACGTATCTTTCAGATCACATGGAATCTCTGTCTTAAGCATTTTCCCTTCTTTCTCTATTTGTCGCAAACATTGATTAGAGGCTATTCTAAATACCCATGTCCCTATAGAGGATTCATTCCTGAATTTTGGTAGTTGCTGCCAGACTTTGATGAAGGTCTCCTGGGCAAGGTCTTTGGCCATATCGTTATTATTTACATACCCCATGCATAAACGAAAGACTCTTTGCCAGTAAGCTTCAAAAACGGCCTCAAAAGTCATCTAACCTTCTTTTCGAATAAAACTGTCCAATTGATTCTTATACCAGTCCCTGTCATCATACATGATAAAGTGCAGGCCTTTCGTTGCATATTGCAGATTCACTTCTTTTATGTGCTTAAATTGTTCTTGTATAGCTGGTTTAAAATTAACAAAGTAAGACTCCAGCAAAACCAGAACAGGACATTGAATAGCGCCTACAACTTCACGCAGATCTGTATTAGAGTAATGACAGTACATTTGAGCAAAAGTGGTACGATCGGACTTAACAGACCAGTTCAGCACAAGGTTATGTTTCGAAGTATCCGCAACCAGCTGGGTTATGGATTGTTTTTGTAGTTGGTAGAACTGTTCATCTGTGAAGGAAGTCATTTGAGAAATTATAGGGCTACAATCCTTATTTTCAATTGCTTTAAACGAAGGTTTGGTTAATGCAGGCAAGCATGGTAATGCATCTACAACGATTATTTTTGAAATCAATTGGGGATGATAAGCGGCTAAAGCCATTGCTATACCACCTCCCATGCTGTGGCCAATGATAATGGGCTTATCGATTTGATTTTGTTCGATAAAGTCTGCAATCCCTGTCCTCCATTTCCGAAACGTTGGACCGGGTTGGGGAGCAACACCCGCAAAGCCAGCCATTGTCAGTGTATAGCAGGTAAAATCTTGTTCATAGTCCAACCTCGTTTCATTCCAAACATCCCCGGAACAGGCAAAACCCGGGATGAAAATGATGGATTGGCTTCCCTTTCCTGTTTTTTGAAATTCAAAAGGATAAAGGTCATCTTGTGCGTGACCATTGATGACTATCGAGATAAAAGCAATTATTGTGATTGAAAATTTGACAAACTTTTCCATGCTGATTATTTTGTTTGTCATTGAGATACACATTTTTCAAAAATGTTACATGACAGGTATAACTATTTAATGCTTTTTGGATCCACTCCTTAATCATCTAACTGAACAACATCCCGAAACTCCAATACCGGACCTTCTCTATTCCCGAATTCTGTCAACGACTTAAAACTTGCTGTAACTATACTATCTGTCAGATTTTGGTTCGCAACCCTAATAATTGTATCAAAAGGAAATTTAAATAATATCTACTAAAAAATTAGTAGATCTACTATATTATTAGTAGAATTGATAGACTTAAGAAAACATATGGAATTAGAACTCACTAAAGCAGAAGAAAAAGCCATGAAGATCCTCTGGTCCATCAAGAAAGGATTGATCAGAGAAGTTGTAGAAAAATACGATGATCCTAAACCAGCCTATACTACTGTAGCCACTATATTCAAGATACTCGAAAAGAAGGGTTTCGTGGGTAGAAAGCCCATCGCCAATTCGCATGAGTATTATCCTCTTGTTGAGCGGGCAGAGTATACCAATGGCTTCATGAAATCATTCATCAGAAATTATTTTTCTAACTCTTTCAAAAGTATGGTATCTGAATTCAGCAACAAGGAAGAACTTTCCACGCAGGAAATGGAGGACCTTATTGCTCATTTTAAAAGTAAAATTGAAGATAAAAACAAAAAATGATGGAAAGCTATTTGTTGAAATCAAGTATCGCACTTATCATCCTTTACATTTTATATCAATGGATACTAAAATATGGGTCCAATCATCAGCTCAATAGATTTATTGGTCTTTCATGCCTGATGTTTTCCGCTGGATTTTTGTTTGTTCCCTATGACCTTTTCCTGCCGGCAGTGGAATATTCCACAGCAATTTATACTGTGGTTAAAAACTCGGCTGATCTCCAGGAAGGGTTCACAAAGGTGGTTTCGGGAGAAATTTTCAGTATTCATTTGATCATCTATTTCATGGGTGTAGGTCTGTTTTCTGTGCGTTCCCTTGTGGGACTGGTCACACTGGTCCGCCTTTACATCGGTGCTGAGAAGTCCTTTCGATGGGGATTTAAGGTAGTTAAGATAAACAGGCCAATAGCTCCATTTACTTTTTTTAATAGGTTGTTTATCGGCCAGCATAGCTTTGAAGATGAAGACATAAAAGCACTCATCATACACGAACAATATCATCGGGATCAATATCATTCTATTGACGCACTGATTACGGAAGTTTTCTCAATAATCTATTGGTTTAACCCAGCGGTATGGCTCTTTAGAAGAGATATAAGGGCGGAACATGAGTACATGGCAGATCAACAGGTGCTAAGAAAGGGTTATGACCAGCTGAACTATCAGCACCTTTTATTTCAGGCACAAACGGGCGTCTCTTTATCTCTGGGTAATTATTTAAGTAATACAACAAGTTTAAAAAAGCGATTCAACATGATGAACAAAAGAAAATTCAATACCAAAAGAAGCTACCTCCATGTAGCAGGTTTTTCACTTCTTATGATTGCTCTGATGGCTTTAAGCGCTTTTTCAGAACAGTACATCGGTCAAATACCTGATAGGTTACCTGTCTATGAGGAAGGAGAAAATGCCATGTATGACAAATTAGGTAAAAGCATGGTATACTCTGCCAGCGCCAGGCTACAAAAACGTTCTGGCTTAATATATGTGTCTTTCAAGATCAACGAGAATGGAGAAATGGAAGATATAAGAGCAGAGCAAAGAGGAGATAACTTGTTAAAAGAAATCGTTATAGTAGGTTATTCTAAGGTAGAATCAATGGCAAAACCTACCAGTCTCAATGAAGACGATAAGAAAGAAGTCATTCGCGCGGTTAAAACCCCCGGTAAATTCATCCCGGCAGAAAAAGAAGGCAAGCGTGTCAGCTGTGTATTGAACTTACCTATCCGGTTTAAATTAGGTTAAAACAACCTGTTACACACAGAACAGGAGTAGGTATATGAAAAGAATTGCAACCCCATAGAAAGTTATGTGTTTTAAATAGTGTTGATCCAACTCCATCAATACCTGGCTTAACGACATGTTGGAATGAAAGAATTAAAACATTTCTCCACCCTCGCCGCATATTGCAAAGGGATCAATATCTCTCCTCCCAGGTGGGAGTTATTTGATATAAGAAGCTTTGAGGAAAATATGAAAACGGTGCATCCTAAGATGCTACCCTTTAAACATGAATTTTATGCCATTGCCGTAAAAATAGAAGGAAGCGGTATTGTGTCTGTCGGGAATTATAAAACCAAAGAAGTAGAGGCAACCGTTTTCTTTAACTCTCCCTACCAAATATTGCATTGGGACATTGCACCGGACTGGAAAGGTTTTTATGTCATCTTTTCGGAAGAATTCTATGCCAAAAAACAAAAACGGCTTACCGAAGAATTTTCTTACCTGTTAGTGGACAACACTATACCCCTTGAACTAAGCCGGGAGCAGGCCAATGCCTTTTTATCTACATTTCAGGACATCTATAGTGAATTCCATGCTGACCTGCACGGAAACAAGGAGATCATTCAAAGCTACCTGGACATACTATTGCGGAAGGTATCCAGGCTTTTTAGTGATAAGGCAAAAACACACGCTCTTACTTACGGACAAAGAGATAACGATCTCAACCTCGTAAGCCGTTTCAAAGCGCTGATAGAAACCAGTTTTTACCCTGACCAGGACCTTCAGAACGCATCACCCCATCAGGTACAGTTTTATGCCAATGTATTGCACATTCATCCCAATCACTTGAATGCAGTCGTTAAACGGATTACAAGCCATTCCGCCTCAGAACTTATTCAAAAGCATGTGATGGCGCTGGCCAAATCAAAGCTCAGAAACTCCGATAAATCCGTAAAAGAAATTGCTTACGAATTGCATTATGCTTATCCGAATCACTTTACTCATTTTTTCAAAAAACAAGTGGGTATAACCCCTGTGGCTTTCCGGGAACAGCATCATCGAACAAAATAACCTGAAAAACAACCTAAAACCCCGGATCTTCTTGTACTCCCCCACTCCAAAAGTCCACTTTTCTTTTGTGCCTTTGAAATGTGTAGCTCATGCAATGAATTGCGTAGCGACAGGGCCAAAGATTGCCGGTAAACTTGTACTGTCACCAACAAACGCAATCAATATGAAAAATATCGGAACGATCGTAGCGCTGGCATTGATCATAACAGCCTGCAATACTAAAAAATCATACAAAATGGAAAACCAAAACATACAACCTGCGGCAATCACGGAAGCGAAAGAAGCTGTGAATAGTGCCATCAACAAGGTGGCTGCCTACCTGACAGGTTCAGGTATCAACAAATAATTTAAACCAAATTCAAACCACAAAATAAAATAATCATGTCCTTAGATAAATATTATACCCTGGGAAAAACAGGTTTAAGAGTCAGCAGACTTTCACTAGGCACTATGACGTTTGGTTCCGAATGGGGCTGGGGGGCCGAAAAAAGCGGCGCCAAAGAACTGTTTGATGCATATATAGATGCCGGAGGAAATCTCCTGGACACGGCTGACCTATACACCAATGGCACCAGTGAGCAATGGCTCGGTGAATTCATAAAAGACCGGTCTTTAAGAGATAAGACGGTCATTGCATCTAAATTCAGCTATAATGCTGAATCGGGAAACCCTAATGCCGGGGGTAACAGTAGAAAGAACATATTACGCGCCGTGGAAGGCTCCTTAAAAAGACTGGACACTGACTATATCGACCTATACTTCCTGCATACCTGGGATACCCTGACCAAGCCGCAGGAAGTGATGCGAACACTTGACGACCTGGTTTCCTCGGGCAAAGTACGTCACATTGGCCTATCTGATGTTCCGGCCTGGTATGCTGCGAAAGCACAGACCATCGCTGAATTCAGAGGATACGAGCCTGTATCAGTCTTACAAATGGAGTATTCTCTGGTGGAAAGAACCATAGAAAATGAATACATAGACCTGGGACAGGATTCAGATATGGGGATAATGGTCTGGAGTCCATTGGCCAGTGGCTTACTCTCCGGCAAATACAAACCTTCGGCCAACAAGGTATCCGGTGAGGGAAGGCTGGCCACCGTAGCAGGTTCAGGTAACCCGGCTTTTGAAAAGTTTACCGACAGAAACTGGGACATCGTAAGTACACTGGAAAAGGTAGCCAACGAGATCAATCAGCCTATGGCATCTGTCGCCATTAACTGGGTGGCCAACCGTCCGGGCGTGGCTAATGTAATTTTGGGAGCCACCAAACTGAAGCAGTTAGAACAAACGATGAAAGCACTAGACTTTGATATACCTGTAGCGTTAATGGAACAACTGACAGAAGCGAGTAATGTCCCGGCATCGTTTCCTTATAGCTTCTTTACACCTTCCATGCAATCCATGCTTACCGGGGGTGCTAAAGTGGGGGATAAACCTGCTGGTTATCGAAAAAACACTTTTATTGATGCTGCACCTGCAGGTTTGGAATAACAAGATGCACTCGGAACTAAAGTGAGGTCCTCGGATCTCATTTTGGTTCTAATCGTATTCTCTTCACTGTTCAAGGCCCACTCTCTTCATTCGAGTTCTTTGCAAGAAAAACCCAACTGATTCAATCCGGCGCAGATCTTTTCAGCAATGTCCTGTCTACTTTCAACACGTAGGATATTATCACAATCTTCAAAATCAAAATTCCACTTACTACTATCCTGAATTAAGGCATTTATAATCTGCTCCACCTGGTTCAGGTGTTTGTTGGTTATGGAAGTTTTAAAAACGTAAACATTCATTCTGCTTCTTTTTGATACAGTGATTTTAAGATCTTATAATCAATATAAAAAGTACCAAACGGGACTAAACCAGCCAACAAAACTTTCCAGGTGGTTCTTTTAAATTTCCAACCTTCTTCTATACCTGTGCTAACCGTATTGAGCACAAACAATAAAAACAATGCGCCATGGATCGGCTCTAAAAGTTTTGATACCATAGGAAAATCAAAAACCCTTTTCAATGGCACAGCGACAAATAGTAAAAGAATAAGAGATGTTCCTTCCAGAATGGCAATGAAACGCAGTCTCCCTATCGTTGATCTCAGTAACGACATGGTCAAAAAATTCGGATATAAGGCCTGTTTACTATCGGTGAAAAAGGCCAGGGTATGGAGATGAATATAATTAAAAGCGCCAGTGAAAACCAAATCAGCATGGTTCGATACTTTTCTTTGTCCGTAGCTTTCCGCTTGGCTTTGGCTGAACCAATGGTCAGAACAATAATGGCTGCAAGCATCAGAAGAAAATGATACAGACCGAAGAAAGACAAATCAATTGTTTCTAATGATACTGTAAAATTAGAAAAGAAGTATTTCACAATAGGGCTCTCAGCATACAAAAGCATTCCAATGATCAGTTGGACATGAGCAATGGTAGCCGTCCAATGCCGTATCTTGTTGTCAATAGCTGAAAAGGGAGAATTTGCATAATACCCTTTAAAGGCTTTGTACACTGAAAAAATTAAGGCAAAAAGAACCAGCCAACGGAAGATGGAATGGAGTACCAAGAGTGTTGAATACATAAAATGGCTATTGAGTATTACTATTTTTCATACTGCCAAGTTGAGTTTAAAATGTAAAATACGCTAGAACAGATAGGGCAATAATTAGCACTTTTCAATCATTCTCTTATATTCGGTAGGAGACATACTTTCCATTTTTTTGAAGAACCGGCTGAAATAAGATTGGTCTAAAAAGCCCAGTTCATTGGCTATGTCATAAATGGTCATGTCAGTTTGGTAAAGCAAGTATTTAGCTTCTGTAATTTTGGTTTCATAGAGTAGTACAGAGGCAGACCTGCCTGTTACATTTTTCACACACTTGTTCAAATGGTTTGGACTTGTATTTAGTAAGGCCGCAAAATCTGCCACTTTTAGGTTTTCTTTTACCTTTTCATAAATCATTCTTTTGAATCGTTGAACCATGTAAAATGATGCATTTTTTGATTCGTTAGCCTGTTGGCTAATAGATGCCTTTATTTCAAAAAGCAAAGAATATAAGTAGGAATGTACAATATCAAAGTTGGTTCCGGTTTTTTCTACGTACGTTGAATGCAACCGTTGAAAGACCTGTTTAATAAGGGGTAATATTCTTGTGTCAATGTCAACAACTGAATTTCCCCAAACATTCAGAAAATCGAACGTGGAAAGTAAGGATTGATTTCCATACTTTCCAACGAGCATATCAGGGTGAAAATGAAACGCAAACCCCTTTAACTCTTCATCCATGCGTTCTATTGAGAATATATTTCCCGCCTGCATAATTACCAACTGACCACGGCCCACCATGTATTCCTGAAATCCAATTTTTGTTTGGTAAACACCTTCTTCAACTAATATCAAGGTATGACAATCTTCCCTTGAAGGGGGAATTGGGATTTTTGTAAATGGAATAACATCCTGGATCTTTACACAAAAAAAATCATTAAAATTTTTCTTAAATATTTCATTTACAATAGGGTTACGTTCCAGAAAAGTATCCCGGAAGCGATCCGTGCTGTATGTTCTTATTGGAGAGTTCAACTTAGTTTTCCGGATTTTTCACTTCACCTTTTTATTTATACTAAAAATTCGCATGCTACAATGATCACTCATAAATAGTAATTATTCTTGAGTGTCTTACTTTCTTTCTATTCATCGGATAAATCCCCGTCAGGTTCTTCATGCGCATAATTTCTTAATTTCAACAAAAACTTAATATACAGTGTCACAGGTGCCCGGTATTTTTATTAAAATGGAGTATTTTGATTTGTTTCAATCTCAGTTTTTGAAGTATTCCTTCTTAATACCAGTCATCTTTTCAACAAGTCAGGGTTGATAATGTAACAGCTATAGCATTAATTTTGATAGATTCCTTGTTATTTGAAGAGCTTAAGCTGCTCACCTGTTATTTTGGGTTTTCTTTGTCTGTTGACGTACTACAATTGACCTACAGGCTTTGTGTTAACGATCACTTTGGTAGATCCTTCTAGATATTTGTATTCTGTCCGCTTGAGTCCACCAGTGGGTTAAATCAGCTATCTTGCGTTCTATAGTGCTATAACGATAGGTTACTATAGTGAAGCGTGTTCGCAAGGAATTCAAAGACACCTTTACCATAGAACGCTCTATCGGCCCTTAGTAACTTGCTCTTCTTACTTTTCATCCTTTAAACAGTGTCTTAAAAAAAGGCAGAAAGTTGTTGGTTGTGTATGCAACACCATTTCTTAACCAAAAGTTGGAAAAGTAGTACTTTCAAAATAGCCGTTGAAAGCTGAATAATAGATAATATAAAATATTTATACTATATTTGTTTTATATGATTAGTAGCTTCTCCTGTAAAGACACAGAAAAAGTATTTAAAGGTGAGTACACCAAAAAATGGGATGCTAACATTCGAAGGAAAGGACAAATAAAGCTGGATATTCTGGATGCAGCAATTTCTTTAGAGGATCTGAAAGTGCCTCCGGGGAACAGGTTACATGCACTGAAGGATAATCTGGCTGGTTATTACTCAATTAGCATAAATATGCAATGGAGGGTTATTTTTATATGGGAGGATAACAATGCCTCAAAAGTTAAAATAATAGATTACCACTAAGAATATGAAAGAGTTTTTAAATGTACATCCAGGTGAGGTTCTAAAAGAGGAATTCCTGGAGCCTATGGGGATCACAGCTTATCGTTTGGCCAAAAGCATAGAAGTGCAGCAAATCCAAATCAGCAGAATCATAAAGGGTGAATTAGGGATCTCGGCTGATATGGCCACACGATTAGGCAAATTTTTCGGTAACTCAGCCGAGTTTTGGATGAACCTTAACAGAAATCATGAACTAAGGAAAGTAAGACATGAGAATGAGGATATCATTAATTCAATCAAATGCTACAAAGAAGCTTCTTAGTTGCATTAAACCTTAAAGTAGCTATGAATTTGGACTGAATATAAAAATGTACGACTCAAGCAAAGGATTTTTCCGGAGTTACAAATGTGGAATGATCAACTGTTCTAATAGGGTAAGGCTCACAATAGCTTTTTTGACTGGCTCAACAAGACAAAACAATTCCTGATCAATGAATATCGATCAAGCGATCATATATTCAGTCAATAAGCTATAAGCTCTACAGAGTATAGGCTGTAAGTATCAAAAAAGTCACAAAAATGAAACACTTCTTTTTGCTGTTTTTTATAGTCTTCACCACAGGTTGTACACTTGACACACATTACAGTTACAAAAATGCATTGGATCAATTCAGCCGGGAAACGGAAGTCATTGAACTCGTCACGAACAATGGAATGTCCAGGTTAATGATCTCACCTGAATTACAAGGCAGAGTAATTACAAGTTCTTTGGGTGGATTAAAAGGGGATTGTAATGGATGGTTTGATAAACAACTACTGGAATCAAAAGCCAGGCCTATCAGCGGGATTGGAGGGGAAGACAGAATATGGATAGGACCGTTAGGGGGACAGTTCTCATTCTACTATCAACAAATTGAACCTCTTTCCGAAGAAAACTGGTCAGTGCCGAAAACTATGAATGCCGAAGCTTTTAAGTTGGTAAGAAAGACCCATGATCAAGTGGATCTACAGAAAGAAATGAAATTGGTCAATTTTATAGGAACGGAAATTAAGTTAAAAGTTAATAGAAGCATACAAATTCTTGATAGATCCGACATTCAAGATAATCTATCGCTGGACTTCGGTAACGACATAGCCTTTGTCGCTTTTGAAAGCTCTCACTCGATCGTCAACCTTAATGGTAAGGCGTTACAAAAAGAAACAGGGTTGATTTCTATCTGGAACGCAGGAATGTTTGAAGGGAGTGACCAAAGCGTGGTAATTGTTCCTTTAAAGGGAAAAGCAAAATTGGGTAAGATCTATCAATACATGGGGCCACTTGATTCGAACCGATTGAAAATAAAAGACCAGGTGCTACTATTCAAAGCCGATGGCAAGTACAGAAGTAAAATTGGAATTCCCCCGGGTTTAGCGCCCTCTATCTACGGTTGCTATGCTAAGGACAAGCAACGATTAACGATTGTCCAGTATCAAAAGACGAGCGACAGTTTATATTTTAACTCAAAAGTAACGGTTCAGGACGATCCCTATAAAGGTGAAGCCATTCCAATTTACAATAATGGTCCTATGGACTATACTCCAACAGAAAACGTAAGCTTTTTTGAACTGGAATCTACCTCAGCCATGCGCGAATTATTACCCCATGACTCCATTACCCATTTTCACAGGGTATATCATTTTTCCGGAGCTCCTTACGAATTAAATAAAATAGCACGTCGCCTCCTGGATATTGATTTAGGGGATTGTTCATTTTTTTGATCGAAAACGGTCATAGGTATGATGCTTTGTTGAAAACATGAATAACCAAATAATTGGCACAAAGAGAAGTTTTATTAACAATAGAAGTTATTTTCATCATCATACTTGTTTTTAAAATTCCGGGTCAATTATACTCCTAATGAGGCCTCTTTAAAACACAGTCAGGTTATAAGCTATACCGCTGAAAAGGAATATTTTAGAACGTCACATGGATACAGAATACAAAAAATCAATATCGGCAAGAGTAATTGCACTCGCTACTTCTATATTCCTTCCGGGATTATTTGGATGGTTATCTTATTCTACACTAAGTTCAGAACCACTTGAAATAATATCGCTGGTTTCTCTCTTAGTCTTTATAATCACAGTTGTTATATCATTTTATTCAATCATTGATGCATTCTGGTCCAAATTAATTATTGAAAATGACCGGATAATGATCATTAGTTTTTGGGATAAAAGAGAGCTGTTTTTTGAGAACGTGGATGGAATGAAATATGAGGAAGGTAAAATTCATTTTTTCCCTAAAAACCAATCCACTAAAAAAATAAAGATAAGCGATAGTTACAGAAATAAAGAAGAGTGGTTTGAACTACTGGCAAACAAAACAAGGGATTTAGATAAAGAAATATATCAAAAGGAAAAAGAAGAGTTATTTAACGATCAGAATTACGGGAAAAATCTTGATCAGAGAGCGGAGAAGATCAATAGAACCAAACAAATCACTAAATTTTTAAACTATTGCTCATGGGGAGCTATCATTTGGTTATTATTTCACCCTGACCCGTATACGTTGGCCACTGCGGTTAACATCATCCTGCCTACCATCGGGCTTTTTCTAGTAGTGGCTAATAAGAGCCTTATTAAAATCTATTATGATAAAAACAGTCCCTATCCTTCGCTATCAACAACGTTGTCAATGCCACCAATGGCATTAGTAATCAGGGCTATAATCGATTTTAACATTATCGACTACCAAAATGCCTGGAGGTATGCACTAATACTGTCTCCACTTTTATTTTTAATGATTATTATTGGAACCAGGAATCAATTCAGGGCAAAAAATAAAATGGAGGAATTGGGCGGGTATTTGATCACTGCACTCGCTCTGGGGTTCTTTACTTTTTACACTTCCATCATGATCAACTGTACATACGATGACTCCTGGCCAGAGCAATACGCGGCAATAGTAGACTATAAAGAAATTGAAGAAGACAATGATTCGCCTACAACATATCTTCTGACTATTAGCCCTTGGGGCACAATTGAAGAACAAATGGAAGTGAGTGTTTCAGAAAGGTTATATAATGAGGTGGCAGTAGGAGACGAGGTTTTTGTTAATCTACATCAAGGACTCCTGAATATACCCTGGTTTTTGTGACTTCAAAGTAGACCTGTTTGAACTTTATTTATCTTGTTTTTCTATTAGTATTATAGCCCTTTTACAAGGGCTAATCTTTATCAGGTATCACCTTTTGAAGCTACGTATGACTTGTTTTGAATACCTCAAAATAATTTATCTCACGTGACATAAGTCATACTACCTACTGAAAATTAGGTAGTTATAAGGATGGAAATAGTTGAATACTCAATCTAATTTTGGACTTTGACCAAACGAGATATGTGATGAGAGGTAATTTTTTAAAGTTTTTTTCGATAGTAGTTTTGATTTTTTATAAGCAATTAGCGTATGCTCAGGACACAGACTTATTAAGTCTGAGTTTAGAGGAGCTTATGAATATCGAGGTGACCACAGCATCCAAAAATGCAGAAAACATATTTGACGCACCTGGAGTAATGACGGTAATTACCTCAAAAGAGATTGAGCAATTTGGTGCCAATAATTTAATTGAGCTTTTTGAACGTGTTCCCGGACTTATTCCGATGAGTTCTTATTTTTTTCCCAACAATATGCTGAGTATCCGGGGTGATTTACCAAATCATAACGATAGTCATGTTTTAATCCTAATCGATGGAAGGCCTATAAGAATGACAAGGGTCGGGGGTATTAATCACGGTATATATACTTCTTACCCTGTTGCAAATATCCAGAGAATAGAGATCATTAAAGGACCAGGATCGGCACTTTACGGGTCAAACGCGTTTGCAGGAGTCGTCAATATTATTTCTAAGAAAGCAACAGATTCTACCCTGGAAGCACGAGTTGGTGGTGGATCCTTCAATACAAAAAAAGGTTCTGTCATCGCGGGTAAATCTTTTGGAGACCTTGGAGCCACTGTAGCGCTCAACTATCTGGAAACTGACGGGTGGGAAGCAACGATGACCGACGAGTTAGGTTCATCCAACGTTACCCAGGCCGGAGAAAAGAATGTGGGACTTACAGCCAATTTTGATTATAAAGGACTTTCACTCAAATCTTTTCTGTCTTTCACAGATGCAGATGTCTTAGGGCCGTTCCCTAAGTTCCCACAGCATTCTTCCCGTCTGGACTCCAGAATGTTAGACCTGGGATACGAATACAACTTTTCCGAAAATTGGAATATTAATGCTAACATCACCCATAATGGATTCAACTGGGATACCGTTAATGACTTCCCTGGTAGTGACCCGGATAATATTCCATTATCAGAAAGTACCACAAACGATTACCTGTTTGAGGTGTCTTCCAGAAGGTCTTTCATGAACAACCGTATTAATGTATTGTTGGGCGGAACCGGATACAGTATTACAGGAGATCAAGGTGACAGCTACTCCGTCTTTTGGTGGAACTCGTACTTTCAGGCTGACGCCAGGTTACATGATAAGTTTAAATTGATACTGGGCGGCCAATTAAACAAACCTGAAAACACGGATATCGATTTTGTTCCCCGGATCGGAGGTATTTTGAACGTCACTGAGAAATTAGGCGTTAAAGCACTTTGGGGCCAGGCGTTCAGGAGCGGGTACATTACTGAGCTTTTCGTGGACGTTCCAATTCTCCAGGGTAACCCTGACTTAGAGCCTGAAAAGGTCTCAAGCCTTGATCTTCAAGTATTTTACAAAACCAACAATTTCCAGGCCAGCGCTTCCTACTACGCGAACAGACAAAAGGACCTGATAGACCGCGTACCGGTAGCAGGACAAAGTTTTCAAACTTTTATTAACCAATCTGAAAGAAACATCAATGGATTCGAATTTGAATCGAGGTTTGCCGCCAATTCAGGCTTGCTTGTGCTGGCAGCATTTAATTACATGCACAATGAAGACGGCATGACAGGTCAGGAAGGTGTAACGTTTGCGCCTGACTACACGATTAAAACTGGTATTTCCTACCCTATCACTAATGGACTGCAGGTGGGTGTTAACTACAACTATGTAGATGATTTTGGAAAAGTTTCACTAGTGAATCCGGGCGTTAGTACTGTAAATACTGAAGCCGATGGATACAATTTAGTTTCATTCAACGTAAATCTTGATTTTCCAAAGCTATTTAAGAGTGAAACAATGCCTGATTTGAAATTGCAGCTATACGGTACTAACATCTTGGCAGAAGATATTTATATCCCTGAAACTACCAGAAAACAAATTAACACGATACCCTATAAAGCAGGAGCCGGATACCATGTTACTTTGATCTATCAATTATAAAAGGTTTCATCGGACCATTGCTTTGGTATATAAGAACAATAAAGAAGCTGAGCCTGAGTTCAGCTTCTTTTGTTACTTGAGGTGATCAGGTTGTTTCAGAACACCCGTAGTTATTATTGATGATCACTATTATTAATTACTGTCCCGTTTTAATGACACTTATCTTAAAGTACTTCATTCAATGAAAATGCCTTACCCCTTCTTTATTAAACAGTGTCTTTCTGAATTCGCCAGGTTTTTTATCATTCATCAATTCCAGGCCACCCTTTTCTTTTATAAGTTCAGTAAAATGATCTTCCCTCAGATCATATTGTTCCCGGTCCGGGTAAGTAGTAATAAGAATAAATTGAAAAGGGGCTTCTTTATCAGAAGGTGTTTCCAAAAACTGGAAGGAAGCTATGTAATCCTTTTTCAGAGCCATCTCCCTTAAGACTTTCCAGTTATTCTGATAGTAGAAAATGGCCTCTTCTTTGTTACCACCAAGGACTTCAATAAAATCCATGGTGGAAATCCTATTATCATGTTGGGCATAACTTATGGCGCTAACGCCTAAAAGAACCATTAACAGTTTGAGTTTCATATCCTTTTTTGCTGAACGTACAGCTAAATATAGTGGCTTCACAGCAACTTTGAAAGACTACGGGAACAGATGGGAAGTTTATATTTATTAGTTCATACAAAGCAGTTGTAAAATCATAGTAAAGCCGTTATGGTGAGATTTTGATCGGGTATTTGGGTAGAAAACCATACCGCATTGTCCAAATTGAATAAAGAAGAGTGAAGATGATGTGATAATAGTTTTTTTCGAAACACATTTTGCCTAATTTCACAAAGAGGGGTGCCAACATCCGGCTGAGATCATACCCATTGAACCTGATCTACATAATGGTAGCGAAGGGATTGATAGATATGCTGTTTGCTATGAACAGCCATTTTAGTTGTAAGTAAATCTATTATGTAGCGTCCGGGTGTTAGTACCTCAATCGTATTGAGTTAAAAACATTTTATTATGGACACTACTACACAAAACGGTAAAAGTATATCAACCGCACCATTCCCAAGTTCTAAAAAAATATATGTCCCCGGAAAGCTCCATGACATAAAAGTGGCGATGAGGGAAATCACCCTGCACGATACCAAATTAAAATTCAATCCGTCCGCTCCGTCAGAAAAGAACCCACCTGTCACAGTTTATGATACCAGTGGCCCTTATACGGATCCCAATATCAACATAGATGTAAAAAAAGGGATAGAAAAACTACGAACCACATGGATCGAGAAAAGAGAGGACACTGAGGTACTTGACCGGTTCAATTCGCAGTATGCTATCCAACAACTGGATAATAAAGCCTTGGATGCTTTGCGGTTCCAGCATATTGAAAAGCCAAGAAGGGCTAAATCAGGAATGAACGTAACCCAGATGCATTATGCCAAAAAAGGAGTGATCACTCCTGAAATGGAATACATTGCTATCCGGGAAAATCAACGTATGGATACCATTCAGCAAATAACGCAACAACATAAAGGGCATAGCTTCGGCGCCAATACGCCCAAGGGTATGATCACCCCTGAATTTGTACGTGATGAAGTGGCCAAAGGGCGGGCTGTTATTCCTAATAACATTAATCACCCGGAAACGGAGCCTATGATCATTGGCCGGAATTTCCTGGTGAAGATCAACGCCAACATTGGCAATTCAGCGGTCACCTCCAGTATAGAGGAAGAAGTTGAAAAGGCCGTATGGGCTTGTCGCTGGGGGGCAGATACCATCATGGACCTTTCTACAGGCAAAAACATACACGAAACGCGGGAGTGGATACTCAGAAATTCACCGGTACCCATTGGGACTGTCCCCATTTACCAGGCGCTTGAAAAGGTAAATGGCAAAGCAGAAGAGCTGAATTGGGAGATATTCAGGGATACGTTGATTGAACAGGCTGAACAAGGCGTGGACTATTTTACGATTCATGCCGGTATCCGGCTCAAATATGTTCCTCTAACAGCTAAAAGGCTGACGGGCATTGTTTCTCGAGGAGGTTCTATTATGGCCAAATGGTGCCTGGCACATCATAAGGAAAGTTTTCTGTACACGCATTTCGAAGAGATATGTGAGATCATGAAAGCCTATGATGTTTCCTTCTCACTTGGTGATGGTCTGCGGCCTGGTTCATTAGCCGATGCCAACGACGCGGCACAGTTTGCAGAATTGGAAACGCTGGGTGAGCTTACAAAAATTGCCTGGAAACACGATTGTCAGACCATCATTGAAGGGCCTGGTCATATTCCAATGCACATGATAAAAGAAAACATGGATAAGCAGCTTGAAGAATGTGGCGAAGCCCCTTTTTATACATTAGGCCCGCTGACTACCGACATAGCCCCCGGTTATGATCACATCACTTCGGGTATCGGAGCAGCTATGATCGGATGGTACGGCACTGCAATGCTTTGCTATGTTACCCCTAAGGAACACCTGGGCTTACCCAATAAAAAAGACGTCAAAGACGGAGTAATTACTTACAAAATAGCTGCTCACGCGGCAGATCTGGCCAAAGGACATCCTGGCGCACAACACAGGGATGATGCACTGAGTAAGGCAAGATTCGACTTCAGGTGGGAAGACCAGTTCAACTTATCCCTAGACCCGGAAACGGCCAAAGAGTTTCACGATGAAACACTGCCCGCTGAGGGTGCTAAAGTGGCTCATTTTTGTTCTATGTGCGGCCCTAACTTCTGTTCTATGAAGATTACACAAGATGTAAGAGAATATGCAGCCCAAAATGACCTGTCAGTCAATGAGGCATTAGATGAAGGTATGAAAGAGAAGTCCAAAGAGTTTTTAACAAAAGGAGGCGAAGTCTACATCGATCAGTAAATCACCATGAACATAACGAAAGAAAGCGTATACCACCTGATCGAAAAGGTACGATCAGGTAACCCATTGGTACATAACATCACCAATTATGTGGTAATGAACAATACGGCCAATGCCCTTCTGGCGTTAGGTGCTTCGCCTGTAATGGCACATGCATTAGAAGAAGTAGAAGACATGGCTACGATAGCGGGCGCCCTGGTGGTGAACGTTGGTACGCTGGACACAAAATGGGTAGCCTCAATGAAAAAGGCGATGAAAAAAGCAGACCAACTTGAAAAACCCATTGTACTTGACCCGGTAGGAGCAGGTGCAACCTCTTTCCGTAACCAGGTCATCAATGAGCTGATCCAGACCTCCCATCCTACCGTACTCAGGGGAAACAGTTCAGAGATCATAGCAGTTTATGATCATTCGAAAAAGACCAGAGGGGTAGATAGCAGCGATCCTTCTGATACTGCCCTGGAAACCGCCGGCTTATTGAACCAAAATCTTGACAGCGTAATATGCATAAGTGGAGCAGTGGATTATATAGTAGACAAAGGTCGTATAGCCGAGGTACACAATGGACATGAACTAATGGCCAAAGTGACCGGCATGGGATGTACAAGCACAGCTATTATCGGAGCTTTTACAGCTGTTCATAGCGATTATTTTGAAGCCACGACAGCTGCAATGGCCTTGATGGGAGTAGCAGGGCAATTAGCGGCCGTTAGTGCAAAAGGCCCGGGAACCCTTCAGCTTCATTTACTGGATAAACTGCATAATATCACCAAAGAAGAATTCCTGGATACGGTCAAACTCAAAATCAACCACTGATCAGACGTTGAAAATCTCAAAAGACGATATTCGTCTCTGCCTGGTAACGGATGAAACAATGTATAAAGATGAAGACCACCTGGCACATATCGTTTCATCGGCAGTAGCCGGAGGGGTAACTATGGTACAGCTAAGGGAGAAAACAGCTGATACAAAGTCAAAGATCAGGAAAGGGCTGTTGTTAAAAAAGGTACTGTACACCAGTAGTGTTCCTTTGATCATAAATGATGATGTGGAAGTAGCTCTGACTGTAGATGCGGAAGGGGTACATCTGGGGCAATCTGATATGCCGGTAAACGAGGCAAGAAAGCTGCTTGGAAAAGATAAGATCATCGGAATTTCAGTAGAAAGCAAAGCACATGCCATTGAAGCAAATTCACTTCCTGTCGATTATGTCGGTCTATCTCCCGTCTTTCAAACAGGCACTAAAAAAGATATTGCTACCCCTCTGCATCTTGAAGGCGTACGAGAAATTACGGAACTAAGCCACCACCATGCCATGGGGATCGGGGGCATCCACCTTCAAAATGCCGCTGAAGTTGTCCGTGCCGGCGCTGATGGAATAGCGGTAGTAAGTTACCTGATGCAGGCAACTGATGTAAAAGAAGCCGCAAGATGCATGAAAGAAGCTATTGAAAAAGAGTGTATCTGAAATCGTTTTAGAATACATTGACTTCAAGCACCTGACATTCTGTGAACGACAATAAATTAGTTTTTTAGTATATGAAAACACATAAAAGGATTCTGACTATAGCCGGAAGCGATTCCGGCGGGGGTGCAGGCATTCAGGCTGACCTAAAAACGATCTCAGCTTGCGGAGGCTATGGTATGACGGCCATCACGGCTATTACCGCTCAAAATACCATTGGAGTACAAGCGATCCAGGCATTACCTGTTTCCATTGTTAAAAGTCAGATCGAATCTGTAATGAATGACATTGGTGTAGACGCCATAAAAATCGGGATGTTACACTCACCGGAAATCATTATGGCTGTCGCTGAAATGATAGAGCAATCAGGACCGGTAAAACTTGTCCTGGATCCCGTAATGGTAGCTACTTCAGGAGACAGGCTTTTAAAACAGGAAGCTATTCAAGCGCTTAGAGAACACCTGATCCCCAAAGCTGATCTGATCACACCCAATCTACCGGAAGCAGAGGTACTATTGGATAAAACGATACACCCCGGTGAAATAACATCAATGGCCTCGGAACTAGGTCGTATATCAAGAACTTCAGTCCTGTTAAAAGGGGGGCATTTACCCGGTTCTAACCTGGTCGACGTATTTTACGATATCAAACAGGATATGACTTGCTCCTTCCGGAGAAAACGGATCAACACGAAAAACACGCATGGAACAGGATGCTCCCTTTCGTCCGCCATAACAACGTATTATGCAAAAGGCACCCCCCTCCTGGAGGCAGTAACGAACGGCCTTGATTTTATAGAAAAAGCCATCGAAGCAGGCAGCGCATATCAAATCGGTAAAGGAAGCGGACCTGTACATCATTTTCATGCCTGGTGGTGAGTTCTTATGGGTAAATTTCAAAGCTCTGGTGAATCCTATTTATCAGGCTTCAGACCAGCTTTTCCATCACCACATAGTCCATACCTCCTCTGATGAATTTTATATTGGTTTTGGTCATTCCGAACCTTTCATAAAATAGTATTTTATCCGTCCTGGCGTTACACCAAACTCGTTTGACAGCTGTACCGATCAATTCCGACAGCACATGCTTCAACAAAATTGTTCCATAGCCCTTTCCCTGTTCAGAAGATAGTGTTGCAAATTTTCTGAATTGTACATTTTCATCTTCTACGAATAGGGATATTATGGAAGTAAGTTCATCTGCAACAAAAAGTCCTAAATGCCTTCCAAACTCATCTTCTTTCAATTTCACATAGTCGAATGGCTCATTAGGCCACATCACTTTGTGTCTTACTTCCCAGGTCAATTGATAGGGTATTTCTTTAATGAACATAATAAAAGTGGTTCAGGTATAAATCCCGTACATTACCCATCAGTGTTGTCATTGTTCGTCAGGCCTAAAATCCAGGTTATAAAATAGTGCTAACTGCAGTGTATGATTGATTTCCTGCCTGACTCCATCACCTTTAATGATCAATTGATTCAGATAGCCTGTCTGGATATTCATTTTACCCGTGAACTTGTAGCCAAGTGCAGCGTAAAGCCTGTTCTGTTCCATCACATTAGACGCTATATTCTTACCAAATCCAATGAATACTTCTTCATACATACTTATAAAAAAGGTATTAGGTTCAAGCGTCTTTTTGGCCAGAGGCAGTGTAGCCATGAAGCGATACCGGATCCTGTTTTTATACACCCTTTCATCTGATGTAGCACTTTCAATGAAACGCTGCTCCAATCGGTATCGATGGTTTAAATAAAACCTTCCACTGGTATGGTTCAAGGTGAGTGTCTGCCATATCCGGTGTTCATTCAGGTTCTTTACAATGGGCTGCTCACCATAGGGATATGAAACAATATAGCCATACCCGGCTGTAAGGGTATTTCGTTCCGATAGCTTATAATCAATACCTAACCTTATAAGAGATTGTTGCGACTCTTTTATGACCTCCGACCTTCTCCATTGATATTCGGTATGCAGCCCCCATTTCTCGCTGAGGATATGGTTACCAAAGTACATGAACCAACCATTCTGCTGAACAGCATTTTGTTTTTGCGACCATGCCATATTGGTGATCAAGCTCGCCAATATTAAACTAATAGCGACATATTTCATTTCTGAATTTTTAATAATAAGCATGTGAGTTCCAAAGTGGTCAGGCGTTTTTATTGTCAATAATCTGTGCAAACTTCACGGCCTTGTACGGCCTGCCTTTTGTATCGAATATAGGATTGTAGCTGCCACGAATCCACACATCAGAGCCATCAAACTTTTTACGCTTAAACTCACCGGTGAAGTATTCGCCATTGGCTAGCTGATCCCAGAATTTTTTATACTCTTCAGATTGCTGGTCTGCCTTAGCGACAAAGATACTATGATGCTTTCCGATGAGCTGGCTTTTCTCCTGGTATCCCATTGCTTCAACAAAAATTCTATTGGCATCCAGTATTTTGCCATGGACATCAAACTCAATGACGGCATTAGACCTGCGGATGGCAGTCAGCTGCCCTTCAAAGTCATTGGTCTTCAATTTCTGTTCGGTAATGTCCCGGGCAAATTTCACTATTTTATAGGGTTTCCCCTCTTCATTGAGAACGGGAGTGTAGCTAGCACTGAGCCATACATCTTTATTGTTTTTACCCACCCTGTTGAACTCACCCGTTTGTGCTATGCCATTGGCCAGGTCTCGCCAAAATTTAATATACTCTTCACTCTTGATGTACTTATCATCGGCAAATATACTGTGGTGTTTTCCCTTAACTTCTTGTAATGAGTATCCCATAGCATCCAGGAATTTTTTATTAGCACTTAATACAATCCCGTCCAGGTCAAACTCAACGGCGGCCATGGTGTTGTTAATGGCAGTCATTTGACCTTCAAAATCCATAGATACTACTTTCTGCTCTGTGATATCCTGAGCAAACTTGATTACCTTATAAGGAACTCCTTCCTTGTTGAGAATGGGTGTATAAGTGGCATTGAACCAAACGTTTTTCCCTGCCTTTCCAATCCTTTGAAATTCACCACTATGCGCTATACCCTGGTTAAGGCCTTGCCACAGATTTTTATAGGTATTACTCTGGGCTTGTTCGGGATCAACAAACATTCGATGATGCTTGCCCTGCACTTCGTCACCGGCATACCCCATAATCTTTAAAAAAGTCTCATTGGCAGCACTAACGATACCATCCATGGTAAATTCAATGGTGGCCATAGTATGATTTAAAGCACTCAGTTGGCCGCTCATTTCAGTGTCTTTTCGAGTCATTTCCTCCTGCGTAGCGGTCAGTTCTTCCATATTCTGACGCATCTCTTCTTCCTGAGTCTTTAGTTCTTCTGCCTGCTGTTGAGACTCATGCAAAAGTCTTTGTGTATGGGCGGTAATCCTAAGTTTTGACAAAGCACCGGCTATCTGCTCACAAAGTCTTTCAACAAAAGCTACTTGATAATCTTCTAAATCCTTAAAAGTGGCGATTTCCAATACCCCGTAAGATTCATCATTAGCCATAAGTGGGCAAACCATTATACAATTCGGATCAGCCTCTCCTAATCCGGAAGTAATCTTTAAATGACCAGCCGGGATTTCCTTGAGTAATATAAACTTACCTTCTAAATATACCTGCCCTACCTGTCCATCGCCAGGCGCAAATTGCTTTTTAATATATTTCCTGCGACCATACGCATAGCAAGCTGCCAAATCAAGAGTTTTATCTTTTTCATCTTCATTTACCAAAAACATGGCTCCTTGATTAGCATCAAGATATTTTATGACAAAAGAGACAATATCATTGTAAAACTGGCTTTCATCTTCATAGTCCTTTCTTAAAATATTACCCAGTTTAGCCATCCCGGTATTGACCCAATTGGACTTACGGTCTTCTTCCGCCACCGCTTGCAAACGGTCACGCATTTGTATCAGCGAATTTCCAAGCAAGTCTTTTTCACTGGCGGGCTCAAAGTCATGCTCAAATTTTCCATCGCCAATTTTCAAGGCAAACCGGCTGGCCTTTTTCATATTTTCACTTAGCCTGTCGGCTGCCTGGATGATCTCATCTAATTCATCGTTCGAAGAATTTCCATTTTCAGGCAGCTCACCCTTAGCCATAGTACCTAATAGCATTGTGGGTTTTTGTATGGACCTTCTCAAGCTCTTCAGTAAAATAAAGGCCAAAAAAATCACTACTATTGCACCTATGACAGAAACCACGATCAATGTGACATTAGAAGACACTATATTGTCTTCTACATTCGCACTATCTTCGATCAGAAACTCCTCTTGTGCATTGTTCAAAGGCATGAGCTCATTGCGCAGTTCCTTTCGTAAGGTAGAGGCATCACCTGCCACCATACGATTCAGTTCCATACTTAACTTATCAATTGCCTGAGCGTTGGCTATATACATTGCTATGCTCGCACTATCTGTGTTAGTCAGCTCATTGGAAAAATTTTTAAGTTCCTTCTCAAAAAATGCGTCAATATTTTCCTGGACTTCTGCATAGAGGGCCAACTTTTCCAATGCCTTATCAACGGCCTGGCGATGCTCCGCTACCCGCATCCGCTCTCTCAGTTTAGCCAGTTGCTCTGCCGCTGGTTTTATTTGACGGTCCCATACTTCCTGTCGCTCCTGTTTATACTTTTCTTGGCTTGTCATCAGGTAGGCCCGTTGAGAAGCAGACACCCGGTTAGCACCGCTGATGATATCTGCCGTAGTAATAGGAACAGGTATACGTAG
The DNA here is from genome assembly GCF_007097395.1 of Fulvivirga sp. M361. Taxonomy (GTDB): domain Bacteria; phylum Bacteroidota; class Bacteroidia; order Cytophagales; family Cyclobacteriaceae; genus Fulvivirga. The sequence goes on from NZ_VKDC01000005.1 coordinate 270,766, forward strand.
TTCCCGGATGTCTTTCAGTACCCTCCGGGTACTTTGATTTTGCGTGACAAGCGTTACTGCGAGTATGCCCAATACAAGTAGAAAAACGGTTACAATCAGCACCATTTTATCTGTGATACGGCTCAGGTCAACCCACTTCTTTTTTTTGAGAGGCTTTATTTCTTTAGAATCCATACTATTATTTTTCTGCTGCCATAGACATAAAATACAAGGGGGACATTGAAGATTATTCGTGTGAGGTATTAATATAGATTATTAGACCATTGACTATCAATGACATAACTTCTATGCATCTGAGAGTAAAGATTGATAAGGACAAATACTCTTTTGGAATTCAACTTTCTTCCACGATCATTGTCGCTCACTCAGGTCTTCACGCACACTATAATTTACAAGGTGCAAGTTAGGAAGGAAGTCTACCGCTTACTATTCGTAAAACTCTGTATTTCTATGTAAGCTGTTTTACCTATATATATCTGTTTATCAATATGATGCATTAAAAATCAATGTATTTATAATTGCAGTGCTTGTTGTAGTTATACTCTTAAGTGTCTACATCTTTTTAGCAAAAGGTATATTCGTACTATTCGAATGATGATGCTCTTTTAATACTCAATGGTCAAGTTCAAATTTTAAAAGTGCTTACTTTTCCCTTGTTCTCCATGATCAAATTCAAGCATTAATTTTATGGTTGAATCATTTCAAAACTCAGCACCCGGCTCTGATCAAAAAGATCAATGAAACCCGTGTCAAAATCATCATTAGGAACCCCAAACAAGCTTCGGTTCAATTTCATGATCCCGTTTTCATGATACGTGGGCTCATCCGTTTTCTTCTTTTTTCCTTTAAAGGGTAATTTAAAAGTCAGGGTAAAAAAGGCTTTTGTATCATCCACCTGACCTGTCAGATCTATTGACCCATATTCCTATGTTATCAAAAGTTCATTTTACCACCCCATTACCTCATAACAACCGAAAAAATTCAATCCGGTTATTGCACAGTGTCTGTCACTATCATTAAGTATCAACATTTTAAATTCGAAAGAAACCAATGCGATCACTTTGTCTGTCAAAAGGTCTGATACAGGATCATTTTTGAATTAAAAACATTAATAAAACCCAGCACCTTTTATGGGATTATTTGGTTGTTACTATTAGTAATATAATGACATGACATACACTTTGGCATTTGATGTCTACGGAACATTGATCAATACACACGGGATCTTTAGTACCCTGGAAAAACTAATTGGAGAAAAGGCAAAATCCTTTACTGACACATGGCGAAATAAACAGTTAGAATATTCCTTCAGAAGGGGGTTAATGAATAAATATGAAGGCTTTTCACTATGCACAAAAGAAGCACTGCAGTTCTGCTGCGAAATGTATAAAGTTAATTTCACTTCAGCCCAAAAAGTTGCCCTGTTGGAAGAATACATGGTTTTACCTGTTTTTCCTGATGTTGTTACCGGGTTAAAAACATTAAATGCATCCGGACATTCATTATATGCTTTTTCAAATGGTGAGGCCAAGGCAGTTTCAAAGCTCCTGACCAATGCGAAAGTCATAGATTACTTTGATGGGCTTGTAAGTGCCGAGAATATCAGGACGTTTAAACCCAACCCTTCAGTGTATGAGCATTTCAACAAAAAAACGAACTCGTCGAAGTCCGGCTCGTGGCTAATCTCCAGCAATCCCTTTGATGTAATAGGCGCTGCTTCCTATGGAATGAACACGGCCTGGGTACAACGTTCATCAGATACTGTTTTTGATCCATGGGGTATTGAGCCAACAGTCATCATCCAAGAAATCAGTGATCTGAACAAGTATCTGGCAACAAAAGCCTAATGCTATTATTTATGGATAACTCCCACTGATAACCGACACACAAATCAATAGGCTCTCATATAATCTTAACGAAAAGAAATTAGTGCAATCCACCCGGATAACACATAATCCAATCAGACTAAAACAAACGATATGAACAACATAAAAGGTATTATTTTCGATATGGACGGCACATTGCTGGACAATATGCATCATCACCGGGAAGCATGGCTGTTTTTCCTTAAAAAACACCACATCGAATTAAGCCCGGAACAGTTTGATAAACAAAACCATGGCAGCTTATATGAAATCATAAAGAGGTTTTTCCCTGGTATAACCGACTCACAAAAGATCAGCGAACTAGGTCAGGAAAAAGAAGCGATATACAGACAACGTTACAAAGACGTAAAAGAGATAGAGGGTTTATCCGACCTTCTATTGACACTGCAGGAAAAAAAGGTCAAAGCACTACTAGGGACCATGGGTGATATACCCAATATTGATTTTGTTTTAGACCATTTGAACATCAGAGAGTTCTTCGACTCCATCACCGGAGGACATGAAGTATCACAGGGCAAGCCCAATCCTGAGATATTCTTGCTCAGCATGAAAAAATCCGGACTTAAAGCCGATGAATGCGTGGTGATCGAAGATACAATCAGCGGTATTCAGGCAGCTAAACGTGCAGACATAAGAGTGATTGGCATTACTACGTCATTTCAGGCCGGTGAACTTATGCAACATGGATGTGACCATGTCATAGGCAATTTTCAGGAGTTAAAAGCGCTTTTGTTTAATCAAACTCATTCAAGCAAGTGATAATATGTATTGCCAATGATTTCACTAAGTAAGTATGCCAGATCTAAAATAGGGTGTGACGCCCTTATTACGTCATAAATAGGATACTTCACATTATAAGCAATACCTGAAATGAGTATAAGAAATCCGCATATGTTTAAGATCATTAGCACATCTCTGTTTTTATCATTGTCACCATTGTCAGCTCTATTCTGCCAGGATACATTGTCAAAAGAGGTAAATGCCTATTTAAAAAATGATACACTTTATATCGCCAACAGGCATGTCGCTTTTACCTATTATTGGAACCAGGGGAATATTGTACCTGTAGAGGCAGAGGATAAAACTTCTGGCAAAACATTGATATTTCCTCCGCAAGATATAGGAGGGTTGGTATTACCGGGTGAAAATCAACGTATTACCCATACAGAACTCACTATTAATGATCAACAAACATTTCCCGGCGAACATGTTCACAAGGCGATTACCATCTATTTTAACCTTGGAGAACTTCAAGTAAAACATCTCATAAAACTCTACCCGGAGGCGCCGGCTATCTCTCATACATACTTCCTTAAAGGTTCGGCTGCAGCTAACCAGTGGACTTCGGTTCAAACAAATCGATTAAATATGATCGAACGTAAAGATGTGGAGGGTGAGCGGGGCCCCGAGCGCATTGGTTTTATTCCTTTGGCTCAAAACCACTGGAAAGTTAAGGTAGCTGCTTTTAAAGAGGCTACTGACCATCATGACAACCTGGTGTCCGAGTCCATCCTTCTGCCCTATCGAAAGGAGCAACTCAGGGGAAATGTACTGATCGCCTCTCACCCGCAGCAATCCATCGGTTTTTTCATTATTAAAGAATCACCCATAGACCACAGTCAGCAATACTACAATGGGTACGATTTCCAGGTAGATAAAAAGGGCATTTCAATACACGGTATAGGCATTTCACCTAAAGACCTGTCTGATGAATGGGTCCGGGGATATGGCTATGCCCTGGGACTGGCCGGTACTGGTAAGTCATCGATGCACCGGGCACTCCTCACCTACCAAAAGCAGCTAAGGAGATACATTCCGGAACGGGATGGTATGATCCTGGCCAATACATGGGGAGATCGTAGTAAAGATAGTCGTATGAATGAGTCGTTCATTTTGGATGAAATAACACAGGCAGCAAAACTGGGTATAACCCACTTACAACTTGATGACGGATGGCAGCAAGGATTATCCCGGAACTCCGCGTCGAAAGCCGGCAAAAAATGGGATGACTGGAGTACTGAAGACTGGCAACCTCATACCGGACGTTTTCCAAACGGCTTTAAAAAGATCATAGACACAGCACGAAAAAAAGAAATAAGCATCGGACTGTGGTTTAATCCCAGTAAAGCCAACAGTTATGAGCTTTGGGAGCGAGATGCCGACATCCTTCTTGATTACTATCGGCGTTATGGTATTCGGGTATTTAAAATAGATGGTATGGATCTGGCTGACAAGCAGTCTGAGATCAACTTACGAAAGTTATTTACCAAAGTAATGCAAGCTACGGAAGGCAAGGTCACCTTTAATATGGATGTGACTGCAGGGCGCAGGGTCGGGTACCATTATTTCAATGAATTTGGCAATATATTCCTGGAAAACAGGTACACTGATTGGGGTAACTATTACCCACACCGCACCTTGCGAAACCTTTGGAAACTCTCAGCTTACGTTCCTGCAGAACGTTTACAAATTGAATTTCTGAATAATGCCCGCAATGCAAAAAAGTACGCTCAAGATGACGTACTGGTGCCACAGCGGATGCCCCTCATCTACACAAGTGCCGTTACCCTCTGCGCACAGCCACTGGCCTGGATGGAACTGAGTGGTTTGTCAGAAACAAATACAGACAAACTCAAATCCCAGTTAACAGCTTACAAGAGCGTGAAAGACCTGTTCCATCAATGTGTGGTGGTTCCTACGGGTACAGAGCCGTCTGGTTTTTCAATAACAGGTTTTGTAGGTTTCCAATCAAACCGTCCTGTACTCCTGCTAGTGTATAAAGAGCAAACCGAAGGCGTGGATTTTAAGTTGGATATTGAAAGTCCGCTCGTTAAATCAACCAGTATTACACGTGTTGCCGGAAGCATAAAAATGAGTGGTGTCAACCGGGAACAAAAGAGCATTCAGCTTCACTCGAACAATTCGTTTAGTTATGGACTGTTTTTGCTTTCTCATGAATGACATTCTTTCCAGGTTGATGTGCGGCCAGTTGTAGTCAGACAGCATAATAGATTTCAATGCATTCATAAGAGCGTCCGCGGAACGAATGTAAGCCTCTGACTTGATTAGAAAAACCGATCCTTTACCGGCAATACAACCGGAAAACGGTGACTTTGCCACATTACAAGAGGAATCCATTTTATCACCTTGCTCACCAGAACATTGTTTAACTACCATTCCAAAAGCTAATAGATGATCCTTGTCATGATCGGAAGCTGATTTAGGTCGTTTAATATCACTATGCGTATCATTAATTTTAGTATAATTAAATTATATAAGACGCCAATATACGGTGTACTATGGTCGTTTACACTCGAGAGTAGTATTACTATATTAACAGGATAATTGTTATTTGTTTAACAGGATAAGCTACTAAAATGAAAATCAACACAATACTATTCCCCACTGATTTTTCCCAGGGAGCAAACCTTGCACTGAAAGAAGCGATTTACTTTGCTAAGCAAGCTAAAGCGCACCTGGAGGTCTTGCATGTATATCATCGTCCGGTGAATGGAGAGCGGTTTAAATCACTGAAAGACAAAGAAAAGGACGTCGAGCTCGAGTTTGAGGCTTTAAAAAAGAATCACCCTGCATTAAGTGAAATAAGTTACTCATTCAAAAAAGAGTTAGGCATATCGGTCGATCGGATAATAGAAATTGTGAATGAGGGCAACATTGATATGCTCATTATGGTTACTAAAGGTGCCAGAGGTTTTGGTGAATTATGGGGCAGCAAGACAGCTTCCATAATACAAAAAGTAGATGTACCTGTTATCGTGATCCCAAATAAAGCTTCCTTACACAATATTAAGACGATCGGACTTGCTTATGACTATAGCCGCAAAGGTCCTACAAGAACGCTTAACAGCCTGGTAAACACTTCTGAGCTTCTCAAGGCCAACCTGGCGATCATTACAGTTAATTTGAAAGAGCGATTCATTGATGCTGAAAGACAACAGGTAAAAGAGCAGATGATCGATGAACTACATGACATACCCTATTCCTTCAGTTACTCCTATCACGACGACGTAGAGGAAGGTCTTATGACATATTGTAACCAACATAATATTGGACTATTATGCATAGTACCGCACACCTATAACTTTATTGCGGAACTCTTTCATGAAAGTCTGACTCAAAAAATGGTGTTTCACAGTACCATTCCCCTACTGGTAATAAGATAGATATAAAACAATATTCCACAATGTCCCAAGAACTTTCAAACCTTGACCAGCTTACCGATAAGATCTACCATGAGGGTGTTGAAAAAGCAAACCTGAAGGCGGATGAAATCTTACGAGAGGCTGAAAGCCAAAAGCAAAAAATTATTCATGAAGCCAGACTTGAGGCTGAGCGAATGATAGCCTCAGCTAAGAAAGCATCCTTAGTAGAAACAAAAAGTGCCGAAAGTGAGATCAGGCTTAAAGGCAAGCAACTCATAAGCGATCTAAAAAGTGAGATTGTCCGATTACTTAGACTTAAGGTGATCGATAGCAATGTTCAGGCTTCTTTTTCAGATCAGGCTTTCCTGCAATCTCTCATTTTAGAAATAGTCAGCTATTGGAAATCGGATGAAGAACTGGAGTTGATCTTACCGGAAAAGCTGCGTGGAAAAGTAGATAAAGCTTTTGAAAAGAATATTGTAGAACAAATCGATGGCATCACCATTAGTTTCAACAAGCAAATAGCGAATGGTTTTAGAATATCACGCCAATCAGACACCTATGATATAACCTTCAGCGAAGATGATTTTATTGAGTTGTTCAGCGGCTATCTCAAGGAAAAAACCCGCACGTTTTTATTCACTGAGCAACCATGAACTACTACTATCTGATCGCTACACTTCCTGACCTTTCACTGGAACAAACAACGACACCTATCGACTTTGAAGAAGCCATTGAGACCATAGCCAGGAACCTTGAAAAAGAAGATGAAAAACTTTTCAGACATCTTTTTTTTCCTTACGACCATAGAAATTTGTTAGCACTGGTATTTCATCAGTACCACGAGATGCCCTTACCTCCATTTATCCACCCCTCTTCCATAGATGAAGAAACAATGGCAGACTATGCGCAACATCCTTATAATCTCCCGGATCATATCGCTGATTTCCTGGCGGCATACCAGGAACGCTTTTCAGAAATGAGTATGGCTGAAATAGAAAATCAACTTTATGCCCGCTTTTATGAAATGATATCGGCAACAAATGACCACTTTATTCAAGAGTATTTCGCTTTCGAAAGGGAGTTAAAAAGCATCGTCAGTGGAGTGAATCGCAGCATATATGAGTCTTATCCGGACCAGGAGCGCATAGAAGACAGCAGCATATCGGAAAAGCTTTCCCGTGAAGGTGTGGGAGCATCTCTGCTCACCAGGACTTATCCTTTTATTGAACCTCTGAAAGAGGCCTTGATCTCAAGAGATCCTGTACGTATTGAAAAAATGATCGATACCATTAAATGGGATTACCTGGACCATGCCAGTTATGACTTTTTTAGCCGGCAACATGTATTTGGGTACACCCTAAAATTACTGATGGTAAAACGGTGGAATTGGCTTGAAAAACAAAAAACGCAAGACCATTTCCAACGTCTTACACGCAAAATCCGCTCATCATCCACCAAACTGAAAACTGAAAAAGTATGACCAAAGGTACCATAACCAGTATCGTATCCAACCTCGTCACTATAGACGTAGACGGGCCTGTCGGGCAAAACGAGATATGCATGATCATGAACAAAGATGTTCAGCTACGGGCGGAGGTGATCAGGGTAAATGGTAATGAGGCCTTTGCCCAGGTATTCGAATCTACCCGCAGCGTCAAAATAGGCTGCGAAGTAGTTTTTACCGGTCATATGTTAGAGGTAGAGCTCGGTCCCGGCATACTTTCCAAGAATTATGATGGACTTCAAAACGACCTGGAGAAAATGGAAGGCACCTTTATCAACACAGGAGATATCACGGAGCCGCTGGATAAAGATGTATTGTATCACTTTTCACCTCTAGCCACTCCCGGAGACAAAGTACGTGCCGGTGACTGGCTAGGTAGTGTAAAGGAGAATTGGGTGGACCATAAGATCATGGTACCTTTTGTCTTTGAGGGGCAGTATACGGTAAAATCAATTACCGAAACCGGAGAATACAAAATACATGATAAAATGGCCACTCTTGTATCCGAAGACGGACAGGAAGTCGCAGTGACCATGACCCAAAAATGGCCGGTAAAACAGGCCATCAAAAGCTACAACCAAAAAATCAGGCCTTATGATATCCTGCAGACAGGATTACGGGTAATAGATACGTTCAACCCCATCACTGAGGGGGGCACCGGCTACATTCCCGGGCCATTTGGCACAGGAAAGACGGTACTACAACAGGCCATCGCAAAAAATGCAGAAGCTGACATTATTATTATTGTAGCCTGTGGAGAAAGGGCAAATGAGGTGGTGGAGATCTTTACCGAATTCCCCGAGCTAACAGATCCACGTACCGGAAGAAAACTACAGGAAAGGACGACTATCATTTGTAATACATCCAATATGCCGGTAGCGGCCCGTGAAGCCTCTGTGTATGTGGGTATGACATTGGCAGAATATTACCGGAACATGGGGCTGAAAGTACTGATGTTGGCTGATTCCACCTCACGATGGGCCCAGGCGCTTCGTGAAATGTCCAACCGGCTGGAAGAATTACCGGGACAGGATGCGTTCCCGGTGGAGCTACCCGCCACCATTGCAAATTTTTACAGCCGCGCGGGATGCATAGAATTGAATAACCGTCAATTCGGTTCAGTCACTTTCATTGGTACCATCTCACCTGCTGGTGGTAACTTCAAAGAACCGGTCACAGAATCCACCAGTAAAGTAGCACAGTGTTTTTACGCACTTTCTCAAAAAAGGGCAGACGCCAAACGCTACCCGGCCATTGACTCTATGGCCTCTTATTCCAAATACCTGGATTACCAGGAATTCAGGGAACATACCGACGCCTCTATCCAGGAAGGGTGGGTGGACCTGATCAAAAAGACAAAAGACATTATGCGCAAAGGACTGGAAGCACGGGATCAGATCAATATACTGGGAGACGATGCTGTTCCGATCAGCTATCACATGGACTTCTGGCGTAGTGAGCTCATTGACTTCACCATCATACAACAAGATTCCTTTGACACAGTGGACATGAATACTCCCCTGGAACGTCAAAAGTATATGATCAATAAGGTAATGGATATCTGTGACGTCGATATGCTTTTTGATGACTTCCAGCAGGTAGGTAATTATTTCAAACAATTGATCAATCAGATCAAACAAATGAATTATTCACCATGGAATTCAGAAGAGTTTAATAAATATGAAACGGCTTTAACAGAGCTGATGAACGAAAAAACCGCTATAGCACCTAGTATGACCTAACTATGAAGACGAAAGCATTTCAAAGAATATACACTGAATTATCAGCCATTACAAGGGCTACCTGTGTGCTCAAAGCAGAAGGTGTTACCTACGAAGAACTGGCCTGGGTAGATGGCAGACCCGCCCAGGCCATAAAGGTGGTAGGAGACTTGGTGACCCTTCAGGTATTCCCCGGAACGGAAGGGATCAGCACGAATGCTGAAGTAGTATTTTCAGGTCACCCCCCTCAACTGAAAGTAGGTGAATTGCTTTCCGGCAGGTTCCTCAACGCTTATGGCGATCCTATGGATGAAGGTCCTGAGATAGAGGGCGAAGCACGCGCTATCGGCGGGCCGGCCGTTAACCCTATCCAAAGGTCCAAGCCTTCGGCGCTCCTGGCTACGGGTATTGCAGGCATTGACCTGAATAACACCCTGGTAACAGGACAAAAGATTCCATTCTTTGCTGACCCTGGACAGCCATACAACAATTTACTGGCTGAAGTGGCTATGCGTGCTGAAGCAGATAAAATCATCCTCGGCGGTATGGGGTTGTCTAACGATGACTACCTTTATTTCAAAAACACCTTCACCCAGGCCGGTGTGCTGGATAAGATCGTATGCTTTATAAATACTTCGGAAAATCCACCTCTTGAAAGATTACTCATACCGGAAATGGCATGTACCGCCGCAGAATACTTTGCTAACGATAAGCAAATGAAGGTTCTGGTGTTACTCACTGACATGACCCTTTATGCGGATGCATTAGCAATAGTAGCGAATAAAATGGATCAGATCCCTTCAAAGGATGCTATGCCAGGCTCTCTTTACAGTGACCTGGCAAAAACCTACGAAAAAGCAGTACAATTCGCCCATGGAGGTTCTATCACCATCATGGCTGTCACTACGCTGAATGAAGGTGATATTACCCACGCCATTCCTGATAATACAGGCTACATTACAGAGGGACAGCTTTTCCTTAAGCAGGACACAGACATCGGTAAAGTGATCATTGACCCCTTCAGAAGCCTTTCCCGCCTGAAGCAAAATGTGATCGGGAAAAAAACACGTGAAGATCACCCCCAGGTAATGAATACACTGGTGAGACTTTACGCGGATGCCAAAGAGGCCAAAACGAAGCAGGAAAATGGATTCGATCTCAATGAGTATGATGAACGCTGCCTGCATTTTGCCCTGGAATATTCAGAAAGGTTATTAGCCATTGACATCAACATTTCCATTGACGAAATGCTGGACATTGGTTGGGAATTAATGCAGAAGTTTTTTGAAAAATATGAATTGAATATCAAAGAAGCCTTAATAAATACCTACTGGAAAAAAAGTGAAGATAGCCAGTTAGCAGCTGAAGAAGTCTAAACCGACAAAATATGATGCATAACCCGATCATGCTTTAACCGATTGCCTTAAACCCGATAAAATGGCGCTCAAATTTCAATACAATAAAAATGCACTCCAGGACCTCAAACGACAGTTGAGTATCCGGGAAAAAGCGCTGCCCATTCTGAAAAGTAAGGAAACTGCGCTACGTCATGAGGTTCAACTATTGCAACGTACATTAAAGTCACTGGAAAAAGAGATAGAAGATGCAGAGGCGGAGCATCACCAATTTAAGACATTTTGGGCTGAGTTTCCCGATATCCTGGTCATGGAACCCCTGAACATGCTTCAAAAAAATGTAGTTGGTGTAAAAGTACCATACGTTAAGCAGGTGAATTTTACCCTGCGGAATATGAGCAGGTTCAACCTGCCCGGGTGGATACCGGCCGGAATAAAAGTATTGGAACGGATCATAAGACTGGAAATAGAAACGGACATTGCCCGCCAGCAGATAGACATACTACACTCAGCCCGTAAAAAGACCACCCAGAAAGTAAACCTTTACGAAAAAGTGCAAATACCCGCATTTGAAGACGCTACCATCAAAATCAAACGCTTTCTGGAGGACAAAGACAACATCTCCAAAGCGGCCCAGAAAATTGTAAAGAAAAGAAACGAACGAAAACAGGTACCGGCATGAAAGAAAAAATGAAGAAAATATCGGTACTCACGTTCTATAAGGAGAAGGAACAGGTCACTTCATTACTCCAGGAGCTAGGCGTGATCCATGTTGAACTCAATGAAAAAGCCCATAGTCAGAATATCAAGGAGCTTCAGGAGCAACATTCCAGGGTATCTAAAGCATTACAAACTGTAAAGGATTTTCAAAACGACGATACGGTCAACGCAAACTTAAAACCCGAAAAGCAGACCACCGCACACATTCTGGAAGCCATCGCTGATGCAAGAAAAAACTTCGATACAAACCTTCAGCACATTGAAAAGCTACAAAAGGAACAGACTAAGCTAAAGCCCTGGGGAGAATTTGACCGAAAGCGGCTGGCGCAGTTGGAAGAATACGGCGTGCAGTTCACTTTCTACCAGGCCAGAAGTAAAGATTTTGAACGTTATGCTATTGACGACAGTATCTGTGAGACTATCCGTATTGAAGGAGGAATAATATATTTTGTCCACCTGCAATATAACCATAGCAAAACACTTCCATTTGAAAAAGTACTATTACCTGAAAACACGCTTGCTGAAATCGACAGTGAACTGGCCCGTCTTATGGGAGAAAACATTGAGATCACTGAAAAGTTAAGGTCTTATAGTCTATATATCGAAACCTTAAAACAGGAGCTGGAGCATATCGACAATCAACTGGATTATGAACTGACCATAGGCAGTTATGATGGATATGCAGAAGGTAAGATCTTCCATTTGAAGGGCTGGTACCCTGAAATACTGGAAGATAAAATACTGGAAGGCCTGAATGATCAGGGAGCTACATTTTCGGTGTCGTTTCCCGGCCCGGGTGATAAAGTACCTGTGAAATTGAAAAATACAGGGTACGCTCGTCTTTTCGAGCCCATTACAAGGATATTTCAGCTGCCTAACTACTATGAGTTGGATCTCACGCCGTTGATTGCGGTCTTCTATCCCATCTTTTTCGCTTATTGCCTGGGTGATGCCGGATATGGTCTGGTCGTGTTAGGGCTATCCCTGACCGCATGGTTCACCTTTCTGCGCAAATCACGACACCTGGCCTTATTAGGATGTCTGCTAGGTGGATTAACCACGTTAATGGGTATTGTAAAGTCCGGGAGCATCTTCGGCTTACCTCTTACCGGTAGCGACACACTTCCGGCATTCAGTTTCTTATCTCAGTTTGTTTACATTCCTGATGATCAGAATTATGCATTTAATGCATTCAATGTTGCTCTGATGATCGGTGTGGTACAGATCTTTATTGGTGTAATTTCCTCTATTATTAATAAGATAATATACCAATCCTATATAGCTGCATTACCCCAGTTAGGGAAGTTATTGATCATCTCTGCGTCCCTGTTATTGTTCCTGGCGAATATGCAAAATGTTGCGATCTTCCTACCCTATGTATCCATAGCTAAAGTAGTCCTGTTTACCGGCATAGCTTTAGTATTGATCTCACACGATCTGAGTATATCTTTATTTAAACGTATGGGTAGCGGATTACTACCCTTGTTTTTTATATTCACAGGCCTTTTAGGAGATGTACTCTCCTATGTCAGGTTATTTGCCCTTGGAGTGGCTTCCTCTGTATTAGGCCTGGTGGTTAACCAGATTGGTATGCAGATCATGGACAGTGGTTGGTGGGGAGTGCTTCTTGGAATAGTATTCCTGCTTTTTGGACATTCACTTAACCTTGCTTTGGCCATATTGGGAGCATTTGTACACCCGTTACGTCTGACTTTTGTGGAATTTTATAATAATGCCCAGTTCGAAGGAGGAGGTATTGAATATAGACCCTTTCAAAAATTAAACAGTAAAACCGAATAAAACGAAAAACACTATGGAAATTGATGTATTGCCATTAACTCTTGCATTCATAGGCGTAGGCCTGCTTGTAGGACTACCAGGATGTGGAAGCGCTATGGGCACAGCAGTAGGTGCTATGACCACCGTTGGGGCCCTGAAAAAAAATCCTGACGCCTTTGGCTCCTACATTGTACTCAGTGCCTTGCCAGGCACACAGGGATTGTACGGATTTGCAGGCTTTTTCATTCTCCAGGACCTTATCAGCGCTGAAATGACATTACTACAGGGAGCAGGTATTTTGGGAGGAGGACTGGCACTGGGACTGGCAGGGCTTTTTTCAGGGCTCTACCAGGGTAAGGTCTGTGCTAACGGAATAGACAGCATTGGTGCTGGTAATGATGTTTTCGGACGTACATTAATTCTTGCTGTATTTCCGGAATTATATGCTATCATAGCTTTTGCAGCTTTGTTTTTAATCAGAGGAATACTCTAAACTTAAACTACACAACTATGGATCTGCAACACTTAAAAGACACTCGTTTTAAAAGAGCGCTGGCAGGTCTGGATTTGACCGTCATGGATGATCATGTAATACGCTATGCGGCCATGATCTGCCAGGTAATGTCCATCGAAAAAATGTTTTTTGTACATGTGGAACAATCGCTGGAACTACCTGAAAAAGTGCTCAAAGAATACCCTGATCTGCTGGCCCCTTTAGATGAAAGTATAAAGGGAGATCTACAAAAAAAGATCAATCGATATTTTGCCAATGTCCCGGATACGGAGGTGATCATAGAGGTAAAGGAAGGCAATCCTATAGATAAAATTCTGCGCCTTACGGTCATCAAAGAGATTGACCTTATTCTCATGGGCAGGAAAATAAGTCTGAAAGGTTCCGGTATTGCTTCAAGCCGTATTGCCAGAAAGTCTCCCTGCTCTCTGCTACTGATCCCTGAAGATCCGCCTGAAGTGATTGACAATATCCTGGTGCCTTCAGACTTTTCCGAGCACTCGGCACTGGCACTGGCCTATGCTGAACGCATTGCGGAAAACACCCAAGCAAAGGTATCTTGTATAAACGTATACAAAGTGCCCTCGGGATACCATACTACCGGGAGAAGTCACCAGGAATTTGCCGCCATTATGGAAAAACATGCCAGCAATGATTATAAGGACTTTTTGAAGAAATACCAGCTAAAAGAAGATACTCCATGTCATTTCATGCTAAATGATGATGGTGACCCCTCCAGGTTTTTATATCAGCATAGTACCTCGGCTGGGATTAACCTCATCCTTATAGGTTCTCGTGGACGTACATCCGCCGCAGTAATGCTGATTGGAAGCCTGGCAGAAAAATTAACCTACATGGACCGTAGTATTCCCCTGCTGATCATCAAAGAAAAGGGTGAGAATATGAGTTTTATTGAGGCTCTGATGCGGATATGAACCATCCAACTGCGGATATCCGGCACACAACCTGCACCAGATTGCCTTTCAGCGGCTGAAGGACGTAGGATCTATTGCTTTTATCGTATATTGAGGTTAATTAAAGCCGAAAAGACTACTGGTCATAAGGTCGCTCAATCTCTTCTAACATGAAAGTTGATGGAAAAATAATATGGATTACAGGCGCCTCCTCGGGTATTGGTGAAGCGCTGGTATATGAGCTGATCAGAAAAGGGGCTTATCTTATTATCTCCGCCCGCAGAAACTCCGAACTGGAGCGTGTCAAAGCGAACTGTCCTGTCTTGACCTGTGAACAAATCAAGATATTGCCATTAAACCTGGCGGAGCATGGCACATTTAAAACTGCTACCACGGCTGCCATTAACTATTTTGGCAAAGTAGATATACTCATCAATAATGGAGGCATCAGTCAGCGATCACTGGCTATGGAAACAGATATAGAAGTGGACCGAATACTGATGGAAGTGAATTACTTCGGTACCATCGGATTAACCAAATACCTGTTACCCCATTTCAAAGAAAACGGCGGTGGTCAGATTGCCGTAGTTTCCAGCCTGGTAGGAAAGTTCGGAACACCTTACCGGTCGGGTTATTCAGCTTCCAAACATGCACTACATGGGTTCTTTGATTCACTAAGGGCTGAAGTTTATAAAGATAATATCAAAATAACCATGATATGCCCTGGCTTTATACATACCAATATCTCCGTCAATGCCCTTACCGAAAAGGGTGAAAAGCTCAATGAGATAGATAAGGCACAGGCCAATGGTATGCCTGCCGAAGTATTTGCAAGGAAGATGATCAGGGCCATTATATCCAATAAAGAAGAAGTGAATATCGGAGGCCGTGAAAAATACGGAGTGCTTCTGAAACGGTTCTTACCCTCACTATTCAATAGGATTGTCCGAAGGGCAAAAGTGAGGTAATCAACTACTATTAAAGAAATAACGTCAACAATTCTATTCCATTATTTATCAGTATTAAACCTGCATGATGTAGCCGGACAAAGAAGGAACCTTGAAAGATGGTATCGCAATAATAACTAGCAGTATAGCAGATATAACCGGAGTTTCCAACCTTCATCCGGTCAATAAAAAAATCAGAATTTGATTTAGGATATATTAAAGTCAATTATGGACTATTAGAAAGGACAATTTAAAAGCAGACATCTTTTTATTTTAATTCATTGAATAACAGAGTCTTATATTGTATATTAAATGAGTGACTGTATTCGAACTTTTTGAAATAGACCATAACGGTTTACGCACTGACCTGGGTGTAACGGACAGATTAGAATTTGCCATTAACTGGGCCAGGTTATTTCTTAATTCCGATGCACTGTATTTAGGAAAAGAAATTGCAGATTATGACAACGTTTGTGAGGAGTTTGAAACAGCGGATTCTGTATTCCTAATGACCGACCCTATTGCTGTACATGGCGTAGTCGTCTTTAAAAAGACTATTAACGAGCCTCATTTTCATGTGAGATAATGTATGAATGACGTTTTCAGGCCGTTGGTTAAGTTTATTAGTAGCGATGAACTTTCAAGAGCCCCACCAAAGTAGAGAAAATCACGCGCGTGAAAATACCTACTATTAGAAGCATACTCTCTTTACTCGTGTTTCAATTCTTAGGCTGATAGATTCTACAGGGCAGAGGTTTAATTTCTACAAGAAAAACTTAAAGACGGACATCTCCTTGAGGGGACAGTGTAACGGCTACATGTTTTTTAAATAATTCTAACGCAGTCACGGCAGAATCAGCGGGTTCTAATCCCCACATGACCTGTTTATCTCTAAAGCTTGATTCCCAAAATTCTGTCATATTCTATATTATCACCTTCCATGTCTCTGCGGTTTTGCTTTTGGCCAACGCCAAGCTAAAATCAGCAGACTGCCGTGTATTAATTTCGTTAAAAATATATGGATCCATTGCCCTTTGCAAGTAGCTTGTCAGCCAATGGTTTTGAGTGAATGAACCTGTGAAGGTCAGGCTATTGGTTTTGGGATTCACTCACATAAGGTTAGCAGGCATTTATTTTAGTGAGGCTAGAATTTTACTCATAATGTTATACGATCTCCGGTGCGCATATCTTTGTCCGTATGCGCTGGATGTTAATGCAATGACCATTTCTTCTTTGGGAATGACGATCAGATGATTACCCCCGTTTCCGGACGCAAACAGGTAGTCCGTATTTTTCCCTCCAAAAGTCCTTCGGGATTTATACCACAACATGCCGTAAGCGTCTGCGTAAGGGTTGTCCTCGGAAAGGTCATGGGTTGCATCCGATAATTTCTTGATATAATCCGGATCAATAATTTGTGTGCCCTTCCATTTTCCCTCGTTTACGACCAGTACTCCAAGTTTAGCAAAGTCCAATGTTGACAGATACAAATTACCGGCAGCCCCGGTCTGATCTGCAGCATTCGTATACCAATAAAACTGCTTGATCTCTAAAGGGCCAAACAGTTTTTCCCGGGCATAATCTTTAAGGCTCATTCCTGAAGTCTCTTCGATTACAGCAGAGATCAGGAGCGGATTGATATCTGCGTAGACCCACTTTTTTCCTGGTTTAGAGGTTAAAGGAACGTTAAGAAGGTAGTCCTTCCAATGGTCTCTTGCAATCCAATTCACAGCGTGGCCCGTAGTCTGGGGCCTGTCCGAATCCGCATCCAGCCCTGAAGACATATCCAGTAAGTGTTGAAGTTTAATTAGCTTGTAATGCTCTTTAAGAGACGGATACCTTTTTCCAGGAAAAAATGAATAAACATCCTGATCCAGGTTCTGCACCAGCCCATCTTTCAGGGCTATCCCCAGGAGTAAAGCCGTTACACTTTTTCCTGCTGACCTGATATCATGAATGGAATTCCTCCAAAAAGTATTAAAGTATTCTTCGATGACTATCCGGTTGTTTTTTATAACAACCAGCCCCCTAAAATCATTTGGAGGGGTGTCATTTATGTACTTTAAAAGGTTTTCAATGGAGTCTTTGTCAAAGCCTGCATCTTCCAGGGACGCAAAAGGTAGTCCGGGAACCGGTTGCCTCAGCTTATCCTGTGGTTGTGTTTGTCCGTTAGAACAAGAAAACAAGCATATACTCAGTACCAGGGTCAATGGCCTCATATTGTCAGGTTAGTTTAAGGTTCGTTTCACCCAAAGACAGCATAGAGCAAGGTTAGTTGCACGATCCAATAGTAATGAATTACTTGATTTGCCAATGGCAGTTAACGATGAGTAATGAGTACGCTGATAATAGCCGATTGGAAGCTCGATTCGTGTCAGTCTACAATAGGATAACGATCCTTAAATTGGCCACTGCCAGGGCATTATTTTTATACGTTGCTCACAATGGCTTATTTTCTTTTAAGATCAAAAATCACATCCGCATTTACCCAATATACTTCACCTTTGGTTACCCCCTTCCATCCACTCTTTGGCGGATCACTATACCTTCTTGAAAAGAAAAAATACTCGCCATCGGGCGACATGTAAGGACAACAATATACCCATTCCTGGTTTAGCGGTTCTTCGAAATTAACAGAGGCCAATGCTTGCCATTTGTCTTGTACTTTAAATGATACGTCAAACCCCTTTTCTTCAGTAGAAGTATTTGCAATAATCAAAAAACTTTCATCGGGTGACACATAGGTGCTACGGGCGGTTTCTTCAGAATTTACTTCCGGACCAATATTTACAGGTGTGTCAAATTTTCCATCTCCCAAATATTGGGCCCGATAAATATCCCGTTTACCAAAACCTCCCGGACGGTCAGACTCAAAGTACAGACTTCCATCCGCAACCACTACCGGATAGGATTCCGCATACTCTTCTGTTGATATTGGGTATTCAACTTTTGAGGCAATCTGCCATTGTCCCTCTATTTTTTGACTTCTATAAATATCCGGATAAGAGTTATTAGAACGATCTTCCGGATTAATCCCAAGAAAATACATTGTATTTCCATCTTGAGTAATTGACGGGTCAATAGCTACGGAACCAGCCTCCTGGTCAGCATACATTTGAATGGGTTGTGGTGCAGTCCAATTCCCATCCATTAATTCAGAATGATGTATAACAAAGCTTCCATCAATGATCCTTGTAAAAAACAACTCGTCAAAAGAAGCGTTAAACACCGCATTAATTTCTATATCATCCGTATTCACTATGGATGAGGCAAATAATTTAGGTGTGATACCGGGTAGCTCCTGGTCCAAATAGGAATTATGGGAGCTGGTAGGTTGACAGCTTTGCCAAACAAAAGTAATGATTGATAAGAGGTAATATCTGCTGTTCATATGGCTGACTTAAATAGTTGCTAACGCCCCTTAATACGTAAGGTTTCATGAGAACCTGGTACGGTTCATAGATCCTATCATAGAAAAACCTGGAAGGCACGGTCCATACTCATTCCCGGTCAATTAGGCTCATCCATGAAACATTTTTAAACTGCATTAATAAGATCGCAGGATAATTGTATTTTGAATTGTCGCAGACCATCGGATCATATGTTTAGTAGCTCGTCAAAATACATTGATTTTCTTTTGGGGATATTGTATACTGACCATTATACAATACTACTTTTTCGGTGGTAAAGATCGTTTTCGTTCATTTTGCCATTTTTCCTCTTCCTTCACTACATTTTCAGGGTGTGGATCAACCCACCGAGGTGCTAAATTTTCAGTATCCCAGTTCATATAAGTTTGTTCCAGCTCTGCCAATACATCGGGAAACTGAGCTGAAATATCGTTCCTTTCATACCTGTCTTTTTCCAGATCAAACAATAACGTTTTGCGCTTATACGCACTTTTATACAATTTGAACTTCCCTTTCCGCACGGCGTATTCAAAACCTCCGACGGATCTCCAAAACAGTGTCTCATGAGGTGTTTCTTGACGCTCTCCGGATAAGTAAGGCAATAAACTGATTCCATCAAGCTGTGTTTCTTTAGTAAGGTCAACACCACTAGCATCCAGAAATGTAGGAAACAGATCCAGTGAAA
The DNA here is from genome assembly GCF_007097395.1 of Fulvivirga sp. M361. GTDB lineage: Bacteria > Bacteroidota > Bacteroidia > Cytophagales > Cyclobacteriaceae > Fulvivirga. The sequence goes on from NZ_VKDC01000005.1 coordinate 290,364, forward strand.
TAACAGGCTCATCATACGTCTGATTGTCTTTTAATCCGTCAGGCCAGGTGATAAAAAAAGGAACCTTAATACCTCCTTCAAACAGCATTCCCTTATGTCCCCGGTTAGGCCGGTTATCAGCAAATTCTTTCCTTCCTCCATTATCACTTAGAAAAACAACAAGGGTGTTATTCTTTATGTCATTGGCTTTTAATGTTGAATCTATTCTTCCAATGCCTGCATCTACAGCATTTACCATAGCGGCGTAAACACTCCTGCCACCATATTCGATATGCCTGGTTTTTTCCAGGTACTCTGCGGTAGCGTGGTCCGGAGCATGAGGAGCATTATAAGCCAAATACAAAAAGAATGGATTGTCATCTTCCTGCGTTATAAAATGTATCGCCTCATTGGTAAAATCATCGGTCAAATAGCTTAATTCCTCCTGAGGAACTTTAGTATGGTTCCTGAAAATGGTCTGCAACGGAGAGGTTGGAATCCCCCAAAAATTCATATTTCCTCCTACAAAGCCAAACCAGTGATCGAACCCTTGTGCTAATGGTTGTAAATCGGGATGGTCTCCTACATGCCACTTTCCAATAGCCCCGGTACGATATCCTTGCTCTTTTAAAGCCTCTGAAATCATTTTTTCAGATGGAGGAGTTCCGATGGATGAATCGTTGGGTTCGCCATAAGGGAGATTGCAATCATGGCCAAATCGAGCTTGATAGCGACCTGTCAATAATCCGGCCCTGGAAGGACTACAGTAGGGGTGAGAAACATACCCATTTTTAAAAACGACACCTTCACCGGCCATCCTGTCCAGGTTCGAAGTTGGAATATCCGTTGCTCCGTTGAAACCTACATCCGCCCATCCCTGATCATCGGTCAGGATGATAATAATGTTTGGTTTTCCTTTCTTTTCCTGAGTAATATTTGTTTTATCATTCCTGGCCCCATTTGAACACGAAAGAAAAATAAAAGATAAAAGAATAAGGAAGGGAAATTTAGGAGTCATAAGTTTAACATGTTAGTTCAAAGTAATGGACACTACAACTTGTAATGATCAAAATAATGTTTTTTAAGCATCTATTTTTCCAGTATGCCTGAAGCCTTTCTTTTTTTACCTAAATCAGGTTGTTTCATATTCATTTGAATTCGAGATAAGATTATCTTCAACTCAAAAACTATTCAAATTTAATCATAGTATTTGATACGTCATTCATGCGTCATTTTGTCCAATGAACAAATCATATGCATTTTAATAACTCATTTTATTATATTCCATAGTATCATATGGTTTATGGCAAGTGGAGTGTCATGTAGCCCGGACCTGCAAACAACGGTTGGCTATGATGTGCGGGGACAGGACCGTGATGAACTGTCCGACAGCACAGAGCCGCGTCATATTTTGAATATAATTCCGGCCCGTAGTAGATAGAAATCCAAGCACAAGGTGTATTTAGCTATTAACATTTTTCGTTACTTCTACCTTTTTTGAATGAATATTAACGTTGTTTGTTCTTGCCATTTTTGATAAAAGTCAAAGCTTTACCGTAATAAATGTTATCGATAGTAAGCAGACCGCAAAATGAAAGCCTCGTATTATAAAATAATATTTGATAAAGAAACGCCGTTTCGATGTACTTATATAGACCTTCCTGTATTTGATCACCCATGGCATTTTCACCCTGAACTTGAGCTAACCTTAATTCTTGAAAGCGACGGGATTCGGTATATCGGAGACCACACGTCCAGGTTTAAAGAAGGGGATTTAGTGCTAGTGGGCTCAAATTTACCGCATTTATGGTTGAACAATAAAACACTTCCGTACAACAAAGCAGGAAGGAGCCGGAGGATCACACTTCAGTTTCCCGAAGATTTTATGGACAGAATTTTTAAAGATGCCATAGAATTACAACCCCTGATACAGCTTTTTAAACTGGCTGAAAGAGGCATCTCTTTTACTGAAAAGACCAGCAGTCAAATTTCTCCACTTTTACTGGACATCAACAAAAAGAAAGGGTTGCCAAAATGGGCAGCTGTATTTGACCTTTTGGCCCAATTGACAGAAGCCAGTAACTACGACCTTTTGGCCAGCCCTGGTTACTTGCCGCAATTTACCAACAGGGATTGTGATCTTATGAATCAAATATTCCGGCACATCAGAGATAATATTGAAAATAAAATTACGCTTCGGGAAATGGCAGATATAGCTTGTCTGACAAAGCCTTCCTTCTGTCGCTTTTTTAAGCAGAAGACCTCCAAATCATTTTTCACCTTTTTGAATGAATATAAGATAAACAATGCCAAAAGGATGTTATTGGAAGACAAACGCATCCCAATAGGCTTAATTGCACAGAAATCAGGGTTTCCAAGCGTACAGCATTTCAATTCGAAGTTCAAAGAACTTAACAACGAATTAACGCCTTCCCAATACAAAAGAAGGGTAAAAGGAATTTGAAACTCTTCTGGTTTCCCAGGTCTGTTTTCCAATTCATATTCACATGAAAAATTAACTGCAAAACTTATGTTTTGTAATAGTACCAGGCTTCCCACCCAAAACAACTAGTGAATATTCATTCATAATTGGAAAACGCCACATAAAATCTAAGATCACCTACGGGTTATTTTTGCAGAGATGCGAAGCTAATGTTATAACACAGGGAGATGTTTTATGCTTCAAAACCCAACGGCTCTAAACAGATCATTGGACTTATTGGCAACTAATTTAAAATGAAATGAATACGTACAGATTAATTCTACTGGTTTTACTCATCATTATTTCTACAAATCAAGGATCTGTGGCACAGGAAGTATTCACTCCTGCCCATCCTGAATATTATGTCATGGACAGAGAAGACATTACTTTTGATGATGAGCATTTGATTCTATTCAATCACCGGGGGTTTATATCTCCACGCCAATATAGTGTAACCCAATTTACCAATGTTTGGTTTTTGCCTTTTGGTGCGCCACGTTATGAATTTAATCTGAATTTTTTTGACAAAGGTACAGGCCGTTTAATCGAAGACGATGTTCCAACAAAATGGAAATCCTGGATAGATGATGGTGGGAGTTACGATCCTTTAGGTTCAAATTTCCGTCCTAATTCGCCATCCATAATGGTTACTCAAGATGAAAAATGGCAACCTAATCTGTATGAAAGGGCCGCTACTTTTCATAAAGAATATAATAAGGAGTGGGCCAGTTTTTCCGCCCGGAGCTGGACCAATGTATCTTTTGATGATAATGAAGTTTTTATAAAACTTATGCTTACTAACCGTAATTCTAAAGTTCTGGAGATGACCCTTATTCCAAATCAGGTAGCGGAGATTATAGAGCGTTATTCTAAAAAAGGAGCAGTGGAAGGTTCTAATAAAGCAAAGACAATAGATGCATTTACTTTAGGCAGTGAAATGGCCCATGTTCGCATATCTTCTTCAATAGAAAAAACGAGCGATAAAGGCTTCGAAATTAATATAGGCCCTGGTGAAACAGAAACATACTATTTTGCAGTAAAGTTTTACAATCCACAAAATGCAGCTCCGGCGACCACCCAGTCTGACATAAAGGAGAGAATGCAAAAAGCCGATAAAAAGACACGGGATATGCTGTCCTGGGCTTATAAAAAACTTCCAAAGTTCTCAAGCTCCAATAAGCAACTGGAGAAGTATTATTATCGCTGCATGTTATCTGTTTTAATGAGTCGTTATGAAAACCCAAGTTATATTTCAGATGTGTTTTGGGCAGTAGGTACGTGGCCTTACACCATAAGCTGGGACACATCGTATGCCTCGGACCTAATTGCGATGTTAGACCCGGAAAGTCTAAAAAATGCCATTTTAACAGACTTTGAACAGGTACAATTAAAAAGGACTTATGTAGGCTGGAACGGCGCACACTGGGATATCTTATACATCCAGGAACCTTTTGCACTTCAAATAATGATTGAAGCTTACATTCGGCACACTGGAGATTATTCTATTTTTGATCAAAAAGCAGCAGGCGTATCAGTGTGGGAATGGATGCAGCGTTGGGTAAATGAGCTTCAAGATAATTACACTAACGACCTGGGGCTAATAGATGTAGGGTATAACACGGAAAAAATAATAGAAATTCGTACCGACGGATATAACCACGCAGTGCCAATTACCAATACTTTAACGATAGATTTATTATATACCATGTCTGATTGGGCAGCTAAACGAAATGAAAAAAAGTTGAAGCAAACCTATTTTAAAGATGCGGAAAAGCTTAGAGAATTAGTAGATAAGTACATGTGGAATGAAACACTGGGATGGTTTGATAATTACTACCCTGACGGCACAAAAGGCACCATTTGGACGTATCACTTATTTGATCTGTTAGGAACTGATTTTCTTCCGGATCATCAGGCATATAAATTAGTGAGTCACTTACAAGAAGGTGAGTTTCTCGGTAAATACGGTGTGTATTCTATTGCCCGCAGAGACACCGTCCATTGGGATTTAATAGACTCGGATTGGGGGGGCGGTGGCCAGTATGCCGGTATGCCAGGGCGTATTTCGCGTAACCTGTATCAAAAAGGTTTTGCAGGTAAAGGTTGGGATATTCTAAAACGTACTATCCGGTATGTTGATCATTTTCCGTACTTACCGCAAAATCCGCGTATTGATGCGCCAGAGCAGGATCGTTCGTCAATGCCATTAGAAATTTCAGCAGGCGCCGGATGGGAAGCCATTGTTTTTGGAACTTTTGGAGTAAAAATGGAAAAGGACACATTAACCATAAAGCCTTTTAACCATGAAGATATCGGAGAAGCAACGTTAAAAGACATTATTTGGAAGGGAAGAAACTTTGGTGTAAAACTAACCCGCAAAACCTTTTCTGTCTATGAAGGTGATATGCATCTTGCTACGAAATTCTATGGGGAATCCGTCACCATCCACTAACCTGCAGAAACCACCATAAAGCCCGGGTTAACAATCTTAAACTAAACATGAAAAAGTTATTAAAATCAGCAAAATGGGCAGACCTACCCATGCGTCCGGGATTTGGTTCATTCATGCATCCAACAGAAGAGAAGCTGACACTTATTAAGCAATTAGGGGTTGATGATATTATTCTAAACATGTATAGAAATGACCTAATTGATACCAATTTTGATTCCTTACCGCTTCCCGGAGACTGTCAATGGGAATATAAAGATCTATTAATGCTTCGTAATAAGGTTGAGAATGCAGGCATACGATTATTGGCCCTAGAAAATATACCCTTTTCTTTTTACGATAAAATAATGATGGGACAATCCGGCAGAGAAGAGCAATTAAAGCATGTACAGGAAACTGTTTATAATATGGGGAGCGCTGGTATTCCTGTACTAGGTTATGGATGGACTCCCACAGGTGTTTGGCGTTCATCTACTACCTATAGAATTAGAGGGGGTGCTGAATCTATGAATGTAAACCTGGATGATTTTAAAGACGCCCCACTTTCTCATGGTCGCGTCTTTTCGGAGAACGAAATGTGGGACTACTATCAATATTTCCTGGAAGGGGTGTTACCGGCTGCTGAAGAAGGAGGCGTTACTTTAGCACTTCATCCAAACGATCCTCCGGTACCGGGTTTAGGCGGAGTACCGCAACTGTTCAGAAGTTTTGAAGCTTATAAAAAGGCAATGCACATGGTTGAAAGTGAAAATCATGGTTTACAATATTGTTTGGGTAATTTTTCCGCAATGGGAGAGGACATCAATGCAGTAACCGAGCATTTCGCAAATCAGGATAAGTTGATATATGTGCATTTTCAAACCATTTCTAATTCTCTTGCCAATGGCAATACCAAATTCAATGAAGTTTTTATCGATATGCCAGGGTATTATGACCCTGTATCCGTACTCAAAAAATTCAAAGAAGTTGGCTTTAGTGGTATGATCATGCCAGGGCACGTTCCAAAGATGATAGGAGACCAATCCTGGGAAGAGCGTGGACGATCATTTACCATTGGGTATATAAAAGGTATCATAGCTGCTTTGAATCACGAAGTTTAAAACTGAATAAAATATTAGCTACAATTTAATCTGACATTCAGGGGTTCAATCATGGCTAATTCACTTTATGGCTCGTGGCGTCTACCAGCTTCTATCCAGCTTTGTTTTCCAGCCTGAAAAACAGCGTAGGCTTCCCTTCTACTTCCTTTTCTTCCTCGAAATCCATCCCCAATCTTTTGCAGACATTGACAGACCCTGTATTTGGCTTAGCCATGGTTGCGATCAGGTAATCAAAATTCAAATACTTGAAAGCATACTGTACCACTTCTTGCGAAGCTTCAGTAGCGTATCCGTTTCCAGTATGCTCAGGTAATAATGCGTAAAGCAGTTGCGGTTGATCCTCATCAAAAAAGCACCAAAGACCAACATATCCCATATAATTTCTATTGCTTGAATTGATTATTTTCCACAACTCCCAATTATCCTGGTTAAACCTTTCTTCCACTTCTTTGATAATGTCAGAAGAAAGAGATTCAGGAATTTCCTGATTGTCCCATAAAAACTCTCTTACGGAAGGATTTATATTCGTTTATGGAAAATTTCCAAATCGCTCCTATTCATTGGAATAAGCATTAGTCTGCCGGTTTGTAATTTCATATCTATACTTGACCAACGAGGCTCAGTGTATCGCTAAAATGAGATTTAAGTAGCTCACTATATTTAAACTTCATGATGTATTAGCCTTCTGCTACAAGAACAAATTGCTTCAATCTCAAGGGCTTAGTTCGCATATTATCTCAGCGTTGGTTACCCGCTTTTTAGTATTTTTCATTCAATTTTTGAGGCCTCAAATCGTTGAACCTTAAAACCTGTCACCTTTCCTTTCTCCATTACAAAGTTGAAATATTCTCCATTCGTTCTTTCAAAAAAGGTGCTATCTGTTTCAGGAAGCACGAAAACTGGATCATCTAAAAATTCACCGGAAAGTTCAAGACCATTATCTTTTATAGCTATCTCGGCCTCTCCTAATTCAGGAAAGTGATATTTACCTGCATAATTCTGAAGTTCCTGATATGATTTTTCTCTGATGACTCTTGTCTTTGGTTCAATACCAGGTAAACCATATTCTGTAGCTATGCTAAGCATTATTTCTTGTATAATACTTCCATTGTCTGAGTTAACCATTATTACAACTGCCCGGGGAGTATCATGCCATGCTACAAGACGAGCCCTAAATCCTTCATCAGCGCCTCCATGTCCAAAAGTATGCTCACTAACCCCCGGGCCGAGACCATGATCGTTCTTCCCTGGCGTAAGCATTTCATTAACTGTTTTCACCTTCAATAACCCATCTTTCTGCGTTTGCTGTATCTCTTGGATTTCTTTGGCCCACAGTATAAGTTGTGAGGGGGTAGTCCATAGACCGGCTGCGGCCATTTCAGGATATATTGGCCATTTCCCTTCTACCTCAGCCCCGTTGGCCCGATAGCCGGTGGCAGCAATGGAATGATACTGTTCAGGCAGTGGGTTTTCAAAAGTACTTGTGGTCATTCCCAGAGGGTCTAATACATTAATACATTAGACTGCATAATTTCCGGGAATGGCTCTTTTTCAAAGTCTGTAATCATTAACTGCATAATCGTATACCCTCCACCAGAGTACATCCAACTTCCACCAGGTTCTTTATAGACACGAACTGAATCTGTATTTCCTTTCCCATCTAACACTTCAGATACACCAGGTATTGTATCCCCCTTATCATATCCGGGAAATCCCCAAACGGTCAATCCCGCCGTATGATTCAATATTCTTCGGGTGGTGACCTTTTCCTTTTCTGTAAACTCATTTTCGGGCAGCTTCCAGCTTGACAGGTAATTATTGACATTCGAATCCAAATGGATTACACCTTCCTCCGCCAGTTGGTGAGCCCTGAGGGCAGCAACTGGCTTGCTTATTGACCCGGCAAGGAACATTGTTTCAGTTGTTACCGGACGGTTTTCCGAACTATCAGCCATTCCATAACCTTTAGCCCATTCAATTTGCCCCTCATTAATTACAGCAATGCTTACACCTGGAATACCAAGCTCCCTCATTCTTTCTTCAATCGTATAGTTTGCTATACTATCTCCTTGTATTTGGAGATTGGGCTGAAGGCCATTCTCTATTCTGGAGATTCTCTCACTTAATAGTTCTTGGTCCTTTTCCGGTTCAGGGGAACAATTTACCAGAATTAATAATATCAGCAGAGTATTCAGAGGTTTCATATTTTTTGTGGTTTTGGTGCATAACACTTAGTATAAAACAGTAGCAGATAAAATGCGATACCGATTTATATTGAAAGATAAGTATTTAACACAAAAGCGGTTTAAGTAAATTCTCAAACCTCTATTGGTTTTATGTATGGTTCCGTATTGGGATAATGGGCTTGGAGGATACCTGGGTCAACTACACCTGCCATACCACTACAGCATACAGCACACCCTGTATCTCCAATGAGGATAAAGTTGTCCGTCACCACTCCGCCTAAAATGTGTATAGCTCTCCACACAAACCATAAGATGATAGTATCCCACCGGGGCTATGGGACTGTTTTATCACATCTCACCAATCTTTCGATATATTTCCCGTTTAGAATTTTCAAATATTTCTCCGCCAAACTCTTCGTTGTCCAGTGAAATTGTGGTAATGTCGTTTATACCCATTATCCCAAATACAAACTTCAGGTAGGTTGTCTGGAAATTCATATGTTCGTTTTTTTCGTTTACCCCGTAGCCGGTATCACCTCTGCTGGATAATATAAACAGTTTCTTGTCTTTGAGAAGACCTACATAGTCTCCATCGGGTTCCCCGGAACGAAATTTCCAGGTTTCGTAGATCCGCATAAGTTGGTCGATATACGATTTTAATCCGCTTGGTATTGACCAGTTGTACATGGGCGTTCCGATTACGTAAATATTGTGTTCCTTGAATTCTTTGACCAATTTGTCGCTGAACTTAACCCCGGATTGATTTTCTTCGGTTCTGTCATGTGGTGTAATAAAAGCACTTGCAATCCATTTTTCATCAATCGGAGGAATTTGTTCCAGCCCAACTTCCCTGTAAGAAAAATGGTCGTCCGGTTTTTTCTTTTTCCAGTTCTCTACAAAAAGCTGCGTTAGCTTTCTACTATGCGATCTTTCATTTCTCACACTTGCATTAATAATAAGTACTTTGTTCATTTCTCTTGATTTTCGAGTTATGATACAAAGCTCGTTATCGGAAAAATTAAAAAAATTGACCTAGTTCAATAGGGTTTATTTTTTGTTCGAATCCTACTTAAAAACTCGGCAGAGATCCCCAGGTAAGAAGCAATTAAATATTGCGGCATTTTATCCGCTACTTCAGGATAGTTTTCCAAAAAATCGAAATAGCGTTGCTCTGCATCAAACACGTTGTTGAAAACAATTCTTTTTTGTAAGCTCCCAAGATAATTCTCAAGAATAATCCTGAAAAAGCGTTCAAGTTTTGGGATTTGCTTCAACATTTCTTGAAATGAATCATATCTGATTTGTAGTAATTCAGTCTTTTCAATCGCCTGAATATTATACATTGAAGGACTTTGCTTTTGAAAACTCTCTATATCCGTCGCCCACCATTGATCAATGGCAAAATACAGAATTTCCTCTTTACCATTTTCGGAGTTTATGTAAAAAGCTTTTAGTGCTCCTCGAATAACAAAATTGTCCGTTCGACAAGTCTCTCCGTTTCTCAGCAGGTAGTCTCCTTTTTCCAGTGTTTTTTCAGTCCAGAAATTCTTAAATATAATTTCTTCTTCAGTGTCTAGCTTAACATATTTTGAAACGGATTTGATCAAAGGTTCCTTCATCCAATTTTTTTGTCAACATTGAAGGTGAAAAGCTCAAAATCAGTTTTCTGATTCATCGCTGTTTTTGAACACATGTTTAGCGTAGTTGATGTCTAATGCATGGTATATACTTTTAAAACTCCCTAGTCTCAACTTAAAATCGGGCCAATTATTACTTTCTTTCGGCGACCACAAAACTTCTGATAAGGCGGTCATTCTTGGGAAAAACATATATTCTGCATGTTCTTCAGAATCAATATATTCTGTCCATAAGTTAGCTTGCCCTCCTAAAATATATTTTCGTTTGTCTTCTTCCAATTCTTCAGGGATCGGATCAAAGGCATACACTTTTTCAACCGGCAAAAAGCCCCCAATAGCCAGGGGCTCCTGTTCTCTGTCTTCTGATTGATAATGATCAAAATAGCAATGTGAATTAGGACTCATAATTACATTGTGATTAGCTCTTGAGGCGGTGATACCTCCTTCATTACCACGCCACGACATTACTGTAGCATTAGGGGCCAGACCACCTTCTAAAATTTCGTCCCACCCGATAATATTTTTGCCCTTACTATTTACAAATCTTTCAACGCGTTTAATGAAATAGCTCTGCAATTCATGTTCATCTGCCAGGCCTTCTTCCTTTTTTCTTTTTTGGCATTGCGGGCACCTTTTCCAATTTTCCTTCGGACATTCGTCTCCGCCAATATGTATATAGTTGGAAGGGAATAATTCCATCACTTCCCGGAGCACATTTTCGATAAAAACAAAGGTTTCTTCGTTTCCTGCACAATACACGTCATTATAAACGCTCCATGATTCCTGTACTATCTTAGGCTGACCGTTGACCTGTGCTCGTTTCGAAACCTCCGATATCCTATCATTGGGAACTATAGAAGGTTCTGAAGGAAAACAACTCAAAAAAGGATAGGCTGCAATAGCCGCACTACCATGACCAGGAAGTTCTATCTCAGGAATTACCGTAATATGCCGTGAAGCGGCATAAGCAACAATATCCTTAATTTCTTCCTGCGTATAAAATCCGCCATGTTTTGTATTATCATTTGCGGTTCCCGGAAAAGGGCCAACAATGGTGCCGTTTCTCCACGCTCCAACCTCTGTTAATTTCGGATATTTTTTTATTTCTATTCGCCAACCCTGATCTTCGGTTAAATGCCAATGAAAAGTGTTCATTTTATGTATGGCTAACCAGTCGATGTATCTTTTGACGAATTCGACGGAGAAAAAATGCCTTGCTACATCCAAATGCATTCCCCGATAGGCAAATCGCGGAGCATCTTTAATCATAGTAGCAGGAATGGTTAGCTCTCCTGTACTTTTTGCAGGTCCTGTTTCTGAGGGTAATAATTGACGCAAAGTTTGTATACCATAAAACACTGCCCTGGGAGTTTTACCTGAAATAATAACCTTGTCATATTCCACCAGTAAGTTGTATTCCTCTTCTAACGAAAGTGACGTATCTAATTCCAAATAAATATTTCCATTTCCCTTACTATCGAAAGTAATCGTTTGTCTGCTGACAGAGCTAAGCAATTCAGCCAGATAGTTACCTTCCGAGACAAGCCCTTCATCTCCCGATACCTTTGTCTTGCCATCTATACTATACCGGCCATCCATCATTTGTAAGGATTGTGGTTTCGGAATGATCAGGTAATCTTCCGGGGTATTGGGTATTTCTTTTAACCTGTTAGTGCAAGAGTACAGGGTAAAGAGGCAGGTCAGCAGGAATAGAATATTTTTGATCATTTTATAGATACCTTTTTAGGTTAGTTTTCATAATCACACCCGGGAATTCGGTAAACGTACAAATTTGTCCGTTTATTTCTCTTACCTACGGATCCGAATCCAGCAGATGGTGATTTCCTGCCATTACTTATACAAGATGTTGTGTTGCGTATTTATTAAACCCCTGGAGCGCATTTTAAGCAAAACGTAATGGGTTCCCATTTTCCTTGTTAAGGGTTGAGCATTTAGCATTTGCAATGTGTATATTTTTGCTACACTTATTTTGATTAACTTCAATGGTAAAGTTTTGAGACATCAAACCCTAAAAGCTAACTCTAAAAGTACACTCGGAGTAAGAATCCTATTCCTGAATCAGCACGCATGACACTGTCGCTCTAGGCACGCAAGATAAGGGACGCCAGAAAGTAATATTCATAGTGGCGCAGTTTCCAAGAAGCACAGAAGCTCAATTTGCACTGAATCCACATTCATTTCATGGCTCATGTTAAAGACTTTAATTTACCATTTCTAAAAGTTCAGAAGCCCATTCTAACTGCTCAGCTGATTTTTCAACAAATTCAATTGATTTTGTATCCATATATTTTCCATCCGGCGTTATCCAACGTATCATCTTGCCACCCCAGAAATAGTACCTGGATTCCTTTAAGGTGGTTTTGTTATCATCGTAATCCGGCTGAGTAGGAGGCATATTATAACTAAAGTCTTTCCTGAATATAAAGCAGATTTTATTGTTGAGATAGTAATATTCAGACTCAGATTGCCCCATGTGTCCGTAATACTTTGCCTTAATTAGCCGAACTTCTTTGGAGTCCTTAAATGCGGTTAGTTCTCCACCTTCGGATGAATTCTCAAAATCATCTTGGGTTAGTTTCTTGTAGGTTGATTTATTATCCTGTGTTTCCTTATACAGCTTTCTGATTTCCATGATTTCGTCCGCTTGACTGAAAACAACTATACTAAGAATTAAGAATAAGAAACTCAGGAAAGTCTGCTTCATGAAAGTCTATTGTCCGTAACAATTAAGTAAACGTACAAATTTGTATGTTTATTTCTCTTACCTACGGATCCGAATCCAGCAGATGGTGATTTTCTGCCATTACTTATACCAAATGTTGTGTTCCGTATTATTCAGCCATTGCCAAAACGGTTCTCCCCTTTAGCTTTCCGTCAAGCATTCGTTCAATCTGATGCTGTATCCCGTCAAGGTCAATTATGCTGCAAGTATCGTCTAATTGTTTTGGTTTCCATTCGGAGGCTAACTTTTCCCATACCTTTGTTCTATATTTCATTGGGTAGTTTTGAGAATCAATTCCAATGAGTGTAACACCCCTCAGTATAAAAGGAAAAACGGTTAAGTCTATTTTTGGTGATGCGACATTACCACAACAAGTCACTACACCGGTCGAACTTGTGGATTTAATAATGTTTTCAAGAATTACGCCTCCTACGGTGTCTATTGCACCGGCAAACAGAGGTTTCAACAATGGCTTTTTATCAAAACTTTCAATCTCACTTCGCAATACTATTTCTTTTGCACCAAGGTGAATCAAATAGTCCTGTTCTGCCTCTTTTCCCGTTATTGCCACCACTGAATAACCCAGTTTACTCAATATCGAAACGCTTAATGCACCAACTCCACCCGTAGCGCCGGAAACCACTATTTTCCCATCTTCCGGTTTTATCCATTCTGTCAGCCTTAATACGGACATCCCTGCTGTCAATCCGGCTGTCCCATATATCATGGCTTCCTTCATAGTCAATTGCTCAGGCAATTTCACTGCCCATTCGGATGGAACTTGAATATATTCAGCAAATCCGCCATCCGTATTCATTCCCAGATCATAACTGGTAACAATTACTTTTTCTCCAGCTTTTAGTGTTTCACTGTTCGATTTTTCTATTATTCCTACGGCATCAATACCTGGGGTATGGGGATAGTTTCTGGTTACTCCTTTATTTCCTGTAGCCGACAATGCATCTTTATAATTTAAGGAGCTGTAGTGCACTTTGACTAAAATCTCATTTTTGCTTAAAGGCCTGAATTCCATTTCTCTGACCGAACCGATGTAATTACCCTCTCTCTCTTCAACACGAAATGCCTTAAACGTAGAATTATTCTGTTCCATCTTTTATCTCTTAATTTGGCTTATTTTTGAGTAAATGTCAGAAGAAATATTTCGCTGATCAATAACGTACAAAATGTTAGCATACGAACATTTAATTCCGTTTTTAGCGTTTTCAAGATTTTAAGGGAAGAAAAAATGAAAAAAAGTTATTGCCCGATTGATACATTTATAAATGTGCTCAAAGGAAAACGAAAAGCAACCATCATTTTACACCTTTTTCAAGGAGATAAAAGATATGGTGAACTGGTTAAATTATTAACAGACATCAGCGAGCGTATGCTGACCAAACAGCTTAAAGAATTAGAAACGGACGGCTTGATCAACCGGACTGTTTTCCCTGAAGTTCCGCCAAGAGTTGAATACAGCTTAACAAAACTTGGTAAAGAAATCCACCCTGCTCTTAAGGGGATGTATAAAGGAGGCATTCTTTTTGAAAAAACTATGGATGAACCTCAGCATTAATTTTTGATATTGCTCTGTCGATGTGATGCGGCTTTCCAATGTGCCATACGATGGTAGCCGGTAAGACGTAGTAACCTACTTCTGGGAGGTTATGCATTTTATCCATTGTTGTTATTACAAATCCTATTCCTAAACCGATAGTATAACGCTACCGCTAGATGCTTGCCAGGGCGGGTATTTTACGAATGAGTCAGTAAGAAAATTCTATTCAACAGTTCAGTTATATTTACACCGGACCAACTTAAGCACATTATGAAGCCCAGAATGAAAAGTTATGGAAAAGCCAAAAACGAAATACTACATCACCTGGCTAAAGAAACAACAGCGGTAAAAGTGCTTGCAAAAAATATGGGGATGAAAGCCAGCCTGATCGAATATTTGATAGGTGAGCTGTCCAACTACGGTTTAGTGTATTCAACAGGCCACTCAGAAAATATTAGCGCATCAATCACTCCAAAGGGCAGAGTATTCATCGACAACAATGGATTCCCGGAAACTCTGACAGCAGTTTGTGTAGAATACGTTAGGAGTAATATTGCAACGATCTTATCAATAGTCGCCATAGCAATTAGTGCATTAGCTTTGTACAATGGGTGGAGCAGAGAGAAAACAAAATCCCGATGGTCAATCATGCCACCAACACCTCCCCCCTCGGAATCATCCTTCCCTGATAGCCTGGAAACCGACCAATATTCTCCTTAACGATCTTTTTATCCTTATATATGCTTTTTTATTGTCATTGCCCGATCAAAAGGGAAGCAGGTCCAGACTCAATCTCCGTTTCCCTGATTTGTAGTCATTCGCGCCATCCTTCAACTCATTACCAAACAGCCTATTATAAATCAAAAAGCTTAACAGTCATTATTGGGCACAAAAAAAGGCATTAGTTATATCAATGATAACTAATGCCTTAGAATGAGCCCCCAGTCGGCTCAGGATAACCCTATTTTAAAGCAATCAAGACCTACCTGTAAAGTTTTCCTGTTGAGTTCAGCCAACTATCTCCCCCTTTGCCTATCTCCTATTCCCTACTTACCTTTAATTAAAACATCACTTGAAATGTGTCGATGATGAAATATCCACAGGACTTATTGCGGAAAATAAAACCAAAGCATGTCTATAATCTAGCGATAGCTATGTTAGTGGCATTGTTGCTCCATGCAATTTTCTATAAGCCCCGGGTAAGACAATACTATTCTGAAGAAAAAGGCCAAGACGGCCAACCACCCATTAATGATAATCACCCTCCCTCTTGTTGTGAAGAAGGGGGTAAACCACTAGGTGACAAACTAAAAAAAACCGGAGGAACAGCACAAGGAGACAGCCACCCCATAATGCCGGAATGAAAAAATCTCAACAAAGTTAAAAGGAGTTTGTTGTCATTGATATTACAGGTATGGTGGTCTATTCAATGTTAGGTGACATGGGGTAGGCCGCTTTTTATTAGTATTGAAGAATGAAAAAATACCTCAACGACCATAACCCCATCTTTAGAGAAAGAGTAGAAGGAGAAAGGTTAAACCGGTGAAATTGAAAATTGACCTAGGTAATTAACCGGGTATTAATTATCTTTCATAAGCAACCATCGTTTCCCGCCCTGTCTGGTTGCAGTACTCTATTATTTACCAACTATTTAACCCCTATAGTCATGAAAAATTTGTTTGTTTTCGTTCTAATTATTTCTTCGTTTTTTGCATTTGGTTTTGCAGAAATAAGCCCTGATGTTGAAAAATCAAACTCATTCATTTCTCAAGAATCGACACAGTGCCCATGCCCGTTTTGTGACTTTGATGGAGATGGATTTATGAATGTAGAAGAATTTAGAATTTGTTATCCAGGAGTGGGCCCGGCAATATATGTCATAATTGATGTAAACGGTGACGGTCTTATCGATATGGACGAGCATGCCGCCGCATGTGCTGCTGGTATTTTATGTTAATCTTACACTAAGATAAGGTTGTTAAGGCTTTACCATAGCTTTAACAACTTTTTTCATCACATATTGAACCTTCGGAACAACAAAAAAACTCCCCGGAAGGGGTATAAGGTCCCCCGGGAAGAATTTTATTTCACCGGAAGGGGTCATAGACGCCCCGGACGGAATATTATTTGGCACGGAAAGGATAAAAAGTTCCGCGGACAGCTCATCATGCTCCACGAAAGGGGCATGATGTTCCGCAAAATGACCAAAAACCTCCGCGGAAGGGGTATAAGGCACCTCGGAAAGAATTTTATTTCATCATATTCCAAGTCGGGATCATTCTCAAACCTAGCATGTATACGCCTCGCTCCTGGTTAAAGGAACTACTTGACCACTCCAATTCCAGATCAAAAAGTTTTTTATTCTTCTTGGTTAGCAGCACCTGTAGGTAGATTTTAGAAGATCCGTTTTTCTTCTTATAGGAGCTGATATAGATTTTTCTCGATTTCATATTCGCATAATTTTTTGTGAGGCTATTGTGAAACGCCCCCTCTCAATTTGCTATTGTGAAACATTTGCGAAACACTGTAAACGCAAAAAACCCTGTATACTGCGAGTATACAGGGTTTTTCTTAAATCTGAGCCCCCAGTCGGATTCGAACCAACGACCCACGCATTACAAGTGCGTTGCTCTGGCCAACTGAGCTATGGAGGCTTCTCTTATGCCTTTCTTTCAAAAGCGTGTGCAAAAATAGTGTTACGGATAATAAATACAAATATCTTAAAGCAAATTTTTAAGATACTGTCCTTAGTAATCTCAATTGCTGTTTTAACTCTTGTAATTGGCTACTGGCTTTGTCGATTTTTGCCTGGAATTCATCTTTTAATTTATCCGCGTTCTTCGACTGCGTGAAAAACTCCATGTTATTCTTCCAGACAGATATATCATTTTCAATTTGTCCTATCTGTTTACGCAAAGACTGTTCTTTTCTATGGATCTTTTGATCAGCATTTGGCCCGCTGATAATCTTATTGATCTGATTTTCTATGCGTAGATTTTGTTTTTCTTCACCAGACAGCTCTTCCTGACTACTTATAAACCTATCTACCGCCTCTGAATACCTGTTTTTGATGTCACCAATATTTTTCCTTGGCACAAAACCTATGTCGTTAAAAGCTTCCTGTAAATCACGAAACTTCTCAATATCCATTGATTTGGCAATGGCCATGGCCGTGATCTCATTACAGATATCTATTTTCTTATTATAGTTTGCTTCGAACTCTTTTTCTACCTCACCCTGGTTGCTTCTTCGGTTATTGAAGAAATGATCACAGGCGGTTTTAAATTCCTGGTAGACGGATTCACGGTATTTCTCAGGTACCGGTCCGATCTCTTTCCAAAGTCGCTGCAGTTTTTTGAACTCATCGGCTGTTTTATTCCAGTCATGATCATCTTTAAGCGCGTCAGCCTGTTTTACCAGATCTCGTTTTTTAGCAAGGTTGCCTTCACGTTGGGCATCCAATTTTTTAAAAAACTCACCTTTGTTATTGAAGAAGGCCTTGAAAGCGCCCCAAAACTTTCTGTTGATCTCTTTGGCTTTTGCTCGTGGCAATCCACCGGTAGTTTCCCACTTTTTTTGTAAGGCCAACAGCTCTTTGGTCTTGCTATTCCATTCTTTAATGCGATCAGAATCATAAGACACAAATGCCTGGATCTCATCTGCCAGTTGCTCTTTTACCTTTAAGTTCTCTTCCAGCTCACCTTTTAACTTCTCTACGAACTCTTTTCGGTGGTCGTAAACGGCATCGGAAGCCGCTTTAAAACGCTGCCATAATGGTTCCTGCTCTTCCTTAGGGACAGGACCTATATGCTTGAATTCGTGATGTAATTCATTCAGCTCCGCGATGGCTTCTTTTAAGTTTTCCACATCAGCCAGCTTTTCAGCGCGTTCACACAGCTCCAGCTTCGACTCAAGGTTTTTCCTGCGGTCAAGTTCCTTCAGCTCAAAATAAATACTCCTGTTATCATAAAATCGATCTACCAGGGCGTTATAATTCGCCCAGAGCATCTTCACATGAGCACCCGGTATGGGGCCAACATTTTTCCATTCGTTTTGGATCTCTTTAAAATCCTCGAAATTAATGTTGGTCTCATCCGCATCCACAAACTCTCTCAGCCTTTCAAGAATAGCCTGTTTTTTAATCAGATTAGCATCTTTTTGCTGTTCCTGCTCATGGGAATATTTACTTCTCCGATCACGGATCAGCCTGAAATTAGCGTCAAATCGTGTGGAAAGTTCATCATATTTGTATTCAAAATCCTCTTCTACTCCACCTTCTGCTTTGAAACGTTCTAATGCCTCTACACGATCTTTACGTTTGAATTCGTCAAAAAATGGCTTGAGTTTCTTGGCAATTTTATCAGAACGTACAATATTATCATCCTTGGCCAGCGTCTTGATCAAATCTACCAATTGCTCTTTGGTATAAGTACTGTAATCAATTTCTTCCGGTTCCTCCTCGTGATGGTGCTCTTTTTCAGTCAGGTCCGTTTCCGAATTCAACTCTTTTTTACCTTCTGCCGTCGTGGCCCCGGCTGCATCCTCCTGTGCCTTTGGAGTATCGCCGGCGGCGACATCACTTTCTACAACGGGCGGATCAGTCTTTTGGTCATCAGCAAGAGGTGAATCTAAAGTAGTCTCTGAGACTGCAATGTCTTTGGTACTGTCTTCCGCCTCGTTGGTCACTGGTTCCGGAATGTCCTGCGGGTCGTTATCCGCTGACTGCTCCGTTTCAGGTAATTCTTCAGTAGTGGTGGCAGTAACAGGTTCAGCCACATGCTCGTTTATTTCTGTCGAAACAGGATCTTCGGATACCTCTTCTTTTTGGGCCTCATCAGAAGGGTGCCCCTCTGCGGAGGATGTTTCTGCAGCTGTGTCAGAATTTGATGGTTGTGTCTCTTCCTCTTGCTCCTGAAGTGTTGTCTCCCCTGAATGGACTTCTGGTTCTACATCTACAGCATTGTCCTCCTCGTCCAGGGTTTCCTCCGGTTCACTAACGGCCGTAGTAGTAGATTCCGTAGTTGGCTCAGCTTCCGATGAAAGTGGACTGTCTGTTACCTCTTCCGGACCGGAAGGTTCTTGCTCTATGGAAGATGTTTCCGTAATTACAGTGGGATCTGAAGGTTGCGTTTCCAATGGCTCTGCAAGTATTTCTTCTGACCGGGTGTCATCCTGATCCGATACTACCGTCTGATCTTGCTCTTTCAGGGCTTCCTTAGCTTCATCAGCCTTTGAAACCTCTTGATTTTCTTCCTGTGTGTTTTCCAGTTTATCACCTTTGGTATCGTCAGATGAAGCGCCAGCATCCTTGTGTTCGTCTTCTCGCATGTCCTTCGCATTAAGCGTACTACGTATTAGCAACCTGCAATACGTAAAAATATACAAATTCGTTCAATTAAGTCTCGGGTCAATAGGATAATTTGAATATACACTAAACCTGCCCCCCAGCCTGTTCAGCACTGATTTCCACATGACATCTTCTTCCTGATCAAATACAAGGTCAGGTGTTGCTTCACTGGTCACTATCCACGAATCTGCCTTTAGCTCCTTTTCCAGCTGACCTGTCTCCCATCCTGAGTAGCCTACAAAAAACTTAAAATCACCCGGTTTGACCTGACGCATTTCTATCATTGACATCAATTGTTCAAAATTACCTCCCCAATACAATCCGTCAACGATCTCCGTCCCCCCTTCAAGTTCTGTGGAACGATGCAGGAAGTGTAAACTATCCTGTTGTACCGGACCTCCGATATACACATCACGATCAAAATTCGTTATTCCTTCTACAATATCCTCTAATGATACTGCTGAGACTTTATTGAGTACAAATCCAAAAGATCCATCGTCATTATGTTCACATAACAGCACTACCGTGCGCTCAAAATTAGGATCAGGTAAAAACGGTTCTGACAAAAGCAGGCGTCCCTTTGACGGTTCAAGATGATTGGTAAACTTAAAGTAATCCATAGGCTAGTGCAATGCAGGTTTCAGGGGTAAGGACTGAAGTACTTCGGCCTCCAGGGTATTCAATTCTTCCAGTCTTTGATATACGTCATTTTCATTAAAATAATTCAACGCCATTTTAACAAAAATATTCCCGTGTTTGGCTTCCGAGGCCCACAGGTTATGATAAAATGTTTTCAAAGGCCCCGGCTCTAACGCCTGATATACCAGCATGAAACGTTCTGCACCTCTGCACTCGATAATAGAAGCTAACAGCAGACGATCTAAAAACCGTTCTTCTCTGCCGGAACGACAATGATCTATTAATTTTTTAACATACATATCCTGCCCCATTTCAGGAGGCAGCTTAACTCCTCGTTCCGTCATAATGGCATAAACGGACCTAAAATGCTCCAGCTCTTCTACAGCCGTATCTATCAATTCAGGAATGATCTCTAATCTGTCCGGATGTTTGGCCACAAAGCTCATGGCCATGGCAGAGGCTTTACGCTCACAGTTGGCATGGTCTTGAAGAAATTCATCAAAATTACTCATGACCTCATCTACCCATGCCTGGCTGCTATCACATGCTAGCTCTATACTTAATTTCATAGTTACTGGTTTAGGATGTACCAAGTAAACAGAAAGATTGATTTATTAAAAGCCTTACTCCAATAAAATGATGAAACGTCCTAACTTTGAATAAACGAAAAGTTATGCCTGATCCTATCGCCGACATTCGGAAAGACTATACACAACATTCCCTTGATGTGTCAGACGTGAACAATGACCCTGTAAAACAATTTGAACAATGGTTTAATGAGGCGTTAAAAGCAGAAGTATTAGAAGCCAATGCTATGAATCTGGCTACGGTAAGTGAAAAAGGGGTCCCTTCTTCCAGGATAGTGTTATTAAAAGGGGTAGAAGACGATGGGTTTGTCTTTTACACGAATTACCAAAGTGATAAGGGAAAAGACATTGAGGCTAACCCTGTAACGGCCCTCACCTTTTTCTGGCCGGAACTGGAGCGCCAGGTAAGGATACAGGGGCATACTGAAAAGGTATCCTCGGAAAAGTCTACCGCCTATTTTCAGAGCAGGCCAAGAGGCAGTCAGATCGGCGCCTGGACATCACCTCAAAGTACCATCATTGAAAACCGAAAATTACTTGAAGAGCGTGAGAAAAAAATAAGTGAAAAATTCAAAGGTACAGACGTATTACCCCGTCCGAAACAGTGGGGCGGATATTCGGTAAAGCCGCATCTGGTAGAATTCTGGCAGGGTCGTGCCAGCAGACTGCACGATCGTATCATCTACACCTGGAACAATGATCATTGGGTCATCAACAGGTTAGCGCCTTGAACAACGTTTATCTAAAACGCTACGCTTATCCACATCAACTCATTAACACGCCTCCCACACAGGACCTTGGGCTGATTATTACTATTCCTGCTTTTTGTGAGACGGAATTAGTCCGTTCGTTGGCATCATTAGCTGCATGTTCGTTACCCCGTTGTTCCGTTGAAGTTATTGTAGTTATTAATGAAGCTTCTCAAGCCGGTAAAGAAGTTAAGGAGACCAATAAACAGAGCTACGAGGACGCCCTGCATTGGTCTGAAAATAGAGGAAATGATCAAATCACATTCCATTTATTGTATATTAAAAACCTTCCTCCTAAACACGCCGGAGTCGGCCTGGCCAGAAAGATAGCCATGGATGAAGCTGTGAGGCGGTATGAAGCCATTGGCAAACCAGACGGTGTCATCGTCTGCTTCGATGCGGACAGCATTTGTGACACTAACTATTTGGTAGCGTTGGAAAGACACTTTATAACCTACCCCGGATCTCCGGGTTGTTCCATCCATTTTGAACATCCGCTGGAAGGCGGCTTACCCAAAGTATGTTATGATGCCATTGTGGACTATGAACTCCACCTCAGGTACTATGTAAATGGACTACGCTATTCAGGTTTCCCTTTTGCCTTCCAAACCATAGGATCAAGTATGGCGGTAAGAAGTAATGCCTATCAAAAACAAGGCGGCATGAACCGCAGAAAAGCGGGTGAAGACTTTTATTTTTTACAACGCATCATGCCGCTTGGAAAATTCACAGAGCTTAACAGCACCAGGGTCATCCCTTCGCCACGAACCTCTGATCGTGTGCCATTTGGCACGGGTAAAGCAGTGCATGACTGGATACAAAACGGGCAACTGACCACTTATCATCCAACCGTATTTGCTGAGCTAAAAACCTTTTTAAGTGATGTTTATACACTTTACAGACTACCTTCCTCCCATTACCCGGATTGGCTAAATAAGCAAACTGAAAGCATAAAGGCATTTTTAAACAAAATACATTTCCATGAGCACCTGGACCGTTTAAACAACCAAAGTTCAACGCCCGCGGGGTTTCACAAACATTTTTTTCAGTGGTTCGACGGGTTTCAGGTATTAAAGTATGTTCATTTTACCAGGGACTACTATTACCAAAACATGGACATTAAGGCGGCAGCTCAAGTATTACTGAGGGAATTACAAATGAACAGTCATGATCAGGACGAAAAACAACTCTTAATCACTTTCAGAGAGTTAGATCGTTCAGGTAAATTAGCGCCGAATGACAACCCCGGCCACCATTAGGTCATACATGGTTACCTTGTTTCAAAACGGTATCGATCGTCCTTCACCTTGGAGATAAGTCCGGCCCCAATCTTTTGACCAATATTCTGAACATAAGTATCTACTGACTTGGCAAAAAGATAAATATCAGATCCCCATATATTGTGCAACAGGTTATCTTGTGTAATGATCTTTTTGGGGTTTTGAGCGAAAAAATAAAGTAACTCAAATTCGTGTTTAGGAAGCTCTATCTTACGCCCTCTGTACGTGACGCTGGAAGAATTACGATCTATGATCAGATCCCCCAGTTTAATTTTACAAACACTTTTCCGGATAACGAGTTTCTTTTTCAGTACTGTACTTACCTTATAAGAAAGTGCACGAAGCCCGGTGATCTTTTCAATATAATCATCTCCACCTATATTTAATGCCTCTATTTGAAGATTTATATCCGATTTGGCAGTTAAAAAAAAGATATAAGTGCCCTTGAAAGGATCTAAAGACCTGAGCCTTCTGCATATCTCAATGCCATTGACGTATGGCATCATGATATCCAAGATAATAAGATCGGGTTCAAAGGCGATAGCAGTCTCTACAGAATTAACGCTTTTTGTCTCTCCTTTTACCTGGTACCCTTCACGCTCCAAATTGTATTGCAACAGGTCCAGTATGTCTTTATCATCATCTACTATAAGGATTTTGTACTTTTTAACCGCCATTGCCTACCTCCTTCTCCACTATATTACTGACCACTTTCCCAGTTTCATCAGGATACCTTTTGGGTAATGGTGCCGGAGAAGAAATTAGTGAACGGATTCCAGGGATGCACTTCATTTTGAGTTTTTTCAAAACAGGCACACCCATGGCCTGGAGTGCCGCTGCATTACATTGCTGCTCATATTGGTTCTTCATGGGAATTACAATCAGTTTCTTACCTAAAAAGAGTGCTTCGGAAGGCGTTTCAAAACCTGCTCCGCACAAAACGCCATCAGACGTGGTAATACTCTGAATAAAAAGGTTATTGTTTATTGGTTTTATACTGATGTTGCCGATGTCATAGGTATGGTTAGAATGCTTGGAAAAAACCTGCCATTCTATTTCGGGTATGTCAGAAAGTACTTTAATGATCTTCTCATCTGCATAGGCTGGCAAATAAACAGTAAAATGACCACGGTTTTCTACCTTAGCTTCCCGTATCGCCCGGCGTATAATGGGTGTATAAATGTTGTTCTTTCTCGATTCGAAATGAAACCCATAGTGTGTAGTGGCAGGTGCATAATTCTTCAATATGGCCGCACCAATCCTGTCATCGGTGTCCGGTTTAGGAAAATCATTTGAAATTACGGCAGACTGATGGCTCAATGCCACACACTTTTTACCCTTGGCCTTGGCCGCCCAGGCAGATATAGGTTCAAAATCATTGATAATGAGATCATAATCTTCTACAGGGAAATGTTTGATCTCTTTATATAACCGGCGAGCTGAATTTTTAAAGAAAGTCCTGGAATAGTTTATCCCACCACTTTTCCCAAAGAAAAAACTTAACCCCGGCGACCGGTATTTAATTTCATAAGGAAAATCTATTTCGCATTGTGCCCCACTGACAAAATAATCCACCTTTCCATGCTTCTCCAACGCCGGTGCCACGTCATGCGCCCTGCTCAAATGGCCATTACCTGTGCCTTGTATTGCATATAAGATCTTATTCACTTTTATACCGTTAAAAATTCATTCACCATATCTCTAAAAATCTCCTCATTATTTAACTGCTTATTGGCCTTTTTATTAACCTTAATAGCCTGTGCAGTGAGGTCATCGGTGAAACAGTACATTCTCCATTCTTCATTATGAAATTCCAGTGCCGTCAGGTTTTCCACCCAATCTCCACTGTTCAGGTACATTACTGAACCTTTCTCTGTCACAACCCGACGCATTTGCGGTTGATGTATATGTCCGCAAATCACGTAATCATATTTATTACTAATGGCAATTTCAGCGGCTGTATTCTCAAAATCATCTATGAATTTCACCGCAGACTTCACACTATCTTTGATCTTCTTGGACAACGATATCTTACCCCTGCCTAAAAGTTTTGAAATGAAGTTCGCAAGTGTATTGAGGAGGATCAACGTATCGTAGCCTACAGCGCCTAATTTTGCCAACCACTTGGAATGTTGCATGGTAACATCAAACACGTCACCATGAAAGATCCACACTTTCTTACGGGCTAACTTTAAGACCAGCTTATTCTCTATTTTGAAGTTACCCAGTTTGAATCCCACAAACTTTCGGAGCATTTCATCATGATTACCGGGAATGTATACCACCTCCGTGCCTTTACTTAAAAGACCTGTGATATGCTTCACTATCTGCATGTGAGAAGCCGGCCAGTAACGTTTACTGAATTGCCATATATCTATGATATCTCCATTGAGTATCAACTTTTTGGGAGCGATGGATTTAAGATAGCGCAGTAGGTCTTCCGCATTGCATCCGTAAGTACCCAGATGCACATCTGAAAGAACAACAACATCAACCGGTCTTTTATCTTTGTTCATTTGGGTTTAAAAAATAGATACCCGTAAAGGCTTTTTACATTCAACCTGTTTGCCTTGCGGGTATCTCTTTATCCATACATTACAAATGTATTGGTTGACTTTTATTCCAGCGTCAAACACAGTTTACCTATAGGTTACCATTTACATGGCCAATGTTACCGTCGTTTTAATGTTGTTAATTAATTTTGACGCCGATTATGAACCAGTTCTATTTCACACCCGGACCGTCTCAACTGTATTTTACAGCTGAAGAACACATTAAGTCGGCACTAAAGGAAAATGTGCCGGCCATTTCGCATCGCGGAAAGCAGTTTCAAAGTATCTTTCAGGACACTACTCAAGCGATCAGGGATCTTTTCTCTCTCTCGGAGAGGTACCATGTCTTTTTCACATCATCTGCCACAGAGATCTGGGAGAGAAGCATTCAAAACCTGGTAGAATTTGAATCCTGCCATTTTGTAAATGGGGCTTTTTCAAAACGATACGCCTCTATAGCAGAAAATCTTGGTCGCAAAACAACAGTAATTCAGGCCCGGGAGGGCGAAGTAGTGAATATAGAATCACTCTTAATTCCGGAATCCTGTGAGTTAATCGCTATGACCATGAATGAAACCAGTACGGGGGCCAGTCATGCCATTGACGACATACGTAAAGTACGTGAAGGTTTTCCTAACCAGCTACTTTCACTGGATGTGGTCTCTTGCGCTCCATGCCTGGATATTGATTACAGCCTGGTAGACCTGGCCTACCTGTCAGTACAAAAGTGCTTCGGATTACCTGCCGGACTTGGAGTGTGGATCGTTAATGACAGATGCCTCAACAAAAGCGAAGCGCTTCTCAATAAAGGGCTCTCCATTGGGTCCTACCATGCCCTGCCGGAGTTATTGATAAAAGCCCAAAAAAATCAAACTCCTGAAACGCCCAATGTGCTGGGAATCTACCTGCTCGGCAAAGTAGCGCAGGATATGTTGAAAAAAGGAGTAGATATGATCAGGAGAGAAACCAATTACAAAGCAGCGGCGCTCTATAACACCTTCGAAAACAGCGAGATACTTAATCCTTTTGTGAAATACAAGGTCAACCGGTCCAAAACAACAGTGGTGGCTGAAACCAGTATTCCAAACCAGGTTATTATAGACAAAATGAGTGAAAAAGGGCTTATTTTAGGTAGCGGATATGGAAAATTCAAGGACCAGCATATTCGCATTGCCAACTTCCCAACGCACTCTAAAGAACAAATCGAATATTTATCCGATGAGTTGATGAAAATCGCTGGTGAATAAAAGTAAAAATCGACGTTTATGTGCCTGCAATGGTTAACTTTGCGAAAAATTTTACGCTTTAGGTAATGGAACCTTTTAAAAATATATTAGTTGGCCTGGACACTTCAGCATTAGATAAAAATCTTTTGACCTATGCTTCCTTTATTGCTGATTACAGCTCTGCGGAAGAGGTACGTTTCGTTAACATAGTCAAAAACCTGAGTGTTCCCAGCGAAGTAAAAAAGGAATTCCCGCAATTGGTGGAAAATGCGATCAAGGAAAGACATGATCAAATAAAAGATTCTGTTGAGAAACATTTTACACCACAAAAGAACGTAAAAACATCCATTATCGTTGAAAAAGGCCAGCCTCCAATGCTGCTGGATACGGCCAATAAGTTTGATGCTGACCTGATCATAATAGGGCAAAAGAAAAGACTTCCCGGTACAGCTGTTACAACCATGAGGCTGGCAAGGCGTGCAAGTTGTAACTTACTCATTGTACCTGAAACTATCGAAGAAGTAACACCCAAATGTGAAAAAATACTTGTTCCTGTTGACTTTTCTCCTTACTGCAAATTAGCCCTGGAACAGTCCATTGACTTTGCTGTCAAAACACCTGGCACTACTAAAATGGTGTGTCAAAACGTATATTCAGTTCCTGTAGGTTATCACTACACGGGTAAATCTTTTGAGGAATTTGGTCAGGTAATGGAAAAAAATGCGCGTAAAAACTTTAAGTCTTTTATTGAAAAAATTGATACCAAAGGTTTTGGAATAAAAGAGGTATACTCATTGGATAGAAATGACAACCTGGCCAGTGATATTTATGACATGGCCAATGAGATTAACCCCGATGTTATCGTAATAGGCGCTAAAGGGCGCACAGCCGCCGCAGCACTTTTTTTAGGTAGTCTGGCGGAAAAAATGGTCAATGATAAAATGAATCATCCCCTTTTAATTACCCGGTACAAGGGTAAAAATGCCGGACTTTTAGAAACATTCAGAGAATTGTAAGCGAAATGTGCAAATCTCTGACAGCACATTGTCATTTACTCTTATGGAACATAATGCGAACATCTGTTGTCGTCAGATCATATGTGTTACATTCTTCAACTCTCCACTGTATCGCTCTACACTAACGCCAAATTTTACCAGAAAGTCCACTCCCTCATCACTTTCTATTCCTTTATATTCCGCATAGGAATTCAAATATATCACCTTTTGCACTCCCATGGTGTAAATAATACGCGAGCATGCCAGGCAGGGCGCCAACGTCACGTACAAGGTGGCCCCATGAACTTCGGTCTTGTTCTTTACCGCATACAACAGTGCATTCTGTTCGGCATGAATAGCCAATGAACAACCGCCCTTTGAGTCGCGGGGGCAGCCCGTGTCAGGCCATTCGAGGTCACAATTATGGGTACCTGCCGGAGGGCCGTTATAACCGATAGAGATGATACGTGTATCTTTAGTGAGCACGGCACCTACATGTCTCTTAATACAATGTGACTTTTTTGCAAGATTCACTGCCAACTCCATAAAAATATCGTCAAACTCTGGCTTGCTCATGGGCTATTGATTAAAATGGGTACAATTATTGATCCGAGGTTACGTAAATTAGACATAACCATTCGTAAGTAAGCAAAATTATGGAAAAGACGACACTACTCACTTTATTTGCTACAATCATATCCTTCCTTTTTTCCAATGACCTCCATGGCCAGGAGACTTTAAAGCCAAGGCCCAGCCCTACTGCTGTAGTCACCATGAAATATGAAAACACTTATGTTAAAATCACTTACTGCCAGCCCCACAAACGAGGCAGAGTCATATTTGGTGACCTCGTACCTTATGGAAAAGTTTGGCGTACCGGTGCAAATGAAGCATCTGAAATAACGCTAACCAACGATATCTTAATCAATACAGATACGCTTAAGGCAGGCACCTATTCTATTTTTACCGTTCCAAGAAAGGAAAAATGGACCGTAATCTTCAACCGTGAGTTAGGGCAATGGGGCGCTTATAACTACGTAGAAAAGTCCGATATTTTAAGAGTAGAAGTGCCCACACAAAAAGTAGAAGACGTAGTATGGGAGCCATTCACCATTTCATTCGCGCAGGTCAATGACAAAGCCGATCTGCAATTGATGTGGGACAAAACAAAGGTCTCTATCCCATTGAAGTTCATAGATTAATCGTATCAATGAAGCGATGATCACTATGAAAATAACACAAAAGTAATCTAGCAGATTTTGACATTCGGGTATGCTGTCGTTGATTAGCGCCCCATGAAGATCATATCCTATTTTAAATCGACACTGTCAGTTTTGTTGATTTTTAGCGTTGTCACATCATGTCTGAGAAAAAGGCCTGAAGAAAAACCGGTGGTGACCGATAACACTGATGCTCAACTTAGTGGCCTCGAGCTATCAAAACAATACTGTCAGGGGTGCCATATGTATCCTGAGCCTGATCTGCTGGACAAGAACATCTGGGAAAATTATATGCTCCCCCGTATGGGGTACATGCTGGGGATATACTCAAATGACAGCATAAGAGAAACGTTATTTGAGTCAGGTCCCGGAGGAAAGAAGGTAAGGGAGGCCAATACATTCCCTGCGGAACAACGTATTGATAATGCCAGCTGGGAGAAGATCAAAGCCTATTATATGGTAAATGCTCCTGACTCCCTTTCAAAAATCACCGCATCCTATCAACCATTGAAGCAGTTTGAACCTATCATTCCTGACTATCAGCTGTCCCCACCAAGTACCACTATGGTACAGTTTTCTGAAGAAGGAAGCTTCTACATAGGAGATGCCAATTCCAGAAGCCTCCTCCATTTCAACGCCAACCTGAATTTATTAAAAGTCGGTAAGGTACCGGAAGGGGCCGTGCATATTCATGAAACAAAACAGCATTTATGGGTCACAGCCATGGGATCATTTTCTCCCACCGACGCGCCTTCGGGTATGCTCATCCGGTATCCTAAAGAAAAGGGACGGCCAGCGGTAATGGTGGATAGTCTGCAACGTCCGGTACATGCTGCATTTTCTGACCTGGATGGAGATGGTTTGGAAGATGTGGTGATCAGCGAGTTTGGAAAATGGACGGGTGGACTTTCCTGGTGGAAGCAAAACGCGAATGGCACTTACACAAAAAACCAGCTTGACCACAGACCCGGCGCCATACGATCTTACATTACAGACTGGAATAATGACGGACTGCCAGACATAACGGCCCTTTTCGGCCAGGGTGATGAAGGAATTACCATTTACTATAACAAGGGCAACGGTCAGTTTTCAATAAAAAAAGCGATTCCGCTACCCTCTTCCTATGGCTCGAGTTACTTCAATTTGTTCGATTACAATTCAGACGGATTGTTAGATATCCTTTATGCCGCGGGAGATAACGGGGACTATCCACCTATACTCAAACCCTATCATGGTATCAGAATATTTGTCAACAAGGGTGAAGAGACTTTTGAAGAAGTATATTTCTACCCGCTACATGGCGCTTATAATGCCATTCCAAAAGATTTTGACCTGGATGGAGATATGGACATCGCCATTATCTCGTTTTTCCCAGACTTTCAACATCACCCGGAAGAGGCTTTTGTCTACCTTGAAAATACAGGTGATATGCAATTCACACCACACACACTTCCGGGAATATCCAACCTGGGCAGGTGGATTGTGATGGATGCCTCCGATTGGGATAAAGACGGAGATACAGATCTTATACTAGGCGCCCTTACCTTTGAAGTAGTTCCTAAAATGAATTACGTCAATACCTGGGTAAAAAATGGCATCCCCTTTATCGTGCTCGAGAATAAGACGTTCTGATAAATAAAAAAGGAGAATTAATATTTTCATAACACACAAACAGCGCATTAGACTTTTAAGTGTGTGCAATTTTGGCCGTTATGGGTAAAAGGCACTTTATAAAAAGGTTTGTTGCTTATGCATTGACTTTAATGCTATTAGCAACTGGTAAGACCTGTGTGTTTGCACAATACCCATTCAAAAAAACATCTGTACTTAGTTCCGGTGACTTTTATAAATTGGCCGTTACCGCCGATGGGATTTATAAAATTGACTATGATTTTTTAAAAGACAACGGCATCAAACCGTCGGACGTTGACCTGAATACCTTCGGAGTGTTTGGCACCAGGACAGGCATGCTCCCCCAGTCAAACAACCAGCTTTTAGTCGATGATCTGGAAGAAATAGCGCTCCGGTTTTACAACGGCAACGACGGTTCATTTGACAAGGAAGATTACTTCCTTTTTTATGGACAAGGCCCCAATCCTATTTACTACGACGCCAGGCAAAAAACCTTGAAGCAAGAGCTTCATCTTTATGATACTATAAATTATTACTTTCTTACACTCAGCAGGGGTTCCGGCAAATCAATGTCAACCCGTGAGTCTAAGCAAAAGAGCATAGGCACTGTATCTATTTATGATGACTTTATTTTTCACGAGTCTGACGAATACAACCTTTTGAAATCCGGCAGAGAGTGGTATGGTGACAAGATCAATGCATCGGAAGAGGTCAGCTTTTTATTTCCTATGACAGGGACAGTGCCTCACAGGTCCATTCAAATACATGCAGATTTCCTGTCAACAGCTACTTCCAAAAGTGTGATGAAAGTATCTGCCAATACATTAGAATTAGGGCAGACTGAAATAAAAGCTGTACCACAAACACTTTATGGGATCAAGGGTGTAAGGGCAGACGATGAATTTCGTGTAAGAGTAGATGATCTGAACGGCAACGAAACACTCAAACTGTCCTTCGGTTTCTCTAATGAAAATGATGGTACCGGCTACCTTGACCGCTTCACTTTGCAAACCCCAAAGTTTATACAACTCTATGGTAATCAGACAGCGTTTCAATCTTTGACCAGCCTGAATTACGGCACCACGGCCTTCATTGTTAATGCTGTAGACGATGAACAGGTCATATGGGACATTACTAACCCACTGGCACCCGTACATCAGCAGCACATTATCCAGTCTAATGGAAAGGGACTTTTCCGAACTACGACCGATTCCTTGCGCAGGTTTGTGATCTTCAAGGGAAACGAGTTCCCATCTCCGATAGTCATCTCCCGCACCTCACCACAAAATCTTCATGGCCTTTCATCCGCAGACGGAGTGATCATAACGGTGAACGAGTTCATGACTGAAGCAGAACGATTGGCACAATTTCGCCGGGAATTCAATGGTTTAAGTGTGCATGTGGTAGACCAGGAACAAATATTCAATGAATTTTCAGGGGGCCGCCGGGACGTGACCGCATTACGCAATTTTATCCGGATGCTCTATGAGAAAAATGAGCAATTGAAATATGTTTTACTTTTTGGCGACGCTTCTTTTTCCTACAAAGATGGTTCGATGGTACTTAGTTATCAATCGACCAACTCTCTTCATAATGTGCATAGTTATGCTTCAGACGACTACTACGGTTTCATGGACCCGGACGAAGGGGAATGGCTGGAAAGCAGTTCAATTAATAATGTATCACATGATCTCGAAATTGGTGTTGGAAGGGTCCCGGTCACTGATCTAAAAGAGGCTGGTAATATAGTGGATAAACTCATTCGATACGAAAATAGCCCGGAGTCATTGGGAGACTGGAGAAACAGGGTCGCCTTTATCGCAGATGACGGAGAATCCAACAAATTTCAGCTGCAATCTGATTTTCTGGCAAATGGCCTGGAAAGTGTTCAACCCTCCTTTAACCCGAACCGCATCTTTGTGGATGCTTTTCCACAAGACCTGGGATATAGCCCCGTAACCGAGGAAATAAATAATAGCATACAAAACGGGGTATTGATCATGGATTTCATTGGTCATGGGGGTGAAACTGCCTGGACAAACGAAGGAATACTAAGATCATCGCACATTACAGAATGGATCAATACGGAAAAGCTACCGATATTCCTTACCGCTACCTGTGAGTTTGGTCGTTTTGATGATCCGGACAGGCAGTCAGGAGCAGAACTGGCCGTATTACAACCCAATGGTGGTGCAATTGGTATGTTTACCACTACTCGTCCCGTGTTTTTAGGCACTAATTTCGAACTCAGCAAAGCATTTTATAAAAACCTTGACGCCTCGATAAAAAAAGGTGGAGCCACTCGGTTGGGTGACCTGATGAGGACCACCAAAAATGATAGCGAGGCAGGGGTAGTTAACCGCAATTTTTCCCTGCTGGGAGATCCATTTACCACATTATCTTTCCCAAAAGAAACTATTGTATTAACCGATATTAAGAGAGCACTGGCCAGCGGTAATGATACTTTGTTCCACCCGCTTGACAAAGTGGTGATATCCGGAGAAGTACGATCCGAGGGTGAATTAGATGCTTCATTTGACGGAACGATGGAATTGAGTATCCTCGATAAGCCGACTCTGCTGAAAACGCTTGGAGAAGGAGGCCCTGAAACGGCAATGGAATATCATAACAGGAAAAATATACTTTTCAGAGGTCAGGCCACGGTCCGTTCGGGGCGTTTTGAAGCCCGGTTTGTATTACCACTGGATTTGGACACATTGGCCGGAGAGGCAAAAATAAGTATGTATGGATCACATGATCGTGAACTGACCGACGCCACCGGTTACGATATGAATATGAGGATCGGTGAAATAGCTCGTGATCCCTCTAATGACAATACTGCCCCCAATATACGCGCTTATCTCAACGATGAGGTCTTCGAATCAGGCGATCTGGTAGCTTCAAACCCACGTTTACACGTACAGCTATCAGATGAAAATGGCATCAATTTGTCTACAAAAAACAACCGGGGCATAACCGCTGTATTGGATGATCAGCAAACGATCGACCTTACTCCTTTTTACAAAGCTGAAATAGACAGGTTTGATAAAGGTAGCGTGGTATATGATCTGATAGCATTACCTGTGGGTAAGCATCATCTATCCATAGAAGCATATGACAGTTATAACAATAAGGCTTATACTGAAATTGAATTCTTTGTGGTGGATAGTACTCAGATCATTTTATCAAAATTCAACTATTTCCCAAACCCAAGTAACGAGTGTGTCAATTTCAATTTCAAACACAAGAATCTACCGAAAGGTGCACTTATAACATTAAGTCTTTTCTCTAGGGATGGTAAGCGTATAAAACGCTTTACCGAACCTCTGATCTACGATGAGTCTCAAGACGAATACCAGGGTAATTTAGAGGTCTGCAAATCAACCAATGGCAGTTTGATCCAGGAAGGGCTGTATTATTTCATTTTCGAGATCACACCAGGAAATTCTCCAAAAAATCGCCGCTCAGGCCGCCTAGTATTCTCACAATGAGTTTCTTAGACCAATGTTAAAATTAGGGTAACAAGGTAACAAACGGTTAAAGTTAACATGACCACGCATTAACAGTGGGGTCACATTGGAATGATAACTTAGCCGTGCATTAATTATACCACTAACTCAAACTCTAAAAAAACATGAAACAATTTCGACTCTTCCTTTTGTTGGTTATGCTCATTCCTTCGGTGGGTTTTAGCCAATTCTTCTTTGACGTATCTGTGGATACGGCATGGAATCCTACCGAGGTGGTTTTCCCTCCATCTCCATTACAGCATCAGATCCTTTTCGTAGGTGGTGACGATGTTGTACAAACCACTGCTACTTACGGAAACGCTCCGGGCCAGGCGTTAGCTAAACAATGGCACGATTTCATCGGTTTTACTCCTGACAATGATTCCGATGACCTGGGTTGGGTAAGTATTAACCACGAAAGGATCATTGCCAATGACAGTATCGGTGACGGTGGTGGTATGACTGCCTTCAAAGTACGTAGAGATCCGGTTACCGATTTATTGGAAATAGTACCTCAAACACTCTCTGACGGAAGAAGTGGAGAGTTTTTTAACGTAGACTTCGTAAACACAGTAGGTGAAACCGGTATGAACTGCGGGGGAATTACTTCTTCTGTAGATGGCAGGATCTGGACAGCAGAAGAGTGGTTCAGGTCAAGTAACGGTTCACTGGGCGGCCAGGTGAGAGACCTTGATCCATGGACCATCAACACGGATATCCCTGGCAACTTCGCTGGTCAGACCATCGAGAAGTACCAAAACTTCAACTACATGGTGGAAATCGATCCTAAAGAGGCAGTTGCCATCAGAAAGCAATATAACTGGGGGCGTCAACCCTTCGAAGGAGGTGCTATTGCCTCGGATAACAGAACGGTATACCTCGGTGCCGATGCTACTCCTGGTATTTTTACAAAATTCGTAGCTGATGTACCTGGAGACTTCCGTTCAGGCAGATTGTTTGCCTACAAACACGATGCAATGGGCGAACCCTGGGTAGAGTTACCTAGCAATGATTTAAATGTATCACTGAACTTCGCCAGCGAAGCTTTAAGCTTAGGAGCAACCATGTTTAACCGTTTGGAGTGGGTAACTTACTATGATGGTAAAATCTACATGACGGAAACAGGACGGGACAACATTGGTGATCGCCTTAAAAATGGTGCGGCCATCGGTGGAGTACTGGATTACCACTGGGTAGAGCCTGTAAGAGAAAGACACCCTGAGCTTTCTGAAAAAACGGATGATCAGATTCTTGACTTTGTCATGGCAGGTTTCTACAATGACTATTACGGTAGAGTATTGGAATTTGATCCTGCTACAGGCCTTGTAACTACATATGTTAACGGTGGCCCATTCCTGTCAAGCTCTCCTGAAATAGCAGATTATCCTGACAAGCACCTTTCTAACCCTGACGGTCTGAACGTAATGGTAACTAATGGAAGACCTTATATGATCATCTGTGAAGACCTTAACGGAACTTCTAACGGAAGAACTCCTGCCGGCGTGAGCAACAGAACATGTGAAATGTACCTGTTGGATATGTCAATTACAGATCCTTCAATAGACGACCTTGTAAGGGTTTCTATCGTACCTTTAGGTGCTGAAGTAACAGGAGCACAGCCTACTTCTGACGGAAAAACGATATTGGTTAATTCTCAACATCCATCCAGCAGCAATCCTTATCCTTATAATAACTCATTGACCTATGCCATTACTGGTTGGGATGAAGCGATCACAGCGATCACTTCATTGGACGAGCTTGAGAAGCCAGCCTTAGAAAGTCTTGATTTCCAGGTATGGCCTAATCCTGTATCTCGCGTATTAAATTTCAATAAAGTGACGGATGCAGCGCTCTACAATAACAGTGGGCAACGTATCAAAGTATTCAGAGGTCTGAAAAGTGTGGATGTTTCCGACCTTATGCCTGGTGTTTATTTCCTGAAAACACTACAAGGTGAAGGTCGTAAACTGATCATTCAGTAGCAGCCCCTTATATCCTCTATATATATTAGAGTCTGGTACCTTCGGGTACCAGGCTTTTTTCGTTTTAAATTATTTTCCTGAGATGAAGAAAGATTTACTGGTAGTATCCGTATTTATACTTTTTATAGCTGCTTGTATCAGTACGGCATGGAAAAAGAACCCATTAACCTCCAATCACCTTGAGGTCATTAAAAAAATGTATTTGACCCAGTTAGATGATGTGATAACCGCAGCGGAGGAAGTAAATAAGAGCATACAAAAGAAGGAGCTTCCATCCTTACAAAAAGCACTCTTAAAACTGAAGTTGGATTATAAAAGAACAGAGCCTTTATCTGCTTATTTCAGTCCTGAGTTTACCAAAGACTATGTTAACGGTGCACCCTTACCCTCTCTGGAAAGAAAAGCAGATGACAAAATCACTGTGTTGGAGCCGGAAGGACTGCAAGTGTTAGAAGAATCCATTTTCAGCGATAACCCGGACTTTGCAGCGATTGCAACATTGAATACCATGTTCATTACGAACCTGAAAAAGTTAAAAGAGTACCAACAGAGTCTGCTATTTACAGATCGCCATATCTTCGAAGCCACCCGGTTTCAATTGATCCGTATCTTCTCTTTAGGGCTGGGCGGGTTTGATTCACCATCACTCAGCCAGGTGCTGGATGAACAGCGCGTAAGTCTGGAAACCGTTAAATCCTTACTGACCCACTACATACCCTATGTCCAAAGCAATGATCAGGCATTGGCCCTAAAACTTAACTCAATGTTAGACCAGGCAATATCTTATTTGCAAAAAAACACCGATTTCGACACGTTCGATCGTATGTATTTTCTTAAACAATACGTCAACCCACTATTCTCAGATATATTAAAAGCCCAAACAGCACTGGGAGTTGAAACATATTATGAGACTTCATCACTGCATCAGAAGTTTCCTGTCAATTATTTTGCCGATAACTTGTTTGCAGAAGATTTTCTCAATACCAACTACTACACCCGTTACCCAAAAGAAGCATACAATGAAGCGGTGATCAGCCTGGGAAGAACGTTATTCTTTGATCCTGTTCTATCTGAAAACAATAAGCGTTCTTGCGCTTCATGTCACAATCCGGAGAGAGCTTTTACTGACGGACTTAAGAAAAGCACAGCTTTTAATATGAATGGAACGGTTCAACGCAACTCTCCTACTTTGATCAATGCGGTATACGCTGATCGGTTCTTTTATGATCTTAGAGTGGAAGTACTTGATGATCAGATAGAACATGTAGTTATAGACCACGATGAGTTTCGTAGCTCGTTCCTGGCGCTGTATGAAAAACTTTCTGCAAGCGAGGAATATGTGGATCTATTCAAAAGAGCGTTTCCTGACCTTGGAGACGAACCTGTGAAAAAATACTCCATCTCGGCAGCACTGGCAGCTTATGTCACCTCTCTTTCCAGTCTTAATAGCCCCTTTGATCGTTATGTGCGAGGGGAAACAGAAGAACTGGATCAAGACGCCATTGACGGCTTCAATCTCTTTTACGGAAAAGCAGCTTGCGGCACCTGTCATTTCGCGCCTGTTTTCAACGGATTAGTGCCTCCGGTGTATGCAGAATCCGAATCTGAAGTATTGGGTGTGCCCGTAGATACACTGAACAGTGCCATAGATCCTGACCTGGGGCGTATAGCAGGTCAAATAAAAGAATCGTCAGAAATATATCGTCACGCTTTTAAAACTCCAACGGTAAGAAATATAGCATTTACTGCTCCATACATGCATAACGGCGTATACCCGACACTGGATAAAGTACTGGAGTTTTATGATATGGGTGGCGGTATTGGCCTGGGACTGGAAGTAGAAAATCAAACGCTGCCGGAAGATCCTTTGAATTTAACAGATAAAGAAAAACAATTGATCATCGCCTTTATGAATTCTTTGTCAGATATTAATGATAAGCTTCAGGTACCGGACCGGTTACCAACGTTCGCTAAAAATGAAGCATTGAATGACAGAAAAGTAGGTGGTGAGTATTAGTTGATCAAAAGCTTTAAAAAATCCGGAGTTAATCCATAAACTCCTTAAATAGTTTATCATGTATATCAGGGCTTACCTTAAAAATTGAGGTAAGCCCTCTTCACATTATTGTTTTTCCAGGGTTTGTCGGGTTAATACAATATTAGCAAGAGACCCTTCCCATACCAGGGTTTTACCATCAAAGCTTATCACTCGATAATCTCCGAAATCTGTCGCAAAAGTATTACCGCCCTGAAACTCATAATCCAGTGACACTTCACCGATCTGACAACCGGTGTCTACATCGGTAGCGGGTGTTATCAACTGGGTTGCTGTAATTTCAGTGACGACATCATCAGTCGTGCACATTACAAAGTCTGAGTCTTCTGAACTTACCAAAGTATAAGAACCGATAAGGTCAGCTACCTCAAAAGTTGCCGCGTCTTCATCATCATCGCTACAACCAGCTAAGACAATAAGACCGAATAAGGATAAAAAAATAGATAGTTTTTTCATGAGAGTGATATTAACAAATAATTGATTACTAGCATATATACCTTAGTCAATAAATTGGTAATCGCATAAACGCATATTAAATCTTAATTAATATCTATTTTGTTCATCTTAAGAATTCGATAAGAATACAATACACCCAAACTAAAATTACTTATCCTTTTGTATCCCAATATTAATGATGTGTTTGATAAAACTGTTCAGCCTATTTTCTATTAATAGAATATGGGATAGGCCCACCTATTTTATGGTTATCCGGGTTTACTCAGGTATGCATTAAAATCTTCAGTGAATTTTATCCGTATTTTTATACCTGTCAAAAAGTAACTGATCGGTCAATATAATCTCGTCTTGTCATGCTATCCGGAATCAATTTTGACATTTGGAGTATTATTTTTTTAATGGCAGCCTCACAAGGGCTTTTCCTCAGTTTTACGTTATTCTTTTCTAAGTCAGGTGCAAAGTCCCTGCTTGCCTTATTGACGCTGTTATTTAGTATCTGCCTAATATATTATGTGGCCTACTGGATCAATATATTAGATCAAATACCCAGGCTATTCGATGTAATACAGGGGTTTACATATCTTTTTGGCCCACTGGTTTACCTCTATATCAAATCAAATAGAACGGGGGTTTATATTCACTGGAAGCATTTCCTGGCTTTTGGTGTCTATCTCGTATATTTCGTTGCTCAATCCTATTATCCGGATAAACGTATTGCGGGTTGGCAAATATTAATTCAGAATAGTCAGCTTGTTGTTTATGTTTATTTGATATACCGGCTCATCCAATCGGATCGCACGGAACGGTTCAAAAAATGGCGTTTAGAACTCTTAATTGCTTATACGGGATATGTGCTTTCGTTTATCTGCTATTATATACTGGTGTTTACCGGATTCCTAAAGATTGAATATGACTATATGATATCCCTGGCTTCCAGTGGCTTTATTTATTTTGTAGGCTATAAAGGCCTGGTAAGATCAGACACTCTTAAAAATTATGATAACCAGCCTTACCGGCACTCCTCATTGTCCGGAAACGCCAGCTATGCAATAATGAAAGCAATAAAAGAATATTTTGAGGCTTACCACCCCTACCTGAAAAGTGATTTTAAATTGACGGACCTTGCGAAAGAAACCCGGTTTTCCGCTCATCATATTTCACAATCCATCAACGAAGTAGAAGGCGTTAGCTTTTCCGTTTTTGTGAACCAATATCGGTTCAGGGCTGCCAGGCAAAAGCTATGTGATGACAATAGTAAGCAACTCCGGATCATTGATATTGCCTACGATTGTGGATTTAACAACAAAACTACCTTTTCAACCGTATTCAAGCGGTATGAAGGCATTACTCCCAGTGAATACCGTAAACTTAAATTTCAATAAGGCAGCATTTATTGCTTAGGAATAGCATTCACAATCCCCCTGCTTTCTCACACAGGACCTTGTTATTTTTCACTTATCGTACCCAAGTGGATAGGGTTGTTACACAAAGCCCCACAAAGTAGCTCAAAGATTCACAAAGCAGGGAGACATTGTCTTTGTGTAACTCCGTGAGGCTTTGTGCAACTTCGTGTCATAACAAAAACCCGATTCTCTAGTCGGAAATGGTCTGTCGAAAAAAATAATAAGCTGTCATTGAGGTACAAAAACGTTAGAACCAGGACTGCTTGTACCTAATGTCAAGCGTGCTTGTTGTAAGAGCTTAACCACGGGATCAGGAGGATGGTCAACTACGTTTTTTACGCCCTACCCTTCTCCAGGATTATTAAAGTGGAATTAATATATGTGTCGTGGGTTTTGGAGGTTATTATAATTGATGCTCTGCCTGAACACTTTTTTCTTAAAACCTGGCTCAAATTAACCATGTGCACCTTCCATAATAAATAACTATTAACAATCCATCCAACGCTTAAAATCACTTACCCTGTCCCTGCTTACAATCACTTCTTTGCCCGTTACCGGGGTCAAACGTAGTAATAAACGACTGTTAAAATAGGTATGGATCTCATGTATGGCATCCGCACGGATAAGAAACTGTCTGTTAATACGAAAGAAATCCATCGGATTAAGAATATCTTCTAACTGGTCTAAGGAATAATCCAGAGGTAATTCTTTACCCTCCGCTGTAGTAAGCAAACAACTCCCGTTTTCATAATGCAGATAGGCAATATCCTCTGCACTTACATTAAGATACTGTTCTCCTATTTTAATCAAAAACCTCTTTTTATACTCCCCTTTCACCACTTTCCCGATCCGCTCGATGGTGTTGAATTGTGGTATTAAAGCGCTATTTTGCAGGTTAATAGCATTAAACTTGGCCAGCGCTTTTTCCAGCTCAGGTTTATCAATAGGTTTTAATAAATATTCAATACTGTTGTATTTAAAGGCTTTTAGCGCATACTCATCATAAGCAGTAGTGAATACAATATAGGGTGAGTTATTTACAGACCTCAGGAGATCAAAAGCGGTACCATCGCCCAGCTGGATGTCCAGGAATACCAGATCGGGTGGGGAATTATCTCTGAACCATTCTATCGCGCTATGAAGGGAAGGTAGCATATCCCTTACATCAATGGTGCGGTCAATTTGATGCAGCAAGTGCCTCAGCCTTTCTGCACTTAATCGTTCATCTTCTACTATTATTACATCCATCAAGACAGCGATAAGGACGGAATGACAGGTAGTTTTACTTTAAAATAGTCATCTGATTGATACACAATAACTTTCTTATCAGACTTCAAATCGTATCGGTTTCTAATATTTTCAAGACCTACCCTGGTAGAAACACCGGCAGCATTTTTAGGATTCAATACATTTTGAACTACAATGAACTGGTCTTTCTCATTGTAGATCTTGATGAGCAGTGGTTTCTCCCTGGTAAAGTTATTATGCTTGACCGCATTTTCTATCAGCATTTGTAAAGAAAGGGGGGGCACAGAAAAAGTTTCCAGGTTAAGATCGATATTACGTTCAACAATAATATTATCCTCATGCCTTATTTTCATAAGGAAGAGATAAGAATCTAAGAATTCAAGCTCTTCTGAAAGGCTTACCATCTCCTGCTGCTTATGATCAAGAATATAACGATAAAGCTTTGAAAGTTGCGTGACAAAATCCGAAGCCAGATCTGCATCTTTATGGATCAGTGCTGTCAGAACACTGAAATTATTAAAAAGAAAATGCGGGTTGACCTGGTTTTTCAAACTCTCATATTGCGTTGTGAGTAGCTCTTTTTGTATCCTGGTCTTATCCATTTCCATGTCCCTCATACTAATGTAATACAACTTGAGAATCTCAATGGAGATCACCAGCCATGTAACTACATAGCCCTGGGTAATATCGGCAAGTATTACTCTGCCTGGATCTTCAATGCAGCTAAGCCATACTTTGAGGTAATAATTCTCAAAATAAATGAACAGGGTGACCAGCGGGAAAGTAGCCAGAGTGGCGGTAAAAAAAATAATGGCGAGCCGTCGTTTTTTTGTAAGTTCATTGGGATAATGCTTCGAAAAATAACCTATTACCCGGTCACATACTTCCCATAGTGTTAATACTACAACAATAGCGTAAAGAATAATAATGGGCCAGACAGTATCATTTTGGGGTGTACTTGTATCCCATGTACCAGATGTTATCCTGAAAAAAAGATAAATAAAAATGGATACGAGTATCCTAAGACCATATTTTCTGTAAATACCAGCCATGTGCGCTAATAAAATTACAGAATTAACAAGAAAAAAATCAATTGGCCTGGTCAACCATCGTATCATTCGAAACATTCACAGAGATCACCACACCTTTAATCTTACTTGCATTGGTGCCATCACCTTTAATTATAATAGTATGTGATTTCCGATCAGCATTGTCAGCAGCGGTTATTGACATTTTGTAGAGATCCTTTGTTGATTCATCCTGGGTAAAGATAATGTCCAGGCCTTCGGGAGTCCTTGCTTTAAGTCCTCCAAACTTAGATCTCATATATCTTTTTGACCTTATAAGACGTATCTCCACTTCTTGTGTGGTGCCCGGCACCACGTGGATGGATGATGATGACAGAACCATCACTGCACCATCTTTTGGGCGTTCCTGAGCATTTACACCAACATTCACCAGTAATATGAAACTTAAGATGCCTACAATTCTTTTCATAGTCTTCGGGTTTTGATTTGTCCTAACACCAACGAACACTACAGACAATAGGTCAGCAAATATTTTTGACTTGTGGTATAATAGTAATAAATCAGCGAATTTAAGTGCTGAGTCGTACGTACTGAAAATTCAATGGAGCAATGGCAAGAAATGAGTCACTTATAAAGCTTTTGAGCTATAGCAATGGAAGAAAATAAAAAGGCTGCTCATACATACGATCAGCAGCCTTTATAATACTATCCCCCCTTCATCCATCTTCCGAAATAAGAACAGGCAAAGGAGGATGTTGTTCTCAAATATTTCAATATTTTCAGAATGACTGATACTCTTATCCCTTGTAAGGGTCAACTCCTGATTTGTAGGGGTCAAAAATATATCATAAGCACCTATAATTAATATAGCTCAGCTTTCTTAAGTAAACATTGTACCATTTAAGCAAAATATCAAATTAATTATATTAACTATTAGTATTGTCTTAAGTAATTTTACCTACTTAGTTTACAGGCTTTCCGGTATATGACCCTGTCCACCTTCCTATTATATTTGTGAAAGAGAGTAATGTGTATAGCAGTTAACAGCGTCGTTTAAATCTTCAAAAAATATTTCAAAATTTGAAGGCGCTGTAAACTCTCGAATGACATCACTTTTAGTTGGCCTTAATCGTGGTTAAAAATTAATTCATTTGTAAGGACTCAGGTCTGTTAAATGATAATTCAGAACAATCAATATAGTCAGAACACCGGGAATAACCATTCTCTTCGATCATTTACCTTGGTATACATGATCTTAGCGGTATTTTATCCGTTGTTGGGTCTGGCCTTGAAGGTGTATGATAAGCACTTTTGGGACCCTCTGCTATTCAGGGTATTGATTTCTGGTCTGGCGCTGTCTTTTCTGTTTTTCACCTATAGGAATACCGCCTTTCGTCGTAAACTGAACCTGGTAAATATCATTACTTATGCCACTATTTCCGGTCATACATTGCTGTTGGTCGGCTTTAATCGCTTATCACCCATTTATGTTGTCAGTACAATGATAGCTCTGGGATTAGGAAATATTATCTTGAAAAGTACGCGGCAATTTATTGTTTTCACAGCGCTCTTTTTTCTATTAGCGATTCTTCAGACTTTTTTCATAGAAAACCCGCAGTCCGATAAAGTGATATTTTACGGTGCGTTATTGATTATCAGTTTTACAGGTTTCATGTCTTTGAAATTCAAGACACCTGGGAATGGTGAACTGGCATCGTTAATAGCTAACAATTTCAATGAGGGTATTCTTGTGGTATCCATGGATGATATTACCAAATATGCCAACACCCGAATTGCTGAAATATTGGGTTGTAAAGTCAGTGATCTTGTAGGCAGCGATATAAAGGAGTTCCTTGCATCAAAAGAGGACAAGAACAAGGTACTAGGCAAAACAACCACAAGAACCAACGGCATATCGGACAAGTATGAACTGAACTTCCGACACACCTCCGGGGCCATTATACATACCGAAGTGAGTGGTAACCCCACCTATGATCATAATGGAAAGGCAACCGGGTCTGTATCCATTATCACAGACATTACTGAGAGAAGAGAAGCGGAAAAGAAACTGGAAAGATTATCACTGGTTGCCAGCAAAACAGAGAACTATGTGATCATTACTGATGAAAAAGATCAGATCATATGGACCAATGAAGGTTTTGAGAGAATCACAGGGTATTCCCTGGCCGAAATATCAGGTAAGCAACCCAAGAGTTTCTTACATGGAAAGTCCACCGATCCTTCTACAGTGGAACGGATCAATGAAAAGAAGATCATCACCAAACCATTCTATGATGAAATCCAGAATTATACGAAAAAAGGTGATCAGATATGGGTGTCTTTGAATGTTACACCTCTGGTGGATGAACAAGGTCAGATTACGGGCTATATTACTATTGGTAATGATATTACTGCCAGAAAAGATGCTGAAGAGAACCTAAAACAAAAGGCTTTCCGTCTTAGTATCATTCGGCAAATTGATCAAACTATTATTGCTTCCGAATCTTTATCCACTCTGGCTAATAATACCATTGACAATGTTATTAAGTTGTTACCCACATGCCATGAGGTATCACTGTCATTACTAAAAGGTAACGATGGTGAATATGATGTACTGGCTTCTGTTAACGACTTGGATGCTCCGAAGTATTTTCCTGACAGGATCCAACCTATTCTGGAAGCTGGGTACCCTTACCTGGTCAGCGACGTGGAAAAAGTGCAAAATTCGGTCATTTTGGAAAAAAAGCTGGAAAGTGAAGGGTTCAAAACATATGTTTTCA
The DNA here is from genome assembly GCF_007097395.1 of Fulvivirga sp. M361. Taxonomy (GTDB): domain Bacteria; phylum Bacteroidota; class Bacteroidia; order Cytophagales; family Cyclobacteriaceae; genus Fulvivirga. The sequence continues at coordinate 335,184 of NZ_VKDC01000005.1, forward strand.
TTCCATTGATCTACGGAAATACTTTATTAGGCACGCTCAATCTATATTGGAAAGAAGTTCATCCTAAAATTACGGAAGATGTAGAGATGCTGGAAAGTGTAGCCCGGGATGTAGCAGTTAGTATTAAACAGCTGTCATTACAGCATGCACTTACTTCCAAAAACAGAGAGCTCAAAAGTAAGCTTAGAGAACTCAAAAGCACTCATGAAGAGTTACAGAGCTTTTCCTACATTGTTTCTCATGACCTTAAGGCACCTTTAAGGGCCATTAGTTCACTGGCAGACTGGTTAATTAAAGATTACGCGGAACAGTTGGATGATCAAGGCAAGAAGTACCTAAATCTCTTGATGGGCAGAACACATCGGATGCATAACCTGATAGATGGCACACTGCAGTATAGTCGTATAGGCAGGAAAAATGTAGAAAAAGAAACCATTGGTGTTGAAGAAATTATTGACAATGTGTTGTTAATGCTTTCACCTCCATCAAATATAGCAGTAAAAATATATCAGCCATTACCCTACGTTGTTTACAATGCGGTCCAACTGCAACAAGTATTTCAAAACCTGATCAGCAATGCCATCAAATTCATGGATAAGCAGGAAGGACAGGTAGAAATAGGTGTAAGCGAAAAAAGTGGAATGTATGAATTCTTTGTTAAAGACAATGGGCCGGGAATGGATGAAAAGCATCATGACAAAATATTCAAGATATTTCAGACGCTGTCCCCTAAAGATAACAATGAAAATACGGGTATAGGCTTAACTATTGTTAAAAAAATAGTGGAGTTAAACGAAGGGGAGATCTGGGTAGAATCAGCCGTTAATAAAGGAGCCTCATTCTATTTCAGTATACCTAAAAATAAAGCGGTGGCACAAATCGATGAGGACAAAATTAAAGAAAGAACTAATGAATAAGGATCAGCCTATAATGTTGATAGAAGACGATGTGGTAGATGCGCTTACAGTAGAAAGGGCGTTAGGCGAGATAAAAATAGATAATATGCTTATCCACGTACAAAACGGTGACGAAGCATTGAGCTATCTTAAAGAAAATGGTGATGTCAGACCAGCTATCATCCTACTCGATCTGAATATGCCGGGTATGAATGGTCTGGAGTTTTTAGAGCAGCGGTTTGCATCTCCGGAATTACGGTCCATACCACTTGTGGTACTTACTACCTCAAAAGATGAATCGGACATCAATGCCAGTTTTGCTTATGGCATATCCGGCTACATGGTGAAGCCGGTAGATTATAAAGAATTTGTAGACCTGATGAAGGTGGTTAAACAATACTGGTGCTTAAGCGAGGCCCCTAATTAAAATTCATATTATGCGCCCCTATAATTTACTTTTCACAGAGGATGACGACTTCACCTTAATGGTGTATGAGAGGATGTTGAAAAACTGGGAAAAACCCTGTAAATATGAATTCTGCACTTCAATCGCTCAAACAAAAGAAAAACTCAAAGATCATACATTTGATGTCGCCATTTTAGACTATCAATTAAAAGATGGTGATGCATTCGAGATCCTTCCCCACCTAAATGATATCCCCGTCATATTTGTGAGTGGTATGGAAGATGTGTCTGTAGCTGTTGAAGCCATGAGAAATGGCGCATTTGACTACCTGGTGAAGGATTTTGACCATGAATTTGCCAATGTACTTCCTCTCACCATAGAACGCGCCATTGATCATAATAAAATTAAGGCGCAGCTGAAAGAGACAGAGGAAAGGTATTCTGACCTTTTCCAAAATGCCAATGACATGATACAAAGTGTCAGCGCAGATGGAAAGTTTATCCATGTAAACCCTGCCTGGGTAAAAAAAATGGAATACACGTTGGAAGAAGCGAAAGAACTAACATTTATTGACATCATTCATCCCAGGGACCATAAACATTGCCTTAAAATATTCACACAACTATTAGCGGGTAAAGTATTTAAGAACGAAGAAGTATGTTTCGTTACAAAGTCTGGCAAAGAAGTATTTGTAGAAGGAAATATCTTTTGCAACCTATCAGACCCGATTTCTACCAGGGGTATATTTCATGATATCACTGAACGAAAAAAGGCCGAAGAAATACTTAAGGTAGCAAAAACGAGGTATGACCTGGCGGTGGATGCAGGTAAGACCGGTGTGGTAGACTGGAATATGGCAGAAAACAGCGCTTTCATAGATGAAAAGCTGAAACTTCTTCTTGGGTTTTCCAATGAAGAAATGGAGAACTCTATTGAAGCCATAGGCAATCGCATGCACCCGGATGATATGCCCCGGGCCGAAATTGATCTGAAAGATTATATATCGGGAAAAAGCAAGCGCTATGAGTATGAGTACAGAATGCTTCACAAAAATGGTTCTGTCAGATGGCTTTTAGCTCGTGCTCAGGCAATCCGGGACGAAAATAAAATGGTAGTACGTCTGGTCGGCACCGGCACGGACATCACCGCTCAAAAACAGATCCAGGATGAATTGGAAGAAAGCAGGCAGGAACTTAAAAGTATCAACGAAAACCTGGAATCCTTAGTAACGCAAAGAACAGAGAACCTGACCAAATCCAACATACAGTTACAGGGGGAAATAAAGAAAAGAAGAATTATAGAAAAAGAACTGGAAAAGTCAAAGGAAGATTATCAGGGACTCTTTGAAAACGCCCATGATCCTATTCTGATCTTTGACCCTGACACACAAATGGTAATGGATGTTAACAACCGTGCCTGCGAAGTATACGGTTTTTCCAGAAACGAATTCATCCACATGGATTTAAAAACCATTTCCAAATTTCCCGAAGCCAGTGATCAACACACTAAAGCTGTGCTTAAAAAAGGCAAAAGACATTCTTACGAGGCAATACAGCTAAAAGCAGACGGCGAGGAAATGCATTTGGAGGTAAGCTCTTCACTGGTAAGCTACCAGGATAAAAAAGCCATTCTTAGTATAAATCGGGATATTACCCGAAGAAAAGCTATGGAAAAGCTCATAGCAAGTGAACGAAAAAAACGTCTTACTGCCATTATCGATGGCCAGGAAATAGAAAGAAGGCGGGTATCCCGCGAATTACATGATGGATTGGGACAGTTGCTTACAGCAGCTAAATTACGCCTCCGTCAATTATCCAAAGGTTCAACGGATGAGTTGTTCCTGGAAAACGCCAAAGATACCAGCGAAATCATAGATCTTACGATCAGCGAAGTGAGGAAGATCTCCTATAACCTGATGCCTACAGTATTAAATGACTTTGGTCTTGTGGCCGCTTTGGAAAAAATGTCGCATCAATTATCATCAGACAGCATAACAAGCATTGTATTTAATCATAAAACGACCACTGAAAGGCTTCCTAAAGACCTGGAAGTTGGATTATACAGGGTGGCGCAGGAAGCCATCAACAATGCCTTAAAATACGCCGAAGCCACCTGCATAGAAGTAAACCTTCAGGAATCAGGCGAGGAGCTATCATTGGACATTAAAGACAATGGAAAAGGATTTAGTGAAGAAGCCGTAGCTAAAAATGCCATTAACAACAGCTCCGGAAAAGGGCTTTACAATATGAAAGAACGCGCAGAGCTATTAGATGGCAAATTTATTATAGATTCAAAACCCGGATGTGGTACTACAATAAAAGTACTGGCCCATATAAATACAAATGATAATGGAGAATAAAATCAAGGTAGTACTCGCTGATGATCATAGCGTAGTGAGAAAAGGTATTAAATTGTTGATCAGTTCCGACGATAGCATAGAGATCCTGGGAGAGGCAGCTTCCGGTACTGAAGCCTACTCAATGATCAAGAGCTTAAAACCTGATATTGTAATCACAGATATTTCAATGCCTGGTATGACCGGGATTGAATTAGCTGAAAAACTCAAAAGCGAAGAAATGACTACAAAGGTTTTGGTTCTTTCAACGCATAATGATGAGGAGTATATATTACGTTCTTTCGAAGCCGGGGCACTTGGTTACCTACCTAAAGACACCGAAGAAGAAGAGTTTCTGGCTGCCATAAAAGTAGTGGCAGACGGTGACGTATATTATACCAACGAGGTATCCAACATACTCACTCGCTCGCTGATCAAACAAAAGCGAACATTTGATGACGCCAGAGATCTGACAGAAAGAGAAAAAGAAATACTCAAGCTCATAGTAGAGGGGATGAGTAACAAAGAAATCGGAGATAAGCTATTTATTAGTGTAAGAACGGTAGATACGCATCGTCGAAACATAATGGATAAGATAGAAGCTAAAAATACTGCCGAACTCGTTAGAAAAGCAATAGAAGATAAGCTGATATAAAGTAACCATCAAAGACAGCATAAACCTCAAAATAAATGCTGACTAAGCTATTTTTTTGAGGTTTTCATCAGCTTTCATCCTCCTGTACTCCAACATTCCGGTTCTATAGGCGATAATAGATCGGTTAATACCCTTATGTAGGCCGCTCATGAAAAATAATTTTAGCTCAAAAAGTGTGTTTTTGACGTTTAAATGCACCTTTTTATGGGAGGTTTGGGTGTTTTGAACCTCAAAATCATTGATATTATGCCATTTTCGAGGTTTTTATCTTCTATCACGGTCTGATTTGCAATAAGCGACTGAGCAATATCATTTTTCAAGTGTATTTGTAATATGNTAGGCCACTCATGAAAAATAGTTTTAGCTCAAAAAGTGTGTTTTTGACGTTTAAATGCACCTTTTTATGGGAGGTTTGGGTGTTTTGAACCTCAAAATCATTGATATTATGCCATTTTCGAGGTTTTTATCTTCTATCACGGTCTGATTTGCAATAAGCGACTGAGCAACATCATTTTTCAAGTGTATTTGTAATATGATGATAATCAATAAATTGTGCACTGTATTGCCAGTGGCCCAGTGACCAGCACCCAGAAACAAACCTTGAAAATGGAATTTTCGAGAGAGCCCTATGTATCCCTGAAATGGCGTGGATTGCCGTCAAAACAACTCGCATGTCTTACCAGCCCTTTGACCAGAAGCCAGCTACCAGCATCTATACTCATCTCGAGTTCTTCGCACTGTGCTCCCCAAAAGAGATGGAAGTGAATTTTCAGTAAAGTCCGATATTACGTGGCTAATATTATGGATGTTTTTCAAGGACCTGCCTACTCAACTGTTCTGCAAATTCTCGATTAACGTAAATCTGGTGTCTTGCATTATTTATTATTTTGAATTCAACCTGCATCTTGTCAAACCAAGTTTTTTGAGGCTTATGGTCATCGTGATCGGCAAAGAACAGCTCTATCTCTCCTTCAGGCTTGATCTGCTCGTAACGTAACCTGGTAGATGAAACACAATAAAGTGATCTGATTGCAGCGCTTTCAATTCCGAATTTCCAGGCAATTACACCTCCAACACTAAACGCCAGCATATTGACCTTTTCTTTCTCAAGCTCAACGAGTTGACGTACTGCTCTTTCAATACCACCATTTACAAACTGCTCATGAAGGCTTCCTTCCGTATAATCCGATTTACTCACATCGCCTAATTCACAACAATCATAGTACGTTACTTGAAATTTCTCGCTCAACGGTATCCTGTAAAAGTCAATCCATTGCGATCTCTCTTTGCCCCATAGATCCGAAAGTATGATTAGCTTTTTTTTCATTTTGATCTATGCCCGCAACTGCTTCCTATTTCTTCTTTGAAGGTTTTGGCTTTAACGTTTTTATATAGTCTAAACTGATTTTCAAGAATGCTTTAATTCCTCAGTATCATTCAATAACTCATTTGGTACGGTCACATACTCTTTTAAAAGTGGCCCGGGTTCAGGTTGATAAAGTGTAGAATTGTACTTCTCTAAAAACTGCTCTCTTTCTTCTTTGGGAAGTCGAATCCCGACATAACCGCTTTTTGATAATAATGAAAACATATGTCCGTTCAGAGAAGTATATGGAAATCCGAAATTAGTCTTTATTTCCAATTCCGGAATACTTTGGACCAATCGCTCATAGCGTTCAATTTTATCCTGTGGGATCTCTTTTTTTTCTTTCTTCCCCATAGTATCAATTTAATTACATTGTAATATGGATCACTTTGATCTTTCGGTCTTTTCAGCTCCTTCCCTAAACCTGACAGAGTCTTTTAAAATATCTCTCCAGTACCATCCTACACGGCACTCTTTCTAAAGGTAAAAAACTCTTTCAACAATTTACAAATACATATTGCATGGAATTGACCATCGTACCTGCGTGATGCTTTTATCAGGCTTAGCCATTGACATTTCGGGATTGTAATGGAAGATAAAGACTTGACATCTATAGCGATATATTACTCATAGTAATAATCAATACAGAATATCTCAGCTCCGGTGCTTTAATGAAGTATCAGAGGCTTAAAAACTCAGTCCAATTTTCAAGTTTGAAAATGCCTCAAAGCCTGTGTTAGTATTATAGCTCGGTCCTAAGTTGAAATCAATAAATGCATGTTTCCCGATCTGTTGCTGATAACCCCATCCCATCCTATAAATGGGTTGACCCGAAAAGCTATCACCATAATAAGGTGAGATCATTATAAATCGGGTCGGATCTCGGCTGCCTAAAGACTCAGAAACCCCCATCAATAGATAGGGACCGCAAAAATCCCTGTCTATTTTGCCACGGCTTAGCCTCTTTTTCCTGTTGTAATAATATCTCAAATTCACATCAGCCACGATCCAGTCATACCGCACTTTCTGATCCACACCCTCCAATGTATAATTATATTCTCCAAATGCACCGAAAAGAGAGCCTTCAATGGTCATATCCCCCCAGACCGATCGCTCATAGGCCAATTCAATTCCTGCTCCTTTGTGCTCTTCCCCTAAGGCAAAACCTATGTTAGAGGCCTTAAACAACCCTCGCTTAGTATGAATGAACGGGAGGGGCTCTGTCACAGCACTGGCGTTTTTAGACTTGCGTGCTATTCCATAACCAAACCCTGCATCAACCCGAAGAAGACCGTAGGCCGTTTTACGATCAACACCATAATTCACAACTGCAAGAACATTATAGTATCCGTATCGGCCTACTTTGCCCTGATAACCATACCCCAAATTGAATTGGAGGTCATTTGGATAAATACTCCGATAAACTATGTTATAATCATTCCGCCGTTCAAAAAATTTGTCAACACCAACTAAAAAATGACTGCCTATAAAGTTATTAACTCCACCGGAACCTTTACTCTTTTTGGTATAATAGCGCAACCTGCCAAATACTGTATGAAAATCATGAGAAGGCACTATATACCCCGTCTCTAAAGATATGGAGGGTGATAATTTAGATTCTATCGAAAGGTTTCCCCCGACAATGCCATTATACATGTTATACCTCGGCTGCATTATTTTAAACATAATCTTCATCTCATAATCCGCGATGTTGAGGTAGGAGTACGATGAGCGCCAGGACTTATCTACTATTGTAGAATCTTTAACCTGCTCTTCCTGAGCAGAGGATAGTGTGCCAGTAAAAAGGAATAAACCAAGAAGTAGAATACTCCTATTTTTTCGAAGCACTGAAAATTTGCTTAAGGTTAATAGAGCCATAGGTAGTATGAAGTTTTATTCTTGGATTGTTGATCTTAAAATTTTTAGCCAGTTGCTGGGACTCGTTATCCAACAGGAGGTCTGAACCGATACTTTCCGGCACTCTGAGCGTGGAAAAAGTGGTTTTCACGTCATAGTTGTATGCCTCTATCCTTGAGGTGGCAAAATCAATTTTTGTTCGAATACCATTCACAGCCAGGTTTTTAAAGAGCCCGCCTTCTATACTCACTTCTCCATAATGCGTGTCGAGGTCAGCAATACCGTCAAAGCTTATCAGTTCCAGGTTGCTCCTTTCCAGCCTGGCTTTCAGACTACCTGAAAAACCGCTGACATAAATATTCCCAAAGGAAGATTCTATATTGAGCAATCCCGTACCATTGGTCACTTCGCAATCCACGAACTTTAAAAAGGCGCTCATGTTCGTGTTTAAATTGGTCACTGAAAGCTTGCCATATTGGTTAGTAAGGACAATGTCACAGCCCTGGGGCACTTTTAAAGTAAATTCCGTCAGCAGATTACCCTTCACCCGAACGAATTTATCACTAGCCTCAAAGAAGTTTTTAATTATATGCTTCCTCCCAACCGTACTGACATCGTATTTCAGCAGGTCCAATTCAGAGCGAGCCGTTTCCTTCTTTTTGTGTTTGGATATTAGTTTCAATTCAAGGCTGATGTGCTTCTTATCCCAGGTGGAGATATTGATAACGGCTTTTTCTGCTCTTATTTCCAGTTCATCACCTTGTGCATATTCCAGTCGTTTTTCTATTGTCCTGGTCGCCACATGGACTTCATCCTGGCCTGTAACACCCGATACGACCATAATACTGAACCCAACAAGTAAGATTAAATTTTTCATGACATTAACATTTGCATCATCCGGAATGCAATCTCGGACCTGTGATTTTCTATTTTAATTTTTGATTGGATAATGAACTCATCTGCACCGTAGTGGGAGATCATTAGTTGCAGGTCTTTCAGTTCATCCTCGATGAGGTCAAACTCTTTCCGAAGCTCTTTAAATTCAGGGGTCTGACATATTTCATTGATCTCCGCACAACGGGATAATATCAGATCATCCACCCGGTGCGGATCATCCTCTTTATGTATATCCGAAGGTACTACAGCGCGCATATTCCTGGAAAAAGTAACACGTTCATGATCAGTATCAGAAGCAAAATGGATGATCAGCAGCAACGTGAGTGAGGCGGCCACTCCTCCTATCCAAAATGCCGTTCGCCCCGACACACGCCAGGCCGGTTTTCTTTTGGACCGGACCATCTCCCACAGTTCAGTCTCCTCCATCTCTTCACCCTTGCTACTCTCCTCAAGATGGGTGACCTTTTCTTTGATGATGACATCAAACGATACGTTCTTTTTCATAGCATCCCTTTTAATGATTCCTGTAATTTTTTTCTGGCACGCGCCAGCTGTGACCGTGAAGCAGCTTCGGCTATATTTAACTTCTCTGAGATCTCTTTATGCGAAAAACCTTCTATTAGAGACATATTCAACACCGTACGATAACCGGGAGGCAAGTCTCTTATCGCCTTATGAATGAGCTCAGCATCCATAGATTCTACCTGTTGAACCCCGGGAGCATCGTATACCTCATCCAGGGAAACATTCTTCTGAAACTTTCTATGCTTTCGTAAATACATCAAAGCTTCATTGATCATAATATTTTTTATCCAGCTTTTTAATCCTTTGCCCTCCCTGAACTCAAACGTATCCAGGTGGTGAAAAACCTTGACAAATCCATCACTTAACACCTCTTTAGCCGCATATTCATCGCTTACATAGCGTCTGCATAAACCGAGCATGGAGGTGTAATACTTTTTAAAAAGTAAGCGTTCGCCTACTCTGTCCTGTTTTCTGCACAACGCTACGATCTCTATTTCACTCAATGGACCAATCAAATTTTACTCATTGTTAGTTAAATGCTAAATGGATACCGAACGCTGCGTTTGTATTAAATAAAATTTCAGAATGAAAAACATTTGTTGTCGAATATCAAGGTTTCTTTTTGAAAAAGACAAAGGAAAGACGATGGGTTAAAGCCGGTTTTGTCGCGTTTTCTCAGACTATTTTGTCTTACTATAACAAACAAAATATCAAGAATAAAAACACGAAATAATTCAGTCAACTTAAAAATTATAAACTCCAAAGCACTTTACGCCCTCACGACGAACGGATATTCCCAAATGCCACACTTCAAACCAATGCCCGACTAGTTATGATTTCAGGCCAAAGTGGTGAAGATCATCACGGGGTGATGTTACCACACTTTCGAATACAGGTAAAATAGGTATTAAAAAAATGTAAAGAAAGCTCTGTGTGAAGTAGGACTGGACATACATGCTACAGTAAAACTTACCACGCTCATTGTAGATTATGATAGTTCAAAACATCAGGTACTCATAGAGGAGTCAAAGTTGATATGGACCAATGGGGTCTTTCCCACCCAAAGCTTGATACCAGTACCAATGCTTGCCCTGGAGGGAATGCTTTTTGAAGTGGAAGCCGTAGGTAACTGAAAAATCCCCTGATGACGAAAGGTTGATGTCAGACAGCCTCCTGGTCATTGGAAGCGCCATAAATTACCGTATGCTAGCTACCCTGATGAAACTAGCTTACAAGAGTAGGTTCAATGTAAAAGAAGTTACTTTTTCCCAGTATTTTATTGGAATGGTGATTATTGGCCTGATAACTTTCATCCAAAGTAAGAGCCCCATAACCTTCCTGATCTCAGTCTCTGTCGTTAGTTGCTTAGTGGTATACTCCACCGGGCTAAATAGTTCAAGGCAAGTCATAATCAAAATAAATACTCATATACATGAAAACAGGTAAAGGCTTGACATATTCCCTAACGGGTAGCAGGCTGTTTGGTAGCTTTGAAACGCCAATACAGATCGCTTATGGTCCCACATCTCAAATGCCTCCTTCGGTCCCATTCATATAAAGGTTAAGTGTGAATGGGTCAGAACATCACCCCTGTGACCTCATAGCTACAGCCATAATCCAAAACATGGATCGATTTACCCATCGGATCTTCATTCTCAAAAAATTTCTTTGCCTACGACTCTACTCTGTCAGAACAATACATCTGGGATTTTTGAAGAGCGGTTTCAGGATCTGCTACCAGCAACTTTCAGCTGAAAATCTTAAATTCAGATGGGTAGCGAACACCACCTCACCTCCAGGAAACTTCTTGTCATTTACCTCAAATAAGAAGAGTAAGTTATGAGCAAAGCGTAAAATTGCTGTACCTCCGACAGCCCGGAGATATAGATCAAAGAAAGGCCCTTGTACCTTAGAATAGCTCTTCCTTAAGATAATTTCTTACTATATTATTTGTTTCTTGTTTCAGACAGGTTTCCCCTGGTCCTTAACTTTGGCGCAACCTATCACTTTAACAAAGAGGAGTAAAGCTGATGAGGTAAAAAAGCAAGCCATCGATTATAATCTGATGAAGCCTCCCAAAGAATATACCAAGCGAAGTCCATGATTTCCCTATACCGATCACTATAACTAGTGATACAAAATCGCTACCACTAGCGATTGATAACCAGGCATACGCATGCGTAATTTGCAACTTAGAATCATTCTAAATAAAGATTCAAACGTATGTCACGGTATTGTCTTTTTTTTATTTCGTTCTGGTTGTTAGGATCTTTTTCCTATTCACAGAAGAAGCTGGCTTCTCTTTCCGGGAAAGTTGTTCAAAACGATGGCAACCCTGTGCCTGGTGTTACTCTGTTGTTGGAGGGGACGTCAATAGGTGCCGTTGCAGACATTGAGGGTACTTATGAGATCGTCGGAATTGCACCAGGCACTTATACCATAGCCATTTCGGGCATAGGTTATAAAAAAACCTTTAGGAGAGTGGACTTACCATCTAGTCTGCAGGTAAAGCTAAACATAGTGCTGGAGGTACAGGCTAAGGAGCTGGATGAATTAGTGGTGTATGGCAAATCAGAAGCTACTGAAATGCGCGAGAAAGCCTATGCCATCCAGGTAGTAGAAGCTAAGGAATTCAAGAACATATCCACGGATGTTAATCAAATCCTGAATAAGGTATCTGGAGTGAACATCCGGCAGGATGGTGGTCTGGGTTCGGCTTTCTCATTGTCTCTCAACGGGTTGACAGGCAACCAGGTCAAGACCTTTATTGATGGTATACCCATGGATTATTTCGGGAGCTCCCTGACGTTAAATAATTTTCCTGCCAACATCATCTCCGGTATTGAGATCTATAAAGGCGTTGTCCCTATTCACCTGTCTTCCGATGCCTTGGGAGGGGCCATTAACATCATCACAGATAAAAGGCCGATGTCCTATATAGACGCTTCATATTCCCATGGGTCTTTCAATACACATCGTGGGGCTATCAACGGCCAACTCTATAATAAAAAAAGTGGTGCAACTTTTCGGTTAAAATCATTCTACAATTATTCTGACAATGATTACAAAATAGATGTAAACCTGTTGGATGTGGAAACAGGTAAACTTTCCGATGAAACCACTGAAGTAAGGAGGTTTCATGATTCGTATGAATCAAGAATGGTCTGGATGGAAGGCGGTATAACCCATAAACGCTTCGCCGATGAGCTAATGGTAGGCATCATGTATTCTGATAATTTCAATGACCTTCAGCAACCACCGCAGGCCCTTGGAACTACCGCGATTCCCCTTGGTGAGGTAATACAGGAAGAAGCTAAATGGATCACAAACCTGTCTTATCAGAAAAAGGGACTTATAGGAGGTAAAATGAATGTATCCAGCTTCCTGGTGTATGTTAATTCACAATTCAACCTTAAGGATACAAGTAGTCACCGGTACGACTGGATGGGAAACCGAGAGGAAAACGTTCATACCACCACCGGGGAAGTAGAACGAAAAACCCTCTTTCAATTAGACAGGTCAAATTTACTAGGTAATATAAATACGGAATATGAGATCTTACCAAACCATAATGTTTCCGCCAATTTGTCTTTTAACAGCATGACATTAGAGGGAACTGACGAGCTACATGCTCAAAAAAACACGCAATTCAGCAAACCCAGTACAGTAAACAAGAGTGTAGCAGGCCTCGCATACACTACTAAACTCTTGAGTTCCAAGTTGCATACCACCGTATTTGGCAAATGGTATCAGTTCGGCCTAAATACAACAGAGACGGATTACAGTGGGACCGAGGAAATTGACTTTACCAGTAATGCATCGGAGCTGGGTTATGGCTTTGCCTCCACATACTTCGTTCGTCCGGGGTTTCAGCTCAAAGCCAGTTTTGAAAGCGCCTACCGGTTCCCGGAAACAGAGGAACTATTCGGGAATGGCATTTCAATATTACCTAACATCTTTTTAGAACCAGAGAAAAGTAAGAATTATAACCTGGGTCTTCGCTATAACTTCAAACCGACAAAAAATAATAACCTTCAAACAGACATCAATCTTTTTCTGCGCGATTCCGAAGATTTCATGAGAACGGAAACCGTTGGTGTCAGAAGTACCTTCGAAAATCAAGCCAGTGTACTGGCCACCGGAGTGGACATGAATATTCAATACATGCTAAAAAACAACCTGAGGTTCAGTCTCAACGGTACCTACCAGGACCTTCGAAATAACGGTAAGTGGGTAAAAGGCAGAGAAGGAAGTCAGCCAGACCCGTTTTACGAGGACCGTATCCCTAACCAGCCTTATCTCTTTGGTAATCTTGCCGCCTCATACAATTTCAGTGAAGTATTTAGCGCTGATGACAATTTCTCTATCAGTGCCATCCAAAATTATGTTCACGAGTTCTTCTTCAATTGGCCCAGCCTGGCCAACTCATCTACAAAAGCGGTTATCCCGACCCAGTTCACAAGTGACCTGGAGCTCGTTTATACTAAGAATAACGGAAAGTACAACCTGTCTTTCACTGCTGCCAATATTTTAAATGAACGGGTGTTTGATAACCTAAATCAACAAAAACCAGGTAGGTCATTCGCCATCAAAGCAAGAATTTTCTTAACACAAAACCTTAATTAACTACTTCAATTAAAACACCATGAACTCACGTATAACAAAAGTTTTAACCATCAGCTGCATCACGCTGTTTCTTACATGTATTATCGGGTGTGGGGATGACGATGAGCAGCAACCCTTCATAGGAACTACGGGAGACGTACAATTTGTGCTCGGAGTAGAGGCCACATCAGGTGCTGATGTGCTTCTACCGGTAAATAACCTTATGGAGGGTATCATATCCCCTTTAGGTTCCGGTTTTGAGCAACCTGCATGGATGTCCTATATCAATGCAGGCAATACACTAATTACCAGTGGTTATGCCACAGACAACACCTTAACCGGTTATCGCCTGGTCAATGGCACATTGACTAATATCGGGAGCCTGATCACAGAATTACAAACCTATAATTATGTGGATGTTGATGATAATACATTACTGGCTGTAGGTGTTACAAGGGCCGGATTCGAGGAACGTATCATTTATACCATTGATAAAAATGACATGTCCATTAGGAGTCGTGCGCGTACCCGGATTGACGAAAGAAAAGAAGATGGCCTGGTAGCCTGGCCTACGGATCTTATCGTAAAAGGAAACAAATTATTCATGTCGTATTACCTGTTAGGGGCCGGAGAAGATGATGGTGTACCGGCATTTGCCACGCCTAATTCCAATGAAGCAAGAATTGCCATCTATTCGTATCCGGAACTGGAGTTTGAAAAAATCATTACTGATAACAGAACCTCTGATATAGGCAATTACCTTTCTTTTACCAGCCTTCAGGAAGACGAAATGGGTGATATCTATTCCTTCTCTACTTCCTCTTTGGCTTCAGGCTTTACTCCCACACCTACTAATCCATCCGGGTTTTTAAGAATTAAAAACGGGGCTACTGATTTTGATGATTCCTACTTCTTCAATTTCGAAACAGCCAGTGGCGGATATAAGGTCAATAATGCAGTTTATGCAGGAAACGGTAAAGCTGTAGTGCGCATGGTAAAGGATGACAGCGGCTTATGGGCCACCTATGATCCCGATGCTGAGAATCCCATCTGCTCTATTGCCATAGCCGATCTGTACAATCAAACCGTAACAAAAGTGACTGAAGTACCGCTTCACGGTGGAGAATGGGGCATGGCCCATCTGATACATGACGGAAAAGTGTACATCAATGTAAGTGACGTTAACGGGGCATTCATTTATGAAGTGGACCCCGGTACGGCCTCAGCAAAGAAAGGAGCACAACTGGAAGGCAACTGGACAAAAGGGATCCTGGCGCTAAAAAAATGACTAAAAACTACCTTAACCATCACTCAGCAATGCATTGCTGAGTGATTTCATACCTTGGGGATGACAAAAAAGAGTCGACTAAAACGTATTGCCGGAACAGTGCACCTGTATCTCGGATTAGCCTCCGGAGTGGTTGTATTTGTTATTGCCATTACCGGATGCTGTTGGGTATTCCAGGAAGAGATCCTTCATCTGACAGAAGGTGAAAGAACCATATTAAAAGAAGACAGGGCTTTCATCTCTCCCGGCAAAGCGAAAGAACTGGCACAGGAAGTATTCCCTGACAGGCATATTCATGGGACCGTCTATGGTCATGAAACCGACGCTCTTGAAGTAATATTTTATCAGGCCGAACCTGAATTTTATCAATCTGTTTTTCTGAACCCCTACAATGGAGCATTTATGGGTGTCAAAGACCACCGGTCCGGTTTTTTCGGGTTTGTTTTGGACGGTCATTTGAATCTATGGCTACCTAAAGCGATAGGCTCACAGATCACCGCCTATGCCACAATGCTTTTTGTCGTTATGCTCGTCACAGGTATCATCTTATGGTGGCCAAAAAACAAAAAAACCCGTAAGCAGAGGTTCAAATTCGATTGGAGATCTACTACGAAATGGAGACGAAAAAACTTTGACCTCCACTCTGTCACCGGGTTTTATGTAGCTGTATTTGCGTTAGTCCTGGCGTTTTCAGGGCTGATCATGGCCTTTGACTGGATCTATTTCGTTACCTATAAAAGTTGGGGCGGAGATAAAGCCCCGCAGTTCATCATACCTGACAACACGGCTCTTACCGACCTTAACGAATCTAAAGATGCTATTCGGCCAATAGATAAACTGCTTCCACTTTTAGCTCTTAAACATCCTGACTACAAAAGCTTTGAGGTCCACTACCCGGCATCAGACTCCTCTTCCATCTATGTCGAGGTGTCTTATCAGAAAGGTGTATACTACAGTTCTGACTACTTATTTTACGATCAAAATACACTGGAAGAAATTGAAACGCCCGGCATCTATGGGGAATATAAAAATGCGACACTTGCTGATAAAGTGATCCGCATGAATTATGATATCCATGTGGGGGCGATTGGTGGTATTTTTGGTAAGATACTGGCCTTTATCATCAGCCTGGTCACTGCTTCATTACCCGTCACAGGCTTTTTACTTTGGTGGGGACGCAGGTATAAGAAGCGTAGTAAGCGTGATGTCTATCGACCTGAGATGTCTCCGGATAATCAAAAGGCAAAAACAGTGCTGGGGCTTTCTATAAAGCAATTTTTTACGATCATTTTTTTACTGGTCAGTGGAACCAGTGTCTCAGCCGCTGACCTGAAGGGTTCAATAATAGATGAGAAGGGAAATGGCGTCCCCGGGGCTACCATCCGTCTTTTAAACACAGATTACGGGGCCGCAGCTGATGTCCGGGGCAATTTTGTTCTGGTAGGTATACCGGAAGGTTCATATACGCTGGAATTGTCTGCAGTAGGGTTTGAAACACAGCAAAATCAGATAAAGGTCAATAATAATAAGCTAATAGCACTAAATTTTATACTGAAGGAAGAAGTGGCCACTTTGTCAGAGGTGGTTATCCGGGGAAAGTCAGAAAGTCAGGAGTTATCTGAGCTACCCTTACAGGTGGCGTCTATAGACCTCAAAAAGCTACAGGTTGAATCCGCAGGTATAGTATCCATCTTAGACCGGTCATCCGGAGTACGGGTAAGGCAGTCTGGTGGCCTTGGAAGTGATATCAATGTTCAATTGAACGGATTAACTGGCCGTGCCGTACGCCAGTATTACGACGGCATACCCCTGGAGCTTTTAGGAGGTAGTGTCCAACTGAACAACCTGCCGGTCAATTCCGTCGACCGAATTGACATTTATAAAGGAGTGATGCCTATTGATATAGGAACCGATGCACTGGCCGGAGGCATCAATGTAGTTCCCAAAAAAGCGTTTTCCAGCTACCTGGATGCGTCTTATGAAATAGCTTCTTTTAACACACACATTGCTACATTCAGCGGCGTCAAGGTCTTTGATAATGGTGTACACGTTGGGTTGAGTGGTTTTTTCAACTATTCGGACAATAACTATGAAATGAATGTGCGAAACCTGATCCCTGAACAGTCGAGAGAAGAAGAAATAACAGTAGAACGGTTCCATAACGCCCATCAATCTTCTCAACTGCAGGTCCAGTTAGGATTGAAGGATAAAAACTGGGCAGATGAACTGACCCTTTACACAGGATTCAATCAACGTACAGACGAGATCCAACATGGTATTCGGGTAGCTAGTATACCGGCTGGTGAAGCTGCAAGCTCGAACCGGTCATTATTTCAAAGTGTACGATACAAAAAAAGCTTTCTGAACGATGCCTTACGCATAGACTATTTCGGCAATCTCAATTTTACATTCACTAATATCGACGACAGCACCACCAATCTTTACAATTGGAGGGGAGAGATCAACCCAAATATTTCTTTAAATGGCGGTTCGGAGATACTTTCGAACCCTTCGCTAAGGGAGGGTGAAAATCTATCCACCACGCACCGGCTTACCGTTACTTATCCTTTTTCTTATCACCATACATTGAAACTCAGTAATTTCTACGCACATCAAAAAATAGAGGGTGAAGATCCTATTGGCATTCGCATCACCGAAGATAACATTGACCCCAATACGGTACCTTCTCTTCTTAACAAGAATATCCTGGGACTATCTTATGAGTCTACCTGGCTAAATGAGAAAATCTCAACCCTGGTGTATGGTAAATTTTATTATTATGATAACCAGTCCATCCAATTTAATCAGCGGCGAGGGTTGACCGTTTTTGAGTCCACAGTCAGTGGTAATGATTATGGATACGGAGCTGGGTTCAAATACAATCTAACACCTGATCTATTTTTAAGGGCCAGTTACGAACGCGCGATCCGGATCCCGGATGAATTCGAGATATTCGGGAATTTTGTCACCATAGCCCCAAATTTTAACCTGGAACCTGAGCAAAGTAACAACCTCAATATCGGAGGATATTACAAGCTGAATTTTGATGCTTACCGCATGGTTTCCATTGATTTGAGTTGGTTTCTCCGAGATCAGTCCAATCTTGTGCGCTTACAGGCCGGCCGTAATGAAAACGATCCCAGCTTCTTCATAAATGAAGATGAAGTGGATGCTAAGGGGGTGGAGTTGACCATTAAAGCAAAGCCTCATCGTAACCTGCTTTTGGATGCTAACCTGACCTACCAGGATATTGTAATAGCCGGTGATAAAAATGCCACGAATACCAACGGAGTTGGAAATCCGGTACCCAATATTCCAACGTTTTTCTTCAACTTTTCCACCAGGTATTCATTTAATACACCTTGGAAGTCAGGTCATCGTATCACCGTTTTCGGTTATTATGCTTTCGTTAAGGAGTTCAGCCTTATTTTGGAAGGCGGTACTACTAATTCAGATAACGCCATCCCTCAGCAACAGCAATTAGATGCCGGGCTTACCTATGCATTGACGAATACTCCATGGTCTTTTTCAGGACAAGTGAACAACCTCACCGACAATGAGGTCTTCGACAATTTCCGAATCCCCAAACCGGGAAGGAATCTACATTTTAAAATCAGATATCTTTTACACTAGTATAATCATCCTATAGAAATGACTCAATCCAGCATTCCTTTACTCTATTTTAAAAATCAGATGAGGCTGATCATTGTCTTAATGGCAGGTTTATCCATTATTTTAACAGGTTGTAGCGACGATGACGCTTCAGAAAACCCTTCTGAAACGCGATTAAAAACAGGTTTTGTAGTGCTGGCAGGTACTTCTGATGACGGGTACTTTGTGAAATACTACGAAGAGCTACCAACAGGCACAATAGACATTACGCAAGGTACAGCCTTTCAATCTTTCTTTCCTGTATCCGTAAGTGACGGAGCCATGTTTATGACCAGAACGGACGGGTCCAGAGGTTTCTCAAAAATTGCCGTCAACGGTAACGGGGAATTCGTAGAAGAAGGTTTTATTCCAACCATTAACGATGAATCTTTCTCCATGGCCATTAGAGATAGAAATTTTGGTATGTTCCATGATCGGAATGATCCCAATACTGCATCTATTTTTGACCCCGCCACCATGCAGGTAATCACCACGGTGGATCTGAGCGAAAACGGAGCAGGTTTCCCACTTCGATACCAAAAATTCATATTCCGAAATCAGGATGAGGTTTTCGTCGTCGCACGAGGCGAAGAAGGTGAGACCTTACCCAGCGTACCTCTTTTTCGTGTTGATCTGCAATCCAATGCACTGGCAAACAAATTAGAACTCTCTTTTGAGACCGATGAATTAGTGGTTTTTAACCGGTTCGGTCAGCGCTACATGGACGAATCAGGCAACCTGTATTTTTATCATGGTGGAAATCTCAGCGTTCCCAATATTTCCGGTGCCATCGTAAAAATACCGGCTGGATCAACAGAATATGACCCGGAATACAACTTCCAGGTGCCGCTAAAAGTTAACCCTACCAACCTGGGGGCTTTTCTTACCACATTTTATTATCACAGGAATGATATCGGTTACGCTTTGATCAATGCGGAACTCGACAGCAGAATTGCAGAGTTGGTTACGCAAAGAGGGGGATTTCAAGGGTTATCAAACGAAGACACTGAACAAATTATCGCATGGCTTTTTTCCGCCCCCACAGGCGCCTGGGTAAAAGTGGATCTGGCAGCGCAGACGGTTACTTCCATCAACGGACTTCCGGCCCTTTCTCCTTTCGACCCCTCCAACATGGCCTTTCTGAATAACGAGCCCTACTTCGCTATTTCAAACCCGGACATCAATGCATTTTACAGTTATGATGCGGCTTCCAACAATGCCGAATTGGTCTTCAACGTAACCGGAGCGCCTTTGGTTAGTGTATTTGACTTATCCATAGATGAATAGAACAGTATAAATTCTTTTAGACCATGGCATTCATTATCACATTTATGGCCTGTTTTCTTCTTTACGGAACCTCTAAATACTTCCCGGAAAGTCTTCAGTCAATGGGTGGCCCTTTAAGAAAAAACAAAAAGGGCACACTGGTAGTCGCTCTGCTTTTCCTGGGATCGTCCATGGGATTATTCGTCAAGCTTTATAATGATGCACCTACCGGCCTCCTGGTTTGGGCTGTAGTACTTATGATGACTATGAGCGCTTTGTTATTATCCATCAAGCTGCATCGTTACTGGCTCTTTTTCTGGGGCCTGCTTATGGTGGGAATGACCATTTATGAATTTGTATACTATGCCGGCTAAATCAAAATACCTCTCAGACACCTGGACACGTGTCTCCAAGGTGACCGCTGCGATATTGGGCAGTTACATCGCTACTATGCTCATGCACATTGCTACAGCTACACTGGTGACCAATAACGCACCGGTCATCTTAACCACTTCCTACAGTGCTTTCCTGATTTGGATCGCATTCATGGTGCTGGCCTTTTTTATAAAAAAGGCATGGCATGTCTGGTGCCTTTTCGGTTCGGTCATTATCGTTTGTTCACTGATCATTTTCAGCTAATTATCTGCCCATTATGAAACTTAAAGGATTAGGAAACCGAGCATATAACGTACTGTTCCATACCCATACCGTAGCAGGAATTGTCATCAGTTTTGCACTTTTTGTGATCTTCTACGCCGGAGCATTTGCACTGTTCAGACATGAGATCTACCAATGGGAGAACCCAAATGCCAGGGTACAGCAAAGAGGGGAACTCAATTATGAAAAGGCCCTGGAAGAAGTCGATAAGGCCTATGGATTGGATTGGCACGCAGTTACAAATATTATTTTCCCGGAAGATAAAAATCCCTTTTTGCTTGTTTACGGGGAGTTCCATGATACGGATAGTACTACAGAGCGTATGGCTGCTTATGTGGAGCCAGGAACGTACAGAGTACAAGATATTAAGAAACCCCCTACCACATTAGGAGAAACGATATATCACTTGCATTACTTCAGGCAAATTCCCGTCATAGGGCTCTATTTGTCAGGTTTAGTTGCCCTGTTTTTCCTTTTTGCCAGCGTTACCGGAATCCTGATCCACTGGAAAAACCTGCTGACAAAGTTTTACGCCTTTTTGGTAGAAGGTAAATGGAAGCAGATCTGGACGAACGCACATACTGTATTAGGAGTCATCGGACTTCCTTTTCAAATGATGTATGCTATCACAGGAGCTTTTTTCGGGCTCCTGACCTTAATACTTTTACCCAGTGTATTGTTTTTATTTGAAGGCGACTCCTCCAAAGTCTTTAATATAATAAGGCCTGAAAATGGCGTTGAGTTGAATCATGATGCCAAACCAGCGAAAAACATCACCTTAAGTGTCCTGAAAAAACAGATCGAACAAGCTTACCCTGGTTATCACGCTTCAAGAGCTGTGGTTAGAAATTACGGATTAGAGGATGCATTGATTACCTGGAAAATAGAAGATGGTAAGGGAGTTACTTCCAGAGGAAGTATCGCAATGTACATGTCGGACGGTGTCCCAATAGATGAAATAAGCTTCTCTCCCACGCAAAAGAACTACAACTTTGGCGTCATCGAAATGATCAGCAAACTGCATTTTGGTGAGTTTGGAGGATTTCCTGTCAAAGTGGTTTATTTCATTTTATCTATGATCACGTGCTTTATGATCTTAAGCGGCGTATTGATCTGGCGTACTGCCAGGGATAATGACAAATACACGCAAAAACAACGAGCGTTCCATCATCGCGTGACGAAAGTTTACCTCGCCATTTGCCTTAGCCTGTTTCCGGCTATGGCCGTCATTTTCATCGCCAACAAACTGGTCCCTATGGACCTGGAAGGTCGTACTTCTTTAGTAAACGCGGTATTCTTTTCGAGCTGGTTAATACTTCTGGTTATCGGTTGTTTTTGGAATAGCTATGCAAAACAAAATAGAAACTACCTGGTAATTGGCGGGATATTGTCTTTACTGGTGCCACTGGCTAACGGCGTAATGACCGGAGATTGGTTTTGGGCGACTTTACAACGTTTCCCAAATGTGGCGAGTGTAGATATAAGTTGGTTGCTTACAGGCTTAATAGCTCTGATGGTTTCATTCAGGTTCTTAAAATTACCGGGGGAACATATGGCGAATATGACAGAAAATGTAAAGCAAGCCACTATTAAGGAACCGGAAGCAATCGTTGAGCCGGTGATGGCCATGGATACCGGTTTTAAAAAAGATTAAAACTGCTGAATTTCACACTATTTTCGCTATTGGCAGTAGAAAAGTTTGTTCCGCGAATAGCAACTGCCATACCTTGTGTCCTAGGATTGAAACCAGCAATGGCAGGTACCACCGAACTCCGGAGTATCTCTCATCATAACAGTGCAAAGGCCTGATCCGCTAAAATGTAGCCCTAAAAAAAAGGTCAAATGTATTGACATCCGCATACTTAAAAAGTGACCAGGTGAGGCCATTTAGCAGGCCGAATGAGATGAGGAAAACTTCCTAATGCAAGCTTCAGCAAAAAACGAAGGCTGCCTAAAACCGCAGCAACCTTTTTGTTGAATTCATTTCCATACTACCTAACAGTGGAAAATGAGCTACATTTCTCCAGGCTTTCCTTCACCCTTTTCAAGATAGTTTTTAAGGCTATCTGCGATGTAAAAATCCCAGGCGTTAGCACAAACACCATAACAAACACCACTTGGTACTAATCCCTGATGCAAAAGCCTGACTTCTGTGCCATTTTCATTTTCATAAATTTCCCAATACAACTTACTTCCCAGCCATTCCTTGTCTATACCTGCTATATGATGATCCTGATGCGACTCTACGCATTCCCACGTGACTGTTTGTGGTACAACAAGATCGACTATGTTAAATTTCCAATAAGAGCCTTCTCCAAAAGAGATCTTAAAAATATCACCAGGCTCAACAGCCGGTTGGTCTACCTTCCCCCACCAGTGATCAATTCCTCTCGTCAATGCATCGAAAACCTCCTGCTTGCCAGTATTTATAGTTACCCATTTTTGGTAATCCGTTGCAGTTTCCATTGGTTTGTTCATAGAAATAATAATTAAGTGATTGCAAAATAAAACTGGTTGTAATTATATTTATTTTGATTTTATTTTGCAACTGGTTTTGAGAATACTTTATGGGTAAAGCAAAAAAATATCGATCTAACTGCCTTCAATACCTGGCGCTGGATGTATTTGGGGATAAATGGACGCTCCTCATTATCAGGGACATGATCATTGAGGGTAAAAAGTATTTTAGAGAATTTCTAAAGTCAAAAGAAAAAATTGCCTCAAACATTCTGGCCAGTCGCTTACAGGCGATGGAAGAAGAAGGTATCATTCATAAGAAAAACGATCCCCAACATAAACAAAAGATCATTTACCTGCTTACGGAAAAGGGCATTGACCTATTCCCGATATTGATGGAAAATGCGCGTTGGAGCATGAAATACCAACCCGTAGACCGGGAGGACGCCAAGAAGGCCCAGGCGATTCTTGACGGTGGGCCTGAAGCTATTCAGGCTATAATGGAAAAACTTAAAAAGGAGCATTTGACAGAATAGCATAATCCTGTCACTTAAATGAATCAATAAGGCCATCAGGTCGTTACAATAAGACGTGAGCGCTAACACCTTACACATAAAAAATATGGTCTGTCCCCGTTGTATCGAAACAGTGGAGAACATATTCAATGCATTAAATATTAAGACCGCAACCATCAAACTAGGCGAGGTCCATTCGCTGGTACCCCTCACGGAAGACCAAAAAAAGCAGCTTGAAAAACAGCTGTCTTCCAAAGGGTTCGAACTGTTGCAAGACCAAAAATCAAAACTTATAGCTCAAATAAAAGCATTGATCATTGACCAGGTACATCATAATAATAGCCCTTTAAACACTAATTTTTCAGCACTAATAGCAGATTCCCTGCACCAGGAGTACTCTTCATTAAGCCGATTGTTTTCTGCCATTGAAGGTATCACCATAGAACGTTACATCCTCAAACAAAAAGTAGAAAAGGTAAAAGAGCTTCTTTTTTACAATGAATTGACTTTAGCCGAGATTGCCTTCCGGACAGGATACAGTAGTGTAGCACACTTGTCTGCACAATTCAAACGTGAAACCGGCATGACAGTAACTGCTTTTAAAAAGCTCAGAAAGCCAGGACACCAGGCCCTGGACGGTATATAATCAAAATCTTATAACGCTTTTTCCGAATCATATAACAGCTTTACGTTTGCCTTTCAGAACTTAGTACTGTTCTAAAAAAGGTACCTTATGGAAACTACGGAAACGCCAAACCCTGTATTACAACATCCTGATAACGTCTTGGAAAAAAGATCTTTCCCGGTTATCGGGATGAGTTGTGCCGGATGTGCATTAGGTGTGGAGTCTGTTCTTAATAACACCGATGGAGTGTCAAAAGCCAATGTGAATTTAGCCGACCATTCGGTTTTAGTAGAATATGATCCGACCGTTCCACCTAATGTACTTCAGCAGGCATTACAATCTGCCGGGTATGACTTAATTGTAGATGTGGAAGCCCCATCAGAAGTACAACAAGAACTTCAGCAACAGCATTACCAACGGGCCAAACAACGCACTGTTTGGTCGGCCCTACTGACGCTTCCGGTATTCATACTAGGCATGTTTTTCATGGACTGGGTACCCGGGCGGTGGCTCTCTCTTGTCCTGACCTTTCCCATTTTGAGTTGGTTTGGCAGAAGTTTCTTTATCAATGCTTTTAAACAAGCCAGGCATGGAAAAGCCAATATGGATACACTGGTAGCACTAAGTACAGGTATCGCTTTTATCTTCAGTGTGTTCAATACAATTTTTCCTGATTTTTGGCATGTTAGGGGCTTGTCTCCTCATGTTTATTATGAGGCGGCTGCCGTGATCATTACCTTCATTTCGCTCGGTAAACTGCTGGAAGAAAAAGCCAAGTCCAATACCTCTACCGCCTTAAAAAAGCTGATGGGGCTGCAACCTAAAACCCTCCGGATCATCAGAAACGGAATGGAAGCTGAGATCCCGACTACATCGGTACAGGTTGGGAATACCATTGTAGTAAAGCCAGGAGAAAAGATACCTGTAGATGGTAAAGTAGCTGAAGGCCATTCTTTCGTGGATGAAAGTATGATCACCGGGGAGCCTGTACCGGTTGAAAAAACCAAAGGTGAACAAGTTTTTGCAGGTACTATCAACCAAAAAGGGAGTTTTCGCTTCATTGCCGAAAAAGTAGGTAGTGCTACCTTGTTATCACAGATCATCAAAATGGTACAGGAAGCGCAAGGCAGTAAAGCCCCGGTACAAAAGTTGGTGGATAAAATTGCAGCAGTTTTTGTACCTGCCGTCATGGCGCTATCGATCATTACCTTTATCACCTGGATCATGGTAGGAGGTGACAACGCATTCACACATGCATTACTCACCTCGGTAGCTGTCCTGGTCATTGCCTGTCCCTGTGCATTGGGTTTAGCTACACCTACCGCTATTATGGTCGGAATTGGCAAAGGAGCTGAAAGCAACCTGCTGATCAAAGATGCCGAAAGCCTGGAGTCAGGCTATAAAACCAATGCCGTAGTATTAGATAAAACAGGAACCATAACACGAGGAAAGCCTACAGTGACTGACATGTTCTGGACAGAGAAAAATGAAAAATACGAGCAACTTCTGCTTTCTATTGAATTACAATCTGAACATCCGCTGGCAGACGCGGTAGTACAAAAGCTAAAAGAATTGAAAGTAAAACCGATCAGTGTTACGGATTTCCAGAGTATAACAGGGAAAGGTGCTACAGCAAGATCGGCAGATGGTGAGGTATTTTATGTAGGAAGCCAAAAGTTACTGTCAGACCGTTCTATCTCTATTCCGGACGAAGTCAATGCCAAATCCAATGAACTCCGCCTTAAAGCTAAAACGGTGATCTATTTTACCAATTCAACAAGCGTCTTAGCCGTACTTGCCATCGCAGACGATGTAAAGGCCGGCTCCGGACAGGCAATAGCTACATTGCAGCATAATGGCATAGAGGTCTATATGCTCACAGGAGATAATCCACAAACAGCTGAAGCTGTTGCCCGGCAAGTAGGTATCAGGCATTTCAAAGCGGAAGTATTACCCGGCGACAAAGCCGAATTTGTGAAAGAACTGCAATCACAAGGAAAGGTAGTAGCGATGGTTGGTGATGGCATCAATGATTCCCAGGCACTTGCACAGGCAGACGTAAGTATAGCCATGGGCAAAGGGTCTGACATTGCAATGGATGTAGCTAAGATCACCCTGACCACATCCGATCTTCAAGCTATCCCAAAAGTCTTGAAATTATCAAGGAAAACCGTTTTGGGCATTCGTCAAAACCTGTTTTGGGCGTTTATCTATAATGTATTAGGTATTCCTTTAGCGGCAGGTGTGTTGTATCCGGTCAATGGTTTTCTTTTAGACCCGATGATTGCAGCTGCGGCCATGGCCTTAAGTTCTGTTTCGGTAGTTACGAATAGCTTAAGACTCAAATTGATCAAGCTCTGATCTCATGTGTAAGTGTAAGCCAGGTCGTTTTTATCAGGAAGCCAGGTGAGCCATGTGTACGGTATTATTAATAGCTTTCTCAAGTTTTTCTACACTGATCACAAGCTTTTGATAAACTTCATTGTTGTGCTCGCCCAACTCTGTACCGTCCAGTAGTTGCATAAGTCCCTGTATACTGGCAACCGGCCCCCTGATTTGATGAGAATAAATATCCGCTATGCCATACAATACTTGTTTTTGTTCACGTTCCTGTTGCTCAGCTCTTTTAATGGTATCGATATCAATCACCTGAAAGGATAAAGATTGGATACTTCCTTTATCATTAAGGATAGGGTGATACTCCATGCGCAGCCATTGCATTTTAGCGCCTAAATCCACTTCTTTTTCAATCATAACAGGCTGCTGAGACAGCCATGCTTTATCAAAGTATTTGCTGAATGTTTTTTCCATCAACTCAGTAGGCCATTGAATTCGCTGCCCCTTGATCAAAGGGCATTGACATATTTCATGCATCAATTGGTTGGCCATATTGTTAAACTGTAACACTTCATACTTGGCGGAGAACATCACATGACTGACAGTAGTATGGTCAAAAACCGCTCTAAGTTGATTTTTGATTTCTTCTGACTCAGCACGTAATTTCATTTGTTGGGTGAGGTCCGTTTGCAATGACAAAAAAGATTTCAACTCTCCATTCTCGTCATATAAAGGGGTAATCTCTACCAATGCCCAGTACTTTTTACCGTCTTTGGTGAAATTTTCTATCAATTCCTTAACAGGTTCCGGTACTTTCAATGCCTCACGAATTCTTTTCAAAGACGGTTGGTTCTTCAGATGGTTTTGAAGAAAGGATGGTTTGCGACCTTTACAATCCTGTAAAGTATAGCCCGTAACATCCGTAAAGGCTTTATTCACCCAGATGATCTTTTGCTGAGGGTCTGTCAGGATCGCCATATTGGTAGTACCATTGGCAATAACAACATTCAGTTCTTCGGCAGTGAGTAATTCATTATCTATCATTCCTTATCAACTTAAAAACTATCTATACAGTTTAAGCCATCTATAACTTTACCGGCAAAACCTTAATTCTCCACACTCCATTGACTATTTCGCTTAAATACATGATACACAACAGCTTAATGACACTCATATAGGTCACCTAATTACCTATACTTCGGAGTACTTAGGGTATACCAGATACATCAAAATTGATTTTCTAAACATAATAACATATCTCAAGATCATTTAGTCTATGATCTCACAGATTGAATTATGTATTGCTTGTATATACTTAAGTAAGGCCTGCCTGTAACCGGCTCAAAACCAATCAATTTAGAACGTAGCAAATCCTATTTCATGTAAACATGACTGATCCTGTAACACAGTTACTTTTCGCCTGAAAGTTTTATCCTATTTGAAGATTGGCACCGGGCAACCTGCCAGATAAAATATTGGTCCGGATAAGACAGTTAAGTTTATCCCACAGATTCTTTACGCCTCTTCAATGCAGCTACTGATTTCTCAATATGTTCCTTCATTAGCGTTTCTGCTAACGGACCATTTTTCTCAGCTAAAGCATCTATAATGGCAAGGTGCTCACCCATGGTATCTTTAGGAGGTCTTAATAACCCCGCCTGATAAGCTTTCAAATGGATATTGCTCAATACTTCCAATCGCAAGATCGCAGCATTTTGACTCCACTGCATGATGTAATTGTGAAAAGCACGATCTGCTTCGGCATATACTTCTGCCCCTACTCTTTTTTTACCTATGAAGGGTTCAAAGATAGCTTTCAGTTTTTGGATCTGCTCTGTTGTAATTCGGAAGGCCGCCAGCCGGGCCGAAAGCCCTTCGAGGACCGCACGGCACTGAAATACGTCGATAATTTCTTTCAGAGTCATCTCTTTAACAAACATTCCCCGACGCGGAATTTTTTCTATTAATAGCTCACTCTCAAGTTTTTCCAGGGCCTTTAACAAGGGGCTGCGACTGATGCCCAACTCAGCCGACAGTTTTTCCTGTACCAGTTTTTGCCCGGGTAGGAGTTGCTGATCGAATATCATCTGCTTAATTTTCAGATACACCCGATCTACTAATTCTAAGTGTTTCACGCCCCAATATAACTATACCATTAAAATCTACATAATTAAATATTTTTTGTATTTTGAATTCAAAATACAGTTAGTAATTTTAATGCATCACTTAACATCAAACACTAAGCCCGATAGGGCATTCAATTAATGAGAACATACAAGATCGCAGTAGTAAATGGTGATGGGATCGGGCACTAGATCGTGCCCGCCGGATTAAAGGTACTGCAGGCAGCTGCTCAAAAATATGGTTTTGGGCTGGAAACAGAAGTATTCCCCTGGGGTGCAGGTTACTATAAGGAACATGGTGATTTTATGCCGGAAAATGGATTGGAAATATTAAAGGCATTCGATGGTATTTATTTCGGAGCAGTAGGCCTTTCAGATGTAGACGATACCCTTCCTGCCATGCTTTACACGTTCAAGGTAAGAACTTCATTCAAACAATACATAAATTACCGGCCGGTAAAGTTACTACCTGGTATGGACAGCCCTTTGCGCTATAAAAGTCACAAAGACATTGATTTTGTAGTGCTCCGGGAAAATAATGAAGGTGAATTTGTTCAGAATGGAAAAATCCTTCACGCTGATGAACCTTTTGGACTGGCAACCGATACGAGTGTATTTACACGGGCAGGCATAGAACGAATAGCCCATTATGCCTTCAAACTAGCACAGAAACGTCGTAAAAAGGTCACCAATGTTACTAAATCCAATACGTTGATCAATACCCTGGCGTATTGGGACAAAGTAATTGCAGAAGTGGCAGATCAATACCCGGAGGTGTCTTACGACAAAATGTATGTAGACAATGCTTCAGCCAGTTTTGTATTGCGCCCCGAAGTCTTTGACGTGATCATTACTACCAACATGATAGGTGATATTCTGAGCGACCTGGGAGGAGCAATTATGGGAAGTCTCGGGCTTGGGCCAAGTGGAAACATTAATCCTGAAAAAGAATTTCCCTCTATGTTTGAACCTATTCACGGTTCTGCCCCGTATATTGCCGGACAAAATACAGCAAACCCGGTAGGACAAATATGGTCTGGTGCGTTGATGCTGGAGCATTTAGGAGAAGACGAGGCCGCCCAAGCCATTGTGTCCGGAATAGAGGCCATCACGGGCAAAGGAATATTTACCGTAGACCTCGGTGGAACCGCCAGAACTGATGAAATTGCTGATGCTATCATTGCACAAACGTTAAGCTGACAACTTCTTTTAATCCAGGTCATCATGCCAAAACTGATAGATTTAACGCTTACATACCGGGAGGGCATGAGAGGAGTCCGTTTTGAGACGGCCAGGACAATAGAAAAAGATGGTTGGAATGCTAAAACGCTACATATCTATTCTCATGCAGGCACACACATGGATGCGCCAATGCATTTTAATGTCAATGATAAAACTATTGACAAAATGCCGTTGGAAAACTGTATGGGTAACGCCAGGGTAGTAAACCTGGAAGGTATCCCACCTAAAACCCTGATCACCGTAAAGGATTTAAAAGAAAAGGCAGATCATGTCCAACCCGGCGACAGTCTGATCTTACATACTGGCTGGAGTCATTACCTAAATTCCGATCTCTATCGTGATGGTCTGCCTCGAATCAGTGATGAATTGGCACATTGGTGTTGTGAAAAAAAGATCAAAATGCTCGGCGTAGAACCTCCTTCGGTAGCTGATGTCAATAATATACAGGAGGTCACACGTATCCACAAGTTATTGCTTGAAGGTGGTGTTACCATTATAGAAGGGCTCTGTAACCTGGATGAACTTGTTGAAGAAAAGGTTTTGCTCGTGGCACTTCCATTGAAGATCTTTGACGGAGATGGTGCGCCGGCACGGGTCATCGCCATTGAAGGGGCTGACTCAATACCATCAGGCAGCTAGATAATGGAGAAGGTATTAAAAGAAAAGCTTTTCGCCACTTTACCTAACGAAACTTCGTTGGAATTACTGCCTGAGATCCAACAGGAGTTAACCAGTCTTAATGCTTCCATTATTGTATTGGATGATTACCCCACAGGGACGCAAACGGTCTATGATGTACCCGTACTTACCACATGGGATACCGTCGACATTCAGGCTGAATTAAGTCATAAAACACCCCTTTTCTATGTATTGACCAATTCCCGGAGTTTACCTGCCCAACAAGCCATTCAACTCGCCCAAGAAATAGGAGCTAACATTTCGCAAGCTGCCAAAGCCACTGCAAGAAACATCCTGATAATCAGCCGTGGAGACTCCACCCTAAGAGGGCATTATCCGGAGGAAGTCTTTGCGCTGGAAGGTCCCTTAGGACTGGAAGGGGCCGTCCATGTCCTGGTCCCGGCCTTTTGGGAAGGTGGACGCTATACTATTAATGATGTTCACTATGTGGAAGAGAAAGACCATTTGATCCCGGCATCCCATACCCCTTTCGCACGAGACGCAGCTTTTGGCTATAAAAACGCCGACCTGAAATGCTGGATAGAAGAGAAAACAGCCGGAAAAATCAAAAGTGACGAGGTAGTATCTATATCGTTAACGGACATAAGGGATGCAGGATGGCCCATCGTTCTGGACAAACTTTTGAATTGCCAGGCCAATGGGGTTTGTGTGGTAAACGCTACCAACCGTCAAGACCTTGACATAGTGGTCCTGACATTATTAAAGGCCCTCCAAAAGGGGAAAAAACTACTTTTGAGGACGGCTGCTTCCATTGTTCCTGCATTGGCAGGCCTGGTGCAAAAGCCGTTACTCGATCATGAGCAGCTGGGCACAAAAGGGAAAGGTGGGCTCACCGTTATTGGCTCATATGTCCCCAAAAGCTCTGCCCAGCTGAAATACCTGGAAGACCATCTACCCCTTGACTACCTTGAAGTACAGGTATCGCATCTGTTAGGGGACCTGAGAGAACAGGAAGTCAGCAATATTACGCAACGGGCCAACCAACTGTTAAAAGAAAACAGGCATGTGGTCATCTACACCAGCCGGCAATTAGTGGCGGGCAGTAATGATGTTACCAGCTTAAATATCGGGCAAAAGGTCTCGGAAAGCCTGGTGGAAATCGTGAAAAGGATCAACACTCCTCCGGCTTACATTTTAGCTAAAGGAGGCATCACTTCCAATGACATTGCCACGGAAGCTTTGGGTATAAAAAGAGCCTGGGTCAAAGGGCAGGTTTTAGCAGGTGTTCCGGTCTGGGAGTTGGGAGCTGAAAGCAACTATCAAGGTATTCCCTATATCGTTTTCCCAGGTAATGTTGGTGGAGAAGACGCACTTTATCAAGTCATTCAAAAACTCACCTCCTATGAATAAGACGATCATTCCTATACGTTACCTGGTGGTACTCGGCACATTCCTGCTTTCCTTATTACTCTATATCGATCGTGTGTGTATTTCAGTGGCTAAAGAACCCATTCAGGGGAGCTTATCACTCACGGAAACTCAAATGGGATGGGTACTTTCTATTTTTGCTTTAGGATATGCGCTTTTTCAAACGCCTTCAGGCATAATGGCTGATCGTTTCGGCCCAAGGGTCGTTTTGTCGTCTATCGTGACCATTTGGTCCGTATTCACCGCTTTGACCGGTGTTGCATGGAATTTCATCACTTTACTGATCACCAGGTTGTTTTTTGGGGCCGGGGAAGCAGGCGCATTTCCGAGTATGGCACGCGCTATTTTTAACTGGATCCCATTAGCAGAACGAGGTCTGGTGACCGGTATCAATTTCTCCGGCTCCCGGCTAGGTGCGGCTTTCGCATTACCATTGGTGGCCTGGATGATCAATGACCTGGGATGGAGAAATAGTTTTTACCTCCTGGGAGCTATAGGGCTGGTGTGGGCATTGATATGGTATTTCGTATTCCGGGATTCTCCTGACCAGCAACCTTTAATGCCCGCCGAAGAGAGAGATTACATTTTACAAAACCGCCAAAAGAATGAAGGCACCAGGGAAAAGGTTAAGCTAAAATTGGGAATTATGCTACGCTCAAAAAACATGCAACTCGCTATGTTGCAATATTTTTGTAGCAACTTCACTTTTTTCTTTGCACTTACGTGGCTATTTCCTCACGTGAAGGAAACCTATCATTTAAATGCCGTGGAAGCTGGTTTCTATACCTCAGCTCCCCTGATCTTTGGCGCTATTGGCAACTGGTTTTCAGGTTGGCTGGTGGACTTCTTATACAAAAAGGGAATTGGAACATGTCCCGCAGCGTCCCGGCCATGATTGGTTTCAGCCTTGCCGCTATTGGCTTGATAGGTAGTGTTTTTATGGACGATGTCACCGGAGCTATTATTTTTCTGAGTATAGCTATTTTCGGAGCAGATATGTCACTGGCACCTTCCTGGGCGGTTTGTGTGGATATTGGAAAACAAAATGCAGGCGCTGTGTCCGGCACCATGAATATGGCCGGGAATATAGGGTCATTTCTTACCGGGTTGGCTTTCCCCTATCTCAAGGCATGGAGTGGCTCCATTCTCCCCTTCTTTTTTGTAGGCGCCGGATTAAATGTACTGGCCATCATTTTATGGAAATATATTAAGGCTAATAAATCTTTAGAGGAATATTAATGAGAACGTTAAAGGGAGTTGTGATCGGAGCGGGATATTTTAGCCGGTTTCATTACCAGGCATGGCAGGATATACCAGGCGTTTCTATCACCGCTTTGTCTGACCTGGACCCAACAAGGTACCGGCATGTCGCTGACCAATTCAAAATACCACAAGCATACTCAGACTACAAGGAAATGTTAGTCAAGGAAAAGCCAGACTTTGTCGATGTAGTCACTCCACCTGACTCTCATTTAGAGATTTGCAAAGCCGCCTGTGATCTGGGTATACCGATCATTTGTCAAAAACCATTGGCATCCACTTTTCTTGAGGCTCAAATATTAATAGAATACACCCGAAAAAAAGGGGTTCCATTTATGGTGCATGAAAACTTTCGTTTTCAGCCCTGGTACCGTGAAATCAAAAAGCTGTTAGACAACGATGCCATTGGTGAATTGAATCACCTTCATTTTCGCATGCGGACAGGAGATGGATGGCCGGAAGACGCTTATCTCAGCCGTCAACCTTATTTCCGTGGTATGGAGCGATTTCTGGTCCATGAAACCGGCATACATTTCATTGACACTTTCCGTTATCTGGCCGGAGAAGTAGATTGGGTATTTGCACAGTTGCGCAAGCTCAACCCTTCCATTGCAGGAGAAGATTGGGGGATGCTACATTTCCAGTTTAAAGGAGGGAGTACCGGACTGTATGACGCTAATCGCTACAATGAACCTAATTATGATAATCCTCGCTACACCTTTGGGGAAATGGTGCTGGAAGGTACCAAGGGCAGCATTCGTTTGTATAATATGGGTAAACTGACCATTCAAAAACTGGGAGAAAAAGAAATTCCGCATCGCTACTTCCACGAAAACAAAGGATTCGCCGGTAACTGCGTTTACTTTACTCAAAAGCATTTTATAGATAGCCTGTATTCAGGCAATGTGTTTGAAACAAACGGTCAGGCTTATCTGAAAAATCTTGCCATCCAGGAAGCAGTGTATCAGTCTTCCGAGGAAAAAAAAGTGGTGAAAATCTAATACTAATTACATATGCCTTCTGAGTAGGTTATTTTAGCATGGGTTGATCACTGTTATTTATAACAGGCTCCACACCGGCATTATGGATAATACAAATGATCAGGTTATAACATACCTGTATCTTTCCCAAGAAACCGTAAGAATTCCCTGGCGGATTGGCTTTTGACCCATTTATCAGCTTTCAGCTACCCACGTCCGGTGTGTATCAGACAGGACGGATATCACTTACCAGAAGCACCGGAACAACCATTCACTCCATTCTATTCGAAACCATCATGGAAATGCACCTGTACATACTCCTCACTCCGGGAAAAATGTTGTTCAGCGACGAAACAATACCATTGTGATAAAAAAAATGTCAATCTCTCATTTTTAAAATAAATTCAGAACGTATTACAACTAATTTTAAAATCCTCTATTATGAACTATTCTTATAAGAAAACCAGAGATTGTCTATGGTTGCTTTTAACACTCTTTGTATTCCTTTCCTGCCAGGAACAAGTGTTGGACAGTATACAGGAGGATGCCAGTAGCACAGTTCCTTCATTTGTACCGGGTGAGGCTGCCGCCAGTAGCCTAGGTGCAGTGGTCAATAATACTGACCCTATTGTATTAGGATACTTCCCTTCCTGGTCAGAGTCGTGGACCACTACCGGGCAGGGTTCCAAGTTAAGGGACATTCCTGAACATGTAAATTATGTTTTCCTGGCTTTTGCAAGACCAAATCTCACCTATACCAAGGGATCGTTTAACATTGTAGGTACTGGCATACAGACTCCATACGATGGTAATACACTCAAAGAATCTGTGGCTGCATTGAAATCCAAAGGGGTCAATGTAATACTGTCCATTGGTGGTGAAACATACTGGGGATCCAATAGTGCTTATAACATCAACTATCAGCAAATCAAAGACCTGGTAGATGATATGGGATTTGCAGGCATAGACTGGGATTTCGAGCCAAACGGATCTTTTGCCAATATTGGTGATCCGATAAATGTTAACCGCTTTATTGATTTTTTCAATCAATCCAGGGCTATTATGCCTAAAGGTCAATACATCCTGGCATGTGCTCCGGCGGGAGTTGGGGCTTTGGGAGGTATCAACAATGACGATCCGGCTTCACCTTTTTCGCATGCCAGAAGAAATATTGTAACCGGTGAGTCAGATGCCAATTTATTCAACGGTACAACGCCTAATGCCGGAATAAGTTTATTTGGGTTTTCTTCCACCGGGCATATGATACCGGTGATGAAAGCCGTGGGTAATAAAATTGATTTAATTGCTTTTCAAGGTTATAACACCGGCGCAGCTACAAATCGAAAAATAATGTATGATGGTTATCGTTACTATGCGGACCAATATGGTTTTGCTATAGCGGCAGGAACTCACTATCCTAATGAGCCGTGGGGCCCTTATTACACCTACACGCATCAAAATGTAGGCGAACTATCCGCACACATTGCTTCAAAGAACTCCAATGACGGTATTATGATCTGGCAACTGCTGTTAGGCAACGGTTCTTCCTCTGCCTACGGATACCTGCATGTAGCAAGCCAGGTACTAAATGGCACCAGCGTGGCTGCGGCAGTAGCCAATGCTGAGAACTACCCGGAAAGTCCATACACCGGAGGAGGAGACGGAGGCGGAGATGGTGGCAATGGCGGTGGCTGTGACGGCGCTCCTGAATGGAATGCCACAACAGCTTATACCGGGGGTCAGCAGGTGGCTTACCAGGGGTCATTGTACAAGGCCAAATGGTGGACCCAAAACAATATTCCATCACAAAGTACTGGTTCGGGACAGCCCTGGGAGTTGATAGGTCCGTGTGATGGATCCGGTGGCGGTGATGGTGGTGACGGCGGCGATGGAGGTGGATCAGGGACCAACTGTGACGCACCTGCATGGCAGCCTTACCCTACGGTCTACAATACGAACGACCAGGTGGCTTATAATGGTTTTATTTATGAAGCACAGACCGGACCACTTTGGATTGAACCGGGATCAGGAGAACATTGGTGGAAAAACCTCGGTAGCTGCAATTAAGCAATAAATTTTCGGGTTTATACCTAAAAATCCGACCTGTCCTAAACCCTGTAGATTAAGTGGTATCAGCATTTCAATAAGGTAAATCCTCTTGAAAAGTATAATGATACCACTCATCTACTTTGCATTCTATTTTCTTTTTTTTCATATAAATTATTGACAATGAATATTTTATATCAAAGTATTATCAGATCAACTCACCATAAAAAGTTCTTATGGCTCGTATTGATCTTTTGCTTTCATAGTCTTTCTCTAATCGGTCAGACCAACACGAGTTTACCTGAAAGGGTGATCGTCGGGTATTGGCACAATTTTGATAATGGGTCTGGGTTTATCAGACCGGAAAATGTGTCTCCAAAGTTTGATGTGGTACATATCGCTTTTGCCGAACCGGTTTCCGGCAGTACTTCATTGATCGATTTTACGCCGGACCCCGCCAATATCACCGACGCGGATTTCAGAGCAGGCATCAAAACACTTCAAGACAGAGGTCAGGAAGTTATTATCTCTATTGGAGGGGCCAATGGACTTGTCCGGTTGAATACCATTGCAGAAAGGGATGAATTTATCACTTCCATGATCTCCATCATTGAAGACTATGGGTTTGATGGAATGGATATTGATTTTGAAGGGCAGTCCCTTTCACTGGATTTTGGTGACGACGACTTTCGAAATCCTACGACCCCTGTTATTGTCAATCTGATCAATGCCATCAATGCAGTTACAGGTCATTTTGGCAGTGATTTCATCCTTACCATGGCGCCTGAAACATTTTTTGTTCAGGTGGGGTACAGTTTTTATGGCGGAATCTCTGCCGGAGCAGATCGAAGAACCGGGGCTTATTTACCGGTGATCCATGCCTTAAGGGATAAACTGACGTTTTTACAAGTGCAGTATTACAATTCAGGATCCGTGACTGCATTGGATAATCAAGCTTATGCGATGGGTAATGCTAACTTCTACGTGGCATTGGTAGATATGATCCTGAAAGGTTTTCCGGTGGCCAGGGATAATTCCAAATTCTTTCCTCCACTCAGGCAAGACCAGGTACTGATCGGTTTACCTGCCAATGTGAATGCCGGTGGAGGGTTTGCTCCTCCTGCTGAAGTTCAAAAAGCGCTGGACTATCTGATCAAAGGAATACCTTTTGGAGGTAGTTACTCACTTTCTCAGTCTTATCCTGACCTAAGGGGGCTAATGACCTGGTCGATCAACTGGGATGCTTTTAACAATTTCGAATTCTCAAACACACACAGGGCCTACCTGGACGCTCTGGGAAGTGGAACGAATACCGTAGTGACCATTACAAGCCCTGTCAATAACAGTAGTTTTTCTGAAGGAGATAATATCAATATTACTGCCAGTGTATCAGGGAGCAGTACTATTACCCAGGTGCATTTTTTCGTGGACGGCACGAGCATTGGTGTTGATACCACCAGCCCATACAGTACCATTTGGAACTCAGCCACTCTTGGAGGCCATAGCATTACGGCCAGGGCCACTGATTCAGAAGGAGTAACTACCAATACATTGAATGCTATACAGATATTAGTAGAAACAGCAGGAAGCGGAGGGTGTAACGGCATCGCTACCTACGAACCGTTCCCTGCCATTTATAATCTGGGGGACATCGTCCAGTTTGAAGGGAACAAATATGAAAGTCAATCTAATAATCTGTTTAATGTAACACCCGGAACCGCCGACCATTGGTGGAAACCCCTGGGACCATGCGGCACCACTCCGACCAACGAGGCCCCAGAGGTGACCATTACCGGCCCTGTGAATAATAGTTCTTTCACTGCAGGCGCTACTATCACGATCAACGCTAATGCAACAGATGACGTGAGTGTTTCCCAGGTAGAGTTTTTCGCGAGTGGGAATAGCATAGGTGTAGATAGTTCCAGTCCGTTCAATGTAACCTGGAGTACTGCTACCACCGGGAATTATGCACTCACTGCTACTGCCACTGACAACGCGGGGGCTACGGGAACTTCATCTCCGGTACAAATCACCATCATTGCTGATAATAACAATATCTCTCCTACTGCCAGCATCACTTCCCCTGCGGCCGGATCAACTTTCGATCAGGGGACGACCATTTCCATTACAGCAAATGCCTCAGACGACGACGGCTCGGTCAGCCAGGTAGAATTTTTTGCGAGTGACGCCAGTATCGGTGTGGACACTTCTGACCCTTACAGTATTGCCTGGAGCGGAGCGCCTGTGGGTACTTCTTCACTTACCGCTGTGGCAACAGATAATGAGGGAGCTACGGGAACTTCAACAAGTATTTCGATCACAGTGGAAACTGTCAGCACTGGTGGATGCAATGGAATTCCTGCCTATGAACCCTTTCCTGCAATATACAATGCCGGTGATATCGTTCAATACCAGGCCGTACGTTATGAAAGTCTTGCAAACAATCTGTTCAATGTTACACCCGGCACAGCCGATCACTGGTGGAAGCCTTTAGGGCCTTGTATTGATATTCCGGTCAATGAAGATCCCGAAGTTGCCATTACTAGTCCGGCAAACAACAGTACTTTCACCGTTGGTAACAGCATCAATATTACAGCAAATGCCACAGATGATAAAGGAGTAGCTCAGGTAGAGTTTTTTGTAGACGGTATAAGTATTGGAGTAGATACGTCAAGTCCGTACAGCGCTACCTGGAACTCAACCGCCGGCAGTCATAACCTAACGGCTACAGCTACTGATAATGAAGGCGTAACAAGTACATCAAGTATAGTAAGGATCTCAGATGGTACGGTACAACCACCTTCTGACCTTGCCAAACATATCATGGTAGGCTATTGGCACAATTTCGATAACGGTGCTGCCGTATTAGAACTCGGTCAGGTTTCTACGGACTGGGATGTGGTAAATATCGCCTTTGCTGAACCAGCAACTTTTGGTGGCGCTGATATGGCCTTTTTCCCTAGCAGCGACGTAACAAGTGATGCTAAATTCAGACAGGACGTACGGCTCCTCCAGAGTAGAGGGCAAAAAGTCCTGATCTCAATGGGTGGGGCTAATGGAAGGATCGAATTGCTGACACCTCAGGATGCTCAGACCTTCTCAAATGCCATGATCAACATTATTGAGACGTATGGTTTTGATGGTATGGATATTGACCTTGAAGGAACCTCGTTAGGTTTGTCTTCGGGAGATAACGACTTCAGAAACCCCACTTCACCGAAAATCGTCAATTTCATAGCCGGCACTCAAGCTGTACTCAATCATTTTGGCCCTGATTTTATTTTAACTGCTGCACCGGAAACTGCCTTCGTGCAAGGTGGGAACAGTGTTTATGCAGGGGCCTTTGGCGCTTACCTACCTGTGATTTATCATTTCAGAAATGACCTGGACTATATACATGTACAGGACTATAATTCCGGGTGTATGCTTGGCCTGGATGGGATCTGCTACTCCCAGGGTACGGCAGATTTTCATGTGGCTATGACAGAAATGCTGCTACAAGGGTTTCCTGTAGCGGGTCATTCCGTAAATTTTCCGGCGCTAAAGCAAGAACAGGTAGCTTTCGGTGTACCGGCTTCGCCACAAGCGGCTGGCGGAGGGTATACAAATCCACAAGATATACAGAAAGCGCTCGATTATCTTATTAAAGGAACCTCTTTTGGCGGTAATTACAGCCTGGTCAACTCAAATGGCTATCCAAATTTAAGAGGTTTAATGACCTGGTCAATCAACTGGGATGTGTTCAGTGGGTTTGGTTTTTCCACACCACACAGAGCTTATTTAGATGCGTTGGACCAACCAGCCGTTGCCAGGATGATGTCAGCATCGATGGAAGAAGTGGTCGTTACGGATGAAGTTGTGAAGGCCCTCCCTAATCCATTTAGAGAGAACGTAACTTTTACATTCAGCTTGCCTGAAAAACATGTGGCCACATTGGTCGTCATGGACCCGTCAGGCCGGGAGATAAAGCAGATTTTTACTAACAAGCTGTTGGAACCAGGCGCTCATGAAGTAACGTGGGATGCTACTGATACACCCTCCGGGTTATATTTCTATAGATTATCCACACCAGATGACGTTTTGACCTATCGGTTGATCAAACATTAACACTTGCATAAATGAAAATTAAATGGGTAGCCTCCACAAGAGAGCTACCCTTATTTTATTCCCAAAATAAGAAATGTGTCGGCTAAGATTCATCCATGAACCTATAAGATTCAGATCCAGGACCGATAGTCAATAAAGGCCTCATTAATGCTATAAATACCGCTCTTTTGGTAATCTATGGTAGTACAAGATAAGCAAAACAGCTTAGCAAAAATTACGCTTTTTAGCTCTTATACAGCCATGCACAGTAGCCTAGCTTTGTAATGTTGATTTGAAAGTAACAAACAGATGTCACAGATAAAAAAGTTAATAGTAGTAGCCGCAGTATCAATGGCAAGTTTAACTTCAGCCCAAGCTGATGTGAATGGAGACAGTACCCTGGTATCAAATACTCAACATACCGTTGCCGCGTTAACACAGACTTCTCTAGATCACTTTCAAGCTGAGATTAATGAGAATACCGATACATTATCATGGGAAATCGCTGGTGTGGACAACAACGAAGAAGTAGAAATCAGCCTGATCAACTTAGAGGGAAAAACAGTGTATCAAATTAATGCCGGCGGCTACTCTTCTACTGTCAACCTTGATAGCAACATAGCGCCAGGGATATATATGGTACAGATGAGGGCAGGGAGCGTACAAAAACCAAACGATTAGTGATCCGATAAACCCGGATGGGAGGTCTTTCATCCAAGTTAATACGTCCGAAAACCTTGCACTTTACTCAGTCGCTTCTTGTGGTACATACAATTTTATAAAACTTTGGCCCCGGATAACATCAATAAAAATTCATTCATTTATCGTAAAAAATAGTGCTACCACAAGGACCAAAGATTTACCGTTTTGTAATCAAAAG
Source organism: Fulvivirga sp. M361 (assembly GCF_007097395.1). Classification (GTDB taxonomy): domain Bacteria; phylum Bacteroidota; class Bacteroidia; order Cytophagales; family Cyclobacteriaceae; genus Fulvivirga. Next base: position 376,206 of record NZ_VKDC01000005.1, read on the forward strand.
CAATAAATGGCTACCTCTTCACCACCTTTAACTTTTTAATCACGCCATTTTCTTCAAAATGGAGTATATAAAGTCCACTTGATAACTCGCGCGTGTCTATTGTAACGACATCGTTATTCATTTTAATCCTGGGCTTATCGACTTTACCGCCCACGCTTATGAGTTTCATCGAATGTATTACTTTCTTAGACGTTATGCCTTTAATATTTAATTGATCTTCAAACGGCACAGGGAACACCTTCAAACCATCAAAATCACTCAGATCTACCATTGGACGAGCGCCACTGGCTCTGTCCGTTTCATTGGCCACCCTGGCATTTTCATCTGTAGTGTACCGTACGGCAAACTCCGCGACTGATGTCCATCGCTTACCATCCACTTCGGAAAGAGCACGGAAATAAACATAGCGACATCTGAATTTATTGAAGTCCACCGTTTGCTTCAACGTAGATTTTTGGAACGAACCGGTGGATAATTGCTGCCAGTTAGCCCCGTCCCAACCAAACAATTGGTAATCTTTGACCATGCCCGTAGTTCCTGTTTGTCTGCCTAAATAGGAAAACCCTACCAGGTCACGCTGCCGGCCAAGGTCTATGGAAATGTAGTGTGGGTGAGTAGTTTCATCATCATACCAGTTGGTATGCCAGTAAGTATCCGGATCACCGTCCACCGCTTTTTCCTTTCCCTGTTCTGCTCTCGTTGTTTCTTCACTGTCCGTTCCGTAAACTACACATCCGGTGCAATCTTCTAGTACATCCGGAGGAGTAACCACGTCGTCAATGACCACCTGGACCGTATTTGAATAATCTGAATAATTGGTTGCGTCCCAAGCCCTGATGCGGTAAGTGTAAGTACCTCCGGAGAGATCTTCGTCCGTGTATGCCTGCACGTTAGCCGTAAGGTTAGTAATGACCTGGTAGGCGCCTCCATTACTTCTTTCCAGTGAAAAACCATTCTCATTGCTGGCGTTGTCTTGCCAGGTTAATGAGACGCTCTTGCTGTTAACCATCGCCGTTAAATTACTCGGTGCGCTGACCGCATTGCCTTCTGCATCATAAAGATCGGACTCCCATATCCCTCTTCCGTATGTGGCCACGCGGATCTTACGTGTAGGATAGTGGATCTCAAGTTCTGAGGTGAGCACACCCGGTAAATTTGTGGAAAATGGCACCCATTCATTGAGATCATCATTCGTATAATATACTCCTGACTGCATACCAACGTATAGTCCTTTTACATCCGTATCATCAAATACCAGGCATTGAGCAGAAATATTGGGCAGGTTTCCTCTGATGTTCGTCCATACGTTTCCAGCATTGGTAGAGAGATATACCCTGGAGCCTGAAGCGGCAATCGCTACTCTTTCAGGGTTTTTCGGATCAACCGCAATATAATTGACCGTTCCGCTGAAATTACTGACTTCTGTCCATGACGGATTGGAGTTTTGTCCGTTTTTAGTTCTCCATACGCGTCCTCCGTTTGCGATATAGATATAATTATTATTCGAAGCGGCAATGGCCATTTCATCTAAGTTCCCTCCAATACTGATACTTGAGGTGATATTGCGCCAGCTGCCGCTTCTGCCTCCGTTATTACTTTTGTACAGATTGCCGTACCCTACATAAATTGTATTGTTATTAATGGGGTCCATTGAGAAGGGGGTTACCCATTCTCCTCTAAAGTCACCGGGTTTACTGATGCTTCCAATGCTATTACCTCCATCGGTGCTTTTATAAAGTGAACCGAATTGCACTGTTCCGTAAACCACATTTTTGTTTTTATGATCTATAAAACACTCCATTCCATCTGCACCAAGCCATTCTTTAAACTGACGGTTTGCTCCATTCATAATATTCGTGCCGTTGTCCTGTGCACCTCCTACAATCATATTTGCATCTGTTGCCGCTCCGCCAATACGATAATATTGTCTCACAGCAAGACCTCCCTGAGTAAGGTCAGCACAGTTATTACCCCGGTCAGTACTTCTAAAAATACCACCGTCCGTACCAAAGTAAATAACCCCGTTGATATACTGTAAAACCTCAATATCCGCATGCACATAAGAGCGGTCATTGGGTTGGTTCCAGGCCGCCATTGTGTTAAAACTCACCCCACCGTCTAACGAGCGTGAATAGTTCATCCCTCCCAGGTGCACTTCATTGGCATTGGTATTAGACACCGTAATGGCCATGTCACGTGCTGCCTGTGTGAAATACACGTCCCGGGTGGAAACACTGTTATAATCTGCTCGAACGCTAAAACTTGATCCGCCATCCAGGGACCTGTATAAGCGTCCAAAGCCACTCCCCCTTTTTTGAACCAGGTAGACAATGTTAGGGTTAGCAGGTGTGACCGCTAATTTCATTCGTTCGTTTGCAACAATACCGCTGGTAATGCGACTGAAAGAAGCACCACCATTGGTAGAACGATAAAAACGGTCTCCACAAGCATAGACCACATTAGTATTTCCGGGTTTAAATTCAACATCCTCTGCCTTCGCATTCATCACCCTGCTAAAACTGCCACCGCCGTTTTGTGACCTGTAAAGCGACCTGGTTGTACCAATAAATATAATGTTACTATTGGGATGGATTAAAATTCTTCTTGGTGTTCCGCTCACCCTGTATATTTCTGACCAGGAATTTCCACCATCTATTGATTTCATGATCTGCCCGGCAGAATTTCCCAGAAAAACAGTGTTACTATTATTCGGATCAATGGCAATAGACCAAATAAACATATTGACCATATCGTCTCCTAATGGCCTCCAGCTTCTTCCTGCATCTACAGTTTTCCAAATACCTCCGCCCGGAGAACCTGCATAAATGATCTGTTGTTCAGTAGGCTCCACAGCAATTGAAACAATTCTTCCCAAACCTGGCGACCAACTTCTGGTACGGGTCCAGTTGAATGGGCCCAGCTCCTTCCATTCACTACTGCTTTGCACCCTTTGTGATGTTCTATTGGCACGTTTATCCCAGGAAGACTGAAAACTATGACACTCGTCTAACACCTGGGTCTGGCTTATCACCTCACCATTAGCATCAGCATTTCGCTTTGCCCAATATAAATTTCGCATATAAAGCTTATATCCGCTTCCTTTTCCTTTGTCCCGGTTTTTAAAATACCGGTCTCCTTTACGTTCTAGTTTCTTCACCTTGATATCATCATCCTGCATCAGTTGAAAGATATCCTGTGCCTGTGCCAGTTGGTAAAGTGGACTGATCATCAGTAAAATGATCACAATCAGTCCTCCTTTTAATTTCAGAGCAACGTTTTTATTATACATAAGTCAGTTAATAATTATTTCAAATGATATTAATGGTCTTTAAATGGCATGCCTTTTTCGAAGGCCCACATAATCAGACGGTAACAAAAAGTATCGCTCAACTAAAGACAATCAATACAGTTAGGTTTTTTTCATACTTTGGGTTTAAAAAATTGACAATAACATACCATGAAGAGAGGTGCATATCACACACTCTATTAAAAAAATAAAGCCATCAGACTTGAGAAAAGAGTAACGTCGGCAGGATTTAAGTCATCCATACCGGTCTTGATAGTAAGATATTTTCAGATGCCAGTTTTAAAAAATATCTGGTCAACTGGCATACTCAATAAAGTGCTTCAAATTCCGTTGAACTCCGCACGTGTGCAAAGATACATCAGATCATCACTTTAATGAATGATAAATATTAATAAATTATTACATGAGTTAATAAAATATGAATATATAACTATTTAGTTGATTTTTAAATAGTTATTGAAAATAATTACAAGATGAAATAAATCATAGGAAATAACCTCTTGTATGGTATGAAAATAAAATTCAAATGGCATACAAGTTAATCATGGATCACCAAAATTCAAGAAGAAAAGTCGAATTTTATATGAATGATTTTCAAGATAATTATCTCCTTAACCTAAAAACTTGATTACCTGATCTTTGCAAGAATCCAGTAAGTTCCTAAAACAATAGCATTAAAGTTCCGTGTCACATCTTTGGTAGCATTTCCCCTCCGGAAGCCTTAAATCAAAAACCGCAAGGAGGAGCTACCCGATTTGAAAAGATCTGCCAAGAATTGAGTTTAGTCCTGTATACCTTGCATCCTCTTTCTTGCTTCTATAACCCGGGAACAGTTCCAATACCTTTGTTTGCCTGAACGAAGTTCTGACCAATTTCTTTGTTTTTCAAGGAACCACTCCGATCACATCCTTTGCAAAAGACCAGATAAAACTCTTTGTTAATAGTGAAGTTACTACCCTACTGGTAATCTATAGTAGCACTGTCTACGCAAAACAGCGTAGCTGAAATTACGCTTTTTAGCTCTTATATAGCCATGTCCTGCAGCCTAACTTTGTATTGTTGATTTGAAAGTAACTAAAACAGATGTCACAGATGAAAAAGTTAATAGTAGCAGCCACTGTAATAATAGCAAGTTTAACAGCAGCCAAAGCTGATATAAGAGAGAACTCTTCAGCGGTAAGTACTAAAGTTACTTTAACGCAGACTGTTGTAAATCATTTTCAAGCTGAAGCTAACAACAATATCGTTACACTAACATGGGAGCTTACTGATGCCAACAGCAATAAAGAAGTAGAGATCAGCATTATGAATTTAGAAGGAGCAACAGTATATCAGACTAAAGCTACAGGATCCTCTTCTACCATTGCTCTTGATAGCAACGTACCATCCGGAGTATATATGGTACAAATTAGTACTGGCAACGTACAAAGAACAAAACGGATAGTAATCCAATAACAATAAATAAGAATTTGTGGAAGAGGGGGATGCTTGCCCGGTCGATTTATCGGCCGGGCTTTTTTGTTTTTCTACCTGGATTATTTAATATGACCAGTCAGTAGGTAGCCTGTCCCATCGATGAGGCCTCAATTTTCCTATCCATTCTTTGGATAACCCTGCACCATCTCCAGCTTTCATATTTGCCTCCACATTACGAAGTTGACGCATTCCCGGAATTACAGTTGTCACAGTAGGATTTGAAGTGATAAAACGGAGTGACACTTCAGGAAGCGACATGTCATTTCCAATATCAGATCTCAATTTTTCTACCCTGTCAATGGTCGATGGAAGATTTTCTGGTCCAAAATAAATATTTCTAAAATCTCCCTCCGCCCACCTTGAATCCAGCGACAGGTTACCCGTTAGTGAACCTTCGTCAAAAGGTACTCTGGCTATAATGGCAATATTATTTTTCTCACAATATGGAAAGAGCACATCTTCCGGTGACTGGTCAAAAATATTATAGATTACCTGGATACCATCGATCAAACCGGTGTCAAGGGTTTTGATGCAATTGGCTGGCTCCCATCGGTTAACGCTTATACCGAAGCTTTGAACCTTCCCCTGGTCTTTCAACATACGAACGGTCTCTTTCCAATCGTCATGTTCTGACCACTGATCTTCCCAGACATGGAACTGTAAGAAATCAATGGTGTCCACTTGCAGGTTTGAAAGGCTCTTTTCGGTATATTCAATGATATATTCTTTGGGAAAAACCTCTTCTATAGTTGAGCCTTTATAGGGAGGCCATTTCCTGTTTTTAGGAGGTATTTTGGAGGCCGTATAAAGTTTTTTCGTCGAATGTCTTTTTAAAAGTCCGGCAAGTATCTGCTCACTTTTCCCATCTCCATATGCCCAGGCGGTATCAAAAAAGTTACATCCCATTTCCACCGCCAGGTCCAGCGCTTTGTGCGAGGTAGGGTCGTCTGAACCTGACCAGCCGGCCATGCCCCACATGCCATACCCTATTTCACTTACCTCCCAGCCCAGCCTTCCAAATCGTCGATAATGCATAGTTTTTAGTTTGCGTTCAAAGTTGATTGTTCAGTTCTTTATAGATCGTCTGAAGCAATTCTCCATCATCTCCGTTAAATTGCCAAAACATTACCCCTTTCATTCCTTCTTCTTTTACAAAAGCGGTCTTGATCTTAAGGGACCGGGCATTTTCATAGGCTACAAAAACAGAATCCTGATTGTTCCAAAGAAAAGGGACGCCGGCCGTACTGTCCCAGTGGGCCTGGTAACCCGGGGCCTTCAGCAGACTATCCCTGATCACGGTATAGCTCAAACTGCCAAACGGACCTTTGGCTGGCTGGTATAATCCGTGATCGGAAGGATTGACACCACCCCACCATCTGCCATAAAAAGGAACTCCCAATACAATTTTGTCTATGGGCACACCTGCATTCACATGTTGCTGTACCGCTATTTTAGCGCTAATGATCTCTTCATTATCATCATATTCAGAAGCATAAAGATTGGCATTATGACCAGACTTACCCTCCCAGCCACCGTGAAAATCATAGGTCATAATATTGACCAGATCCAGGTATTCGTGGACTTTATTCATGTCAGTATTATCCAGGTATCGTTGATTGGCCCCTGTTGCTATCGTGAGCAAATACTTCTCACCTGAACGCGTTGTCAACGAGTCAAGCTTTTCACGCAGTAATTTCAGAATAGCAGTAAAGTTCTGTCGATCTTCAGGTCTGTGAAGATTACCGGCTCCCGGCTGACCGGGATATTCCCAATCAAGGTCAATCCCATCTATTTTATGTCGCTGCATGTAAGCCACGGCGCTATTCGCAAACCGCTGACGGGATCGTGGCGTCAATACAGCGTTGGAAAACCCTCCTGACCATGTCCATCCTCCAATTGAGACCAGGACCTTCAAATTGGAATTGATTTGCTTAAGCTGGTTCAGCTTCATAAGATCAGGTGTGTCTTTCTGTCCTCCTTCTACCACAAGTCCGTCTTTTATATTAGCAAAAGCATAGTTGATATGCGTTACCTGTTTGGCTTTTTCAAGACCTTCACCCCAGTTATCTTCCCATTGTGTGACATAAGCCACCACTGTTTTTTCCTCTTCAAATTGACTGGGAGTATTGACGTTTTTACAACTCCCCAATAACATGCCGGAAATAATGACAAAAGCGAACTTTTTCATAATCAGTTTATTTCACAGGCCGTCCGGAAGACAGCGTTCCGAATACTTTAAAAAGTGCAAAGCCTGATAGGCAAGCCAATGTTATAAGTACCATACCTTGAATGAAATTGCCATATAAAAAGCCTCCAATAGAAAATAAACAACAGTAGATGCTAACACACCCCAAGAATACCAGCAGTATTTTTTTCGGCATCTGCCATGAATGAGTGTCGTAATTTTCGTCGAGTCCACCCTCCTGCTCAATGGCCAGTCGGATCTTTTTCCATCCTGGCCCACCGGGTAAGGTGCGCCTGTAAAATGATTTAAGGATCTCTATTTCTTCCGGCTTCCCTAAAAATGTCGCTGCCAGCCAGGAAGCTGTTACAACTAACAAACAAAGTATCAGTCTAATAGGAAGTATCACTGTATCAATCCTATTGGTTAATGCTGTAAACTCATCTTTGGAGTCAAAGGCGCTTAAGACAGAGATATCTGCAGATGACAGTTTGCTTCCTAACAAAGTAGCCTTATCAAACGAAGGTAAACCGTGTGCCTGATCAATTAGCACATCCGTTAACCCCTGTGTAGTCACTACCAGGGAGGCAACAGTGGTTTTATCAATGACCAGCACCAATAATATTGACATAACCGTAGCGGTGATCATACCTATAACTTCGGTCATGGCATTGATCCTCCACCAGAACCATCTTAATAAATAGATCAGGCCTGTACCCGCTCCTGATAGTAACAGAATATCAAAAGCCTGCGTAGCTTCTTCCAGAAAAGTAAGTGAGAATATGGCAGAAATGATCATTAACCCTCCGGTAGAAAGCCTGCCCACCAGAACAAGATGCTTTTCAGACGCTGTATTATCTACAAATCTTTTATAAAAATCATTAACGATGTAGGAGGAACCCCAGTTGAGGTGTGTTCCTATAGTGGACATATAAGCTGCAATAATGGAAGCCACTACCAGCCCCAGCCATCCTGGCCCTAACCTCGTGAGCATGGCAGGGTAAGCGATATCATGCCCAAGGTATTGATCTTTTATGCCCGGGAAGGTTTCCTGAATATCGGACAGTTGTGGAAAAACAACCAACGAAGCCAGTCCAACAATGATCCAGGGCCATGGTCTTAAAGCATAATGGGCGAAATTAAAGAATAAGGTGGCCCCTATTGCATTTTTCTCATCCTTGGCAGAGAGCATTTTTTGGGCGATATATCCACCTCCTCCCGGCTCTGACCCAGGATACCATACGGACCACCATTGTACGGCTATTGGGATAATAAGTAAGGGAATGTACACCCAGGGGTCTGAAAAATCCGGTAAAATGGAGAGTTTATGGATCACATTAGGGTGTTTCAGCAACGAGACCAATCCACCAACTTCCGGTTGTTTCACAGCTACTATTGCGGCATATACGGCGCCGAACATGGCTATAAAATACTGGAAAAAATCAGCCCAGATCACGCCTTTAATGCCCCCTAAGGTGGCATAAACGATCACTGCTATGGAAGAAATAAGGATCACTAAAGTAGGGTCCAGGCCAAACATAACGGCCCCAATTTTTATAATGGCCAAATGAACCGTTCCCATAATCAGGCAGTTGAACAATATACCCAGATAAAGCGCCCGGAATCCTCTTAAAAAAGAGGCTAGTTTGCCACCATAGCGTAACTCATAAAACTCCAGATCGGTCATTACCTCGGACCTTCTCCACAGCCCTGCATAGACAAATACAGTAACCATACCCGTAATAAGAAATGACCACCAGGCCCAGTTTTTCACTACTCCGCCTGATCTCACCATACCAGTAACAAGATTAGGGGTATCTGCGGAAAAAGTGCATGCCACCATGGAAACTCCCAGCAACCACCAGGGCATACCTCTTCCTCCAAGGAAGAACTCTGAAGTACTTTTACCTGCTGACTTCGAAGCTACCCATCCAATGGACAGCACAATCACAAAAAAGATACCGATAACAAGCCAGTCTATGGTTTCAAAGATCATAATATCGACAGTAGTTTAGGGAGGTATAATTTATTTTAAATTTTAATGAATATGGATTTCTTATACATAGCGAGCAGTATAAGATAGTTGATGGCTAAAAACCCCAGAGCAAAAGCCAATGAGGCCATATAAGGATCTAACCAGGGAAGAAAAAGATGATTGAAGATCCATCCATATGAACTAACTCCCTCCACGGGTATCAGGAAGAGCAGTTTCACCAGGATAATGGAAAGCGTATAGGCTGCAATCGCATTAGACCCCATGTGAACAAAGGGTTGAAAGTATATTTTGAAAATACTTTTCTTATCCAATACCCAATGCAGCATCATGTAAAATAAGATAGCCGTACCGGAAGTAAATAGTACAAAAGAACTTGTCCATAAACTTTTATTAATGGGAAAAATGAGGTCCCAGACCAATCCAATGACAATACCTGTCAGTCCGATACCTAACCATAGATAGTACTGCAAACCGGTCTTCTCTCCGGCAACAAAAGAATACCCAAAAACCAGTCCTGCGATACCGCTGGCAACAGCCGGTAGCGTACTTAGCACTCCCTCCGGGTCCCAAACCTTGGTTTGAGACCAAAGGTGCCCCCTCAGCAGCGTATGGTCAAGCCAGCCTTGCAAGTGATCATGCCCTTCCGGAACAGGCACATAATCAACGATCAACCAGTACCCCAACAAAAGGCCTGTCATTGTCCATAATATGGTACGATGACTGAATTTCAGATAAAGCACAGAGCAAACTAAAAAGACGATAGCAATGCGCTGTAAAACACCTGGTATCCGTAGCGATGTCAGGTTAAAATATGGAAAAGCATTAAGAAAAAGTCCTATGAAAAATAATATCAGAGCCCTTTGAACAATTTTTTTGTACAATTTGCCAGGTACGTCAACATCATCTGTTCTATACTTCTGAAGAGATAAACTAATGGATACCCCCATTATAAATATAAAGAAGGGAAAAACGCAGTCGGTTGGAGTAATACCATTCCATGACGCATGAAGTAATGGTGGGTAAACATAATTCCATGACCCTGGTGTATTAACAAGAATCATGGCTGCTATGGTTACTCCTCTGAAAACATCTACTGAAACTAATCTCTGGCGCTGCAATTCTTTATTCTGTCAGTATAAGCTCAGCAAATCCCACAGGGTGATGGAAAACACTGAGTCCCATGTAGTCATAATAACGGTATTCTTCGTGAATATCATCTGTATCATTAACACATACATTTACTCCCAGGGTGAGATTAGGCACTGGTTTTCTTCCAATCTCCTCCCAATCAATGGCAAACTCTACCAAATAGCCCTGGTCTGAATCCGTATTATCGTTCAACGTACCAAGGATCTTTACTTTGGTCCTGGCCTTCCCGTTCCAGGAGTTATCATACTCTCCGTTTTTGGTAAGCCCACGATCATCCATAACGGCGTTGAGCACATTGACATGATACGCCAGATCATCTTTTTTCCACTCAAGCGCACGGTCATACTTAGTATCAAACAATATCTCTATTCCATCGTCTTTATGAAGTCCCAATTCATCACGAAACTTCCTGGTAGCGCTAATATTGCTATTAGTTACCTTAAATGCAAAGTAAAGCTGATCCTCATCCCATTGTACGGCATAATGACAGGTATCTTTCCAACCTCTCCACATGGAAGGCACAAAAAAGTCCCAATCTGCATCCGTCCAGTCGTCCAGTTTTGCATCGATCTTTACCTTACCCTTCACCTTAGTTGCCCTGATCTGGGCCATTTGCATCATTACCAGCGAACGAATGGGGTCTATAACCTGTAGCTCTGTACGTGCTCCGGATTCCCTGGCTTTTTCAAGGGTTAGCATGGCATTAGTATACCAATTTGATTTGTCTTTGGGGTCCATTTCATGTGCATTGATTTCCAGTACCTCTAAACCCACCTCTGACACTTTCATAAGGTTAAGAGAAAGACTTTCTACTTCCTTCAACCCCGGAGCATTTTCTATCAGTTCAAGGATGGATGGATGATTATCCTTCCATGTAAGCAGCCAACGTTTGATCTGTTCACGAATGTCATCATTCCTATTCAACTGGTAAGATCTGACAAGACTGGAAAAGGTCAGTGCATCCGGAGCGTCAGCGATCGTAATATCTGCAAATCGATTAAAGGCATAGTGAAACTCATAGTATTTTCCACCCGGATTACGATTATAACCTTCTAATGGTTCTGACACACCAGCCAGTATTTTTACAGGTTGAATATCACGTCCACCTACCAGATTGCGCATTAGCGCTTCCCTGTTCTTAATGTGCCCCAGATCATGTTCTTCTAATTGAAGACTTATAATGTCCATTCTCCTGTACATCTCGGCGGCATCTCTTATGTTACCCGGAGACCAAAGTCTTTCTGCTATCACAGCGGTCCTCGGCCATATCCGGGAATCAATGGTAAAAGGTGTAACCAACTCTGACCACATGGTAGCCTCTCCTCCAAGAATATTCTTTGCTGCTTCCGGAGAGAGCTTCAGCCCCTTAGGTATAGGGTCCGTTTGATAATGATCACTGGCTCTCTTCATAAGGTCTATGTAAAATCCATTTGACAGTATACATTTATACCCCTCCTCCGATGCTTTCTTTAAGGAAGCTATACCTCTCCAGGAATGTATAATAGCGTCTTTGGGTAAATCATCATTCAGTATTTCGTCCCACCCCATCATATTTTTACCCAAAGAGGTCAGATGCTGTTGAATGCGTTTATTGAAATGATTCTGAAGTTGATGGATGTCCTTTAGCCCCTTTTCCTTCATAAAATTTTGTATCTCTTCATTATCATTCCAGTGTTTCCCTTCATTTTCATCTCCACCGATATGAAAATAGTCATCCGGAAACAGTGTCACCATTTCTGAAAAAAGGTTGTTTAATACCTCATAAGTCTTTTCCAAAGTGGGATTCAGTGTAGGGTCGAAAATGCCTGCCCTGTTTTGAAGCCGGTATGGCCCCGGAGCACTGGCCAGCTCAGGGAAAGCTACTAAAAATGCTGAAGCGTGTCCGGGTACATCGAACTCAGGGACCACACGGATGCCTTTTGCCGCTGCATATCGTACTATTTCTTTAATCTCTTCCTGGGTGAAATATTTACCGTCTGAAGCTTTCTCATGAAGCTGAGGATAAACTTTACTCTCCACCCTAAAGCCATGATCATCTACGAGGTGCAAATGGAGTACGTTCATCTTCACTGCAGCCATACCGTCAATATTTCTTTTTATAACTTCCATGGGTTGAAAATGCCTGGAAACATCAATCATTAGCCCTCTCCATGGAAACCTGGGTTCATCATCAACCACTAGTCCGGGAAAATAATATTGTCCTTCACTATTATTCAATGTTTGTATTAGCGTTTCCAGTCCCCTCATGGCACCAAAATCGGTTTTTGCTTCAAGCATAATCCCCTTATCATTGACTTCTAATTTGTAAGACTCATCTTCACCCAACATCAGTTTACCTCCTCTTGCCACCTTGATCAATAGATCAGTGGTCATTCGTTCATCAACTTCAGACACTTTTTCCTGAGAGAAAAACATACCCGTCCGCCAGTCGAGCCTCCTCAAAAAATTAGCGCTGTATTTTTCCAATCGGTGGGAACTGTATCCCTGGATAGCAACGGTAAAATCTTTTTCCAGGAAAAACCTGGCGTTTTGCCTCTCCCAGTGTTTAGGTATGGGCATCCAATCAAGCGGATCAGACTGACCGGTAGCGCCCACTGAAATGAAGATAAATAACGAAAGGACTAGAGTATTTTTAAGTGTTTTCATATAGAATAATGTGTATTTAATCCACCAGGAGGATTTATAACAAGTTTTATGGTCTCAGCATTCAAAAAAAATGTCTTTTAAATGCTTCAATAGCTTCATACTCAGAAAGCCCCAATTGATCAAAAACTTTCGCAGTGTGTCGGTTTCTTTGCTCAGACCTCTGCCAGAATTCCCGGCTGTCATTACCGGGAAAAACAGCGGTATCTTTTTGAGACTGATGTTTGAAAATAGCTTTTCTCTTAATGATGAGTTCATCCGGGCTCAATGGAATAGCCATATCAATATCATTGATGTCCCATTCCTGCCATGCTCCCCGGTACAGCCATACCCAGCAATCCCTTGCCCAATCTTCACCCCTGATCTGTTCCAGGGCCTCAAAGATCACATCCAAACAAACCCGATGTGTACCATGTGGGTCGGAAAGGTCACCTGCAGCATAGATCTGATGAGGTTGTATTTTCCGTAACAGGTCTGTTACAATATTCACATCTTCTTTCCCTATCGGCTTTTTCTTCACCAGCCCTGTTTCATAGAAAGGCAGGTCAAGAAAATGGGCCTGGCTATCGGGTACACCAAGATATCGGCACCCGGCCTTTGCTTCACTTCGCCGGATGAGGGCTTTTATTTTCATCACTTCCAACGAATCAACATCACCTGCTTTCTTTCCGTAGATCGATTTGGTAATTTCTGCATACAAGGAATTACCCTTTCCCGTACTGAAATCATATTCGTGGTTTAAATCCCGAAAAAAATCAGCATATCGGATAACGTCATCATCAAATACAGCAATATTTCCAGAGGTCTGATACGCCACATGCACTTCATGCCCCTGCTTCACTAATCTCCCAAAGGTCCCTCCCATGGATATAACATCGTCATCCGGATGAGGGCTAAATAAGACTACTCTCTTTTGAGCAGGCTCCGCCCGTTCAGGACGGTTAGTATCATTTGCATCCGGCTTACCACCGGGCCACCCGGTAATGGTCTTTTGAAGGTCATTGAAGATCTTTATGTTAATATCATAAGCCGGGCCATAGGTGGTGATCAAATCACTCATCCCATGGTCCGCATAATCCCGGTCCGTGAGCTTAAGAATGGGTTTGTCTATTTTTTGGCTTAACCAGATCACGGCTTTTTTTGCCAATGAATGGTCCCATTTGCACTCCGTTACCAGCCAGGGGGTTTTTATCCGCACTAATTCAGCGGCGGCAGCTTCATCCGTCACAATAGAAGCATTTACATGGTTTTGCAAGAAAGTGGCGGGCACCGAATCTGAAGGTTCACCTTCTACTGCCTCTTTGATAATACTGGCTTTACCCTCGCCCCAGGCCATCAGAATGATCCTACGCGCTGACATGATAGTGCCTACCCCCATAGTAATGGCCCTTCTCGGGACATTCTCTTCTCCATAAAAATCGCTGGCCGCATCTTTTCGGGTAACATGGTCAAGGGTCACAAGCCTTGTTCCTGACTCCATGCCGGACCCGGGTTCGTTAAAACCGATATGTCCGGTACGACCGATACCCAATATCTGCAGGTCCAATCCGCCCGCCGCCTCTATTTTTTGCTCGTATTCCTTACAATACGTTGCTACCAGGTCTCTTGGCAATGTACCATTGGGGATATGTATATTTTCCTTTTTTATATCTACCAGGTAAAATAAGTGTTCATTCATGAACCGGACATAACTCTGAAGTTCTTCGGGGTCCATAGGAAAGTATTCATCCAGGTTAAACGTGATGACATTTGAAAAACTGAGTCCCTCCTCATCATGTCTTCTCACTAATTCATTATAAAGCCCTACGGGGGTAGAACCTGTAGCCAGTCCAAGTACACAATTCTCCCCTGCCTGCTGTCTTTCTTTAATTAGTTCTGTAATCTCATCTGCTACCAGTTTTACCGCTTCAATGGAAGTCGTGACTACTTCCGTATGAATTCTCTCATATCGGGGGAGCGGTCTTTTCTGTTTCTGGGCATGTTTCACTTGGGTTTCAGTGGTCATCATTGCTATATACTAGTTTTTTATGTTCGAGTATTTATCAAATCGTTTTTAGTGGTATTGTCTAATAAGTTCATTTGTTAAGTGAGTGAGTCAGGAAAAACATGATGCATCCTGACTCAGTCTTTATGCATTTATTGCAGGTCCCACCAGATATTGGTTATCATTTTATCTTCGCCCTGCCTGGCTACGGCCGCTTTCAGATTCACTTCATTTGCTACAGCTTCAGTAGCCGAATAAGGAAGCCTTTTGGGTACTACTCCATTATTCGGCGCAGTAACAAAGAATTGAGTATTGTCTGTTACATCAGGAATAAGTTCTGTTCTTCTCACCAATGCCCACCCCTCATATCCGTTAGTCAGGAGGGCCAACCATCGTTGGTTCCAAACCATGTTCAACTGGTCTGTATTATCACCTGATAAAGTAGCAATGGCTTCATCCGTTTTAAAAGTATTGATGTCCTCATCACTCACTCCCCAGAAACGCATGCTCGCTTCTATTCCCCGCACGTAAGCGTCCTGGGCGTTTCCGGCATAGCCCAATAAAGCTGCTTCGGATTGCAGGAAATAAGATTCTGCCGCGGTGAGTACCTGCGTTGGCAGAACATTGGCTACGTCCGTGGTAGAAGTCCCTATGATCTTTGCCGAGGGAATGGCCAGATCATCTCTATCTGCAAAGCTCCTGCCCAGTACACTAGACCCGTTATAGGTTCCATTAGCAGAAGAATCTGCCATTTCGGTTAGTCTGGGATCGTTATTATCCTTTAACATGTCAATATAACGATCTGCAAACACCCATTTGGAACCTAAGCCTCCAAATCCCCAGTAAACATCTTCCAAACCCCCATCAAGAAATGACAATACCAACGGAGTAGGAGATTTACTTATTAATGCCTGGTTAGACTCATCAATCAACGGGTTATTAAGGCAATCGTTGATAATGCCATCAATGAAAGTACTTTCACCGGCATTATTAAATGCGTCCCTGGATCGTAATGCCATCCTTAATCTAAGCGTATTCGCGAATGCCTTCCACTTTTGAGGATCTCCATTGTAGATAAAATCTCCTTCGGCGCCGGATATTTGTGCACTTGCTGATCCGATGGCCTCCATCTGCGCTTTCAGATCCAGCATAATACTCTCATAGATATCTTTTTGAGCATCATATCTGGGTTGCGGATTTTCCAGGATCAGCGCTTCGCCAATCACATCTGAGTAAGGGATGTCACCAAAAATATCTGTCATTTTCTGATAGAACCATGACATCATGATACGGGTAACTGCCGCTCCTTCCGGATCTTCTTCCTGAATATAGGTATTGAGTAAATTCCTGATGTTCAAGGATACTTTTTGATACGATGCATCAAACATGGCATTTGTCCAGCCTTGATTATTTTGATAGACGTCTCCCCCAAACCAGGTACCGTCGCCATTATAGCTGAATTGGTGTGCAAACCTGCTGGAGTAGATCAGGTTACCTCTCCAGGTTAAAAACCTGGGTTCTGCAAACTCAAAATACTGTACTCCTGCCATTATTCCCTCTATGGAGGCATTTTCCGGATCAACCGGGTTTATATTTATCTCTTCGAAATTATCTGTACATGCCGTAGGTAGTAGGATCGCCAAAGACCATGCGCATGCCCAAATTATAGCTTTATTAAATTTCATATGTCTTAAATTTTAGATGGTAAGTAAGTACTGCTCATACTTCTTCGCTTAAAATGTGATATTCAATCTAAGTCCATGGCTTTTCGCAGTAGGTATCCCAAAGTACTCCACACCGGAAAAACTGTTATTAAAGCCCGTTTCAGGGTCAAAATTGTCCGTGTTACTATGTAGGATAGCCAGATTCCTGCCTACATAATTGATAGAAAGATTGGTGAGGCTTAATTTGCTCGTTATGCTTTCAGGAAATGAATATCCTACGGTCAGTTCTCTGAATTTCACAAAGCTTCCATCTATTACCCAGTTTTCACTAATGGTTCCTAACCTTCCCCAGTACGTTTGCGGATCTACACCTCTTTCAAGAATAGTGGGGCTCAATTCGCCGTTTTTAAAAATCACAGCATCTTCCGGAACAAGAATTCCCTGTCCTCCACTATAAAACTCTCTGCCGGCCAATGTTTCAATAGCGGTGCCTTGTGCATGTCTTTCTATGTCTGAAAAAGAAAACAAGTCTCCTCCAAACCTTGCATCCAAAAGAAAGCTAACTGAAAATTGCTTGTAGGTAAAGGTATTTGACCAGTTGGCAAATGCGTCAGGGGCTGCATCTCCGATCTTTCCTATTTCATCACTTACCATTGGCAGGCCGTCCGTATCGTATAAGATCTGTCCAAAAATATTTCGTTCAAATTTGCTTCCGTAAAGCGCCTGCGGGCTTGAACCCACCTCTGCGGCTACCTGAACTATATCGTTAAACTGTCGTACCAGGATATTTCTTTCTACTCCATTAGAAAGTTCCTTTACGACATTGTCATTGGTAGTATAGTTCAATGTAGAAGTCCAGTTAAAATCACCGGTCTTTACCACATCTGCGGTCAAGGTGATTTCAACTCCTTTGTTTGTGATCAAACCTGCATTGATCACCTGACTGGCAGCTCCACTTGCGGGTGGCAGAGTCAGGTTAAGTATCTGATTTGATGTTCTGATATTATAGTAGGTAGCGTTTACACTAATACGGTTGTCAAGGAAGCGGGCATCAATTCCAAACTCATAGGTATCGGATATTTCAGGCTCCAGGTTAGGGTTTTTCAAAATAGGGCCTAATCCTGCGCCTTCTTCGTTATCTCCAAAAAAGAAAAACCGCTGTCCGTTAAAAAGACCAGACGAGGTATTATAGGTATTGATCAATGAAAAAGGTGTTGTTGCATTACCTGTTTGGGCAATACTGCCCCTCAATTTAATAAGGGACACGGCATTGCCATTTTTCATGCCGGGTATAGCCTCTGATAAAACAAAGCTAAGGCCCGCTGAAGGGTAGAAAAAAGATGCGTTGTTAATGGGTAATGTGGAACTCCAATCGTTTCTGGCGGTAAATTCAGCAAACAGGTATTGGTTTAGTCCGAGTGTTACAGCTCCAAAGATAGAATTAGAAGAACTCTCTGCTGACTCAGGCAGAAGCTGGGTAGTTTCAAAGTTTAACAATGAAAAGAAATTAGGTACCAGGAAAGTCTCACCGGTGGCTCTAAGAGATTTAAATGAGGCCCTTGTATGACTAAACCCAAGATTAGCTGATATATCAAAAGCACTGCTTATCACTTTGTCATAAGACAGTATGAGATCATAATTATTCGTCCTGGATGTTGAGTTCACATTGATATATCTCCCATTTCTGGCGATGTCAAAAGCACCCAGGGGATTGAAAATATCCTGCTCTATCACAATATAATCTTGCGAAAGCCTGCCTAATGCATTAAGACCCTTTGTAAGGTCCGCCCTAAACTCAAACAGACTGATGTACCGGTCCGTTTGATCTTCATTCAAAAATGTGTTGACCGTATAATAAGGGTTAGTAATAAACGCTCCTGACCAGTTATTAGGAGCTCCCTCACTTGTGAATGCATTTGTACTTAACAGGTCATTTGACACATTTCGGGGGCGAAGGGAAAGGGCCCTGGTAATATTACTCTGCCCGTCCGTCAATTCAGGCCGGTTTTCGGCTTTCTGATCAATGTAATCCACTTTCCCGGTAATATTCAGCCAGTCCGTCACTTCAGCTCCTGCCTTAATGCTGAAATTTTGGCGTTCCAGTTGACTGCCAGGTATAATGGATTCGTCATCGGAACGTGAATAACTGACCCGGTAATTAAACTTGCCCCTGGCCTGTGAAATTGACACCGAGTTAAGAAAAGATACCCCTGTCTGGAAAAAATCCCTGAATTGATCGTCTCCAATTGATCCATAAGCAGCAGTTCCGTTTCCATCAAACCGTTCTCTGTCAGAGCCATCCATTAATGGCCCATAACTACTTCCCCTGGTAATGTCATACGTCAGTTCACCTGTGCCGGTATCAAAAAACCCCTGGCCATAACTATTTTGGAATTCAGGGCTGACTAAAATAGAACTTGCAGTAATAGCGCTGTTGACCTCTACGGAGACCCTTTCGGTACGTCCGCTTTTGGTATTGATCACCAAAACGCCATTGTTTCCTCTAAAACCGTAAAGCGCTGTAGCATTACCACCTTTTAAAAGAGAGATACTTTCAATATCATTTGGGTTTAAATTCGATAAGGTGTTACCGTAGTCCAACCCTTCGGCAAAATCTGCCTGGTTTCCCTGGTTATTATCGATGAGCACCCCATCCAATACGATCAGCGGTTGGTTATTGATGCCAAGAGAGCTGATACCACGCACATTAATACTTACGGATGAGCCAATTCCGCCCGAATTTGAGTTAATGTTCACACCGGAAAGCTTTCCGCGAAGCGCAGAGCCAAGATTTGGATCAGATGCCCGTGCAAGTTCCTCGGTATTCAGGTTCTGAACAGAATACCCCAGCTTATTGCTCTCTTTCTCGAGTCCGAAAGCAGTTACCACTATTTCAGATAGCCCTACCACATCAGTGGAAAGAGCAATGTCAATGTTTGACCTGTTTCTGACAGGTACTTCCTGTGTTACAAATCCGATAAAGGATATCACAAGTACTCCATCTGCCGGAGCATTAATGGTAAATCCACCATCCACGTTAGTAACTACGCCCGTTGAGCTGTTTTTTAATAAAACATTAGCGCCTGGTAAGGGTTCTTTTGTAGATTCATCTACTACCCTGCCCGTAACGGTCATGTCTTGTGCAAATGCAGATAGTGACAAAGAAAATGCGAAAATCGCAAAGTAAAAGTGCTTCATAGGTCACATTTTTATAGGTGAGTGAAATTCATTTAGTTGTGGAATATACTTTAAAGGATAATGAGGAAAAAAAAAATTATACTAAGAGCGTACTTCCGTAGCTTTTCTGAAGAAGGCCATTTTTCTGCGTATAGCGATGAATATTTACGTTTAAGCTACAGTCCTATGCGCTTTATATATTTTTTAGAAGCCATCGACTTAAGTTTACTATATTCAGTGTTTAACCCGGAAGACTTATGTCAGTCAACACGTTAGTATCCATGTACAGCAAAACCACCTCCTCAAAAGTGTTTTTTCACTGTCTTTTTTGGCTGATATACTTCACATTAAACTTTGTAAGGTGGGGGCATTATTTTGGAGATTATTCCTACTCTTTCAAATCAAACCTGGTAGAGTTCCCAATGCATATTGCTCTCGTTTATTTGAACCTTTATTTCCTGATCCCCAGGATGATCCCCAAAAGGATCATGTTATATGTTCTTGTTCTTATGGCCTCAACTTTAGCCGTATCGCTTGTTAGAATAGGCATCACCTATGAATTGGTGACCACTGAGATCTTTAAAGAATCCACCATTGAACAGGAAAGCTTGTACAATATAAAATATGTCATTGCAGTCTTCATTGGAGAGATCTATGTGATAGGCCTTACCATGGCCATCAAACTCACTATGGATTGGGTAAGGTCAGAAAAAAAATCCCGGGAATTAGAGCAACGTAACCTTAAAACGGAGCTATCTCTACTCAGATCACAGATGCAGCCTCATTTTTTCTTTAATACCCTAAACAATCTTTATTCCCTAACCCTGGATAAATCCGATCAGGCACCGGAAACTGTATTACGGCTTTCCGAACTAATGAGCTACGTCATTTATAAAGGCAAAAAGAATAAAGTGAAATTAATTGATGAAATCAAACACCTGCACTGTTTCCTGGACCTTGAACGCTTGAGGTATGACAATAGATTGGATGTGTCTTTCGATATTCGCGGTGAAATCGATCACAGAAAAATCCCGCCTTTGATACTAATCACTTTTTTAGAAAATGCATTCAAACACGGTAGTAGCAACAAACTGGGCAATATCACTATCAAGATCGATCTGACTCTTTCGAAACAAAGGATACGATACAGGATAATGAATGATTTTAAAGTGAACCCGAAAGTGTCAGAAACCGCCAACTCTGCCGGAGGTCTAGGAATTGAGAATACAAAAAGAAGGCTGGACCTTCTTTACAAAGACGATTATGATCTTCATCTCGGCCCTGAGAAGGGTAAATTCGTAGTAGATCTGGATATACCAACTAACTTATAATCAGATTCACCCCAAACAACCTACTATTGTTTCTCTCTTACCCATTCAAAATACTTCTTTTCACCTCTGATTGATAGTTTCTTCCGATCGGCAACTTACGTCCGTTCACTTCAATGAGATTACCTTCAAGTGACCTTATCTTGGATTTGGATACGGCGTATGATTTATGGATCCTCATAAAATTGTCCTGGGGAAGGTTAGCCATGAAGTTGCTTAGGTTAGCATGCGTTATTAATTCCTCAGACTGGGTTACCACACGCACGTAGTCTTTCAAGCTTTCAATAAACAGGATCTCTTCGAAATGAACTTTTACCATACGTTTGTCAGCTTTTATAAAAATATGATCACAAACTTGCAGGGTTCCTGACAGCTGCTCCTCACCGGCAGAACTCCCTCTGGCTATGTTCTGTATTTTTCTAAACCTGTTCAACGCGTTCATAAACCTGGGAAGCGCTATTGGTTTTATTAAATAATCAATAACATTCAATTCAAAGCCTTCTACCGCATAATCTCTATAAGCGGTTGTGATGATAATACTTGGTTTTGTTTCCAGCGTTTTTATAAAATCAATTCCATTTAATTCCGGCATTTCCACATCCAGAAAGATGAGATCCAGGTTCAAATTTTCCATCAACTCAAACGCTTCAATGACATTAGACGCCTCTCCACATACCTCAAAGTGGTCCAGTGGGTCCAGGTATTTTTTAATGACATTTCTTGCCAATGGCTCATCATCAATGATAAGGCATTTAATAACGGCAGATGTAATTGTGTTTGTTGATTCCATTTTTAATCCGTTATATGATGAAAATTAATCAAATAATTAAAGCTTCTACATAGCGTACTATTAGCAGAATAAAAGTGTTAAATCATGAAAACAAATCTCACTCAAAAGCAAGAGCTGGCAAACTGGTCATCTTTATCGCTGTCAATTGGCCAAGCGTACTAGGAATAGTCCATGAAAAAATACTATCCCCTCTGAACATAGATTCAACGGTCTGACTTTTCGGTAACCACGTCCATCAGATTGGATATTTTACCTGAAGTAATTATGGTCACAGTTGTCTCACATTTTTACTGATCCCCGTGATTGGATACCCAATATCACAAAAATGTTCCATGAAACAAATAAAATTAAGGCCTGGGTCAGTTGAAGTACATAGATTGTGTTACTTTCTCTTTTCTATCAGCTCTTTATGGAATAAGATAATTAATGACGAGTTTAAAGCATTGATAAAGGTTCTGAACTCATATGAAAAAGCTTTATACTTATCCTGAAATAACGGTTGGGGCTATCATTATTAATCCCAACCGGGAAATCCTTTTATGTAAATCTCAAAAATGGAACAATCAATATGTAATTCCCGGCGGACATATTGAAAAAGGAGAACGGATGGAAGATGCATTGAGAAGAGAAGTAAAAGAAGAAACAGGGTTAGAGATCTATGACATAGAACTCATTAGCCTGCAAGAGAGTATTTTTAGTCCTCAATTTCATTCCGAAAGGCATTTTATATTTATTGATTATTGCTGCAAGACGAATTCCTTTGACGTAATACTCAATGAAGAAGCTGACAGTTATGCCTGGGTGCTTCCCGATAAAATTCTAAGCTATGACCTGGGTGGATATACGCGACAGTTTTTTACGGAATATTTGGATACAGGATCATCCTATAAAAAAAGTATCTTTTATCAATATGCAGGAGAATAGAAACATAGATACCAATACAGTCAACTACCTGGAAGAGTTCAAGGAAACCATTCATAGCTTCTCACCGATAACCAAAGCATCCTGGGATCTTGTTAAAGGCATTGCAAAGGTCCGAAACGTCAGGAAAGGAGAAAAATTATTACTTCACGGGCACCATGCCAAGTTTATCTATTACATCGCCCAAGGCACTCTGCGTGCCTTTTACATAGATGATAGTGGCAATGTGTTCAATAAAAACCTGTTCCTTGATAAAGAGATCTGCGCCTCCAAAGTTTCACTCCTCCGGGGTATCCCCTCTTTCCTGGGAATTGATGCATTAGAAAATTCAATCGTTATCAGTATCCCATTTAACCAATTCAGTGCATTCATTCATGAAAATGATGACCTCAAGAATTTTTATATAGCGTACATCCAAAACATCTGGATCATTGAAAGGGAGCAACGGGAGTTATCGTTGGTGATGCAAAATGCTACTGAAAGGTATCAGGCATTATTGCGGAAACATCCGGATATCGAACACAGAATTCCGTTGTATCACGTTGCTTCTCATATAGGAATTACTCCAACACAATTAAGCCGGATCCGTAAGGAAATAAAAAATGCTGATCTTCAACATATGTAAAGGAAATTGACCTCTTTTTCTACCAGCTTTATCCTTTATTAATTCAACGTTTTTATCAATGATCAAATCAAATGATTTCCTGATCAGGGAGGCCTATACATCAGAGTTTGTTTCCATAGGACGGCTCATGGTAGATGTCTATTCGGGTCTAAAAGGGTTTCCATCCCCGGCAGAGCAACCGGGTTATTATGAAAAGCTGGCAAATGCAGGGGATCTTACTCAAAAACCAGGCACAACGCTGCTGGCTGCCTTTTCTATCACTAATAAGTTGCTCGGAGCAGTGGTTTATTTCAGTGATATGAAATATTATGGCTCAGGGGGTACGGCTACAAAAGAAAAGGATGCTGCCGGCTTCCGGTTATTAGCAGTAAGTACCAAAGCAAGGGGAAAAGGCCTTGGACGTGCTTTGACTACAGCTTGTATTCAAAAAGCAAGAATGCAAAAACGGTCACAGCTTATCATTCATACTACTGAAGTAATGAAAACAGCATGGAACATGTATGAAAGTCTGGGATTCAAAAGATCAAAAGACCTGGATTTTGTATGGGACACACTTCCGGTTTTAGGATTTCGGCTAAACATCGAACAGTCTTGAAAAGACAGACCAGTCTAAATCACTGCAAAAGCCTTTTGATGATCCATTCTCTTACTTGACCATTCGTAGTTTGCCTTCGGTATGCTCCAGAAATGCGTTGCTTTTCTCTAAAAGTAATTGCATATGATCTATGCTTTCACCTACAATCGATGCACTGAATTCATGGACACGCATTAGCATACGAATATACACTTTAGGGTCTCTTTGCCGGGTCAGCTTTCTTAAGGCCCCTAAATAATCATCTCGGTAAACCGTAGGTATAATGATTTTCGCTTGTTCTCCCTTCACTAACTCAGCGTTCATCATTACCCTGGCAATACGACCATTTCCATCTAAAAACGGATGGACTTCGCTGACCATAAACATCATATAGGCCGCTTTAGCAAATGGATGCCTTAGCGCCTGGTAAAAATCAAAGCTTTTAATAATAGTACCTCTAACTAAACTGGCATCGACAAATGCCGTTTGCCCTGCAAAATTATTTTTATCCTTGAATTCACCTGGTTTTTTATCAATCCTGGCCGATAGCAGTATTTTATGCCGGTATTTCAACAATTCAAGTAGTTCCTCAGGTGATGAAGGGGTGACATTTATTGCTTCCTTTTTAGAAACAATATGGTACGTTCCTAAGACGTCGTGAGAATCTTCATTTCTGGTAGCCAGTGGTTTTTGGGTTTCAATGATCTGTTTTGCTTCTTCCAGTTCAAATACCGTTCCTTCGATGTAATTGGAAAAATAGCTTTCAAAAAGGGCAAAGTTTCTAAAAGACCTGTTAGTGGTATTTTTTTCTTTTCTGTATTTAAATTCCTGCTGACTGAGTTCCCGGAACAAAGATTCAAACAGCTCTAATCTATTCGGATCATAGGGACTACCAAAAGCCCTGGCGGAGGCTACAGGCGATTTTAATATATTAGAGGGATGCGTGGAAAGAAGTGCACTAATGATCTTGTTGAGTTTTAAAAACTCTTTCTGCATTCCCAGCTTTTCTGAAATCACCCTGGCCCGATCCCTCACTTTATTCAATTCTTCTTCCCCATTCACCCGGATGATCTGTTCCAGGTATTCTTCAATGACCGGGAAATTCAATGTCTTGGAATCCGGGCCAGGCTTTCTGGAAGTTTGAAGGTTTTCGAGAAAGGCCCGTTCACGTTGCGAAGCATATAGTTTCCCGGACAGTGGGTTATCTCCTTCTATGGGTCCATTTCCCTCCAACAACCTGATCATGACACCGGGCAATTCAGCCTTTCGGGTATATTTATAGGTAAGGAATAATTGGCCTCTGCTGGTAGGTTTAAATTCAAGCGCAGATCGATGACTTAGTATAGCCCCGGGATACAAATGGCCTAAAATAGAGAAAAGGTTTCTCCTTACTATATTCTCAGGACTGTCACCAAAGTTAGCCGAATATAATCTGGAGGCAATTTTCCTGATCTTTCCCTCTTTCTCCAGTTTTGATATTTGCTTGGAAACAGCAGGGTCCGAAGAGCCATATATCACCTCTTGCAAGTGAATAGGTAAAATATTTTCCATTATAATCAGCTTTTTAGGGTAAAATGGAAAATTTTTTCCACTAAAATGCTCTTTTTGGAAAATTTTTTCCACTAAAATAGATCTGGGAGATTTTTTCCACCAAATTATATTGAAAAATGACCATGCTACCCTTTCTCCTACTAAGTGTTAAAGGAAAGCAATCTCATGATCACCTGTACGGAATTTGATTATTGAATGCCTCCACGTAGTCATAAGGTAATAAGAAAATAGTGAGTTAATGCTTTTAAAATGTACAGAAAAATTGTTGATTGGAAATGAGTAAAATACAAAAGCCGACTGAGCTCATCTGAAAACACAAAATGTCATTGACTCATCATTTCATTCAAACAGGTTAAAACCATGCACAAAGAGGCATTCCTAAGGGAGTTTATGACTGAAATCTGGAATAATAAACGCCTGGATAAAATTGCACAATACGTCCATAAAGAATACACCATTCACCTGGATACTTCCGACCCCTGGGAAGGAAAAACATTATCGCATGAAGAATTCAAAGAGCGATTACATTATTCGTTCAACTCATTTCCGGATATGTACTTTGATATAACCTCAGCTATAACTGAAGAAGAGCATGTAGCGATAACATGGGTTCTGACAGGCACAAACCATGGTAATATCGGAGAATTCCCGGCTACCAGGAAACCTATTCACACCAAAGGGTTCACCATCTACCACTTTAAAGATGATCTGATCAGCGGGCATACTCAGGTATTTGACAGATCATTGGTAATGAAACAGCTAGGATTTTCATGAAATTAAAAAAATGGTTTACCCTGCTCAATTATAGTAAACATTTCATAAAATTAGAGCAATCATTTTTTTTAAACTGTCCGTTCCCTCTTGGCCATGCTAGAAAAAAAGCTAACGCACAGAAATAAAGGGTATCCTTCCTATCCGCAGTGCTGACATGCAGACTGAGCGCTCCATTGGTAGGAATTTTGATGTGAATTACAAAACCTTCTTAAGCAACGAATGGACCCTATCTATCAACTCTTTTTTTACACCAGACTAAGTGATGCGTTGGTACTCAGAGAAAATGACTTTAATCCATTTTTTTATGAGAATGCCGACGGGCCTGTGGAAAGCAAAGGAATAGAAACAAACATCAAACCGGGTTACAAGAATTTTAAGCTATTTGCCAATTACGCCTTAATAGATACCCGGCTAATGTATGACAATTTGAATGAGCAAAAATCATTGACCTCAAAATATACTATCGGGTCAGTACTGATGTATGAAGTGGAAGACAAATGGCGTATTGGTTATGAAGCTTATTACACCGGAAGGCAGTTTAGAAGTAACCGAACGACTACTGAAGATTATTGGATCATGGGTTTCATGATCATGCGAAAACTAGATAAATTAAGTCTTTATATGAATTTTGAAAATTTTACGGATACCCGCCAGCACCGTATGGAAGCCTTTGAAGTAGATACTCATTTCAAACCGGACTTCCCGGAACTTTGGGCTCCTACAGATGGCAGGGTCATCAACGCGAGTTTGATTTTTGAATTATAATATATGGGACACCAACACGACCACCCCCATCAGGCAGAAGGCAACATAAGAGTTGCCTTCTTTCTCAATCTTGGTTTCACCATCATCGAGATCATCGGCGGACTGTATACCAATAGCCTTGCCATCCTCTCAGATGCACTGCATGACCTGGGGGACAGCCTGAGTCTGGGCTTATCATGGTACTTCCAAAAACTGTCAAAAGAAGGAAGAACAAAAACCTTTTCATACGGCTACAAGCGTTTCTCCTTACTTGGGGCCATCATCAATTCTATTGTGTTGATCGTTGGCTCCATTATTATCCTGACCCATGCTGTTCCCCAGCTTTTCCACCCGGAAGAAACCAATGTGAAAGGAATGTTATACCTGGCCATCCTGGGTATTATAGTTAATGGAGCGGCTATTTTAAAACTCCGTAAAGGGGACTCCATCAATGAAAAAGTGGTATCACTCCACTTACTGGAAGATGTTTTTGGCTGGGTGGCCGTTTTGATAGGAAGTATTATCATGATGTATGTAAATGCTCCCTTTATTGATCCGCTACTTTCTATCTTAATATCGCTTTTTGTGTTGTATAATGTTTACAAAAACTTAAAACAAAGCTTTCTTATTATCTTACAGGGCATACCCGATAACATAAACATTAATGGTATCCATACAAGACTGAAGGAAATCCGAGAGATAACGACCGTTCATGATTGTCATGTATGGTCGATGGATGGAAAGTACAATATCTTAACCATCCACCTTGTACTGGACAAGGACTATACATTATCCGAACAAGCGGAACTCAAAAAGAAGGTATGGAACGTATTAAAAAGTGAATCCATTGATCATATCACTTTGGAATTTGAAAGTCAGGATGAGCGTTGCGAATGGAAGGATTGTTAAATTAATATTGTAAGGCAGTGTTTTCTCAATGAACTTAAACCATCCTTTTTTAATCATGCAATTTTCTTTTTCTAAGGTAATCCAAAAGTAAACGAGGACGATCCGTTTGGATCATATTCACTTTTCTTTTCTCATACCATCCGTATATACCCTCAGGGTCTTCAACGGCCCGGTCATCTTCATAGCCCGCATTCAGGCTTTCCCAAAGCGAATTAACCCACACGCGTGACCCCTGCTGACGGATCTTGGGAAATTGATTTAGGACATCTGAACTTTCATCCTCAAATATCAACTCATACGCCACGGGTTTAAGCTCTTCCTGATAATCCCGGATAGTTTTCACGGCATCCGGATGATTCAGGTCCACGATCGGCATAAAAAACACTTGCCCCAGGTACTCTCCGAACTCCTGCTTAACTTTTTCCACAGGAACTTTGCCCTTCATAATAACATGGTCTATCGTACCGGTCCTTTCCAATACGTCATAAGCCTTATCAAAATAACTATAGCACTTATCTAAATTGATCATGATCTTACCTTTGGCTTCCAACATGGCTTCTTCCAATGTAGGTACTTTATGATGGGTAGGATGATTTACACCATTGCGCAAGTAAAGGGTTTTAATACTGTCTAATGTCCACTCTGATAAAAGCCCGGCACCTGTAGTAGTTCTGTCAATGGTATCGTCGTGCATCAATACTAAAACAGAATCTTTAGTCATTCGTATGTCTATTTCAACCATCTCTATTCCCATCTCAATACAATTTGTAATGGCCGGGATCGAGTTTTCTGGAGCATGTCGCCAATCGCCTCGATGTGCTATGACCATGACCTGATCACTATTGGCATCCATTAAAGCGGCCCGTATGTCAGACAGGCTTTTTGCATACACCCTGGTACTGGTGGGTTCTAAAGCATTGTCAGCCTTATTATTTGCCCCGGTACCACACCCGAAGTGAATACAAATAAGAAGTAAAAGGGGACTGAATTTAAATCGGTTCTTCATGATGTATTAGTAGAAAAGCAGCTTCAAAAGCACTTGGTTGAATAGTCACTGGGTTAGAGAGCAGAATATCATACAACCCATCACAATAAGACTTTTGAAGCCACTTGATACAGTTTTAATTATAGCCAGGATTTTGCGGAAACCTCGTTTCATCCTGAAAAGCGTCAATTTCGCTTTGAGGCAACGGGTATAACAGTTGAAACGGTTGGAATGTCACCCCTACTTCCGCTAAAGCTTCGGCTGCATTTCCGGCACGTTTCAGATCAAACCATCGATGTCCTTCCAATGCAAATTCCAGTCTTCTTTCTTCGAAAATGGCATCACGAAAAGTATCCTGGTCAGGAAGGTCAGCGGCATTTAAATCTGCAAGTCCGGCACGGGACCGAACACTATTTAATAGATCAAATGCTTCGCCATCGGCATCATATGCCTCTTCGTTTAAAGCTTCTGCAAGAAGTAGCACTGCATCCGATTTTCTGATCACCGGGTAATCCAGGCCATAACTACCTCCACCGAAAGGTGCCTCCTGGAACTTCAATGGGATCATATCTCCGCCCAGGTCATTATTTGACTCTATCAACGGGCCTCTTACCACATCGCCGGCATCGACGTACGCCTGTCTCAGATTATTCGACACCAAAGGTGTTTCATTCGTGTTGTACCAGGCACCATGACTTTCATCCGAAAGATCAGAACGGAAGCGTACCACAAAAATCATTTCCGCATTCAACTCATTGTTGGCATCCCAAACTTCACTCAAAGGCAAAAGTGAGGTCATATCAATGTTTTGAAGTAGTGGAATAGCAGCAGCATACTTCCCTTGAGTAATCAGCGTCTTGGCCAATACTATAGTAGCAGCTTCTTTTGTTCCACGGCCTGACGAGTTTCGTGACGGGAGGTTCGTTATGGCAAAATTCAGGTCCTCTTCAATTTTTGTATAAACCTCACCAACATTGTTGCGCTTTGCGGTTTCCCTTACCTGCTCCGGTTGGGATTCTTCTAGTATAAGCGGGACCTCTCCCCAAAGTCTTACCAGGTTAAAATAGGTCAGTGCACGGAGAAAATGAGCTTCAGCTCTAAATAAACTTTTTTGGCCCGCTTCCATTTCTATCTCTTCTATTCTATTTAAAACCGTATTGGCACGTGACACCGTGCGATACATGGCCTCCCACGCTCCTTCCAGCGCTCCATTACTCGCTGACTCTCTGAACTTGTTGATGTTAGCATCCTGCCCTGCATTCCGTGCTGTATTCCCATCATCGATATTATCCGATCGATACTCCAGCAAAACCCTCCAGGTATTCCCATAATATGCGCCACTTTGAAGTTCTCCATAAATACCGTTCACTGCCACCTCTATGTCTGCTGCAGTCTTAAAAAAATTAGAACTTGCAGCATCAGATACAGGATTGAGTTCTAAAAAATCGTCGCCACAGGAAGGCGTAAGAAAAGCCACGATTGATAAGAGAAATATAATCTTTTTCATCTGTCTTAAGT
Source organism: Fulvivirga sp. M361 (assembly GCF_007097395.1). Lineage (GTDB taxonomy): Bacteria > Bacteroidota > Bacteroidia > Cytophagales > Cyclobacteriaceae > Fulvivirga. The sequence goes on from NZ_VKDC01000005.1 coordinate 406,503, forward strand.
TTTGAATTTTATTTAAAAGAAAGATTGACCCCTAATGAGAATGTCCTTGCCAATGGATAGTTACCATAGTCCTGTCCACCTGTCAGAGCACTGTCCGGGGTACTGCTTACTTCAGGGTTGTAATACCTGTAATCTGTAAAAGTGAATGGGTTTTGTACTGAAAAATACACCCTTGCATTTTCAATAACGCTTCTTAGTACACTTTTCGGTAACGTATACCCAAAAACCAAATTTCTCACCCTTACATAAGAACCGTCTTCCACATGCCAGGAAGAAGGTCTACCCAAAGAACCTTTAGATTGTCGGTTCGCACGAGGTATAATGCCATTCCCCGGTTCAGATTCAGACCTATACCGGTCAACAACATCCACCACATTATTGAAATTGCCTTCCACATTATAATTGTATCGGTTGATAAGCGCATTCACCTCAAAACCCTGAACAGCTTGCAAAGCAAACCTGAAGTCGAAATTCTTGTACCTGAGGGTGGAATTTAACCCAATGGTATAATCAGGGAAAGGGCTCCCCAGTATGATCCTGTCACCATCATCTGTGATCTCTCCGTCGTTATTGATGTCTGTATTCTTTATATCCCCGGGCCGGGAGCCGGCAAATATCGGGGTGCCGTCATCAATATCTGCCTGTGTCAATACGCCTATGACCTGAAGCGCATAATAAGACCCTATTTCTTCTCCTACCCTGGTAATGAACGGATAACCTGCCCCTCCTGAGACAGAGGTAATAATATCATTATTGTCCGGACCCAGGGCAATTACTTCATTTTGATTGGTAGCAAAATTGAAGGAAGCGTCGATTTCTACCGGGCCAATTTTAGTACCGGTAGATACAGTAGCTTCAAAACCCCTGTTCCTTACTTTACCAATGTTGGTCAAAGCGGAATTAAATCCGGACGCACCCGGTACCGGCACATTCAATAACAGATCGGTAGTATTGCTGTTATAATAATCCAGTTCGAAATAAAGCTGATCTTCAAAGAGACCGAAATCCAGGCCAATATCCAGTGTTTTGGTCTTTTCCCATTTTAGATCCGAATTACCGGAGGTTGAAGCCGCAAGACCACTAACAACGTTACCATCATCGTCAACATAGTTATCCTCAGAAATGAGACTTATGCTGGCATAATTCGGAATTTGAAAGTTACCCGTTACGCCAAAGCTTGCACGTAATTTCAGGTCACTGACTGTTCCTGAGTTAAAAAATCCTTCATTCGAAATTCTCCATCCTCCTGACACTGAAGGAAAATATCCCCATCGATTATTTTTGCCAAACCTGGAGGAACCATCTGCTCTTATGGCCGCAGAAAGCAAGTATTTACCCTTGTAATTGTATTGTACCCTGGCAAGGTAGGAAAGTAACGACCACTCTTCCAACGTTCCACCCGCATCTACGATCTGACCTGAATTGGTAGTAGTGGACAGATCATTGGGGAAATTGGTAGCGTAAGCTTCCAGTGTTCTTTGTTCCTCCTTTTGAGAACTAAAACCCGCTATGGCAGCAAAACTGTGCTTACCAAAATCTTTGGCATAGCTTAAGGTATGTTCGATCACCCAATTCTGATACTGGTCATCCCTTGAATACGCATCCGGTACAGAGCGTTCTCCCGGGCGGCTACGATCTTCCAGGTAAGAAGGCCGGTAATAGTCCCGGGTAAACCGGTTAACATCAAACCCTGCCGAAATACGATAGTTGAGCTCATCGATGATACCAATCTCTGCATATACGTTGCCAAGTAACCTGGAATGATTCGTTTCATTTTTGATCCCTTCTGCAAGGGCAACCGGGTTTAGAAACTGGGTGTCGCCCACCGCTCCGATTGCCGAGCCGTTCCTGTCCCAGTTGTAAGACCCGTCAGGGTTAAAAACCGGAAAATTCGGAGAGTTCGCAAGGGCCAACGCCACAATTCCCTCGGTCCAGTGCGGGCCTTTGTTAATGCGGTTAGCTCGCTCCTGGGAGGGGTTCAGGTTAAATCCTAAGGTCACCCGGTCTGAAACTTCACTGCGTAAATTAAGCCTGCCTGAAAACTGGCGATAATCAGAATTGAGCACCACACCTTCCTGGTCAAGAAAGTTCAGTGAACCATAATAAGAAGTTTTGCCGCTTCCTCCACTCACTGATAAGTTATGACTCTGTATCCGTGCCGCCCGGAAGATCTCATCCTGCCAGTCTGTATCTGTCAATCCCTGCTGCCCGTCAAGATAAGGCATTATAAAATCAGGTAGCAGTCCGGAACTTGGCGAGCCATTCGCGGTACGTGTAGCATTATCGTCGTTGACACTCCCGGTAGGAACTGCATCCAGATAGGTATTATTATGACCGTCTCTGGCTAATTCCGCAAACTGGTAAGCGTCCAGCAAATCAATGGTCTTAGATACCTGCTGGATTCCAACGTAGGTGTTATAGCGGACCCTTGGCTCACCGGAAGAGCCCTTTCTTGTAGTGATCAGCACAACACCATTAGAGCCCCTGGACCCATATATTGCCGCCGCTGAAGCATCTTTGAGTATTTCGATGGATTCAATGTCATTGACATTAACAGAGCTCAGGGCATTGACCGTTTCTACTCCATAGCCTGATCTTCCATTAGGCCTTCTGATGGAACCTCCGGCACCTTGCATGTCTGTATTCATAGGGACACCATCCACCACATAAAGCGGATCATTACCAGCGGTAATAGAGCTGGTTCCGCGAATACGTATTCTCATACCTACGCCAGGTTCTCCTGAAGGCTCTACTACCTGTACTCCGGCTATTTTTCCAACAATAGCCTGATCAAAGCCCACCACAGGTTGGTCTTTTAATTCTTTTGGTGAAATGGATGCAATGGAAGTGGTCAGGTCTGCCTTGTCCTGCACTCCATATCCTATGACCACCACTTCTGAGAGCGCCGATAGGTCCGGGGCCAAGGTAATATCAAAGGTAGTTTGGTCCCCTATCCCAATTTCTCTGGACTGAAATCCAATGTAGGAAACGATCAGCGTTTTAGCATCCTCGGGAATGGAAATACTAAAGCGCCCATTGACATCTGCAATAGCTCCCAATTGAGTTCCTTTTATCTGGACTGTGGCCCCGGCGAGCGATTCCCCGGTCTGTGCATCCGTCACCTGACCTGTAATCAGGCGATCTTCTATGATATCTATTTTGTTTCTATCGCTGAAGCTTCTGTCATCTTTAAGTACAAGGATCTGATCATTGATCCGTTTGAATCTTAGCCGAGCTTTTTCAGCCACATGGAGCAGAATGTCCTTTACGCTAATGTCATTTTCATTAAAAGTGAGTCGAACATCTGACTTCAATACCTTTCGGTCATAACCGAATCTAAAAGGGGTGTTATTTTCGAGTTCAGAGAATACTTGCTTGAGTCTGGCATCTTTGACTTCAAAACTAAGTTTGACATCAGCCAGAGTTTGGCTGTTAGATTCATTGGCAAGCAAAAATTGTATTGCTATTACCTGAACCAGAAATACGTGAAATGCCTTCCTTGATGCAAACATCAATAGGTTTAGTAATGATGAATTCATATTTTTGTTTCGTTATAGTATGTAAGTCCGGAGTGCGATCCGGAATGATATTATGAGTTTACAAACCCGGATTTCTGTTAGCGCAGGACCGGGTTTTACTGTTCTTACCTGGTAAGTTCAGTATTCAGATAGGGCCGTATTACATAGGCATGTTCCATTAATGTATACATCCGGTACCCATGATCTTAACATGGCCACCTTTATTAAATTGATAGTTTATTCCGGCAAGGACCTTAAGTTGGTCCAAAACCTCTTCGAGACTCGGGTCATCAAAACTGAGTCTCAGGTCGCATTGATCATTTTGCTCACGATCAAAGTGAATTTCAACTCCATACCACCTTTCCAGCTCAGCGGCTATGTCATATAGTGAACTTCCATTAAATTGTAGTACGCCATCTTTCCAGGCAGTATAAACAGCAATATCCACATCACCGTAGGTGAGTATCTTCTCGTTTATTTTGTAGTTGACTTGTTGTCCGCGACTGATCTCAAATTTTTGATCCGATGAAGAAACTTCCACTCTTCCGCTTGCCACTGTGACCTCCACTTCCTTTTCATCAGGATAGGCATTGATATTAAAAGAAGTACCCAGTACAGTAGTATTAATATCCCCTGTAGCTATAATGAATTTTTTATCCGGATTTCGGGTCACCTCAAAAAACGCTTCCCCTATAAGTGTTACTCGCCGGTCATCTGAAAATACTTCAGGATAAGTCAACCGGGTACCGGAGTTGAGATAAACTCTGGACCCGTCCGGTAACTTCACCGTAAGTTTTTGACCCGGTTCGGTTGTTTTAGTGATCATTATTACTTCGGTAGTCACTGTAGTAAGATCAGAGAAGTAGACTCCTAGCCCAATGCCGGCTGCCAGTACAATGGAAGCCGCCACTCGCCAGACCCGTGACCTGTTTGATCTTTCTTCTTTGATCTTGCGGTCAACCCTCCGTTCAATCTGATGGAATGCCTGGTCATGGATAACCGGCTTTTTGTCAACTCCAATTTCCTCCCATGCATCATCTTCCTGAAAATCATTAAAGTAACGAAGTAAGATCGCTTCTTCTTCCTGCGAACAGTTTCCCTGCTCATATTTCTCTAGAAGTTCTTTAAGAGGTATGTTAACCATTCTATCCTATTTGTACCTAAGTACCACAGGAGGTATGGACTACTGGAAAAATTTTGTGAATTAACGATTTATTAACCTGGATAATGATTCATTAACAGCCATCCACAGCCCATAAGATTCAGTGAAATCATCCCTGAAGGAGTTAAAGAGGATTTCAAATGTTTAAGGGTGGTGTGTAAATACCATTCTACCGTACGCGGTGAAAGGTTAAGTCTATTCGCGATCTCTTTATTGGTAAGGTTATCAATGCGACTTAACTCAAAAACTACCTTATACTTCGCAGGAAGCTGGCCTAAGCTATTTTCAATGGTGCGTTGCAATTCATTCAGGTCAAGTTGCTCTTCCACATTATTGTTGCCGATCAACTCCTGATATCTTGATTCATGTATATCCAATAATCTGATGTTACGAAGCTGCTTGAGTGCCTGAAACCTGGCTGCTTTAAATAAGAAGCCTGCCAAATTCTCAATTTCCAACTGTTCTATCCGGTTCCAAAGATCAAAGAACACTTCCTGAATGACATCTTGTGCCGCATCTTCATCTTTGAGCAGCTTGTAGGCCGCCTGAAACAGGTTATCCCAGTAGCGATCATAGATGATCTTAAAGGCTAATCTATTGCCTTTTTTCATCCTTGCAATTAACGCCGGATCAGATAGTTCTTCGTTATTGTTAACAATCATCTAAGCAAACAATTATAAACAAAATACAGGAATTAAAAATAAATAGAAGGATGACGGGTGTTAAGAGAACATTAAAAAATAACGGCTACTGACCTAAGGCGCTAAAGAGCATGGCGCATAGAGGAAAGACTGGATGCCAGGTTCTTCGCACTCGATGCGGACTGAAGTATAAACTGTCCATTCAATTGTCCATAGTAAATCTTACCTCAAATGTCGGACATTACTTTACTTTCAAGTTGGACCAAATTGATCTCAGTCATGTAAAAACGGATTTTCTTAAGTTGTCTACAGTATTTTTTGCGAAGAGATGATACGTACATCTCTAAAAGGCCGGAGTTTATCCTTGATGAACAGCATGCATTTAAGTTCAAGGGAAACCTGTTCAAAAACCGGTCAACTTTTTTAAAGAATTATTCAACCCTTCAAAATTCATGAAACAGATAATGCTTTTTATTTTTTTGGTTCTTTCAGGGTATGGGCTTTGTGCTAAAGAAACGTTACAAAGCGCCTTTATCACCCGTTGGAAAACGAATAACCCCGGTAGTTCAGGTAACAACCAGGTCACTATACCCAGTTCAGGTACCGGCTATCATTATACAGTGCATTGGGTTAAGGTAAATGATCCTTCTATTTCAGGGAAAGGGGCAGGCCCGTATACCGGTGACGTTACACTCACTTTTCCAATAGCAGGTATCTACCGGGTAAGTATCTCCGGTGATTTTCCCCGCATCTTTTTTAACGACATCATGGATAAAGAAAAGATCCTTGCCGTTGAACAATGGGGAACCAACCCCTGGCAATCTATGCACCGGGCATTTCAGGGGTGCAGTAACCTTGCGGTAATGGCCGAGGATGTTCCCAACCTGCAAAATGTGACGGATATGAGTTATATGTTCAGCAAAGCCACTTCATTTGATCAGCCTATCGGGCTTTGGGATGTAAGTAATGTCACAAATATGAGTCATATGTTCTTTCAAGCCTATGCGTTTAATCAGTCCATTGAGGATTGGGATGTCGGTAAGGTTAAGGACATGAGTGTGATGTTCTTTGGCGCCTCTTCTTTTAACCAGTTTATCGGGAGTTGGGATGTAGGCAACGTAACCGATATGAGCGCTATGTTCTCTGTCGCTACTGCGTTTAACCAGGATATCGGGAATTGGGATATAAGTAGCACCATCAAGATGAGTAGACTGTTTAGAGGGGCAAGGAAATTCAACCAGTCACTTGGCAAATGGAATGTGAGTAAGGTGATCGATATGGGTTTTATGTTAAATGGTTCAGGCCTTTCCGTTGCTAACAATGATGCTACTTTAATGGGATGGGCAGCCCTTCCCTCGTTACAACATAACGTAAACCTGCAAGCATCCGGACTTCAGTATTGCAATGGCAAAACCGCCAGGAACACCCTGATGAATACCCATAACTGGAACATAAAAGATGAAGGGGCCAATTGCACTCTTATGCATTAACAGTTGAAAATAAAGCAACACTGTTTACAGGTCAAATAAACTGAGCATGGACCAAGCCCAGTATGCCCGTCGAAATTATAATGGCAGACTGAGTTAAGCGGGAATGAACTTTCCGGTCAGAGAACTTAGCATTTGGGTATTTCCGGCGGTCTTCCCTTCTATGCTATGTTGGATATGTTAAACCACTCTGGTTTTCTGCCATCAATTATGATATCACACATACAGGGTGAGTTTACACTAAAAAAATAGTCTTTCTTTAACATCCCTTAAAGAATAGCTCGTTTGACTTATATGACAGTAAAAGGGGCTTTCCTGAAAATCGAAAAAACCCTTTTTAATTTGATATTCCTCGCCATTACTGATATATCTGACAACTTCTTTTGCTCTATACAATCTCAAATGCTTAATAGAAAACTGAAAGAAGCTTATTTTGATACGGGTTCGCTAAATTGTTTTAGATATGTCGTAGTAAGAATGCTTTTCTATCTCCCTTTCAGGATTACCTCGGATGTGTTTTCAAAATTTAATCCTGGTAAGCAAGGCAGTGAATTGTATGAACATCATTTGGGCCAGGTAAATTTGAAGGAAGAGCCCTTCCCCAGGTCAGAGGTCAGGGTAATTTTACCTCCGTTTTGACTTACTAATTTTTTTACAATGGAAAGCCCAATACCCGAACTGTCAATACCTTTTTTATTATGTGATTTTTTGAATAATTCAAAAATGGAAGACTGGGCATTTTTAGGTATCCCGGGGCCATTATCCGAAACGGTAAATTCATGAAAATTGACCTGAGAAGAATAATTCACCTCAACCTGCCCATTATTTTTATCCTTGTGGTTGTATTTTACTGCATTGCTGATCAGGTTCGATAAGACTTGCTCTAACTGGGTTTTATTGCAAAGAAGATCGGGTATGTTTGGCATTACCTTTATTTCAACACCATTTTCATTATTGATATGGTCAATGATGGATTCAAGTAAAGTATTTACGTTTACCCTTTCTATTGCCACCCTCTGTTTTCCGGCTTTGGAATAGGCTAAAATACCATTAATTAATTCGTTCATTTTGACAGCCCTTTCCCTCATTAATCCAAAGTATTTTTTCAGGTCTCCCTCCAGGTTTGGGTAGTCATTTTCTATCATCGAGACTAAATTGGCAATTCCGCGTAACGGTGTTTTTAAATCATGGGAAGTAACGCTCGCAAAATGTCTCAACTCCTGATTCATCTCTTCCAATTCTCCCTTTTGCTCTTGAATAATCTTTTTCTGTCCATTGATAAATTTGAGTCGGTTGTAGACAAACCCAATAAACAATATAACCAGTATCAAACTGGATGTCAGGAATATGGTCTGCTGTTTTTGTTTTTCAGCTCTCAATAGAAGACGTTCTTTCTCAGCTTCACTGGCAGCTAACTGAGCTTCTTTCATCCTTTCCCGTTGCAGATCACGTATGCTATCGGCCAGTGCCTCTTTTTCATATTTATACTTATATTTCTGATGTATGGTAGCAGTGATGGTCTCCTCATTAAATACGCTATCTCGCATTTGAATATAAAGCTGATAGTATTTAAAGGCTTCCTGCCATTGGTTTTCTTTTCTGGCAACGTTGGTAAGTGTCTCTGCAGCATCTCGAATGTAAATAGGGTAATCCAGTTCTTTCGCCAGTACAAGGCTTTGCATAGCGTATATGCGTGCATCTTTCAGATCGCCCTGTAATAGCATTATATCCGCCATGCTATTGAGAGAATGAGAGATCCCTAGCTTATCATCAGACCCTTTTCTTATTTCCAAACCCTCAGCGTAATACTTCAGAGCTTTCTCTAATTCTCCAAGGCTTTTATAAATAGCGCCAATATTGCCTTTTGAAATAGCGATACCAGTCTTATCCCCCAGTTTGTCTTCAATAACCAGGCACTTTTGATAATATTCCAATGCCTTATCCCACTCACCGAGGTCTTTAAAAATAAGTCCTATGTTATTCAGACATGTCGCTATACCATATTCATCATTCAGCTCTGTCCGGATGGTAAGGCTCCTGTTATAACTCTCAAAAGCTTTACCTGTTTCTCCTTGTTTATAGTTGATATAACCAATGCCATTCAGAGCTGTGGCTATACCCCGTTGGTTTTGGATCTCCTCTTCTATCTTTAAACTGTTGTAATAATATTCCAGCGCTTTTTCTATCAATCCCTGATTAAGAAATATATAGCCGGTATTTATAAAAGTACCTGCCATGCCAGGTTTATCCTGTATCTCCTGCTGGATCTTAAGTGTCTTATCATAATATGCCAGAGCCTGATCACTTTCTCCTTTAGAATTGTACAAATAACCTATATTGTTTAAGGCACCTGCATATGCTTTTTTGAAATGATGTAAGGTAGCGCTATCGCTTTCCTGCCCTAGTTTTCCAGCTATAAAATCATGGACCCATTGATTGTATTTTGGCCAAACGTTATCGTCCCAACTTTCTTCTACAATAACACTTATGGCATTGATACGGGTGGTATCAGAACGAGACCCGTGATAAATGTTCAAAACGGAGTCAATCAAAAGCCGGTCTTTTTGGGAAACATTTTGCAGATCAAGGCTGTCAATCAGATAATACTTCACAGGCGCATAGTTCTGCCCATAACCGTCCATTTCAGTGAACAGCGAAATGACAATAAATATAATGCACAACCTCAACATCCCGGGGCAATTACATTCAAAGCGTACTGTAAAGCTCATTAAACTGAGAAAGCATTTCATTAAAAATATAACAAAACATTGATAATTAGACGATTACATTTCAATCAGGTAATATAGTGCAGCGCCTTTAAGTAACCTGAGTATAGCAGATAAAAGAACAAAATGGGAATTACCAGTTTATACTGAACTTTGATGGTATTATAATTTTTCTCAACACTCGAGGTTTCTGTAAAGTAATTTTTATACGGGCCTCTGCGATCATCTCAGCATTTTCAACCACAACCTACGTATTTTGTTTTGCAAAAGTATCTAAGTAATAATCAATATTTATGTATTTATTAAAAGCACATATCAAATTTTTACATGCAAGGTTTAAATTCGTTTTAATATAAAGTTTACTATTTTATCACTCCTGACCTTCAGTTTTTTAACCCTTTTACATAATTCATAGGAGAAAGACCTTTCCATTTTTTAAATGCTCTGACAAAAGCACTTGATTCCGAATACCCTAACAAGTAAGCTATTTCATCCATCAGAAGCCCATCTTCCACTAAGTGCCTCAAAGCTATTGTCATTTTTATTTCGGTCTGTACATCAGAAAATTTCAACTTTCTGTCCCTCAACCTACGTTGTAGCGTGCGTACTGTTATACTCATGGCCATGGCCACCTCTTTTTGCTTGGGAAATTGAGTTCCATCAATATTTACTAAGATCGCTTTTTTCATCTCCGTTAATAGCTCGTCTGCCTCTCCGGGTTTTCGGAGTTCATCTTCCGCTTTCCTTTTCAACTTCTTAAGCAAACCATAGTCAGAGGTGGATATTGGCTTTTTTAACAGGTCTCTGCTAAATTGTATCTCTCCGAATGGATGATCGTATTCCAGAGAACAATTAAATATCCGATAGTATTCATGGACCATTTTCGGACGTTTAAAAGGGACTTTTACTTTATGTGGATAATACCTGAAACCGGTTAAGAACTGAAGTGACTTCATCGTGCTCACTAAAGCGGCATCCAGGTTATGTCTCCTGACCTGGGCAGACCTGATCTCCCAATCCGGATTATTCCTGAATATTACAGAAAAATAGCCTTGTGCATCTTCATATAATTGACAATCCATAGAATCGCTGATCAATCTGCTATAAGCAACTGCATTTGAAAATGCCTCCTCTATAGTCAGGCTTTTCTGCATAATCTCATCAACGGGCTGAGTAGCCTTTAATAAAAAGTATTCACCAAGATGCAACCCAAAACTATCATCTTTAGTAGCTTCAACAGCCAGTTTTACAAATTCCACTACCACATCATATCCCACTGTTTCATCAGGATTTGATCTCAATTTATCCACCATCGATTTAAACAACTCCTGATCTGCCCCCAGCCGCACCGAAAAATCCACAATATCGTCCAGGAAGAACCGGTTAAAATACATACTCACTTTTTGTCGTAAAATGTCAATTCCATCAATCAATCTAGTGCTATTTTTGTAAAAAACAAGTTTCAGGTATGAAAACAAAATACTTCATTATCTCCACTGCTACGGCATTTTTGATCAGTAATGTACTTACCACTCTTTGGTATATGATGATGGATGGCCCCAACTATGTTCCTTTTCGGAGAGAGGAAATAAACTACGGAATGCTTATGCTCAATCACCTGCTGTATGCCGGGTTAATGGTATATTTCTATCCCTTCTTCTATGCTAAAAAGCCCTCACTATTTGAGGCTTTTACCTTTGGAGCATTGATTTCAGCCTTGATGTTCATTCCTCAGGCACTGGTCATCAGAAGTATCTGGACCGTTGACATTAACATGATATTTGTCCTGAATACCATTGCCCATTTGATCATTGGTGGGTTGATGGCCATAATGATCTATTTCATCTTACGAAAAAGGTTGATGAATGCTTAATATGAAAAGCGCTTCATGCAGGTATGTGATCGAATCATCGGACGTCACCATTTTCCGGATCAATACGTACAGGACCTCCACCGCAAGGCTAAAAATACTTCGTCAATGAAAACTGCAAAAAGCTATCCTGACGTAACACATAGGTAAACTCGGACGGATCAACATTTTCAAAAAACCGCGCCTCAACCGCACCGCTGAATGAACTACCAATCCTTCTTTCAGCCTCTATAAAGTATAGCTGCGTTGTTCTTTCAACGTCAAAAATACCGCCTAACAGCAACTGGGTATCTTGTGTATCATTGAAGGCAAGCCGGACTCCGGTAAAAACGTCGCTTTGTAATCCGCTTAATGCAATATTATCACGGTCATCATAAAGGTATTCGGCCAGTAAACCGATATCTATTCCAGTGTTTTTAACATTACCAAAAGTGTATTCTATTCCTGCGGCCAGCGCCAGGATATCCTGAAACTCATTTTGCCGGTAGATAGCTTCTACTTTCCATAATGCAGCACCGGTAGTCAGTTGAGCATCCAGTCCGGCTTGTTGGATCGTTCCATAAAGCGCATTAAAAGTACTTAAGTCATTGATCACGGGTTCTCGTCCTACCCCATTAAAATAAGATAAACCAAAATCCAGGACACCTACATAATGGGACCATCGAAATGCTAAAGAAGGCCGCCATTCCTCCGCATTACTTTCAAAGGAAAAGTCACGACTGTCAATCACTAGTCCATCTTCTGAGCCTGGCCTTAATCTCCCCTCCCTCCCCGGGAAAACCCTTTTTCGAAAGTAGGGCATGACAAATACGTCAAACGTACCAATTTTGGTGAACTGAGAGAAATGGACCATAAACTCCCCCAGCTTTTGCTCTCCATCAAAGCTTTCCACTGCATCGGTCTGATTGATGATATCAACGAGATGGACTGATTCTGTCTTTCCCCAAAACACCTTTTTTACCCCCACTGACACTTCCGTAGCCCCTTTCACGCGTTGCCAGTACAATTCCCGAACATCAAAATGTGTTCTGCGATTGTCGTGCTGGTCCCATCGAAAAAACCCGACTGCCTTAAAGCTCTGCTCGCCTCCTGACCATTCAAGATAATATTCAGGCTGGATGGATGCCGACAGGTAGTTGTTTTTTTGTCCCGAATAAATGCCATCATTAAAAAAAGTGCGATTGCTGATCTCAAGTTCAAGGCCGAAATCACGATAGACCTTATCCGCCTTTTGCTGTGCCAAAGAAGAGGACATAATGATCGATAAGCACCAGATCATAGGTATCCGTAACTGTTGCATAATTGGTAAAATGAGGTAGGTAGTAAAATAGTGCTGGCAGACGAATCCACCAGCACAAACAAAGTATGATGATTACCTGGACGCCCGAATTAACGAGTTTTGGTTAAAGTCATCTTCGGATAACCCGGTCTTAAAGGTGTAGTTGTTAAAAAAGAGTTCCGTTTCTTTTCCAGTCTGATGGTTGACCATAAAAAACTTATCAGCACGCCAGTGTTTATCCAGATATTGCTTATAACCGGAATAGGTCAATGTTTTTAACTTTTCCCCTTTCCTGTCAAAGAACTCCACTTTCTCAAGTCTATACCCCTTATCTTTATTATAATGAGCTATCCGCTTTTTATACCCTGACTTTGGATCTACCGGGTATTGCTCTACTATATCAACTTTATCGCCATTAAGGCTTATTTCCTGCAAATACTTGTATTTATACTTCTCTACTTCATCCGATGACAGGTCTTCGTAAGCAAATTCACTTCCCATGAACGGGCCGGACTTGTTGCTTGACGAAATTCTTTTCACCCTCTTAATGGAAGGCAGGTACAGCCACTGGTCATCTGAACCTATTTTATGCGTATACGTCAATGTAGCGGTTCCTTTTACATCTTTAGGACTATTAAAAACAACCATTGATTTATCTCCGTCTTCTGTCAGTTCATACGTCTTGTTTTGCAGGAAACGTTCGCTTTCCTGCCCCTGCCTGTTTCTCAGTATCATTTTCAAATCTACTACTGATGAAACGAAACCCTCATCGGCTTTAGTGGCTTTGACCGCTACGTTAAGGCCTTTTTCTTCCGGTGTTTGTGCAGCACCAAATGTTACTACTGCACTGAGTAATACAAATGTTATTGTAAGTACTTTCATTTTAAAATCTTTTCTGTTGAATTAATGTAAATTAAGTAGTGGCTACTTTTTTCTTTCCTATAAGCAGCAGCATGGCCGGCAGCAGCAAAAAATCAATGGCCAAAGCGCATACAATAATGATGGAGGTGACCATCGCCATTCCGGAGTTCATGCCGAAGCTGGATTGCGCCAATATCACGAAACCTGCCACCAATACAATGGTAGTGACCACCAGGGCCCTTCCCACTGTGTTAAAAGCATAGCGTACTGCTTCTTCAGGTGTATATCCATGATCCCTGATCGCACGCAGGTATTTGGAAAGGAAATGGATAGTATCATCTACAATGATCCCCAGGGTCATACCAAAAACAATGGATATCCCCAGGTTGATCTGCCCTCCGGACAGTGCCCAGATACCAAACCCGGCAAAAGCAGGTGTAACATTAGGCAATATGCTGATCATGCCGAACTTAATACTTTTTAAGGCTCCAATGAGTATCAGGGAGATCAGCGCGAGGGCTATAGCTGTCCCCGTGATCAAACTAAGTACCTGTGTCCTTGACAGGTAAGCAAACATCATGGTAGGGCTAATCCCATTCGTATGCATGTATTCCGGTGTATTCTCCACCAACCAGGTTTCAGCCCGTTTAGCAAAACGGATCATACTGGTAGTAGGCATATTCACCATGGTAGCGGTAAGCCGGGACTCAGATTTATCCACGTTGATCTGGTTATTCAAGTCCAGTCCGAAAGGCAGAGATAGCTCATACAATAACAAATACTGCGCTGCCTCTTCTCTGTTTTCCGGAATTTTATAAAACGCGGGATCATCACCATGCATGGACCGGTTTACCCTCCGGGCCACTTCAGAGTAAGCATTGACATGTACGATCTCCGGCTGTTCTTCCAACCAGCGCTCAAACTTTTCCAGGTTTTTGAGGTAATCAGGATTATTGATCCCCCCTGACTCACCGGAACCTATTGAAAATTCAGCATTATAGATACCGGTCAGGTTTTCATTGATAAAATCGGTGTCTTTCCTGAAACTGATCCGGTCGTCGAAATACTTGACAAATTCATCATTCAGTTCTATGTTGACTGCAAAATAGCTTAATAAGCTTATCATTAATACAGAGCCCACTAAAACAGGTTTCTTCTGTCCGATCACAAAATTAGCTAACACGTCATAGAATCGCCCTGATTTGCTTTTTTCCTGATCTTTGACTTTCACACGCACCGGCAATACCGCCATAACTGCTGGAAGCAGCGTGACCGACAGTATGAAAGCCATGGTCATACCCACAGCAGTAATATTCCCTAAATCCCTGAAGGGGGGCACTTCTGCGGTATTCATAGAAAGGAAGCCAATCACGGTAGTCAGACTAGTAATAAAAACAGGCATGAAATTGACTCTTAAACTTTCTACAATGGCTTCCCGCTTACTCATTCCTGTTCGCATTCCGTGCATCATTGTGATCAAAATATGAATACTGTCTGCAACCGCCAGCGTCATAATAATGATCGGGGCCGCACCGGATGGGGGCGTCAGCTTAATGCCCATATAACCTGCAAAACCCATTCCCGCTACGATTGAAAACACAATGACCAGCAGTGAGACAAAAGTGCCTGAAAGGGTCCGGGTGGAAATAAAGATGGTGATCAGGATCACCAGGAACATGAGCGGTATCAATGTGGAGGAATCCTTCTCAGATGCCTCAAAAAAAGCACCATTCAACATCACGATACCGGATAAATGTACCTTTAGTGCAGGATTAGCCTTTTGAAAATCTTCACTCATCTGGCGAACAAAGCTGATGACCTCCGGATTTTCCGTGATCGATTCGCCTGGTAACTTCACCGTAATATTTACAGCTGCCACCGTACCTTTTTCATTTAACAACCTGTGCACCAGCAATGGCTCACGTTTGGCAATGGCTTCGATCTTCTGTATTTCAGATGCTGTTTTACCGTTTGCACCTTCCACAAGGTCTTCAACGAAAAGGTCATCACCTTCAGCATACGTGTGTTGAAAGTTTGTGATCGCATCCACACGTGACGAATAAGGTACCTGCCATGAGTTCTCAGTCAATTGCTCTATCGCTTCAAGGGTCTTTGCATTGAATACCTCGTTATCCGCAGGTTCTATTACAAGCAACACATTGTCATCCTGCGTATATTTTTTTTGCAACGCTTCATAGGCCATCAGTTGTGGGTTGTCCTTTTTAAAAAAGACACGATAGTCAGAATCAAAACCCAGGTTTGCGGCCCCCGCCGCCAGACCCATTACCGACACAACGGCCAGGAGTATGACCATCCAACGATAACGGATCATTTTTTCACCCCACACAGTTCCAAACTGTTGGGATCTTTCTTTTGCTTTTTTTAGAATTGAGGACATGGGATACAAATGAAATTTTTCTAATTAGATTAGTTCTAAAACCATAAATTACATTAAACGTATATTTCGTAATTCGAAATAATATCACTGTCAACGTCTTCTATTTACTTTGGTTTCAAAAAATTTCGATTTTCGAAATATATTTCTGCCGAAACAAAAAAAACACTGCTTTTGTTGGATAAAGAAATAATGGGTCTAAATGGTGAAAACCATTAACTTTGAAAGGAGAGTTAGAATATGGTGAGTACAAATGAAATAAATGCTTTCTTCGAGAGCTTTGAGAGGTTAATGCTTAAACTTCAAGAAGTTGATAACTGGTGTGTGGATCTAACACAAGATATTAGTAAGCAGGGTCTGTCACTGGTAGGTTTTGTAGGAGAGAAAGAAACAGTGATTATGAGAGACATTGCCGAATTTCTGGCCGTACCTTTCAGCACTGCCACCGGCATTGTAGATAAGCTTGTAGAAATCAATTATTTAGAACGATTCAACTCAGCGGAGGACCGGCGTATTGTACTGGTAAAACTCGGCGATAAAGGCCATGAGTTAAATAAGCTTTTTATTACCAAAAAATGCGAATTAGGTGAACTGGTGCTCTGCCAGCTAAATAAAGAGGAACGCAAAAGTTTTATACAGCTTATGGATAAGGTAAAACTCGGCTTAATGAACGGCCATTCAACAGTTGACTAAATACCTTACAGCATATAGTGCAAAGAGCTTGGAGCATAGCTGTGTCATGGGAACGTGCTGAGTGATAGCTTTTCCCAGCACTTCATTCCTATCTCAGGACATTCTACCAATCTGTGTGAAATATACCCTCCTGGTCGATACGCTCATAGGTATGCGAACCAAAATGATCCCGTTGTGCCTGGATCAGGTTTAGCGGTAACCTTCCCGAAGTGAATGCATCGAAATATGTCAGGGAATTTGACAGGCCAGGTAACGGAATCCCACTTTTTACCCCGTGAGACACCAATGCTCTGACAGAAGGCAGTGCTGCCTGGACTTTGGTAACAAAGGAAGTAGCCATTAAGATATTCTTCAAACCAGGCGCTTCACTGAACGTAGTGGAAATATCGTCGAGCAAAGCAGCCCTGATAATACATCCTGCCCGCCATATTTTAGCAACTTCTGACAAATTCAACTCATATCCATAACTTTCTGAGGCTTCTGCCAATTGATGGAGCCCCTGGGCATAGGTCACAATAAAGCTAAAATAAAGGGCCTCTTCCGCTTGCTTAAGTAATTCCGATTTATCCCTAACTACAGGCTCTGGCCTGGAATAAATTTCATCGGCCTTTAAACGTATATCTTTTAAAGCTGAGATCTCTCTCATACTAACAGCAATATCAATGGAAGGCACAGGAATACCCAGGTCCATGGCATTTTGGGAAGTCCATTTGCCGGTGCCTTTCTGCCGGGCTTTATCCAGTATGTTATCCACCAGCCTGCCTTCAGCAATATTATCGTCTTTCATAAAGATCTCTGCTGTGATCTCAATCAGAAATGATTGCAACCGGCCTTTGTTCCATTGGTCAAAAGTTGCACTAAGTTCATCATTACTCAGGTCACATGTTTTTTTCAGCACATCATAGATCTCCGAAGTCAACTGCATCAGGCCATATTCAATACCGTTATGTACCATCTTCACATAATTACCAGCGGATTTAGGTCCCAGATAAGTGACGCACGGTTCGCCTTTGAATTTAGCTGAAGCTGCTTCGAAAATAGGTCTGATATACTCATAGGCTTCTTTATTACCACCGGGCATAATACTGGGGCCTTTCCTTGCTCCTTCGGCTCCGCCTGAAACACCTGCACCAAAAAAGTTGATCCCCTTTTCTTTTAAGTAGGCTTCTCTCCTATCCGTATTGGTAAAAAAGGAATTACCCCCATCAATGATGATGTCTCCCTGATCTAAATGTGGCAGCAAACTTTCAATGGCCTTATCCACAAGGTCACCTGCCGGCACCAGGAGCATGATCTTTCTGGGCGATGAAAGTGATGTGACGAAAGTTCCTACTTCGGTGGTGGCAGTCACTTTCTGGGAATCACCACCCGCCTCTATCAAAGATCTCACCTTCTCTTCGTCCAGGTCCAGCCCACAAACGGTAAAGTCATTATCAGCAACGTTTAATATAAAATTATGTCCCATTACACCGAGACCGACCAAACCGAAATCATACATAAGTTTTGACATTTAATGAATACCTTTATTCTGAAGATGACAATGTTATAAGGTTAAAATAGAAAAGTTAAACCTGTTGATCATTGTTGCGGATAAAAATACATTTACATTTCTAATAATAGCCAACTAATTGAACACAAATGAAAAAAACAGACCATCAAATGTTGATCATCTTCGGCGCCTCGGGCGATTTGACTGCCCGCAAGCTATTACCAGCACTTTATGATCTGTTTAAATTGGGTGATCTTCCGGACAATTATGTGATCTTAGGCACCAGCAGAAGCTCACTCTCAGATGAACAGTTCCGAAAAAAGGTATTGACAGAAAGTGGATACATTGATCTTGACAAGGAAGATCCGGAACAGGTAGCGGCTTTTGCGAAAAAAATATTTTATCAGTCTATTGAGGGATACGAATCCAATTACTCCATGCTTGCTGAACGGATCAGCCAGTTGAACGAAGAACACCAAACTGCACACAATTACATCTTTTACCTATCTACGCCACCTGGTGTATACAAGAGCATCGCTGAAAACCTGTGTGGTGCAGGGTTAAGCCAGGAAGAACAGGGATGGAGCCGGTTAATCGTAGAAAAACCTTTCGGATATAGCCTGGAAACGGCCAAACAACTGAACAGTCAACTGCTGCAATATTTCCAGGAGTCACAGATCTATCGCATAGACCATTACCTGGGAAAGGAAACCGTACAAAACCTGCTGGTGACCCGATTCTCAAACAGCATCTTCGAACCATTATGGAACCGCAATTACATCAGACATATTGAGGTCACCAATGCAGAAAGTATAGGCGTAGAAAAAAGAGGTGGCTATTATGACAAATCCGGGGCTTTAAGAGATATGTTCCAAAACCATTTGTTACAGGTAGTATCATTGGTAGCTATGGAACCACCCCTGGAAGCTACAGCAGAAGAGATCAGAAATGAAAAAGTAAAAGCCCTGAAATCCATTCGTATAATGACGGACGAAGCTACCTTGCATGAAAACACGATAAGAGGACAATATGTAAGCACTGAAATAGGTGGTGAAAAAATTAAAGGATACCGGGAAGAGGAAGGAGTAGACCCAGAATCACTGACGGAAACCTACGCTGCTATCAAATTTTATATGGACAACTGGCGTTGGAAAGGGGTCCCTTTTTATGTGCGAACGGCAAAGCGAATGCCCACCAAGGTAACGGAAGTCGTCGTTCACTTCAAATCCACACCTCACCGCCTTTTTGCAGGCTCAAACACGGACAACAAACTCATTATCCGCATCCACCCGGATGAAGGGGTACTCTTGAAATTTGGAGTAAAAGTACCCGGACAGGGCTTTTTAGTAGAAGAAGCTAACCTTGATTTTTACTACTCGCAGCTCAAAGGCAGCCGGGTAATGGAAGCCTATGAGCGACTGTTACTGGATGCCATGCAGGGTGATGCAACACTCTACGCACGTGGTGACGAAGTGGAAGCTGCATGGCAATTTGTAGATCCTATCCTTCAATACTGGAAAAACGGAAAAGATGTGCGTATGTATGGATATGCCGCCGGAGTATGGGGACCGGAAAATTCAAATGCACTGATAGAAGGTAATTATGTATGGCGTAATCCCGGGCCTAATTTGGCAGACCATCCGGGTTACTGCGTATTGTGCTAACCTATGGAAAAGAGGATTTACGATAACAAACAGCAGGTAGCCGAAAAGTTCTCAGAATACCTGGAAAATAGTATTCAGTCTAAAGAACACGTTTATATAGCACTTTCAGGAGGGAGTACACCTAAAATAGTCTTTGACCATTTGGCACAGCATTACCAAAACCTGGATTGGTCACGGGTGCATCTGTTTTGGGGTGATGAGCGATGCGTACCACCGGAACATGAGGAAAGTAATTATAAAATGACCTATGATCATTTGATCTCCAGGATAAGCATCCCTGCCGGAAATATCCATAGAATAAAAGGTGAAAACACTCCGTCAGACGAAGCCACATCCTATGGTCGGCTAATCAGCGAAATACTTCCTTCAAAAGAAGGCATACCACAATTCGACCTGATCATACTTGGTATGGGTGGAGATGGCCACACCGCCTCCATTTTCCCGCATCAAATAAGCCTGTGGCATTCTAACGAAGTATGTGAAGTAGCAGACCATCCGGACACAGGGCAGCAACGCATTACTTTAACCGGTAAAGTGATTAATAATGCCGAAGCTGTAGCTTTTTTAGTCACAGGAGCGGATAAGCAGGAAAAAGTGTCTGAAATATTCAGAGAGGACGAAAATAGCAAACAATATCCGGCTGCACTTGTAGCACCAACTTCGGAGAACCTGGTCTGGTTTCTGGACGCAGCGGCATCAAACGCAGAGTAACCTGAACAGACTTGTCGATGTAAAAAGACGGGTAATAGTATTATATTGATATCAACGTATTTCTTAGCGTTTCAGCCTTAAGGGTTAATAAAACCGAATCGTATATCGTCTGGTTGTCACGTTTTACTATAGCCATTTGTCTTACAGGATGAATCATAAAAATGAGACCATGGATGAATACCAAAAGTTATTATTCCCCTATGCTTATAATATCCTGGGGTCAGTGGAAGATGCCAAAGATGCTATCCAGGAAGTACTATTAAAGTACACCGCGAAAAACATAGTTGCTGAGAATACCATAAATTACCTGGTCAAAGGAGTGATCAATCAGTCGATCAATGCAAAAAAGAAACAAACGAGGGAGAGGTCAGACAGTACATGGCTACCAGAACCCGTCGCCACCGAAACCTCTGACCTGGCGCTGGAGCTCCGGGAAATGGTGTCGTATTCCCTACTGTTCCTGCTGGAACGCCTAAACCCAAAAGAACGGGCCGTGTTTATTCTCAAAGAAGCTTTTTCCTATACACACGAAGAAATAGCAGACGTACTCAATGTTACCACTGAAAATTCAAGGAAACTATTAAGCAGAGCACATCAAAAAGTACAACTTAATAAACCGCAAAACACGCCTATTACACAAAAGCATTTCCAGCAGATTGGCCACATCACTTCAGCTATCAGGGAAAAAGATCTACCCACCATTCATCAGCTACTCTCAAAAGACATCACATTCCATGCTGATGGTGGTGATAAAGTCAAGGTAGTGAAACAATACAGCCATGGCATACATGACATAGCCGATCTACTGGTATTTGTGTATCATAAATTTCAAAAGGGTTTCTTAATGAAGTCTGCTGTCATCAATCACCAACCTGCGCAACTTTTTTTTCATAAAGACAGACTAGTGGTATGCCAGGTATTTGAATTCAAAGCTGACAGCAACAAGATCAGTCGTATCAGTGTAATTGTAGACCCGGAAAAGCTAAAAAATGTAAAAATTGCCGGTTAGTGGTCACGTTTTTCCATGCGTAAATGTCTTACTAAAAAAAACATAATGACAAACACAATGAAAGAACGAATTTCCTTTCAGGAATTACCCCAGGAGCTTTTCGAAGGAATGAACAAGAGTGAAATGTACCTGAAATCATCAGGGTTTGATTTGAAACTACTGGAATTGGTAAAGTACCGCGTATCACAGATCAACGGCTGTGCTTTCTGCCTTGACGTGCACCACAAAGAAGCCATTCATATGGGAGAAACAGAATTGCGCTTGCATTCCCTTGCTGCATGGCGGGATTGTCCATTTTATGATGAATCTGAAAAGGCCGCTTTCGCTTTTGCTGAAACTCTGACCAATGCAAATAAGGAAGAAGTCAGCAACGAGGTATATGATAATCTGTTAAAGCACTATACGAAAGAGGAGATCGCCATACTCACATTGGGTATCACACAGATCAATGGTTGGAACAGGATCAATAAGACTTTCCATACCGTACCCGGTCTGTATGAGGTGGGACAGTACGGTTGATCTTTGCCTGACCCTTCCAATCAACAAAGTAAGTTGGAAGGGTCAGGCTTCAACCAAATTGTGTCTTTAAAGTCAATTGCTGAAATCAGCCTCTGACTTACTGATGGTCAAACTCTAAATTTTTACTTGTAGTTTTCAACCGGAACTCATATAAGTTGTATTTTTAAATAGGAACTCTCGGGCTTCTCATAATTCATTATCTATCAAACATACTCCATGCAAGAGAATTACCTGCAAAGTATCATTCAACAATTCGAATACTATAAAATGCTAGGTCATAAAACCTTTGACCAATTAAGCGAAGAAGAATTATTTTGGCAATTCAATGCTGAAAGTAACTCCATCGCCATCATGGTACAGCATTTATGGGGGAATATGCTGTCGCGATGGACTGATTTTTTAACTTCAGATGGAGAAAAAGAATGGCGTCGGCGTGATATGGAATTTGAAGCGGTCATTCAAAATAAGAAAGAAGTGCTCACTAAATGGGAGGAGGGTTGGACATGCCTTTTTGCAGCTTTGCAGTCCATTAATGCGGAAAATTTAAATTCAGAAGTATACATCCGTAATCAAGGCCATACAGTAGTAGAGGCCATTAATCGTCAATTGGCCCATTATTCATATCACATAGGTCAAATAGTGTATATAGGAAGAATGATAAAAGGAAATGAATGGAAAAGCCTTTCTATACCTAAAGGCGATTCTAAACAGTTCAATAAGGAAAAATTCTCCCAACCTAAAAGAAAAGAGCACTTCACAAAAGGTCTTTTAGATGGAAAAAATGAAAAGAATCCATAAACAACCCATTCGCTTGCTTTGGGATAAGATCAAAGGATATTCTAACTTGTACCCATGCAAATAACATTGGAAGACTATTATTTCTCTCCCGTCTTAAAATGGACGCTATTAGCATCGTCCATTGCCATAACAGCGTATGTGATGGTCAAAACGGAACAGCAGTTATTTGGAGCCTTCGTACTACTTCCCGGGATAATAGCTATCTCCACCAAATATGAACTTACCATTAATACCAATAAACGTGTAATAAAAGACGCTTTTAAATTTTTGTGGATCACTACTACCGCTGAAATTCATGTTTACCGAACGTTGAATAACATCATGACGGAAAGGGAAAGGAATGTCTATACCACCAACAGCAGAGGAAGATCAGGTCATGCCGATTTCTATGAATATGTAGCCTATTTGAATTATAATGACGACCAATCCGTGGAAATTCTTAGAAAGATTGACCACGACATTTTTTCAGCTAAACTGGAAAGTATCGTATCAGCACTTAACATTACAGTGCTAAGAAAAGAATAGTGTAAACCATTGTTTAAAATTCAACTTCAATGTCAGCCAGAAAAGAACTGGACGTTTTGATCAGTCACCAGTTTCGTCATGACTATGGAAAACTGGTGTCAGTCCTCACAGGTATTTTCGGAGCCGCTAACCTTTCATTAGCTGAAGATATTGTTCAGGATACCTTTCTTGAAGCCATGAAAAACTGGAGTGACAAAGGTGTACCGGACAACCCATCCGGCTGGCTCTACAGGGTAGCAAAAAACAAAACGATCAATGTATTAAAGCGTGAAACACGTTTGCAGGATATATCAGAGGAGCAATTAATTGAACCCACCGAAGAGCACGATCTGGATATTTTGTTTGACGAAAAAGCCATAAGGGATGAGCAACTCAAAATGATGTTTGTTTGCTGTCATCCCAGTCTTTCAGTTGAAGCCCAAACCTCACTGATTTTGAAAACACTTTGTGGATTCAGTATTGATGAGATCGCACGTGCTTTTTTGTCAAAATCCGAAACAATCACAAAACGTCTCATGAGATCAAGAAAAGTGATACGGGAGGTAGGGGTTAACTTTCAATTACCCGAAAGGAAAGAACTGGAAAACAGACTGGATGCGGTACTGAAGAGTATTTATTTACTATACAATGAAGGGTATAGCGCTTCCAGAGGAAAATCACTGATCAAAAAAGAGTTATGCGAAGAGGCAATCCGATTGGTGGATTTCTTGTGCTCTAATGACATAACAAATACATCCAAAACACATGCATTACTGTCATTGATGTATTTTCACTTTTCCCGTTTTGATGCTCGTATGAATAGTAATGAGCAAATCATACCTCTTGAGCAGCAAGACCGTCGATTATGGAATGCTGAACACATCGCACTAGGTTTCTATCACTTGAGCAAAGTTACGGAGGATAAAAACCTAAGTACTTTCCATATTGAAGCCACCATAGCGGCATGCCATGCTTCTGCAGAAGATCACAGTACAACAGACTGGGAACGCATAGTAGACCTTTATACTTATCTGTATGAAATATCTCCGTCTCCTATCGTTTTACTAAACAAAACAGTGGCAGTATCTTACGCCCATTCCGTACAACAGGCGCTGGACCTTATTGACAATCCGCAGCTAACCGAACAGCTAAATACTTATTATTTATATCATGCTACAAAAGCTGACTTTTTCATCCGGGAAAATAACCATGAAAAAGCCATATCTGCACTGGAAAAGGCCATGGATCTCACCAAAATACCCTCTGAAAAATCGTTGATCAAAGGCCGATTGAATTTTTGTTTGGAACAAATCCAATAATTTCCGCCAATCGTGTCCATGCTTTTTAATTCGATTTGTCTGTAAAGCAGGTAAACCATTAAAAAGTAAAACTATGATCAAAAACAAAGCACCCAGTTTCATTTTAGGTCTTTTTATGACCTGCTCTGCCCAATTATCGGTGGAGGCCGCTTCGACGCAAAAAGAAAATGAATTAAAACCAAGGAACAAAATCCAAAAAATGACCAAATTGAATTATGATTTTAAAATAAACGCTTCTGCTGATGCAGTATGGAAAATTGTGGGGGACTTGGCAGCCTGTGACCAATGGGTACCGGGAGTTACTTCTACCGTACTGGAAGGCAACAACAGAACCTGCACGACCGTAGATGGTACGGAGATCAAAGAAGTAATCACCCTTCTTTATGAAGAAAAACGTCTTTTCAGTTATAAACAGTTACAGGTTCCTTTGCCTATTACAGCTTCTGAAGGAACATTCCAGGTGATTGAAGATGGCCATCAAAGTCGTATAATTTGGAATGTGAAGTTTAGTCTGTTGGCCCCATCAACAAGTAAAAAGTTAGTGCCAATGATAGATGGGTATTACAAGCAGACCCTGGAACACCTCAAACGTAGTATTGAAAATAATAACTCAGTAGCAATGAAAGAATATGTAGCCTTAATAAAAGCAGAGGGTAACCCGATCACCAGGTTACCCCAGGAAGATCAAATGAAACACATCCAAAAAGTAGGTGGATTCATAGAAAAAATGATGAAAGAAGGCAAAATGAAGGCAGCAGAACCCTTGGAGATGGAGGGGGCCGTTATTCATGGGAAAAATGGAAGCTTTACAGATGGTCCATTCGTGGAAACGAAAGAAACCATAGCCGGATACTACATCATCACGGCCCATGACCTTAGGGAAGCCATCGACATAGTAAAAGCGGATCCACGGTTTGAGGATGCTACCTGGGAAATGGAAATTCGCCCTGTCATGAAGGTTGAAGGAATAAACTGATCTATCAGTGAAAGAATTTATCACACTGGCTTACCCGGATGGAACGCATCTGGGTAAGCTTTCTACAAAAGAAAAACAGCAACATATTGATGATGTAATGGCCTACCTGGAAGATCTTGACCGCCAGGGAAAGATCAAATCGGCTGAACCGCTGGCAGATATTGGTAGGCAGATCATTGGAAAAAAAGGTGAGATCACTGACGGCCCTTTTGTTGAAACCAAGGAAACGGTAGCAGGCTTTTTCCACATACTGGCAAAAGATATGGAAAAAGCTATTTCCATAGCTAAAGCAAACCCTATGTTTAACCTGGAAGAAGGTGGCAGATTAGAAGTACGTCCAATGGGCATTATCAATAAAATTTAGAAAACAACACCGATTGTATACTTTCGCTGAAGCTTTTGTATAGAAGCAGGCAATCTTCTTTTCGGGTAGTATAAATCAGCGTGGTTCTGGTCCCATCGATTTGAATTTATTTTATACAGACAAATACTGCTCACCGAACTTTATCCAAATCTTTTCAGCGTAAATACCCACCCCCCATATGCTGGCAGTCAGCTTTTTATTGACATGTCCATTAATATGTCCATTGTTTTGTCCATGTCCAAGAATAGACTTCAAGACAATAAAAAGGTTTCATTGTGATCAAACAAAAACATTAAATGTTACAATTTAATCCCTTGCCCAATGAAATACTTAGATAAAACAAGGCACAAAACACCAGCCATAATTTTATTATTATTCTCTTTTATTCTCACCAGTCATATGCTTCTCGGGCAAACTCAACACTTGTTGAATCAAGGTGCTATAAGCGTTAAGAAGGCAGAATATAAACCAGATGAAGGCGTCATTTATTTTGAAATGAACGTCTATGGGGAAATAATCAAAACTGTCAAAAGCAGAACTTCTCACTACATTGTTTCCGCAGGAAGTCACACCCTAGGAGCTAATCGTACACAGCTCATTATTATCGATAATGACACAGGTAATGAGATCCCTATTATGTACATAGAACTAGGCAGACAAAACGAATATCAAAGCGGTCAGTACACTGCTGAAGCCTGGCGTGGTTTCAATATTAATATGGTGCCTAAGGATACCTATGATTTTTCAGCATTCAGTAACTTTAAAACATCTAATGACCCTACTCCTGCTTATCCGGTCTCTGAACCCGCCAGACGCAACATGTTCATCTCTTTTATCTGGCATGTTCCTCAAGATTTCCTGGGAAAAACATTCGATTTTGGTGTAGGAGGGCTTGCTACCTGGATCAAAGCACGTAACACAACACAAAAAGGAACCTATACACTTAGAAACTTTAAAAGCCGGGATCTTAATTCCAATACACATTTGCCTGAAATAGCCCAAATACAAAATTTATCTGCAAGATATCATTGCAATCAGGTTGAGTTGGAATGGGAACGCACAAACCCTTCCAGCACCTACAACGACGGTAATATTTTTTACGAGATTTTCGAAGAAGGTCAGCTGGTTCAAACCATTCATGACGATAACTTAAGAAAAGTTAATCTCGATGCGCAAGAAGACAAAAAGACGTATGCAGTAAAAATGATACTTCCCCTGATACATAATCAATTCATTTCCCAGAAAACTTCCAAATCAAAAGAAATATCGGACGCTACCCCCGTAACAGATGCGGTAATGGAAGTAATTGAGGAAAAATGCGCCGAAACACATAAACTAACGTTACGTATCTCATGGGATGGTACTGAGGGTGCTGCCGGCTACGAGGTCGTACGGATGGGGCACAGCAGTACAGATGTAGGACTGGCCACATCTTTTACAGATAGAAGAGGGATAGTCTATGGTGAATACTATTCCTATCGCATCTATTCCTATGATTCCGCGTGCGCTTCCAGATCAAAGTATGATTATGTCTACACCGTCACCCCAAGAACTCCGGGTGAACCTCCTCCTGCAGTTACACCTGACCACTTAACTGGTCAACTGGTAGCTGGTACAGGGGTTGAATTGAAGTTCAACGCAACTGGTCATAACGATAATGACATCGTTGCATACACCATTTACCGGGTCTCAGATTCAGGGGAATCAACATCATACCTGGTCAATAAGCGAGATCTCGCATATGAAAGTACTGAACCAACGTCCACCAGGTATATATTTGTGGATACAAACTTTGAACAGTGTCATTATTATACATACACGGTTACCCAGGTAACGGGATGTGGAGATGAGTCTGCCCCACAGGAAACCGGAATTAGAGTAAGTACATACGAGCAAAGAGGAGGTCGTTATCAAACCAACGAGCCGTGTTATGAACCGGAAGCAGTAAGAAACACGGCTGTCTTATCTCAAGCCATTTTATCTCCAAATCCTACTGTATCGTCTACTACCATATATCTGGAAGCTACCAGGCCCGGTAAGGTTGAGTTAATGGTCACCAATTCTCTTTATCCTATCTCTTCCCAAAGGCAAACATATTCAGTGGAAGCAGGTATCAACGAACTGGTTATTTCAACAACCCACCTCAGAGCGGGAGTTTACCACGCCATTCTCAGTAATGAATCAGGTGAGACAAGATCTTTCCAGTTTATAGTAGAGGATTAGCAAGGCAGTAGGTCATTGACATGCTTTATTTACTGGATTAGCGAATTCTTATACCGGTTAATCTGGAAATGCATGACCAGATATGAATGAAAAGCTCATATTGAAGTTCGTATGGGCCTTTCTTCATGTCTATGCCCAGGCTGTTATAAAAAAGTCTTCTCCATAAACCAACCTTGCCAGACTTCAAGGCCTGCCTTAAACAACCCATAGCCTGCACCGCACTCAGCTCTTATAACTATTTACATAACAGGATGAAAGTCAGTGAAAAGCCAGATTGGATACTGAAGCGCTAAGGGGTTTCCCAATTAAATACACTCAGGAATTCCAGACCGTTACTCTATCTTCATCAACACTCAACCTATGAAACATGGTTTTACCAACAAGAACGATTCCCTAAACAGCACAAATAAAAGAATCGAGACAAATGAAAACTATTGAGATATATAACAGTAACAAAAAAGCCATACTACTTTTCTCTATTTACACTGCATTCTTAATGCTAAGCATCTTTTTTATTATCCATCCGGAAGTATTTATCAACCCGGTATTCAATAGTACGGTATTGGTGATCGGCATAGGAATAATCAGTGTACCAATTTTTAGTTATGTCGTTTTTGTAACGACCAGACATATGATAAAAAAAGAAGTAGCCCTGATCATAAGCTCAAAAGGACTGCATCTCAATCCAAAAAAATGGAATGATGTTATCATTGATTGGGAATCCATACTTGGTTTTAGAGATACCATGATCGCTGACCGAAAAGTTCTGATTGTTGCGGTTACAAACCCGGAATATTGGTTGTTACGGGAAGTCAGTACTCTTCGAAAAAGGATCTTACAGTTTAATCTCACTAATTTCGGTTCCCCTTTTAATATTTGTGCAGAGTCACTCGACATTAAAAAAGATGATCTAAAGAAGTTCCTTAATGATAGCCTCTTATTTTATTAGAGTTCAACAGGTACTAATCCATTCACAAAGTAAACCAGTTCATAATAGACCCCTATCCCTACCTTTTTTTGTCATTAAACTTCATGTGCATGTAGTTTGAAAACCAGATTGGATTAAGTTCAAATGGGTCATAAACGCACACATAAAATGAATGAAAAGGGGAAGATTGTATTTTTGAGAGTTATTAAGGTCTGCAAGAGCTTAAAATACATTATCAATTATTGGCGTATCAATTAAATTAATTGTCTCAGTTTGATAATTACAGATTATGGTGTTATAATTCATCACGGCATATCTTTTTCAGTGCCCTTTGCGCTTGTATTATGCCACCTTGTACTGCCATCCTCAAATCTGCACAGGCTTTTTCATTATCTGCCAGCTTATGAAACACCAAGCCTCTATGATACAAAGCCATACCATAAGCAGGGCTAAGTCTAAGCGCTGCCTCATAGTCTTCCAGGGCCTCTTCGTATAGTTCAAGTTGATAGAGTGTATTTCCACGATTTAAATAAACCTTTTCAAAATCCGGTGCCAGGTCAATCGCCTGAGAATAACTTTTTACGGCTTCTTGCCATAACTTTAGTTTGGCTAAAGCAATACCTTTATTAAGCCAGGTCTCAACGTCACTATTATTCAGGAACAAAGCACTGTCCAGATCTGCAAGTGCACCTTTAAAATTCCCCTCCTTAATACGACGATATCCCCTTTGACGATATGGATAAGGTGATTTTGGATTGGCTTCGATGGCCAGAGTGAAATAGTCTTCTGCTTCTTTACTTTCGCCCTTCTGTTGCATCAAAACAGCCAGGTTATATTTGGCCAACCCATGCTCGTTGTCTAATGACAAGACTTTAAGGTAGTCCTTTTCAGCTAATGCAAGTTCTCCTTTTTCCTGGTAAGTCAGCCCCCGGTTCAGGTAGTGGTCCACCTTTCCAGGTGCATAAGTCACCGCAGAATCAAAGTAAGTAAGTGCCTGATCATATTTACCCAGTTCCTTGTCAATAAGGCCCAGGTAGTTGTAAATATAGGCTGGGTTAGTTCCCTGGACCGTGTGTACACCAGTCACACCATTACCGTAACGAGGTTGGGCAAAAAATATCGTATTGGTCTCACCACCTGGCAGTGATCTCAAATAAACAAGGTCCTCGCGGGCAGCAGTGTATTTTTTCAATTGGTACTGTAACAAAGCACGGGCATATAACCCTTCATGATGGTTAGGTTCAAGCTCTAAAAGGATGGTGTAATCTGTTAATGCACGCTCATAGGCTTTCAAACCAACCTTCGCAGCGGCACGCCTGAAATATCCATCTGCCAGGTCAGGCTGATGAAAAAGTACTTCATCAAACTTTTCCAGCGCCATGGCATAGTCCATTTGATCCAATGCCTCCACACCAGCTTGATATGCATCAGTAGCAGACCGGCCAACCTGCGCTTGTAAAGCGGGGGTGATGCTCAAGTACAACAACCAAAAGATTATTCTTTTACGACCCATTCTGCGGTATATCCAGGCAACGGTTCCTCCTAATATCAATTATTTACTCCCCATTGAAGTTAACCATATTCAGTTTCATACGCAATCACGTCGATTTTCAAGAAATTTTGATCACTCACTCTTCACATTACGTCCCAGATTATATCGGAACGATACCATGAAATACCTGCTTAGTGTATTAAAACGTCGTTCTTCCAGGTAATTGATGGCACTGGACCTGCTTACACCCTGATTTTCATTGAGTAAGTCAAAAGCTGATAATTGTAATTCGCCTTTGCTGCTCAGTACCGACCTGGCAAATGTAGCAGTCCAAACAGGAATACGTGTTGTTCCATCAAAAGCTGCTCCGGAATATTCGTTGAGGGTAAAAGAGGAATTTACACGCCATTTACTGGTTATATTCCACCCAAGACGAGCAGCATAGTTAAAGCTGCTGAATTGCTGATCCAAATCAGTATTTTCCGAGTAGGTAGTATTACTATTGTTATACTTCAGGTTAACTGCCCAGTCGTATATCTTTTTATTCTTGTTTTCCAGTATTAGTCCAAGCGTATAGTTCAAACGATTCGTAGTATTCTCCACTTCATTCACAAACAATATACCACGACCATAGGAAATACTGGAATTGGCCCCAATTTTAGCATTTACCCTCTTTATGGGATACTCAAATGCGAAATTATTGCCAGCATTCACCTGGTCATCTACATTCACAGGTGTAGTGGTCTGCCGAAGTAATGAATCCACGTTGGTAAGTTGTGAAATACCATTTCTGGCATAAGAAATATTCGTATAATTAAAAAATAAAATACCTTTATCAGGGTCATGTGATCGATACGAAAAACGTAAGTTATGATTGTAGCCGGCTTCCAGGTCAGGATTACCGCTACGCAGTAAAAACGGGTCACTGTTATCTGTTATTGGATTTAACTGTTCCAGCGTAGGGATCTGGACCGAAGTGGTATAGGCCAGAGTAATGTTCTTGGAACCTGAAAGCTGGAGGTTCCACCGTGCCTCAGGAAGCAGGTTTAGAAAACTGTTGTTAATACCAGTTTGCTGGTCTTCAATAGTTCCTTTCTGGGTGGCATACTGTACATTCATGCCTGCCTGAATAAATCCATTTTTCAACTTCCGGTTGTAGGACAGGCCAGTAAGATTCGCCAGAAAATCACGGTCATAGGCGGTACTAAGTTCTTCATTACGCAAAAACCCGCCATCCGATTGCAGATCAAAGAAATCACGTGATACTTCATCCTGATCGCTTCTAATGGAATAGGTTAAGCTAATAAACTGGTTTTTTTTAAAGTTATAAAGATAGGAGAGAGAACCTGTTAAATTGAGTGTTTCATTCAATTGTACCTGCTCCTGGTTGATGAATTCAGTGGTATCCACTTCCCGGAAAAAACTATTTTCGGAGATAAGGCTCAGATCACTTTCATTGTCATTATAGTTGGCACGTAAAGAACCCGTCAGAATATTTTTCCCTTCCTTTCCAAGTTTTTTGAAATAAAAAAGTTGCCCGGAACCTGCCCAGGTATCGTTTTCTCCGGCGTTAGAATTTAAGTTCCTGCTAATTAGCTCATCAAATGTATCAATAGAAGAGCCACTGGTCTGATTATCCGTAGTATTGGCCGACCTGTTAATATTCAGCATTACTCCAAAATGGCGATTATCTTTAGGCTTCTGATTCAGGAAAACACTCAGGTTATGACCATCTTGTTTTTGCTCATTATCTTGTTCTTCTAAACGGTCGAACAAGTTGCCTTCCAGGAAATTTTGCCTCTCCGAATTACTCAGCACCTCATTTCTTCGACGATTGTAGTTATACGCGCTATTTAGCTCAAACCCTTTGATGGCATCGGTATTTATATTAACACCCATTGTACCTGCAGTAGTGATACCATTAGCAGAAATGGATCGATTGGAAGGGTTATCAATATCCAATCCATTTACATTATCGGCCGAACCTATCACTGATATTCGTGAACGTTCATTTAATACATTGAAGTTACCTTTTGACCGGAAGCGATCATCCGTACCATAACCCGTTGAGATATTACCAAAAAACCGACTGACGTCAGGTTTTAATACCAGATTAAGTGTCATCTCACGATCTCCATTCTCCACACCTGTAAACCGGGATTGTTCAGATTTTCGGTCAATCATTTGTATCCGATCTATAATATCAGAGTTTAGGTTTTCAATGGCCGTTTTAGGGTCATTCATGAAAAATGTTTTTCCATCTATCATCACATTTTTCACTTCTTTCCCATTCACAAAAAGTCGTCCTTCTTCGTCTAGCTGGATACCTGGCATTTTACGCAATAATCCTACCAGTGATTCATTCGGATTATTTTTATATGCATCGGCGTCATACTCAACGGTATCTTCTTTGACCGTTACAGGGATACGCTCACCTGTTACCTCAAGTTCTTTAAGTAGTATCTCTTTCTCCTTTATTTTGAGTGTTCCCAGGTCCAATTCTTTTTGCTCTCCACTCAATTCCACCGCCATA
The DNA here is from genome assembly GCF_007097395.1 of Fulvivirga sp. M361. GTDB lineage: Bacteria > Bacteroidota > Bacteroidia > Cytophagales > Cyclobacteriaceae > Fulvivirga. The sequence goes on from NZ_VKDC01000005.1 coordinate 439,664, forward strand.
TTTAGTTCGTCAAAACCGATGAACGAGATTTGTAATGTGTACATTCCATACTTCAGGTCTTGAAATTGAAAGAGGCCCTCCATATTAGTTATCGTAGTACGATCAGCCAGTGAATCCGGACTTAAGAGTTTAACATGGGCCCCGGGTAAAGTCTCATTGCTCTGATCCGTTACTACTCCTTTGACGGAACCATCCTGTGCTAAGCAATTCAAAGCTGCCGATACAAACATTAAAGTAATTATGAGCGATTTCATGTTCGGAAAATTCGTTAATGAAACCATTCATTTCTGATGGGCAAAAATGTAAGAACAACATTCAGATTACAGGGCGCTACATTCACCTGTCTTTTAGTGAGGGCCAAGACCAGCTTCTGGCCTTCGGGCCTAACAGACAATAACCAACATGTCCTTTTACAATAGGAGACTCTTATCATGGGGGTATAAGGGTTTACTTCTAAACTACAACAGGGCAGCAATGAAACATCAATCGAGATGGCAGGGCTCCAACTCTTCCCATTGCTTTCGTTATAGATAACAAAGTTACCATTTATTCGGAAACTACTAGCTCCGGGATCATCTGCATCTGAAATCAGGTGAAAAGTTTATCAAACGCATACCTATAACCAAAGTTATTATCGTGTAGACCAATTATGAACGCGGAGACTACGACCTGCCGTGTATGACAAAATATTCATCCTAACGTAGGTGGAATATTAAATGTCAATACACCTTACGGTAATACAAATAGAAAGGTAATATCTGCTGAATTAAGAACTTGTTTTTTAACAGCATAAAGCAAATCAAACCAAAAGGTGTATAGGCATTGACTAACGCTTACTTACCTTTAATGCCTCTTCCACAGATGTATTTCCCTGCATCCGTGCATGATCTAAAGGGCTTAACCCTCTGGAATCTTTGATTGTAGCATCTGCTCCACGTTCCATGAGTACATGGACCATTTGGGGTTTGCCAAAGGTAGCCGCGAAAGTAAGCGCTGTAGCACCGGTATAATTCTGTTCATTGATATTGGCGCCTGAAGCGAGTAACTTCATAACTAAAGCAGGGTATTCTTTAAACACCGCTCCCATGAGCGCTGTATTTCCAGAGCCGTCTTTACCATCAATTTCTACATTGTTTTCAATCAAATAATTTACTATTTCTATCTGGTCGTTATACACGGCTAAGATCAAAGGAGTATATCCCCTGGGGTCTGCCTGGTTGATAGCACCCGGATCTTTTTGATAAAACATTTTAACACTTTCTAAATCACCTTCCCTTGTAGCGTTAAATATATCAGCCATAATTTACTAGTTTGTTGGTTTCATTAAAAGGAACAACTTCAGGATCATTGTGTTTGTGTTTTGTCATAGTCCGGCTAAGCATATCGTGTACAGCTGACACCCAACTATCGTCACTGTTAAGGCATGCTGTCACGTTAAATGCGGTACCACCTTCGGATAAGAAAAGTTCCTTATACTCTTCCCCTATTTCCAGTGTAGTTTCAAGACAGTCTGCTACAAAAGAAGGTGACACTACCAGAAGTTTTTTTACTCCCTGCACTGTCAAATGCTTTATAGTGTCATCTGTATAAGGTTTTATCCAGGGGTCTTTTCCTAAGCGGCTTTGGAAAGAAGTGGAAAAATCCATCATAGAAAGGCCAAGCTTTGTAGCCAGCAGTTCTGAGGTTTTAAAGCAAGCTGACCGATAACAATATGGTTTATTAAGGGCCTTATTTTCACACCCGCAATTGGGCCAATCACATTTCCCGGCATCATCATTTATTATATTTTTCAAATGCCTCTCAGGGATACCATGATAACTGAATAACACATGGTCTGGCGCATACTTTTCATGATCGGGTTTGATCTTATCCACAAGAGCATCGATATACTTCGAATTATCATGGTATGAATTCACAAATTCAATGGATGGAATTACCTCCCACTCTGAAACGATCTCCATTATCTTTTCAGCAACAGACCCTGTTGTAGCAGAAGCATATTGAGGAAATAATGGAAATACTATGATCTTATCAACATTCTTTTCCTTCAGGTTTCCGAGCGCCCGTTCAATGGATGGGTTTTGGTATCGCATCGCCAGCTCAATTTCTACCGGAGCATTATTGAACTTTTTTATTAGTCTTGATACAAGCCTTTTGCCATGTACTAATAGTGGCGAACCATCTTTAAGCCATAGCTTTTGATATTCACGCGCCACCTTTGGAGCACGAAACGGCACAATAATACCTTTTACTAAAAGAACACGCTTCAAATAGGGCACGTCTATGACACGCTTATCCATCAGGAATTCTTTCAGGTATCTTGCTACATCTTTAGTAGCAAAAGAGTCAGGGGTACCCAGGTTAACGATTATAATTCCAGTCTTTTTCATAATTCAATAATTTTGTATCAGGAAAACCCTGTTGAAATTCAGATAAAAAATTATTCACCGATGGTCTGATAGTGGTACCAGGTATAAATAAATATCTGTGCACAGCTTTTCTAACCATTTGGTTTATCCAGTGATTTACCTCCTTTTGATCAGGGTCCAGTTCAGGAATGGAGTCAATGGTTTGGTCAACTAACCGAATGACCCGCTTTTTATAGTGTCGAAGAAAAGCTCGTACTCCCGCACTTTTCACCCACTGCTCAAAAAGTTGTAATTCACTATATATAGCTTTATTTATCAGGGCTATAACTCCGGAATGTATGTATTCACTTTGTTCTATTCCTTCAGTGATTTCATCAATGTTATAAAGGGACAGACCAGGCTTTTCTCTGAGACCGTCATCTACGTTAGCCGGTAAAGCAAGATCCGTAATAACCACAGATTCAGTTAACGTTTGGCAATCTTTGTTGATAAGGCCTTTTCTATTGCTGACCGCTGTAATAATAGCATCAAAACCACTATACTCAGCTGCCTCTACCTTTTCCCATTCATATATTTTCATACCGTAGTATTTAGCCAGTTTCACTGCTTTTGAGCTGGTTCTGTTAGCAATGTATACCTCATGAAATGGAAATTTCACAAGATATTTCAATACATCGGACGCAATTTCACCAGCGCCTATCACAAGCAGTTTTTTGTCCCGGACAGACAACCTTCCCATGTTTTTCTGAATTAATTTTAAAGCCCGGTATGCGGTAGATCTGGATCCGTGACGAAAAGAAGAAGTATTAGATATTTTTTTGTGGCTCCTGAACACAGCTTGAAATGCTCGCTCCAGCACTGAGCCCTGCAAACCATGATCTAACGCAAGACGATATGCTTGCTTTATCTGTGAAAGGATCTGACCATCTCCTACTACGGCTGATTTCAAGCCATTAGCTACATAAAGTAAGTGGTGTGTTGCATCTAAAGAATTATCAAAACATTTAAATTTTTCTTTTTCCTTCAACCAGACTGCTCCGGGATTCAATTCCTGAACAAAAAAGCAGGCAACATCAGAAGCCAGCGTGGTATCTGATTCAAAATAGATCTCAGTACGATTACAGGTAGATAGAAGTACTAACCCTTTAACATCACGAAAACTACCTTTTATAGCCGTTGTGAGGTAATCTTTGGCCGATGTATTCAGGTAATAGTATTCACGTGAGGTCAATGATGCTGATTCATGTGATATACTTATCGCTCTTAACATTTTTTTCATTTTTGACGGTAGTAGTTAGTTCATCAAAATGAGATGAAGTACATTGTTCGTTGGCAATTAAAACTTGTTACAGTATCACATGCGACTACGAACATCGAATGGTAATACTGATTTGATATTAGAAAAAAGTAAGTGCCGTAGCAGAAATGACCTCTTCGGAATACAGCACCTGCATAAATAACTATTCGCTAGGCCACAACCTCTTCACTATCCTCATTGAGTGCCTTACGTGCCGCTCTGACCCCTACAGCGTAGGCAGGGTCTGCCCCGTCAAAATGCACCAACTGCCTCTCAACGATTTCCTCAGAAACGCCCTGCATGGCTTCTGCAATATTGAAGAACAGCCTCTTTTTCTGATCTTCATTAAACAACCTGAACAGGTCACCCGCCTGCTGATAATTACCTACTTCGTCGTTGTCTTCATAGCGACGAATATCTCCGTCGACCTCCATTGGCGGTTCTGCTACGGATGGATCTTCTTCAGGTCCGTTGAACGAGTTTGGCTCATAATAAGCGTCAGGGTTGCTATTGCCATTTTCAAAAAATCGCATGGAACCGTCTTTATGATAATGATTTACTTCAGACTTGGGAGTATTAGCAGGTAAAGCTTCATAATGCGTTCCCAATCTGTATCGGTGGGCATCGGCATAGGAAAATATCCGCGCCTGTAGCATTTTATCCGGTGAAAAACCAATCCCTGGCACTACGTTGGAAGGTGAATAAGCGGCGTTTTCAATGTATTGAAAATAATTTTCCGGGTTCTCATTCAGTTCCATTACACCTACCTCTATGAGTGGGTAGTCATTATGTGGCCAAACCTTAGTTACATCAAAAGGGTTATAAGGTGTTTTTTCAGCATCTTTTTCCGGCATTACCTGTACGTATAGCTTCCATGTTGGAAAGTTTCCATCTTCAATGGCGCCATAAAGCTCTTCCTGATATTTTTCACGACTTTGACCTATAACATGGGCTGTCTCTTCATTAGTATAAAAAGCATGTCCCTGTTGTGTTTTAAAGTGAAATTTCACCCAAAAACGCTCGTTATCGTTATTCCAAAAAGAGAACGTATGTGATCCATACCCATTCATATGCATAGGAGTTTTAGGAATACCGCGATCAGACATTAAGATAGTCACCTGATGCAATGCTTCCGGCGTTTGTGACCAAAAGTCCCACATCGCTTCAGGAGAACGAAGATTGGTTTTTGGATGACGTTTTTGTGTTCTGATGAAATCAGGAAATTTGTAACCATCCCGGATAAAGAAAACAGGGGTATTATTTCCTACCATATCCCAGTTGCCTTCTTCTGTGTAAAACTTAACGGAAAACCCACGAACATCACGTTCTGTGTCAGCAGCCCCTAATTCGCCAGCAACTGTCGAAAATCTGGTGATTAAAGGAGTTTGTTTGCCCACTTCAGAGAATAATTTGGCTCTTGTATATTTAGTGATGTCATGAGTGACCGTGAAAGTCCCCTTCGCTCCCCATCCTTTGGCGTGCACAACACGCTCCGGGATACGTTCCCTGTTTTGATGGGCCAGTTTTTCTATTAATTGGTAATCTTGCAGTAATACCGGGCCTTTTTTTCCGGCGGTCAATGATTTTTGATTGTTGGAAATGGGCGCTCCGGCAGAAGTAGTTAGTCTTTTACGTGTCATGATAGATTTATTACGTTTGGTCTTGGACAAAGCTGGATTTTATACATATATTTATCAAATCAATAATTTCAATAAAATATTTAAATTATAAATGACCTTACAGCAATTACAGTATATCGTAGCACTGGACACACACAGACACTTCGTACGCGCTTCGGAAAGCTGTTTTGTAGCGCAGCCTACGTTAACATTACAGGTAAAAAAGCTGGAGGATGAAATAGGGCTTACCATTTTCGACCGTTCTGTCCAACCTCTCAAGCCTACTCCTATGGGTGAAAAATTCATATTAAATGCCCGACAGATCCTAATGGATGTCAGTATGTTAAAAGAAATGGTCAACAAAGACCGTAATCAGTTGGAGGGCACCTATCGTATAGGTGTTATTCCTACAATGGCACCCTATTTATTACCCCTTTTCCTTGAAGATTTCACCAAAGAACATCCCAACATTAACCTTCAGATCAAAGAGATACAGAGTGAACAAATTATTTTAGACATCTTAAATGATGATTTGGACATTGGTATAATGGCCACTCCTTTGAACGAACCGAAGATCCGCGAAATTTCAGTCTTTTATGAACCGTTCTTAATTTACGCCAATCCAAACCACCCTATACTATCGCTGGAAGAAGTAAAAGCTGAAACTATAAACGAACCTGGTCTTTGGTTACTTGACAAAGGACATTGTTTTAGAAACCAGATATTGAACTTGTGCAATAAAACAGCAGATCTCTCCGCCCTGGAAAGAGTTTCATTTGAAAGTGGTTCTATAGAAACACTAAAGAAGATGATCTTAAATGTATCAGGATATACGTTAGTACCGGAACTGGCCATAGATCCGAAGGTAGACCCTGAAAATATCCGCCGGTTCAGTGCTCCCGAACCGGTACGTGAAGTGAGTTTAGTAGTACATCATAGTTTCACAAAAGAATTATTATTATCCAATCTCAGGAAATCGATCCAAAGAGGTATCCCTCAGAAGTTTAAAAAAACCAATCGGTTCATTACCATAGAATGGAGGTAACCGAATTTTTGAAAGTATCACATGCGCCGTCACCCTAGTCTAATACCACTCTCACGCTTCCACAGGAGCATTCTGTTTGTTGCCTTAATGGTGAAAAAAAATGCTCCTGCAATACAGGGATATCCTACATTACTGGAAGACAAAACAGCTTACGCATTCGATTTTTACAACGAGAAATTAAAAAAACACTTCGAGGTGGAACAACAAATACTTTTTCCTCAAATAGCAGGTAAAGACCAGGCACTTGATGAACTCATTCGTGAAATGGTGCAGGAACGCGTTCACCTGGATAATCTCTTTATGAAGCTACAAAGCCGGAACGTTAGTGAAAAACAGCTGAATCATCTTGGAAACACGTTGGAAAAACATATTAGAAAAGAAGAAAGGATCTTCTTTCAAAAGATCCAGCAGGTATTCACCTCTGAAGAATTAGACCAGCTTAAGTTGTAGTTAAGGTTTGACGACATTATTGATAACAGGTCTACTTTACTGCAAAATGCACCTCTGTAACTAATTCATGTTCTGACACTTCCCTGGGGTCGTTTACATAGGTTTCAAACGGGTCTATTTTTTTGTTGGCCTTAAAAGCTTTAGCCCTTTCCATGTTATACAATGTTGACCATGCATTACCTAAATGAAGATAAGGTCCTGTATGGGTTAAAGTATATACCTCAGTTTGAGGTATCTCACCTGTGATCATACCTTCAGGCAGATCATCTCTTATTTCAGTAACCGGTATGCCCGAGGTATAGACCACTTTCTTGCCTACCATATCCCATTTATGGTAAATGGAAAAAGGACTACCCGCCACAAGTTCTTTTTTATCTTCTATATAAGCCCCTATTTTACCCAGGTCTTTCTCCATTTGAGGGCCTATTTCATCCATAGTACATGTAGTTTTTATAGCAATATACTTACAACCAGGATAGGCCTCTTTGCCTTTAAAAGTGAGTTTGGAATGCACTTCTCCGTCTTCTACATAATCTTTTAATAGTTGGAGCCCTCTGTCATAGTCCATACTTACAAAAGCCACCATCATTTTCTTCATCCAAAACATAAAGAATGGAAGACTGCTGTCCATGGACCATTTAACTCTTGTATCATCCCCCTCTGGCATAAGTTCAAATCTCACTTTAGCAGTTGACTTCCAAGGCTTGAGAAATTCCAGATCAAAATCGATGGACGTACCGGAGACTTCATTGGTTATTTTCATATTACCTGACCCTACCCTGTCTCCTTCCCACTCATAATACTTAGTATCATCGGACACAGTAACCCGGGTTTCAGGTTCCATGATCAACCAGGGCGACCACATCTTCCAATGATTAAAGTCATTCAATTTTGTATATACCTGATCAGGTTTGGCCTTGATCAGTATTGACCGGTCAATGTTCATTTTAGGCATAGCACAGATAATTTAAGCAGTGTTAGAAATAAGAAACAGACTTCATGTTCTCTAATAATCAATAGTAATTTATCTTTAATGAAAGTGAGTTCCAAAAATCGCAGGTAAAAATGTTTCAATCAGCACGTTATATACCCCATATCACGTTACGCCCCTTTATCCGGTATTATCAGGCTAATGCTATTGCAGCACAGTATGTCTCTACTGTTCTACCGGATTTTTCTGTAGTGATGGGGTTTCAATATGGCGGTAAACTTTGGCTGGCTGATAAAGGTGAAAAGCGTCTGGAACGATTATGCCTGACTGGAATGAGTGGGACCTACCGTACATTTCAAAATAGTGCTGACTTTGGCATTATACTGGTATATTTCACCCCCGTAGGCGCTTCAGCCTTTTTTAATATCCCCTTACATGAAGTATTTCAGACCAGCATTGCGTTAGATACCTTTTACCTGCCTTCTGAAATCCAGGCTACCGAAGAACGGTTAATAACAGCCAACTCGAATAAGGAACGGATCACTTTGATAGATTCATTTTTTCTGAACAGGCTCAAGTCAGACAAAGTCGATAACCTTATGTCAGAGGCCGCTCTATGGATCCAAAAGCGAAATGGAAATGTGAAGATCACTGATTTAGCATTTGAACTATGTATGAGTCAAAGCAGACTGGAAAAACGTTTCAGAAGTGCAGTTGGGTGTTCTCCCAAAAAATATGCTACTATTTCTCGCATGAGGTGTATTACTGAAAGGTTAACTCCCTGTACCGATCTGCAAACATTGACGTTTGATCATGGGTATTACGATCAGGCTCATTTCAACAGAGATTTCAAACATTTTACCGGACAATCTCCAAAACACTATATCTCTACAGTTAAAAAAGATTAACCTGAAATGTCTAACGGTTCCAACCTCAGGCAATCAGGCAAAACGCCGATTTTTTACAATGATGCCCGCTATTCATTGGCTATTTTAGTTTCAAAGAATAAATACGAATTAAATACAAATGAAAGTTAACCGTTTTATTACTAATGTTTGTTCCGATCATCTACAACGCAGTGCAGACTTCTACTGCGAATTGTTTGGTTTGGATAAGAGTTTTGAAAGTGACTGGTTTATGTTATTGCAGTCAGACCACCTGGAGCTTGGAATAGTAAAAAGAAGTCATGACATAGTGCCTGAAAAGTATAAACATAAGGCTTCCGGCTTCTACCTGACCTTTGTGGTAAATAATGTTGAAACAGTACATCAGAAACTTATAAAAACGAGATATCCAATAGTGGACCCGCCACAGGACACCTTTTACGGTCAACGGAGAATGTTGATAACTGACCCGGACGGAACATTGATAGATATCTCTTCGCCTGTTGAAGGGTTTCAGTTCGAATAATACTGTTTACCAATGCAAGTTGTTACTGGTCAATGACCGCTGATTCACAAACAAAAGTAGGTATTATCCCAAGGCTATTGATCCTCATTTCCGTGTTCTTGGTGAGCGTATTACCCGTAAGCACTAATGCTGTATCCAGTCCAAATTTGTTCCCCCCCAGGATGTCCATAACCAATGTATCTCCTACCATAAGTATTTTGTCTTTATCGGTAGTCCCACCCCTTTTCGCTGCATGTTCATAGGCAAAAATGAATATCTGGGCATCAGGCTTACCGAATTTGATAAACTTTTTGCCTACTATGTCCTCCACCATATGGGCCAGCGCACCTATGGCAATAGCAACTTCTTTCCTGGATTCAGGATAAGAGTAGTCTGTGTTACATACTATGGCCGGGATATTTTGCTGACGTAAGAGGTTGATACACCTGTTCAGGTCCTCTCTCCAGTCAAAACCTTCATCGTCAAGAAAAACCAGAGCCTGAATATCCGAAGCATTTTCCAGGTCCACATTAGCGATAGACACCGTTTTAAGCCCAAGTGTTTCTATGTAATGTGCAGATTGCCGGGTTCCCAGATAAGCTACGGTACCTGACTTTACTTTTAACTTCAGATACTCACGTGCCAACATTCCGGACGAAATGATCTTTTCTTCCGTTATGTCATATATCCCAAGATCTTCATAAGATGCCGCCAGTTCAGCAGGGCTTCTGGAAGCATCGTTCGTCAAAACATAAAAGTCAATTCCATGCTGGTTTAGGTATTGAAATGTATTTCCTATTCCCGGGATCAGGCCTTTGTGGTTTTTTAATACACCGAAGGCATCAAAAAAAATAGTTTCATACTTTCTCGCCACCATCTTAAAGTCAGTTAATTCCATAGTTTACAGGTCAAGGGTCTTCAGTAGTTTATCTTCATTGAAAGCGGCATCCAGTTGAGGGAAGTAAAGTTCGTGAGCCTCTTGTTGTAATCGACCGGCATATACCTCATGGAAAAAATAGCGTCCATCTTTGATCACATAATTCAAGATGAAAAAACGGTAAGCCTCCTTGATCAAAAGGACTTCCTGCCGGGTAAGAGGGTATATGCTATGATAACTTTTCAAAAATAACGCAAACCGCTCCTCCATTAACGGATCCAGTAAATAGCTGAAAACAGTGCGGTCTCCTATTGAAGAGCATACGCGGCTGAAAAAGTAAAAATCCATCACTCGTGTGCTCATCCTAAACCAGTCGTAATCCCACCTGCTAAAAAAAGTATAGTCTTTGGTCACTGAAAAATTACCAATATTCCAATCCACAAATACAGGAATAGACTCCAGATGAGCGATACCGATTTTATCACAGTTTTCATAAAACAGGTCGCACTGCCTTCTGATATCATCCACATGTCCCCGGTGCTCAAACTGACCATTTTCTGTTTCCAGTATTTCCAACAGGAGATTCACATCATTCCCAGTCTGTTTGTACTCAAGAGGCAAAGTATTTTTTACCGTACGGCATGCTTTATGGAATTTAGCCAGTTCCTTTCCCAGCACAGTAATGTGATCTTTTGTTTGTTTTCGTTCAGGCCTTAGATCAATCTGAATTGGATTATAAAAAACTACCCACGCATCCAAAATACTATCCGTGTAACGATACGTGAAAAGCTCTCCGTACTTGGTCAATGATTTGGCCAGAAAGTTTTCAAATGGTTTTGGAAGGTTATTGGCCAGGGCATTGATAATCGTGTGGTCACTCTTAAAATGATCAAATTTACCAAAATAAGACAGCTTAGCGATAATGACACCTTCGTCTTCAAAACGGATCATGTAAACATGGTTAGTAGACACCTTAGCACTGATGTCTTCTATGGATTTTATCTTCCTGGAGCTATCGTACTCCTCCCAGGCCAGCTGCACGATCTGCGAAAAATCAATGAGTTTATGCATTACAAAAAATTAAATGATCTCAAAATAGCGTTTTAATTCCCAGTCCGTCACCTGTTTTTGAAATTGTCGACACTCCCATTCTCTGGTCATTACGAAATGAGCTACAAATTCAGCACCGAAGAGCTCTTCAGCAATCGCAGATTTTTTCATCTTTGCCGTGGCTGTGGTCAGGTCAGCAGGTAAGCGAATGCTTTCTGTATCTTTATATGCATTCCCCTGAGTAGCAGGTTGATCAAGTTTTAACTTTTTGGTGACGCCGTACAAACCGGAAGCAAGCGCTGCCGCTACTGCCAGATAAGGATTAATATCAGCGCCCGGCACCCTGGTTTCCAAGCGCATAGCACCTTCACTGGCATTAATCACTCTAAGCGCTGTGGTACGATTTTCAATACCCCAGGTAGTATTAACAGGTGCCCAGGCTCCTTCTACAAGGCGTTTATAACTGTTTATAGTAGGTGCATACATAGGAAGTATCTCCGGCAGGCAAACCAGTTGACCGGCAATGTAACTCTCCATGACAGAAGAAATAGCACCAGGCTTATCTTTATCAAAAAACACATTACTTCCATTTTGCCAAAGGCTTTGATGAATATGACCACTACATCCAGGTAACTGATTATTCCATCGCGCCATAAAACTGGCTAACAGCCCGTTTTTCAATGCAATCTCTTTGACACCCGTTTTAAAAAGCACTGCCCTATCGGCGGCCTCCAGAACATCCGTGTGTTGAATACATGCTTCATATACACCGGGGCCCGTTTCTGTATGAATGCCTTCCAGCGGCACTCCAAAAGATGATAATCCGGAAAAGAGTGCATTGAAGTAATCACTGTTTTGTGATTGTCGTAATATGCTATAACCAAACATACCTGGCGTGACAGGATCAAGATGATGAAAAGCCTTATCTACCAGGTTTTGAGGTGATTCTGAAAAATTAAACCATTCAAACTCCGTAGCCATTTTTACCTGGTAATCTGCCTTATCTACCTGTTGCTGCACTTTTTTCAATAATGACCTCGGACATGCCGGGTGGTCTGACACGCTAAAATCAGCCAGAAAAAATGGGATAGATCCTTCCCATGGTATTTTTCTAAATGTATTCGCATCAACAGTAGCCCGTGCATCCGGAAAACCCGTATTCCAGCCGGTAACACTGAATTTATCGTACAGTTCATCCTGTACATCCCATCCAAAGATTACATCGCAGAAGCCCATATCCTTTTCCAGAATATCCAGGAGCTTTTGTTTATGAATAATTTTACCTCGAAGTACACCGTCAATGTCGGTCACTGCCAGCTTCACTCTACTCTCCAAAGAATTCTTAAGCTCGTCTAGAATATCAGGTTTTTGCATGATGTTAGCGTTAAAAGGCGCAATATACTAAGTACTGCTTTTATCTGTATAGCATACAATAATACAGAGTGAATGTACCCTTGCTTTTTCCTCTTAAAAGGTTGATAATTACGAAGCCAGTGCTGCTAAAATCCACTTTATTTCATGCTAAAAAAAGAAGTAAACCGCACATAAGCCGATTTATTTTCCCATACCGGTATATCTTTCTTGTGATTTTTCGGTTTAAGTAATTGTAGGAAAGAATATATGGAAAGACCCACATTTATAGCTATAAAAAGCGGAGAAGAGTTCAATCAATGGTATTGGTCAAAAGCTGAAATGGAAGATATCTGCAAACAATCAGGGTTGCCTTATTCAGGTAGTAAATTCGAGTTGAGAGATCGCATCATGCACGCACTTGATCATAATGGTGAGGTATTACCACGTGAGCGCTCAAAAAAGACAACCTCTAACTTTGATTGGTCAAAAACGGCCTTATCTATCTATACCATTATCACCGACAATGTATCTTTCGGGCCTAATTTTAGAAATTTCATGAAATCAAAGATCGGTAAAAAATTTACCTGTCATAGTGACTTTATGGAGTGGATAAAAAACAATAGTGGCAAGACACTGGGCGATGCGATAGCCAAATGGGCAGAACTGGAAGAACGTAAAAAAGACCCTGCCTTCAAAAGATCCATTGCAGCGCACAATATGTCCGGGATTTCCTGTCTCAAAATACCGGAAAGCAGTTAAACGACGCTTTGGCATGTTGGAAAGCTAAAAAAAGGTTACCAATGACTTCAGGAGCAGTGGTTTACGACAAAACTGATTTAGATTTAATTTTAATAAAATAGGTTGGAACAGCTTCTGACAATTCTACATCAAGGCGCCCAGAGACCCATTCCCATAACATATCTCCCATAGTCCTTTTAAAGTAAGAGTTATTTTTTACCCTGGGACATCTTTACAAATCCGATCTCTGTCCCAACTCAACCCGCAACCTATTTCGATCTTTCTTCGAAAGGTTTTTTTAAAGCACACTTGTTAAATATGAAGGGTAAAATCATTTGAATCAAGTGACTACGATAGCTTATTTTTGTTTAATATGGAAGACGCATTCAAATTTGAGAAGAGGGAAGGCTATCTTTATGTCGAAGCTGAAGGAGTTAGAAAAGACCTTACTTCAATTGTGGAAGGCACCAAAAAAATACAGGACAGCATAGTCAAATATGGAACCCCTTATGTTTTGGCTGATTACAGGAAAGTGAGATTTAATGTACCGCTAACGGAAGCCTATAACATCATTAAAATTTACGAGAGTAAAATACCCGAATTTTCAACCATTATTATGGCCGGTGTTATTAATCCCGGCAGTCGGGAAATCGCACAATTTTGGCAATCCATATGCGATAAAAGAGGTTATACATTCAAGGTGTTTCACGATATAAAACCGGCTGAAACATGGATTTCAGGAGTTATTCAAGGCAAACTCACGCCGTGAAGAAACATACGACTCAGAGTATGTAAAGAGGTTAAATGGCATGTCATCTAACCTCTTTTCTTTTGTTATCTACTTATTCGGTCAATCTGACCTCCACCTCTATGGGGATAATAACCTGATCATTATCTAATACCAGCTCAAAGATAAAACCGAGTATATCTTCTTCATCCATTGACACACTTGCTCTTTTTGTTTTGAACTCAGCCAGGGTAGTTTCAAACGTTATCCTGTTGCTATTACCGGATATGGCCGCATCCAGGAAGTTAGGCTCATCATTTAATGATGCAATATTAATTGAAGTAGTACCTGCAGCTACTTTCCTAAGTTCACGGATGGTACGTCCACTATTTTCCGGTATTTCCATAATGAACTGTATATCACCTGTTCCAGTCAGTGACACCTCTATAAATGGATTCCCACCGAAAGTAGTAGCATTTGTATAAGTGACGGGGATCTCAGGGAAATTTGGTCTTAAAAAGGTGCCAAAATCGTCATCTTCGCACGCTGCAAGCATAGTTACAAGCAGTAAGGTAATTGCTATTTTTGCTATTTTCTTCATGTTGAATTCTGTTAATGTTTAAAACTAATCCACGTCCCACCAAACCTTCACGTTTGATTGGATCACTCCGGGACCCTTTGGATTGGCTGCAATCTCTTCATTGGAATAAACCACTCTCACAGGCCTGGTGCCATCTACGCCCTGGGCATTTAAAGATTCTGGTAATTCAGGATATCCCGTTCGCCTCCAGTCATTGTAAGCTTCCAAACCATTACCCGTCCAGGCAATCCACTTTTGAGTAATGATCTGTTTTAAAGCTTCTTCAGGATCAGCGTTTAGCAATGCTACATCAGGATTAGCCGCCAGGTAGGTGTCTATAGCCGCGGTTTCAAAACCAGCAAGCTCCATAGAGGCTCGTATCCCCTGATCATAATAAAACTGAGCACGTCCTGCACCCGCATCACTAAAACCAGTTAACGTCAACGCAGCTTCAGCAAAGATGAAAGCCCGTTGAAAATTGGTCAATAATCTCACCGGACCTTCACCTTGTTCACCGACAACATAACTGTCATACCTCGAAAAATCTTCGGCATCTGGAAGTGTTCCATTAAACCCGTTTTGGATCGTTACATAACTGCCTGAAGGGTTCGTGAAAAAAACATCCAGTCTTGGATCATTTCTTGCATTGAGCTCATTTAATATAGTCTCACTCATGATCATGTTATCTTGAAAGATACTTACACGCGTATACGTATAGATCGGGCTCTGACTACCTACCGATGATCCGAACTTAACGTTCAGATCCTGATCATTAGAAATAATAAAGTTGTTCCCTGTAAATACTTCATTGATTACCTGGGTGGCAATGCCCGGTTCTACCGCACTTATTTGCATTGCCAACTTGAGCATTAGCGTATTACCAGCTCTTTTCCATTCATCCAATTCACCTCCGTATGCAATATCTTCCGTGCCTGGTTTAGACGTACTGGTTTTATCCAGGTCAGCTAAACCTTCCCTGATCAGATCAAACAAACTTTGAATACCCAATGATTCATTTCCAAGATATATATCACGTTGCGTATCATACCTGGGCTGTGGCACTTCAGGGTCCAATGATTCTGAGTAAGGTATATCGCCCCACAGATCCGTGGCTAATGCCGTGGTATAGGCCATCATTATTTTAGCTATACCAATATATGCGTTGGAGCCAACTGCCTCCGCAGATTTTATTAACTCTTTACCATTAATAAGCGCTCCTCCGTAGATCTCTCCTTCCCATTGATTGTTAAAATCTGAACCATCTACATTATAAATGTCATAAGCACCTGGGC
Organism: Fulvivirga sp. M361; assembly: GCF_007097395.1. GTDB lineage: Bacteria > Bacteroidota > Bacteroidia > Cytophagales > Cyclobacteriaceae > Fulvivirga. The sequence continues at coordinate 455,381 of NZ_VKDC01000005.1, forward strand.
CGCCGCCGGCACCAGCCATATAATTCATTATTGTCGAACCAAACCTATTCAGTTCATTAGCGTTGGCAAAAGCGGCACCTGTTAAAACGGAAGGCAAAATAACTTCAGGTGGAACAGAAAGCGGATTATTAGGTGTATCATTTACATCAAAGAAATCGTCGCAGGAAGAAGATACAAGCAACAGGTATAGCAGGATGTAAATCGTTGATTTATATATTTTCATTTCAGTAAAATTTTAGTTTGAGATATTAAAGAGTGAATCTCAGGTTAAAACTGTAATTGCGTGGGTTGGATGGTGGGCCGTTCAACCGTACTCCCTGGATATTACCGGCACCCTGCGAATTCCCTTCAGGATCGCCCGGATAGTTTGGGGCAAAGAACCAAAGGTTCCTGCCACTGAACCCCACGGACACTGAGCCAAAAGGGGTGTTGGTCAAGAGTGATTTTGGTAACCTGTAAGATAAAGCGACTTCTCTTAAGCGATAAACCGAACCATCAAATACTGCCCCTTCATTACCCAATCCTCCTAAAGCACGATAGTAGCTCTGTGCACTTAATTGAATATTATTAGGCCGGAACGTACCATCGGCATTTTCTATTACACCTGGTAAAATGTAGGCCTCTTCCCGATTTTCTCCTTGAAGTTCAAGCGACCCGCCGGACCTGAGATCTGACATTTCAAATGAATAAATGTCACCTCCTTTTCTAAGATCAAAAAGTACTGAAAGCTCTACCCCTTTATAGCTAAAAGTATTGGTGATACCTCCTAGCCAATCCGGTTGCACATCGGCTACTACCTGGCCTGATTCAGTAGGCTGAAAAGTACCCGTATTGGGGTTGATCAGTAGTTCTCCGTTGGCATTTCTTGGAAACTTACCTCCTATAACAACTCCATAAGGCTCGCCTACCGCTATTGACGGAGCGATGCCTATAAAACCGTTGCCTACGATCCTTGAATTATCCACTCCATCCACCACTTCGGTCACCTCATTTCTAATGCGGGTCCAGTTGAATGATAAATCCCAGTTAAAATCTCCCGCATCCACAACCGACGCATTCAAAAGAAGCTCTATGCCTTGATTGGTCATACGTCCTACGTTATCTGTTCTCGTGCTAAACCCAGAGGATGGAGCAACTGTAACATTAAGTATCTGGCCTTCACTCTCCGTAAAAAAGTACGCTGCATCCAGGCTGATCCTGTTATTGAAAAGACCAAAATTCAATCCTCCCTCCCAGGAATTTGTAAATTCTGGCCTAAGACCTGAATTACCCACTCTACTACTCACTTGAAAACCGGGTATATCCACACCACCTACATTAATGGGGAATGTAATATCAGCTACATTGTTGCCATAAAAAGACGATACAAATACAGAGTTTAGCAAATAAGGATCAGCATCCAGCCCTACACGAGCAAAACTACCCCTTACCTTGACATAAGAAATCACATCAGAACGTAGGTCTAATGCATCGGTAGGTACAAAGCTAACACTTACCCCAGGATAGAAGAAAGTAGATTCATCTTCGGGAAGCGTTGAAGAACGATCGAGTCTACCTTGAAGCTCCAGGAACAACCATTCTTTATAATCGAAGTTTACCTGAGTATAGTAGCCTATCAGTCTTCTTTTTTGAATCTCCGACTCACTGCTGGTAAAGATTGAAGCATTACTGATATTTTCAAAGAAAGGTATTGTGAGTGATTCTCCAACAAGACGAGTATCCTGGAAATCCCGTTGGTTCACATTCATTGCAACCATGGCTGAGGCACTCAACCCGTCCATCAAAAAGTCGGATTTAAAAGCCCTTAAAAAGAAATCAAGGTTTAATTCCGATCTAAATAAAGTAGTCTCTTCCACTCTCCCTGCTGGGTTTCTTGAAGAACCAATTTGATCCACTCTATTCCGTCGATCTGTATAGGTGTCGGCTGTGACCCTTACTTTGGCGCTCAACCAGTCTTTAATATCGTATTCCATATTAAAATTCCCGAAAAACCGATCTACATTGGACTCTGTGGTCTCATTAAACAGGCTCCATAAAGGATGGTTTTGAGTAGTAGAATAGTAAATGCTTTCGCCCAGCTCATTTTGAAAAGGCCTGCCAATAAGGTCGAAACTTCGAGGTATCCTTGTGATCTGACCAAAAGCACTTCCTCCATTACCTGTAACAGAACCTAATTGCGCACTCCTCACATAATTAACCTTACCTCCTACTTTCAAACCGTTATTCAATACCGTATTCCCTCCGATGCCGACAGTCGTTCTGGTAAATTCAGTATTTGGTATTGTACCTTCCTGATCTGTATGAGCCAGGCTTAATATGTAGTTACTTTCATTATTGCCAGAAGCAATATTCACTGAGTTTTGTACAATTCGACCGGTTTCATAAAAATCATTGATGTTATCCGGGAACGCCTGGAAAGGAACGGTTTCCCCTTGAGTATTGACGACCGTTTCAAAACCGGGTGTACCAAACCGCGGTCCCCAGGAATTGGTAGTTGTAGGCACATAAACATTGTTAAGCCCCTGACCATAGCTGTTCTGTAAATCCGGCAGCCCGGTTACTTCCTGATAGGTTAATGAAGAGTTTACAGTAACCTCAGTCTTATTATCCATACCCGTTCCGGATTTTGTGGTAATAATCAATGCTCCGGCTGCTGCTCGCGAACCATATAATACGGATGCCGCGGGGCCTTTCAAGACATTAATCGACTCGATGGTCTCCGGATCAATATCGCCCAAACGATTAGATGCTTGCGCTGAAAATAATGTATTCGCAGTATTGTCTGTAGCATTCGACATAATAATGCCATCTACAACTATCAAGGGTTGATTGCTGCCACTAAAAGAGGTAATTCCACGTATATTAATGTTGGTAGACGCTCCCGGCGCTCCACTTGAAGAAGTGATATTTACACCTGATACTTTCCCCTGCAGTGCATTCAAAACATTAGGTTCAGACCGCTGAGCAATCACATCACTTTTTATGTTTTGTGTGGCATACCCCAACGAACGTACATCACGCTCAAATCCCTGGGCGGTAACCACCACCTCATTCAGTTGCCTCACATCTGCAGTCATTCTCACATCAATGACTGATTTAGAGCCGATTTCCACTTCCTCAGTGGCAAGTCCAATAAATGAAAATACCAATGTACCTCCTGCTGCAGGTGTCGATAAAGTGTAATTTCCATCTAAATCCGTAACTGTTCCAATGGTACTCCCTTTTAGCACCACATTAACACCAGGCAAAGCTTGCCCATCTTCAACAGCGGCCACTTTACCACTAACTGTCCTTTCCTGAGCGTAGGTCACATGAAGTCCTCCCAATATGCTGAGGACCAGTAAAATTTTTCTCATAAGTTTTGTTTTAGGTTAGAATCTAAATTCTGATTCGATCAAAATCAGTGATTTCAAACCTAGCCGTAAATGGGGTGATAGAAATCAGCCATTAATGTGGATTGTGAACCTGCTGATTTTTTAAGAAAAAAACTGATAATCAGCCTATTAACAATAAAAAAATTTCTTTCAGATAGATCAATAGCTCATTTTGGGGGATAAAATTATCAAAAATACCCCTCGAAATTTCACACTGATTTGCTACCTTCGGCTTCATTAAATCAGCTTCTTAGCCCGGGCTTTGTCAATAGCATCAAACTTATTGTCCGCATTGAGTTTATCATAAACATGCTCCAAATGCGTTTTAACTGTGGCTGTACTGATAGTAAGTTTGTCTGCGATTTGCTTATAAGATCTACTCAAACTTAGCTCTTCCAGTACTTCACGCTCCCTGTTGGTAAGGTCTGATTGCAACTCTTTTCGGAAATAGCTAAACAGATGATGTATACAGGCCTGATCTAATGCCTTTTCACCATTCACTACAACCGAGATATGATCCAGAAGCCCCTTGAAGTTCTTTCTATCTGACAAGAAGCCATCCACTCCAACAGACATTGACTTCAAAACACCAAGAGTACCTGAATCGATCACCAGTATCTTCTTTGATGGAAAAGCTATTTTTAGCTTGATCAATTCAGTTACTTCAATGGTGTGTAAATCGAAAATCAGAACATCAATTCTCTCTAACGCTCTGCTTTTGAAAGAAAGGTCTGATACATTTTCGAAGTGCTCTACTAACAAAAACTTACTGGAAGCATCCAACACTCTGGCATAATCACGAAGAATAAAAATGTCCTTAGACATAAGGGCGGTTTGAATATAAAAAGGAGGTCTCATTGGTATTTTTAAATTAAAAAAACCTTAAAAACCTATTGACCAAGTATCCCTTTATAGCAAATTGGGGGATAGAGACAATTGATATCTAAGTTTTGTTTAAGGTTAAAATCAAAGTTTTGGCTTCAATCGAAACCAGTTATTTCAAACCTAACGGTAAATGAAATCTCAGAAATCAGCCATTAATGGGGATTATGCCACTTTCAAGGAGAGTATGAACATCTTATTTATCAATTACTTAATCGAAATGATGGGGCTTATCATAATTAATACCCTATTTTGGGGGATTAAAAAAACACATATGCCCCCTCATAATTTCACGTAGCCAGCGTAGCCATAGCCAGCTTTTACTAAATTAACTTCTTAATCCGTGCCTTGTCAATAGCATCAAATTTGTTATCAGCATCAAGCTTATCATAAACATGTTCCAAATGGGTTTTGACTGTAGCTGTGCTAATGGCAAGTTTATCAGCTATTTGTTTGTAAGACCTGTTTAAACTTAACTCTTCTAATACTTCACGTTCTCTGACGGTAAGGTCTGATTGCAATTCTTTTTTGAAGTAGTTAAACAAATATTGTATGCTTATCTGGTCCAGCGTTTTGTTTCCATTCATCAATGTAGAAATTTGATTCAGGAGTTCTCTAAAATCTCTTCTATCCGATAAGAAGCCGTCTATTCCTACCGCCATTGCCTTCAAAACATCAGTGGAACCTGAATTGATCACCAATACTCTTTTTAAGGGAAAAGCTGTTTTTAACTTGATCAATTCAGAGACTTCAATAGTACCTAGATCAAAAATCAAAACATCAATTCTTTCCAATATCCGCCTTTTAGCAGAAAGGTTTGATACACTTTCAAAATGCTCTACCAACAAAAACTTACTGGAGACATCCAGTACCCTGGTATAGTCATCGAGAAGAAGAATATCTTTAGATATAAGAGCTACTTGAGTGTAAAAAAAGGTCATAATCGGGGGGTTTTTGTTAGAAATTCTTAAAAAAAACAAGGTGTGCAATCACCTGTTTAGCTAATTCAAAGGCGAGAAAAAGTGATATCGTTTCCTGGTTAGGAAACCTTACTTTTATTAAAAAAGTATGAATTCTACCTCAGGCCGAGCTGAAACGGTATAGCTTCAATGAATAACAGCCTAACCCTTAACCACCATATAAGAGAATAAGCTCAACCTCTAAATGACTAAACAATAACAAACTATCTCCGTGTAAATGTGTCTGATTCAAAAAAATTTGCATGGAGAAATACATCGTCCATAGCCAGATATTAAATAAACGGTAAAAGCGGAGTCTGATTTTTTGACTAATTTTTGTCTGTTAAACATCAGAACTGAATATTATGAACCTAAAACGATTACTTCCGCTATCCTTATTCATTATCGCCAGTGTATCTGCCTATGCGCAAAAAAAACCGAAGATCTCGGCAAATAAGAAAGCCGTGCTTGCTTCTATCCGTAGTCAGGAAGATCAAATGGTAAAAATGAGTGATGAAATATGGGCGCTGGCAGAAACTGCTTTTGAAGAAAAAGGATCGGCTAAAGTGCTGATGGACTACTCCGAATTAAAAGGTATGAAAGTAGAAAAAGGGGTAGCAGAAATACCCACAGCATTTGTGGCAAGTTTTGGCAGTGGAAAACCTGTTATAGGAATATTGGGAGAGTTCGACGCACTTCCGGGTATTTCGCAAAAGGCACAACCTACAAAAGAAGCCCTTAAAGCTGGTGCTGCGGGTCATGGATGTGGCCATAACCTTTTTGGCGTAGGAAGTTTGGCTGCCGCAATAGCCATAAAAGAGCAGATCCAGGCTGGAAAATTAAAAGGAACGGTTAAATTCTATGGAACACCTGCAGAAGAAAAGTTTTTTGGAAAGCTTTTTATGGCACGGGAAGGCCTCTTTAGCGACCTGGATGTATGCCTGGACTGGCATCCAAGTGCTAAAACAGAAGCCAACGTTCAAAGCTCATTGGCACTTGTCGACTTTATTGTTGAGTTTTCCGGCCAGGCAGCACATGCTTCTGCTGACCCCTGGAATGGCAGAAGCGCTGTAGATGCACTTGAATTATACACTACAGGAATTAATTATTTAAGAGAACATATCAAACCAACCGTGAGAATACATTATCATATCCAACATGGTGGTGACGTAGTAAATGTAGTTCCGGACTATTCCAAAATTTGGGTAAGGGTCAGGGACACCAAACGTGAGGGTATGACCGAAGTGTGGAAACGTGTTGAAAAAATGGCTGAGGGCGCAGCAATCATGGCAAATGTTGACTACAAGATCTCTTTAGTATCTGGTTTACACGAGGTACTGGTAAACAGAACCGGTGGTGTAGCATTACAGAAGAACCTGGAATACCTTGGAGACCTGACTTATACGGAAGAAGAGATTGCCTTCGCTCACGCTATACAAGAGGCCACCAGCAAACCAAAGGATGGTATAGACGGGAAAATACGCCCATTGGAAACAACAAAAGAACACCCGGGTGGTGGTTCTACTGATGTGGGAGATGTAAGCTGGCTGGTACCGGAAATACGCTTAGGAGTAACCACAGCACCCATTAATACTCCATGGCACTCCTGGGCAGTAGTAGCCTGCGGAGGAATGTCAATCGGCCACAAGGGTATGATCTATGCAGCTAAAGCACTGGCAATGACAATGGTGGACCTATATGATGACCCAAGTTTAGTAAATGAAGTCAAAGCAGAGTTTCTGGAAAAGAAAGGAGACTACCTTTATAAAGCTATTTTACCGGCAGGTCCGGCACCTATTCCTACCGGAACCCATTAAATACCTGCTAAAACCCGACTAACATGATTGCTCACACTAATTGCGATCCCAGGGTCTGGTGTTCTTGGCTTTGGGGCCTTTTGGTTTATCCATGCTATCAGAAGCTGACCTTAAGAGAACCATATTTTCGGAATCAGTAGCATAAGATTGTCGATTTTTAGCTTTCGGCCCTTTAGGCTTAACTACTTTCGCACTGGTATGAAAATGATAACCGGAACTTTTATCACGCCATGGCTCATAGTTTTTAGCCTTTGGTCCCTTAAGTTTAATCCTTTCCTGGGCACTGGAAAACTGAGGAAAAGACATAATGAAAATTAGAATTGCGAAAGAAAAGGCATATTTTGACATAAGAATGTAGGTTTGGTTTGCATAATAATAACAGAATACCCGGCACAAACGTTTGTGCTAAAAAGCTGTTTTTTGTCAGTTTTTTTCCTGCTTAATATGTTTTACCATCCATCCATGACCTATAATTATGTACTTCTATGAGTAAACACAAATCACCTTTTTCACTTATTAAAGTATTTTGCTCTGACGAACTTGGCTTCCTCGGAAATAATGCTGCCGTAGTCTCATTGACAAATGAAATCAGTAAGGAAGAAATGCAGCAGATAGCCTACCAGTTGAACCAACCAGCCACCACATTTTTGTGGCCCGCTACGGATGGATATCATGTAAAATGGTATGCTCCGGACGCTGAAATCGAACTGTGTGGCCATGGTTCATTAGCAGCCATAGCTTATTTGACAAAGGCAAAGGAAGGGAACGATGTAATACTTCATTATTCGTCGGGAACGATTATTGGAAAGAGAAACCCTGACAATACATGTTCTATCGATTTTAAACCTATTACAATCCATGGACGGTCTTCCCCGGAACAAGCTTTGATCAAAGGACTGGGAGCAAATATCACCGATTACTATGCAACTGATAATAAAAACATTGTACTACTAAAAGATGAAATAGCTGTACAATCACTCCAACCGGATTTTAACCGCCTAAAAGAATGCGCTGCCTTCGGCTTTATTGTCACCGCAAAGGGAGATAGATCAGACTTTGTAAGTCGCACGTTAGTACCACATGTTCAGCAACTTGAAGACCCTGCTACAGGCTCCTCGCATGTGTTACTAACCTCTTTTTGGTCCAAAAGGCTCAATAAAACAAAAATGACGGGCTACCAGCTAAGTAAGCAGGGAGGCGCGTTTTTATGTGAGCTAATCGAAAATAATATACGCCTTACAGGAAAATATGCCTGCCTGGCAAACGGACACCTAAAATAGACAGATCTGATTTACAAATGCCTGTTTCCTATGCCCATACTTCCAACAATTCCACCGACGAATCAGGCTGCAGGCTAACACTATCAACAGATGCCGGTATAAGGTAGACTTGCCCCTGTTCTATTTCCTCCTCAAAACTCTGGCACTTCAGTGTAGCCTTGCCATTCAGGCAAATATAAATGACAAAAGAATCGAGCTTAGAATAGTCGCGGGTATGCAGCTCATCCAATATCATTTTATTAGTGGTGAAGTACTTTGATTTAACCAATGTGGCACTTTCATTTCTACTCCTTTTGTACTCAGTGCGATAAGAGTCATACGTTTTGAAATCAATGGCATCCACCGCCAGATCATTGTGTAATTCACGAAGATTTCCATCTTTATCGGGACGGTCAAAATCATATATCCGGTACGTTACATCAGAAGTTTGCTGTATTTCGGCCAGCAATATCCCTTTGCCAATGGTATGCACCCTACCGGCCGGGATAAAAAACACGTCACCAGTTGTCACCGGTTCTTTGTTCAGTATCTCCATGACTTTGTTATCCTTAACATATTGCTGGTAACGCTTACTATCCATGGGTTGATTAAAACCTGTTATCAATGTAGCGCCAGGATCTGCCTGCATGATGTACCACATTTCTGTTTTACCCAGGCTATTGTGCCTCTCTCCTGCAAGATCGTCGTTAGGGTGTACCTGCACAGAAAGGTCTTCATTGGCATCAAGAAACTTAATTAACAATGGAAACTCTCCGTGGAAAGCATTATACAATCTCTTTCCTAACAGGTCAGGCCCATGCTGAGTGACGATTTGGTCCAGAGGTTGACCTTTGAGCGCTCCATTAGCTATTATGGAAACATTTCCTTTAACCGCCGATAGCTCCCACGTTTCTCCACAATTATCCAATGGATGATAATCTTTGTTAAGAATAGATCTTACTTTTTGACCACCCCAAATTTTTTCTTTAAAAATCGTTTCAAACCTTAATGGATATACTTCACTCATCATTTACTTTCTTAATAGTCATTTCACAAATAAACCCCGATTACTCCAGGTATGTTCAAGTCATTTTTTTCGAGCTAAAAGTGACTATTTTTTTATCCTTATACAACAGATCGATCCAACATCTGCAGTCTATTTTGGCATTTAACCATACTTTACGTTACTTAACACAACCCTTACTACCGGATAATGTCATTGTATGTATCCTATTCTGTTCAAGCTACCCGTACCCGACTTCCTGGAAAGTATCTTTGGAACGTATTTCACGGTTTACTCCTATGGTTTTTTCATTGTATTGGGGGCCATTGCCGGGGTAACCTATACGAGCTATCAAGCCGAAAGAAAATTCGCACTTCCATTTGACAAAATTAACTCTCTATTCCTGCTACTATTACTAGCTGCATTCGTTGGCGGTAAAGTATTCTTATACCTTGAAAACCCCTCACGTTATGCCAATAATTTTAAGGGGTTGCTTACAGGCAAGGGATTTGTATTCTACGGATCTCTATTATTTTGCATTCCTGCAATGCTGGTTTTCTTTAAAAGGAACAAACTACCTGTATATGAAATGCTGGATATTATGGCTGTCACCACCTGCATTGTTCATATATTCGGGCGTTTGGGGTGCTTTATGGCCGGCTGCTGTTACGGTATTGAATGGCATGGGCCAATCGCCGTCACCTTTTCAGACCCGGTTTGTCTTGCCCGTCCATTGGATCAGCCCCTACATCCCACGCAATTGTACGGCGCCAGCATGATCATCTCTATACTATTGGTTTTGTTGTTGGTTAAAAACTATCAAAAGTTTCATGGCCAGTTATTTCTGACCTACCTTTTGATGTATGCAACGGGCAGATCTATCATTGAAGTATTCCGTGGAGACGTCAGCCGAGGTTTTATCATAGAAGATTACCTGTCTCATTCACAGTTCATTTCCTTGATAGTATTCTCAGTAACAGCATATTATTATTTCCGATTATATAAGAAATCACGTAGAATACGTACGGAATAAACCTCAATTTTCGTAAATTAAACAGTGCTCGATTACTACGACATATTAGGGGTAGAGCGTTCCGCCACAATATCAGAGATTAAAAAAGCGTATAAACTATTGGCGCTGAAGTATCATCCTGATAAAAACCCTGGTAATTCTGCCGCGGAAGAATACTTCAAACAAATAAATGCTGCTTATCAAATATTATCAGACCCTTACAAAAAGGCAAGCTATGATCTGCTAACAAAATATGCTGAACAAAAGGCACAAAGTGGGCACCATTCATCTGCCAACCCGTATAATTATCGGCCCAGACGTACAGACAAGTCAGTATATGATCGCTATGGATATTATAACTGGAAAAAGGCTCCGAGATATAAAACTGCTCCGGTATACAAAATAGATCGCTCATATGTAAAAAATCAGGTAATTACCCTGATCTCCGTATTCCTGCTAATATTAGTAATTATGGGTGTCTATAGATTCAACAGCTACCTTGAACATCAGGAAGAATTACAACTAAAAGCTAAAAATGAATTGGCTATTGCCAGGGCAAAGCAGTTATACGATCAGTGTAACTATAGAGAAGCCATTCAGTACATTACCCGGCTTATAAGACAACAACCCATTGAACATGTTTTTTACCAGGCAAAAGAAGAAATGATACTGGAGCTAAGTCAGGCTGCCTTCCTTAAGTTTGACAATCACCTGTTCCGTGAGGCACTGGAAGACCTGGAAATATTAAAGGATTTCGAAAAACCCATGAGACTCAAAACCTGGGAAATGCTTGCAGAATCTTACTATAAGGTTGAAGCATACAGACGAGCGGTTCACGCCTATGAATATGTACTTATGCGAGACGAGAGCAACATCGAATTAATAATGAAAATAGGTGATATTTATCTTGATAAACTGGGTATGGAAGAAAAAGCGTGGGATTATTACACGGATGCCCGCTTCAAATTTAAAGAGTTCCAAAATGCCAATTATGGAGAGGCTTTTGAATTAATTGTTCCCCTCGATAATTTCCCCGAAGAGTATTATCAAATGTTCTATAAAAGAGGTAAGCTAAATGTCTCCCTGGAAAAATATGAAGAGGCTATCAGGGACTTTAATTGGGCCACCTCTATCCGGCCTGATTATGGAGAGTCTTTTTATCTAAGGGGTTGGTGCAGGCACAAACTGGGAAACAATTATCGTGCATGTCAGGACCTTAGCCAAGCAGTCAAGTTAGGTTACAGCAAGGCTCGGAAGCTCAGTAAGGATATTTGTAAATGATAGAAAATACACCACCTTTGTATAATATAAAAGCGATGAATTATTAAAATATGACCATAAACTCTGAACTATCCGAAGAAGAAATAAAATCTATAAAGGCGAGCTTTTTTAACATCCTGGCGCTCTTTTTAAATAATGAGAACATCCAGAGCAGGTATGTGGGATGCTTAATGAAATGGAGCGCTCAATTGAACCTCTCCCAACAAGATCTGCATAATATAGAGGATAACTTTGATCAGCTCGAATTCACTTCTCCCGGCACCAAACTTGAAAAGCTTCAGTCCATATATCATCTGGTCCATATGATCTATTTAGATAACGTAGTCGAAGATATCGAGCTGGAAGTGGCCACACTTTATGCGGAAAGGCTTGGCTTCAAAACCAACGTTGTCAGTGAACTATTCAAGGCTATTGCCACAGCGCCATTTGACGGAAAAAAAACGTCTGACGTGGAAAATGAGATCGCCGAGTTTCTTGAATTGTATATTGATTAGGTCAAAAACCGATCATTTTTCTACTCCTACCAACTTAGTGCCGCTTAAATTTCTCCTCAATGGTAGGTGAAATCTAGTATTAAATTCATAAGTAAAATTTGGTATTTTCATGTAAAACCTTTCATTTCATAGGTAATTTCGTGTTTTACAGAAAATCTTAGCCCTGAAAACCTTATATTTATCCATTATCAGTTAAATTATTGATAAGCTGATAAATAGGATATAGCATTTTTTCATCTATGGGTAGATCTTGTAGAATTATAACGTTGTGTGTCGCCATTTTTTTTTCGTTGGACTTTACTTTTAATGAATGTAAGGGGCAAAGCTCAAAGTATAAGTTTCAAAAGTCCAATCGGAAATACTACAAGAAAAAATATGGCAGCTCTCTAAAACCAAATAGTCAATGTTGGCAACTGTTCAAGAAAAAATATAAAGTCAGAAATACCAGGGTGTCCGTTCATGGTAAAAAGCCCGCCAGTGTGCCTTTGGCTGAGTATGACCCCAGCGACAAGCCAGCTCCAAAACCAGCTCCCGTAATAGCCAAGGCAGAGGAAAAAGATTTTCATGATAAGCCATTTGAAGAGCAGACGTTGGATGAACGTCATGAAATTGAGGATGAAATCCTTGAAAAGAATCATTTACCCACTCCCACATCGACCAAACATGAAGAAATCAGAAAACAAGTAGAGCAGCGTATCAAAGGCCATAAGGAAGGTGATCCCATCCAATTAGACCCTTTATATTTTACTTTTGATGACTCCGAATTTGCCGTAGTAGACATGGAACCTTTTCTTGTGGCTGTGGAATATGCTCTTCAGGGAAGAGTTATACTCATAGAAGGTCATACCGACAGCAAAGGGCATGATGACTATAACGTAAAATTATCCATAGAACGTGTTGAAAAAATACGGTCATTAATGCACGATATGGGTGTCCCGGATGAAAGGATATCCGTAGTAGGCTACGGAGAAGAAGTTTCCGAGCATGACAATTCAACCGAAGAAGGCAGGGAGAAGAACCGAAGGGTGGATTTTACCGTATTTTAGAGTTTTCATTCCACTATCATTGCCTTGTTGCAATCACTATCTTTAGATCGTACTTTCGAGAATTGATAAGCATTAGTCAAATAGAGTTTTATCAAAGCTCAATGATACTTTCTTAATGAATTTCAATCATACCACCTTTCTAAAAAACATAGCTCAAACCACAGCGTCGCCGATGCTACTCGATATTGAGAAAGCTGAAGGCATCTATTTGTATGCCCCGAACGGAAAAAAATACATGGACCTGATCTCGGGTGTAGCTGTCAGTAACATTGGTCATAGGCACCCTAGAGTTATTAAAGCCATTAAAGATCAATTGGATAAACACCTTCATGTAATGGTTTATGGTGAATATGTGCAATCTTCTCCAAACCTGCTGGCTGAAAAACTGACCGGTTTATTACCAAAAGAACTTAGCTGCTGTTACTTCACTAATAGTGGTACAGAAGCCATTGAAGGTGCATTGAAGCTGGCTAAAAGATATACAGGTCGTACACAGATTATCTCCTGTGAAAGAGCATATCATGGAAGTACACATGGTGCTCTAAGTATATCGGGCAATGAGTCGAAGAAACAGGCGTTCCGCCCATTACTGCCAGATGTGAAGTTTATGCGTTTTAATGTAGTCGAAGACCTGAACATGATTACCGATGAAACAGCCTGCGTGATCATAGAGCCTGTGCAAGGTGATGCCGGTGTACGAATACCCTCTAAAAACTATCTCAAATTGCTGAGGCAAAAATGCAACATGCATGGCGTGCTATTGATATTCGACGAAATTCAAACGGGTATAGGCCGCACAGGCAAACTCTTTGCCTTCGAACATTTCAACGTAATTCCGGACATACTTACATCTGCCAAAGCATTAGGAGGAGGCCTGCCTATGGGCACCTTTATTTCATCTTATGAAATTATGCACCACCTGACACATAACCCGATGCTAGGCCATATTACCACCTTTGGTGGTAACCCTGTGTGTTGTAGCGCTGCACTAGCCACATTGCAGGTGATAGAAGACGAAAACTTACTGGATCAAGTGGAAAAAAAAGGAAAACTCTTCGAACAATTATTGGTTCATGATAAAATCAAAGAAGTAAGAAGATTAGGTTTAATGTTTGCCTTTGAATTTGAAACCGAAAATGAAGTCTACCGGATCGTACAAGAGTGTATGACCCATGGTGTAATTTGCTTTTGGTTTCTCTCTTGCCCTAACAGCTTTAGGATAGCTCCGCCCCTGACGATCACTGAAGCTGAAATAACAGCAGCCTGTAACATAATTTTGACTGCTGTTGATCAACTTTAAATCAATTCAGGAAAACATAGGGTCTATCCTGTAGCACCTTAAATTATCCACATTCAGAAAAAAGCGGCTTTTATTAAGGAGTTTCATTAGCTTAACGTCCTTTTTCTTTTCATAAACGCCTATTGACGTCTCATACAGAAGGTTTAGCTTATCATCGTAAATACGATAAGAGTTGATGTTGTTCATGATCCTGAGTTTTTGTTGTTGTTATTGAGTAGTTCTGATCAATCACATGAAATACAAATACATTATACTACGTAACAAAACGCATACCGAAGTGCACATTCTACTTTTAGGACGAATTAGAAGGTAGAATAGTTACTATTTCAATAAAAACTGTTCCTTATCGGACACATTTATTCCGAATAAGAACAGTCTTTCAGTAAATTGCGCTCAATAATCATGGCTAAACAACGAAAAGCACGCGACCCGGGAACCGGGACACAGTACAATTTCAATGCAAAACGTATCATTAATAAAGATGGCTCTTTCAATGTCAATAAAGTAGGACTGGGCCAAAACACAAGGAATATCTATCAGTCATTGATAAAAATGACATGGTCACGTTTCCTTTTGGTGGTATTTGCATTTTTATTTGCCGTTAATGGTGTTTTCGCCTTGTTATACACCATGGTAGGAGTGGAATATTTAGGTAAAGAGCCTTCGGTTTCACTCTTCGGGCAGTTTCTATATGCCTTCTATTTCAGTTTCCAGACGTTTACTACTGTAGGCTATGGCATCTATCATCCAATAGGGCACCTGGCAAATATTATTTCGGTAGTAGAATCTGTTTTAGGCTGGATGTGTTTTGCCTTAATCACTGGTATGTTGTACGGACGCTTTTCTCAGCCTTCAGCCAGATTGCTCTACTCTAAGAAAGCCATCATTTCGACCTACAAGAATAATATCTCCAGTTTTCAATTCCGAATCGCCAATATGCGTAACAGCTTGTTAATGGAAATGGAGGCTACAGTGCTGCTGATGATAGTGGATAAAACCAAAGGTTCCTCCTGGAAGCGGGAGTTTATTCCATTATCACTCGAACGGGAGTTTATTTTATTCTTTCCACTCACCTGGACTATTGTACATCCTATTGACGAGAAAAGTCCGCTTTATCAGAAGTCGCGAAGTGACTTAGAGCAAATGGATATCGAAGTTTTGATCAGGATAAAAGGTTATGACGATACATTTGCTCAAACTGTTCACTCGCGTTACAGCTATAAGTCAGATGAAATTATATGGGGTGCCAGATACAACCAGGTCTTTGATGTAGATAATAATGGTGACATCCAGCTCTATTTCGATAAAATGCATGATTACGAAAAACTAGATCTTCCTAAATAATGTAATATTACGTATACACCATACGTTGTGTACGTGAAAATCAAAAAGAAAAACGCGCAAGAAAATTTTCAATCTCTTCTTTAAATGACTCTGTGCTGGTAATACCCATTTGCTCTTTAAGCACTTTACTGGGGTTAACCTTTAATTGCCTAAGTTTTAAATGCTGATTAACAAAAATAAACTCCAAATCAGGTATAATTTCCTTCAGTACATCCACAATATCCAACACCTCGAGGTCACGATCCACTAAATTATACATCCCGGTATGGATTTGATTATCGAGTACCTTTTCAAGTGCTCTGGCAGCATGATCAATATGAATGAAAGAGCGATGCTGACGTCCATCACCGTGTATGGTAATTTTTTTGCTGAAGTTAGCTTCAAAAACAAACTTGTTGATCACTGCATCGAAACGCATACTACGACTATAACCATAGACATTGCCACATCGGAAAATATAAGTCTCAAGCTGATCTGCAAGCCGGTTAACATGGTCTTCTGCTCTCAATTTAGAAATGCCATAAAAGGTACGGGGATTAGGTTGATCACTTTCATTTACTGATTCCTTTGATGATCCGTACACTCCTGTGCTACTGGTAAAAATAAACTTTTTCACATTGCTTTCCTCTAAAGCATATACCAGCTCAGCGGTGCCCCAATGGTTTACCTGTTCAAAAAAATGAGGGTCTGTATTTGCAAACGGAGTGGTTACTTTTGCCGCCAGGTGATAGACTACATCGACTTTTTCAAGAAGCTTCTTCAAATGCCTGGAGTCAAGTAACTCTCCTTTTTCAAAGTGTAGCTTTTTATGTTGTGGAAAGTTATGGCCAATAAAAAAATTATAGTTGGATCGACTTAGGTTATCATACACGATTACCTGATCTACATCCTCACGTGCCACCAATAGTTTTGTTAGCTCAGTCCCTATGTATCCTGCCCCCCCTGTAATAAGTATATTCATTTTTTGTGTCTATTGCTATTCCTGATCCCTGCCCGTTATATCTAAAGGACAGGCCCATAAAACAAGAATTAAAATCACGATTGCTTTTCTACCAGATCAGTATGAAGGCCACATTCTACTTTATTCATCCCATACCACCTTGCCTCTCGTTCCATCATATCAGGGTCCACTTTACGTGTGCAAGGCTCACAACCTATACTTAAGTACCCATTAGATTCCAGCGGATGCTTAGGCAGGTTATATTCTTTTTGATAGCCGTAAATCATTTTAGCATTCCAGTCTAACATCGGATGAAAGCGAATACTTCCGTGTGGAGCAGGTTGCTCTACCTTCATTGCCTTACGAACAGCGCTCTGATCTCCACGTACCCCATTTATCCACACATCATGCCGCAGTAAAAGGCTATCCACCGGCTGAGTTTTATTCAGGTAACAGCAATGGTCAGGGTCAGAAGTAAACAGTAGCCTCCCATCCTGCCCTCTTTGCATAAATTTAGGTACATCAGATTTTAAGTCTACTACCTCTAACCCAAAGGACTGAGCTATCTCATCTTTAAAACGGACTGTTTCAGGGAAATGATACCCGGTATTGATGAATACCACAGGTATTTTCGGATCTATTCTACTTAAAATATGTAGTAAAACGAGGCTATGCGATTGAAATGAAGATGTGGTAAAAAGTGCCTTTCCTTCATCCCTATATCTTGTAATGTGCTTTTTTATTTCTTCAAATGACATGTGCCGTGCTCTCTGATGCCGGTAAAGTTATTTAATTCACATGCAGAAAGAAACAAATTTGACCACGATATCTGGACTTTACGCTATCAATCCTATAGCTTAGAAAGATTAATGACTAAGGAATGAACCAGCCGATAGCTCCTTTTACCTGTACTCACTCGCCTAACCTACCTGAATTACTCTTCGACCTGAACTGTACATTGGCTATTAGTACCTATCAGGCAGGCAAAGTGGTGTTTATTAGTTCGAAAGACAGAAAAAACCTTGTCCAGTTACCCCGGTCATTCAAAAACCCGATGGGCATAGCATTTAAAGACAATAACCTGGCCATTGCTACGCAAAACGAAGTGATCACTTTGGCAAATCATCCCGCCATGGCCCATACTTATCCTAAAAAACCCGGTACGTATGATGGTATTTTTATACCCCGTGCTGTTTATTACACGGGAGATGTTGATATACATGACCTGGAATGGGTAAATAACGAGTTGTGGGCAGTGAATACCAGGTTCAGTTGTATAGCCAGGATCAGTGATCAATACAGTTTCGAAAGCATTTGGAAACCATATTTTATAACTTCTCTGGCACCTGAAGATCGTTGTCACCTGAATGGGATGGCGACGGAAGGTGGTCGACTCAAATTTGTTTCAGCGTTAGGGAATACGGACCAGGCAGAAGGATGGCGCACTCATCGCACGACTGAAGGCATAATCATAGACACGGAAAACCAGGAAATAATAGCAAAAGACCTGGCCATGCCTCATTCCCCCAGGGTCTATGAAAACAAGCTATGGGTATTGCTTTCAGCTACTGGCGAACTGGTAGAAATTGACAAAAACAATGGTCGGGTAACTACCCTAAAGAAATTAGATGGTTTTGTGCGGGGTATGTGTAAATACGGCGATTATTTGTTTATTGGTCTTTCTAAAATTCGTAAAGAAAGCTCTGCCTTTGGCGACCTCCCCATAGCCAAAAAAGCTGTAGCATGTGGAATTGCGGTTATATATGTACCTCAAATGAGCGTAGTAGGTCATCTGAAATACGAAACAAGTGTTGAAGAGATCTACGATGTGAAAATATTACCCCATTTTAAACGTCCCGGCTTATTAAGCCATGAAGGCCCTGAACACCGTATGGCACTCGTCACTCCTGACGGTACCTATTGGGCCAAAAACAATTCTACTAGTCATGGATAACGCACAGGAAATAGTAACTTTTATGAAAGCTCTGGCATCTGAAGAATTAAGAACTTCAGCCAATGAAATAGATGAAAATGCCACATTTCACGAATTGGGTTTTGACTCTATCAGTAGTATCTACCTATTAGAAAAACTTGAAAAAAAATACGAAATAGAACTAAGCCCGCTTTATTTCTGGGACTTCCCTACCATTGCATTATTGAGTGAACAGGTGAAAAAAGAAATAAAATGAACACTTCACTCTGGAATCCACTTGATACAAAAAACATCTCGGACCCTTACCCAATGTATGCGAGACTAAGAAAGGAGCAGCCCGTATACAAGGCCCAGACCGGTGAGTGGATCATCACCAAATACGAGGATGTGAAAAGTCTTTTAAAAAACAAAGATTTCATCTCAGGCAACAAGATGGATTGGGTAAAAAAAGGAATTGAATATTTTAATAATAAAGACCTGGATCTATCTGCCATCGGCGAAGCCATAAACTCTTTCTTACTTTTTCTTAACGGCGATCAACATCTCCAGGCAAGACGTTTGATAACACGCGCCTGGGATGATCGGGAAGTAGATGATATTATAGACAGTAATATATCACATTTACTCCATTGCGTGAAGGGCAACAAAGAATTCGATCTTATCGAAAAATTTGCACAGCCACTGCCCGCCATGACCATTTCAAAGATCATGGGTTTACCTATGGAAGACTACGAAATGTTAAGGGCGCAAGGTAACCATTTGCTAAAGGTGCTTGACTTATACCTCACCTTAAAAGATATGGTAGAAATTGAGCGATCAGCACATTTTCTGGTGGATTATTTTGGACAACATATTACAAGAAAAAGACAGCATCCTGAAAATGATCTGACCAGTAAGATCATAAAACTAAATGAAGAAGGGCCGCAGGTTGTTTCAGATCGGGCTCTTACATCATTATGCCTTTTTCTTTTCCTTGCTGGCGAGGAGACCACCGTTAGTTTGATCGGTAATGGTATGCTCAATCTCTTCAGACATCAGGACCAGCTCCAATTACTAACGAATGACCAAAACCTGATGGCCGGTGCAATAGAAGAACTTTTACGTTATGATTCCCCGGTACATGTAGTAGGTAGGATCGCCTCAAAAAACACGCTCTTCAAGGGGTATGAGATTAAAAAAGGAGAGATCTGTACTTTATGCCTCGCCAGCGCAAACAGAGATGAAGACACCTATGACCAGGCGGCTCAATTCAACATTCAAAGGGACCCTAACCGGCACCTAGCCTTTGGCAATGGCATACACTTTTGCCTGGGTGACTGGCTGGCCAAAAGGCAGGGAGCCCTGGCATTTAGTTCACTTATAAAGTTAAACCTGGGCTTAACTGACTCTACCGTTAATTCTATTGAGTGGAACAAAAATTTATCCATCAGGAGCTTAAAACGTCTGAATGTAAAAATGAATTAAATTCGTGCTCCCTTAAAATACCTTACCCGTATGTGACTGCCGGCATTACTTACACCTATAAATGTGAATTTTGTAGATGCCCACACCATCTCCTTTCTGTATTTTTTAAGGTGCTCATTTTCAACTAATGTAATAAGACCTATACAATCGGTCTTTCCTTCACTCCATAGGTACTCTAACTGTTGAATGGTTGTTACTCCCATTTTATCCGCAAGCCCCGGATAACGTACCTCAGGACTTATCAGTATCCTATAGTTAAAAAAGTAATTATGGTTAAGTCTGCGGATCAAAGTTCTTTCAGCAGTAGTAATGGCGATAATCTCCCCGGTAGGTGACCGGGCTGTCAATGCCACGTACTGAGACCTTCTGTCAAAATCAAAAGCTTTGGGGTCGACATTCATTCGATGCCAGAAGTTGATAACCTCAGATTTCGCATCTGATTTATCCATGCACCATTCAAAATAAACATCCTGTTGCTTAATTTTGGCCATCAATGAAAGTTATGCAAAAAGTAACAAAGGAGTATCTTGTTGAATGGATAAAGAAAGAAATCTCTCATGAAACAGGAATAGAGGTTCCACTGGTAGATGTTCATACCGAACTTATCAATTTCAGAATAGATTCCATACAAACCGGAGCCATATTACAAAAATTGGAAAAGGTGCTCAATCTCGAGCTGGGCATCTTAATGTTTTGGGACTACCCTACCATTGATAAATTAACTGATTATTTAATAGAAGAAATAAACAAAAAGAGCTAAACCCTCAACAGGTTAAATTTTGGCTCCTTTAAAATAGTACACTCTCATAGGGTCTCCTTTAGGGGAATCACCAATGTACATCATACCTGTATCCGGCCAGATCGCATGGTTCCATTTTTTCAAATGATCATTTTGAGCCACCGCTAAAATCCCCTTTACTGCAGTTTTATTATATTCCTCCTCTAAGAAATCCCGGGTTTTTACTAAAAGCTTAACATCAAGTGCCGGAGCGCGATAATTATCATCAATATAGCACCGGTATACATAAAATGAATTATTCAAAATAGGAAGATCTTGTAAAAATACCGTAGACACTCCGATCACTCTTTCTCTTTCCAAAATAGCATAGACTACCTGATCAAGCCGGTCTCTTATGGTTACCTTATCCAAGATATTTTTATTTAACCATAAATCGGCAATTTTCTCACGTAAACTTACATCATGAGTCTGCCAACAATTAACAAATTTTATATTTTCAATGCTTCTCACTACATTTATACATTGGGTTGTGGTGTTGAGTGTAAGAAATTTATGAATTTTCAACCGTTATGTCATTAGTTATGTCCCCCAATACCAAAGTTTTGTATGCAAATGCATATCGTAAGTACAAAAAATTTCACTTACGATACAAAAAAAGCATTTCTACGGGTCTTTTTAGTCGCTATTCTCAAAAGAAGCAAAGGCTGATCCTGGAGAGAATAGCAAAGCTCAAGAGACGCCTGGAAGATCTAAAACTTCAGCTGAAGTTAGGAGTAGCTGCGGGAGCATTATCAATAATGACTTCTGTGGGTTCTGCTCAGGCTCAACAAATTGGTCCTTTTGTACGAGAAGATAGTAAAAACCCACTGTCATCCCCTCTGCGAAGCTTTAATGTTGGGAGCCCTGCCATTGTAGACATAGATGGTGATGGTGATCTGGATGTTTTTGTCGGAAACAGGTTTGGAAGGATTGATTTTCTGAGAAATGATGGCAATCCGGACAGTCCGGAATACACCTCGGTGTTCGGAACCGTAAACCCATTGGATGGTATCGACCAGGGACATTTTGCAACCCCTCATTTTGCCGATCTGGATGGTGACGATGATTTTGACCTGATACTGGGTGATTCAACCCAAACTACTAATAACGTTTTCTATTTTGAAAACACCGGGGACAAAACAAACCCTGTTTTCGAAACCTCCCCCACCACCGGGATTGTTGATAATATTTCTTCAGACAAATACAACGCCCATCCTGTCTTTGTAGACATTGACAATGACGGGGACCTGGACATTGTTGTGGGGACAAACGGCGCACTTAGTCTTTGGAAAAACAGTGACGCTGACGATGGTATAATAGGAAATAACCCTGCATTCTCAAAAGAACCTGACACAAGCAATCCGTTAAATTTTGGCACAGACATAATTGGAAGTATTGCAGCTCCGGATTTTCGTGATCTGGATGATGACGGTGACCTCGATCTCATCCTGGGAGGTGAAAATGGGGAGATAAAATATTTTCAGAATGATGGCCCCGTCAGCAACCCGGCTTTTACTCAACTTACGGGCAGCAGCAATCCATTTGACGGCTTATATTTTGGTGAAAAGAGCTCTCCTGAATTTGGCGATCTGGATGATGACGGAGACTTAGACATGTTCGTTGGAACAGACCTATCCAGACCTTTGTCTTATGCGGAAAATGTCGGAACTGCCTCCAACCCTGTATTTCAACCTCAACTAGGCCCTGTTGGAGGAATATTCGTAAACCACCGTTCTGCCCCTGAGTTCGCAGACCTTGATAATGACGGAGATATGGATCTGATCATTGGCGGTAAATACAGTTTTGCACGTGGATCAGGGTTCCTTAGATATTATGAAAATATCGGAAATCAAAAATTCCTGGAAAAAAGAGATAGTGATAACCCTTTTAATGATCTAACAGATAGTAATTATCAGGTGCCTGAGTTGGTGGACATTGATGATGACGATGACCTCGATCTTTTGCTCGGGCTTGAAAATGACTTAGTGCTTTATTTGAATGAGGGGACCCCGGAGTCACCACAGTTCAATGCAACGTTCAGCAATGAATTTACACTTCCCAGCAGTGTTACAAGGTTTGCGCCAACTGTTTCAAAAGTGGATGAAGATGATGACTATGATGTAGTAGTGGGGCACTCCCAAATCACTTTAGATAACTTAATATATTACAGGAACGAAGGTGACCCTACGACATCAAATTTTGTACAGGAGACTTCACCAGGCACCTTCGATTTTGGAAATGTGAGTAATTTCCCTGTCCCTGAATTCGTAGATATTGATCACGATGGTGAAGATGAAATATTCGTAGGCCTTAGTGGGGGAGATTTCCGCTTTTATGAAAAAAATGGTTTAGAATCATTTACAGCCCTATTCTCTGTAGATAACCCATTGAATGCCCAGGACGCCGGAAGTGACGCAAATCCAGCCTTTGCAGATTTAGACGAGGACGGGGACCTGGATGCTTTTGTGGGTGAATATAACGGCAATATCATATTCTACGAAAATCAAAATGATCCACCGGAAGTATTTAGTAATCTGAATATGCCCATTAGCTATGAAGAAGGTAGTGCCCCAGTAAAATTAGATACAGATTTAAGTATTTCCGACAGAGACAATGACGTTATCATTGAGGCCCAGTTTATCATTAGTAACAATTTTCAACCCGGAGCGGACGTACTGGGTTTTGATCCCGGTACTACCGGCATAAACGGTGACTATGATGCTGACAATGGCATTCTCTTTTTATTTGGATCAGCCAACATTGGCGATTATGAAGATGTACTACGCAGTGTTTCCTTCGAAAATACCAGTGATAATCCGGGAGCTTCCACCCGTACTATTGAGATTTTTGCTATCGATTTCGATAATACAAATCCGGAAGTTACTGCTGTTATTGATGTAGATGTAATTCCTGTTAATGACCCACCCAGTATTACGGTCAACAGAGATATTATCATCTTTACGGAAGGAGGACCAGCTGTAAATATAGCCCCGGAAGCCTTAGTAGAAGATCCCGACGACGCTACACTGACAAATGCCATCGTTAGAATAACTGAAAATTTCGCTTCAGGCCAGGACCAACTGGACTTTACAGATCAAAATGGCATCACTGGTAATTACAACCTTTTCACAGGTGAATTAAGATTAAATGGCACTGCTAGCGTAGAAGAATACCAGGCGGCCCTCCGGAGCGTGGCGTTCAGGAATACTTCATCCGTACCATCTCCGGGTATTCGGCAAATAACCTATGTGGTAAGCGACGGCACAGCTACCAGTTCTGTAGAAACAAAATCACTAGATATACAAGAGGCGAATACACGACCATTTTTAAGTTCGGATAATTTCGGAACATCTGTCAATTACAATACCGGTGAAGCCCCGGTAACAATAGATAGCGACTTATCTGTGATAGACAATGACTCTGAAAATATGGCGCAGCTCACCGTCAGCATTCAGGAATATGTAACCGGGGATTCACTCGATGTAGATGTTCCTGTGGGAATGACAAAAAACTTTGATACCGGTACAGGTATATTGACGATAGCAGGAAGTAGAGATCAGTCTGTTTACTCATCAATTGCCAGCTCTGTCACTTTTAAAACATCCAATGGCACATCTTCGCGTTTGATTGAATTTGTAGTCAATGACGGTGATTTAAATAGTGACCCTTATAGCCGTAGCATCAGTATTGAAGGAACGCCTGTAGGTGAAATAGAAGTATTCAATGCCATATCCCCAAACAATGGTGACGACAAAAATGATTTTTTAGAAATAGCAGGCATTACCGATCCGAACCAGGTGAAGATCTACAACCGTTGGGGCGACCTGGTGTATGAAACGGACAATTACGACAATGTGACCAACCGTTTTGAAGGAATTTCTGACGGCGGTGAAGAACTACCTTCAGGCACCTATTTCTATAAGATCAATACAGACACACAAGAATTGACCGGTTATTTAGTGATAAAAAAATAAGGCATGAAAAAACTTTATCTCCTCTTCCTATCAGGCTTGGTCTTTTGCACCCAGGGATATGCACAACAAGATCCACTCTATGCTCAGTATATCAACAATCCCCTGGTGATCAACCCTGCTTATACTGGGATCAATAATGTATTAAACGCTTCACTCAGCTATAGAAAACAGTGGTCAGGATTTGATGAAGCACCGTCCACCACTGCTTTTACAGCTCACACGTCCTTAGTTGACAATAAAATAGGTGGCGGAGTTATGTTGGTAAGAGATCAGGTGGGTTCTACCATTAACACACAATTTAACGCTACATACGCTTATAAAATAGATTTCGGTGACAAGGTAGTATCTTTTGGATTACAAACAGGAGTGTTAAACCTTAAAGAGGATAACAATGAGCTTAACCCAAGAGATACTGACGACCCCGTGTTTGCCGGAGAGCAGACGGTAACCAAATTTAATTTTGGGGCAGGAATAGCAATCAAGGGTGAGGATTTCTACCTTGGTCTATCTGTGCCCCGATTAGTAAACAGTCAGGCTGAATTCGAGCAGCTGGAAGCACAGGTGTATCAAAGGCATTTTTATTTCGCTGCCGGATATGTTTATCATTTTGGAACAGGTCTTTCGTTAAAAGCTGCTACATTGTTAAGGGGTGTTTCAGGCTCCCCATTATCAGTAGATTACAATGTAAATTTGATACTACAGGATCGGTTTTATGCAGGCATCCTTTCCCGAAATTTCCAGACATATGGCTTGCTTGCCCAGGTAAACATTAACGAAAACTTCAGGTTCGGTTATGTCTTTGAAATACCTACGGACAAGTCTGTAGGCTCAAATTTCAATAGCCATGAACTCACGTTGACCATTGACTTTGCCGTATTAGACTTTCACTTTTTAAATGAACGCTACTTCTGATAGCAAAAATAAAGCTGAACTCTCCTTAATTTTATTCCGGTATACCGAACCATTTCAGCATCTTTATGTTAATTGCAGTGTATGAGAGTTTCGGTATTCAGGAAGGAGCACTTTAATGCTGCTCACCGATTGCACAATAGTGAATGGACTGCAGAGAAAAATCACATCGTTTTTGGAAAGTGTAACAATCCTAATTATCATGGCCATAATTACGAGTTAATCGTTAAGGTCATAGGTGAGGTGGACCCTAATACCGGCTATGTTTATGATATGAAAAAGCTAAGTGACCTGATCAAAGTTCAGGTTTTAGACCGCTTTGATCATAAGAATCTCAACCTTGATACAGAAGAATTCAAAGAACTCAATCCCACAGCAGAGAATATTGCTATTGTTATTTATGATCTTTTAAGAGCTAAAATCGACAAAGCACTTGACCTTAAAATCACACTTTATGAAACCGAACGAAATTTTGTTGAATACCCCGTTTAAAAGAGATTATGGAGACGATATAGGAGATGATCATGTAGCATCTTCCTACAACACCCCTTTACGACCAGACGCATTTGACCTTTCAGAATCTGAAAAGATCGAAAAAATCGAACAACATTTCGAAGAGATCATGAACATACTGGGACTCGACCTTTCAGATGATTCACTCAAAGGCACCCCACGAAGAGTGGCTAAAATGTATGTACAGGAAGTTTTCAGCGGCCTGGATCCTGAAAACCAGCCTGAAATGACCCTTTTTGAAAATAAGTACAAGTACAACCAAATGCTGGTTGAAAAAGACATAACGTTTTATTCGCATTGCGAACACCATTTTGTACCTATATATGGTAAAGCACATGTGGCCTATATTTCCTCAGGCAAAGTTATCGGGTTATCCAAGATCAATCGTATTGTTCAATACTTCTCCAAAAGACCACAGGTACAAGAGAGGTTAACCGTACAAATAGGTAACGAACTGAAAAAGGCATTGCAAACGGAAGATGTAGCTGTTGTAGTAGATGCCACTCACTTGTGTGTTGCATCTCGTGGTGTAGGTGACACTAACAGTAAAACCGGCACTGCATTTTTCAGTGGTAAATTCGAAGAAACACAGATAAAGAACGAATTTCTGAATTACATCAATAGCCATTAGCATGAGCTAAAGATTTTGTATCTTCGTGAAACACAATACTATTTTTTTAAAAAATGGGACTATCCGAAGATATACAGCAAAGAGAGTTCGTAAATGAACAACAAAAAGTGTTGATCAATCTTTTGTATACGTACAATCATGTGATTAATGAGATGAACGTTTTTTTCAAGCAACATGATCTAACACGTCAACAGTACAATGTACTCCGAATACTTAGGGGGCAATTCCCAAAGCCGTCTACAATTAACCTGATCAAAGAACGTATGTTGGATAAAATGTCTGACGCATCCCGTATTGTTCAACGTTTGGAACAAAAGTCTTTAATAGAAAGAAAAATTTCCTTCGATGACAGAAGGTCTGTAGAGATAAGGATAGCTGATGCAGGGTTGTTGTTACTTGCTCAAACCGATGAGAGTGTAAAAGGATTCACTCACCTGGCTGAAAATTTATCCGATAGTGAAGCGAAACAACTCAATTTTTTGTTAGATAAAATGAGAAAGTAAAATTTGGTGCCGTGCAGCAGGCTTTTACTGGATTGATATAATGAATTTATTCGTACTTTAGTATTGAATTTTAACCTTAAAAATCCAATAAATGGCGTTTGACATAGACATGATTAAAGCCGTGTACTCCAGTCTCGGGGAACGCATAAACTCTGCCAGAAAAGTAGTAAACAAACCTCTTACTTTATCGGAAAAGATCCTTTACTCCCACCTACACAGTGATCAACCCCTTGAAAATTTCGAAAGGGGTAACTCATACGTAGATTTTGCTCCTGATAGAGTAGCTATGCAGGACGCCACTGCTCAAATGGCGCTCTTACAGTTTATGCAGGCCGGAAAAAGTAAGGCTGCAGTACCTTCTACGGTACATTGCGACCACCTGATCCTGGCTAAGACAGGCGCTATTGAGGATCTACGCAACTCCATTTCGGCTAGTGGTGAGGTATTCAACTTCCTGGAATCGGTTTCAAATAAGTACGGCATTGGTTTTTGGAAACCCGGCGCTGGTATCATTCACCAGGTTGTATTGGAGAACTATGCCTTTCCGGGAGGTATGATGATCGGTACGGATTCTCATACCGTAAATGCCGGTGGTCTTGGAATGGTAGCCGTTGGGGTCGGCGGTGCGGATGCAGTAGATGTAATGGCCGGGATGCCATGGGAATTAAAATTCCCAAAGTTGATCGGTGTTAAGCTTACCGGAAAAATGAGTGGATGGACATCTGCAAAAGATGTAATCCTGAAAGTGGCAGGAATTTTAACCGTAAAAGGTGGTACCGGTGCGATTGTAGAATATTTTGGTGAAGGCGCTAAAAGCCTGTCATGTACAGGAAAAGGTACAATATGTAATATGGGAGCTGAAATTGGTGCTACTACCTCCACATTCGGTTATGACGAAAGTATGGAACGCTATCTGCGGGCCACTGACAGAAGCGATGTAGCTGACCTTGCTAACGATGTTAAAGAACATTTAACCGCCGACGACGAGGTATATGCTAATCCTGAAAAGTACTTCGATCAGGTAATAGAGATCAATTTATCTGAATTAGAACCACACCTGAACGGACCTTTCTCTCCTGATATCGCCACACCTATTTCTCAAATGAAAGAAGCGGCTGAGAAAAATGGTTGGCCTACAAATGTCGAAGTAGGATTGATTGGTTCTTGTACCAACTCTTCTTATGAAGATATTAGCCGCGCAGCATCACTGGCAGAACAGGCGGTGGAAAAGGGACTAAAAACAAAGTCTAAGTTCACCATCACACCAGGGTCCGAACAAGTGCGATACACCATTGAGCGGGACGGTTTCATTGACACGTTCCATAAAATAGGAGCCAGCGTTTTTGCCAACGCCTGCGGCCCTTGTATAGGTCAATGGGACAGAGCGGGTGCTGATAAAAAAGAAAAAAATACCATCGTTCATTCATTTAACAGGAACTTTGCTAAAAGAGCGGACGGAAACCCAAACACACATGCTTTTGTTGGTTCTCCTGAGCTCGTTACAGCTATTGCTATTTCGGGCGACCTGGGGTTCAATCCAATGAAAGACTCACTCACCAATGAAAAAGGCGAAGAGGTTATGCTATCTGAACCTACAGGTGATGAGCTTCCTGAAAAAGGTTTTGCAGTAGAAGATGCAGGGTATCAGGCACCCGCAGAAGATGGCAGTGGAGTAGAAGTGAAAGTAGCCCCTGATTCAAAAAGATTACAGCTACTGACACCTTTCTTACCCTGGGATGGACAAAACATCACCGGAGCAAAGCTATTGATCAAAGCAAAGGGAAAGTGTACTACTGACCATATATCCATGGCTGGACCATGGCTAAGATTCAGAGGGCATTTGGATAATATTTCAGATAATACACTTACAGGTGCTATTAACTTTTTTAATGAAAAACCTGATACGGTTAAAAGTCAGTTGAGTGGAGAATATGGGACAGTACCTGCCACACAACGTACTTATAAAGCAGAAAACATTCCTACCATAGTAGTAGGAGATCATAACTATGGAGAAGGTTCTTCAAGAGAGCATGCAGCCATGCAACCGCGACATTTAGGGGTAAGAGCTGTATTGGTAAAATCATTTGCACGTATCCACGAAACCAATCTTAAAAAACAGGGGATGCTGGGACTCACTTTTGCGGATGAGAGTGATTATGATAAGATCAAGGAAGATGATACATTTGATTTTATTGATTTAAATACATTTGCTCCAGGCAAGCCCCTTAACATTAAAATTACACATGCCGATGGGTCAACTGACACTATTAAAGTGAATCATTCCTACAATGCTCAGCAAATAGAATGGTTTAAAGCAGGTTCAGCATTAAACCTGATAAAGCAAAAAGAAAAAGCTTGAGAAATTTCTTAATGTAATCTAATGGCCGTTTCATTTGGAACGGCCTTTTTTGTTTTAGGCCCCTAATGAAAAAAATCATTTTGACTCAAAAAGTACTCTTTTAGCGATTAGATATACTTTTTTGTCGGATGTTTTGTCAGTTTGCACCTCAGAATCATGAAGCTATATGCTTGCCAGTAACCCAGTAGCCAGCACCCAGCAACAAAAGCTGGAAATGAATTTTCAAGAGAAGCCTCTTTTAAATCAATACAGACGCATATCTGTTTATGCCAGGATCTAAATCATGTCCAAGGTTCAATGCTAAATATTAGTTCATTGAGAAACTGGTTTCGGAGAACACTGTTCGATTCCTTTCAATAAAATTTACAATATTTAGGAACCTTAAAGCCCTTCTTGGGTTGTATTCAATATAATGAAATGGACGGCAATACCTATACTCATTTCTTTCCTCATGCCTGGGTCAATCTATGGTCAGGAGGATATACAAAACCCAACCATCTTTGGTGCCCGGTCACATTATGGCTTCATCATACCACATTCCAGTGAGCTTAAGAATATTTCACAGACTAATCCATGGGGCTTCCAGATAGAGTGGAGTAAACTGATGGTGAAAGATAAATCCTGGAATAACTGCAATTGTTATGCGCAAACCGGGCTGTCATTTACCTACTTTAATCATGCCAACCCAAAGCAATTGGGAAACTCTTATAATCTGATCTATTTTGTAGAACCTTATCTGAGTTTTAACAGAAAACTGTTTTACAGCTTCCGTGCGGGAACCGGTGTTACATTTCTGGATAAAGTCCATGACGAAGTGAGTAATCCTGACAATACTTTCTATAGTAGTCCGATTAGCTTTCTATTACTTATGAATTTCAATATTAACTATCGCATTACTAATCAATATACGGCAAGTATCACTGCGCAGTACAACCATATTTCCAACGGAGGTATGAAACAACCAAACAAGGGGATGAACTTTCCAACCTTTGGATTAGGTATAAGCTACAGTCCTAATCCAACTAAACTGCAACGAAAACCAACGTTAAGGTCCAAAAAAGGAACCATAGACGGTTACGCCAGGCTGTTCGGAACCTTACCTAATGTAGAGGCTACAGAACAGCTTCCTGACAAAAGAAAATTATTAATAGGCCTTTCAGGAGGTGCCTTATGGTATATGACTAATTTCAATGCACTCAATCTTGGTGTAGAATTGGTGCGAGATGAATCACACAGAGAAGCCGCCGCCAGGGCCGGTAAAAGTGATGATCATCACCTGATAGGCATTACCTTGGGGCATAATTTCGTTTTTGGAAAATTTACATTCAATCAACAGTTGGGATATTATGCCTACAAACCTTTCCCATTTACGAGTAAGGACTTTTATCAGCGCTATGAACTTTTGTACCTTATCGGAAAAAAATACCAGGTAGGTACATCCCTGAAAGCGCATGGACACGTCGCGGAAAACCTGGATGTACGTTTTGGTATCCTGTTTTGACATTCCAACTTTTCATACTTTAGTTATCAAACCAAGGCCATCGATCCCATGCATTACCTTTCCTTTTTGCCTTTCTTGATCTCATTTACTATCCATGCACAAACTGACACGTCATTCGTAGCATTAAAATCCCTAAGTATGTCTTTTTCCTATGACATGCGTTATGCCACAAACAACAATTTTCTTAATGAAACAGTCTATGCATGTGATGAATGTTTGTTGAGAAATGAAGTAGCCAAAGCACTTATCATAGCCAATGACCATTTCCTAAAACAAGGATACCATATCAAACTATTCGATTGTTACCGTCCCCTGGATGTACAGAAAAAAATGTGGGTAATACTACCGGATGCACGTTATGTAGCTGATCCGGCAAAGGGTTCTATCCATAATAGAGGCGGCGCCGTTGATATCACTCTTGTAGATGCGGCCGGAAAAGAACTCGAGATGGGCACAGGTTTTGACCATTTTGGAAAAGAGGCTCACCATACCTATCAAGATCTGCCGGACCAAGTGCTCAAAAACCGTATACTCTTAAAAAAAGGTATGGAAAAGGCCGGGTTTGGAAGCATCAAAACCGAATGGTGGCACTACAACTATACTTCCTCATTCAAATATCCTGTATCCAATTTTATTGAAACCTGCAATGAATAAACCTAAACCAGAGGCTCTTGCATACTTAAGCAGTGAAAACTACCCAGCCCCCAAATAATATCCAGGGAATCTATACCCACTACTTCTCTGTCGTCAAAGCACTCTTGTAGTATGCTAAGTGCGGCGTCATCCGCTGTATCCCTGAAAGTAGGCATAATAACGTGCTCATTGGCAATATAAAAGTTAGCATAGCTGGCCGGCAGACGTTGCCCCTTATACAGAACAGGTGATGGACAGGGCAGCTCAACAATGGTTGGGCGTTTCCCGTTTTCCAACGTGGCTTGCTGAAGTAGTTTTAAGTTATTCTTCAGGGGAGTGTAATTAGCATCCTGTTTTCGTTTTTCCACTAGTGTTACGATGGTATTTTCATCTACAAAACGGGTAAGGTCATCCACATGACCATCAGTGTCATCACCTACTATTCCGTCTTCCAGCCAAATCAAATGAGTAACTCCGTAATAGTCTTTTAAATACTGTTCTATTTGCTCAAAAGACAAATGTGGATTTCGATTTACATTGAGTAAACATGCCCGGGTGGTGATCAATGTACCATTGCCATTGAATTCTACTGCTCCTCCTTCCATGACAATACCGGGAGAGAATACAGGCACATTAAGATGGTCAGCTATTTGAACAGAAATAGCATTATCAAGATCATACGGAGGGTACTTATTTCCCCAGGCATTATACTCCCAGTTTACAACGACCTTTCTCTCTTTTGCTCTCGGGTTGATCAAAAAAGCAGGACCATGATCACGACACCAGGCATCATTAGTAGCAAATAAGTAGAACTCCACATTATCCATATTCGCACCGGCACGGATGAAGTGCTCTAACGCAAAGTCCTTCATTTGCTCATCATTAACGTTGATCCTTACTTTCTCACCCAAGGACAGATATCTCACAAATGTTGCAAAGGAAGTGTAAATATTATCCATTTTACCTGGCCAGGATTCCTTATTATGAGGGAAGCTAAGCCAGGTTGCTTCATGGGTATGCCATTCAGCCGGAAAATAATATCCTTGCAGACCAGGGGCAACTATACGTTTTGAGGACATATTACTATTTACTAGTCATCTAAAAGTCGTTTGGTGATAGGTGTATAGCTGTCAATACGCCTATCGCGTAAAAAAGGCCAATGTGTTCTGTATGTATCTGTCTCATCGAGATCCATCTCTACCACTTGTAATGCATCACTATCCTGCGGGGCCTGGTATATAATTGAGCCAAAAGGATTACTAACAAATGAGCCTCCCCAGAAATTCATATTGCCCTCCTGCCCTACACGGTTCACGGAAACTACATGAACTCCGTTAGCCACGGCATGAGATTTCTGGATCGTCTGCCAGGCCTGGAACTGTTCTTGATTTGTCGCTTCATCCTGATCCATTGCCCAACCAATAGCTGTAGGATATACTAAAAAATCAGCTCCCTTCAATGCCGTAATTCGTGCAGCTTCAGGGTACCATTGATCCCAGCATATCAATACTCCTATCACGCCATATTGGGTTTTAAATACCTTATAACCTAAATCTCCAGGTGTGAAATAAAACTTCTCATAATAGCCGGGGTCATCCGGAATATGCATTTTTCTGTATTTACCAAGGTAAGTGCCATCAGCATCCAATATGGCTGTACTGTTATGATAAACACCCTTAGCCCGCTTTTCAAATAGAGAGGCTATAATTACCACGCCAAGTTGCTTTGCCTCCTCGGACAATATCTCCGTAGTAGGGCCAGGAATGGGTTCCGCTAGTTTAAAGTTATTGTAGTCTTCTACATCACAAAAATAAAGTGAGGCAAACAGTTCTTGCAGACATATGACCTGGGCTCCCATTTTTGCTAATGACCTGACCCGGTCTACCGCCTTGTCCACATTCACCGCCTTATGTTTTTCGCAAGAAAACTGGGCTAAGCCCACTTTTAGTTTTGTCATGGATGAATCATCAAAATTGATGGCCAATCACTTATTCTACCGCCTGACCATCAACAAATAACTGGCTACTCACAAACAGCTTATCAAAAATATTTAATCCTTCAGGTGTAAAATAGGCATTTTCATTCAATGAAGAAGATAAAATTAAATCATCTGCCTCTTGATAGGCGGTAATAATTATCACAGACATATTATTACCATCCAATGTTAACCGATACATCGGTATTTTACCATCCTCGGAAAACTCATCCATGAATTTTCCAGGTGTTATCGTCCGGATTCCGTTCAAATAGTTTTGTACAGCCGCCGAATCAGCTGCTAAACCATTCACCTGCCACTGATCAGCTGTTTTACCTAACACAAAACTACTGTCACCCGGATAATCGAAGGTAAGGGTAATCAAATTTTCCTTGTCCGTCTTTAAAAACGTCTTATCCCGAAAGCCGCTAAACTCACGGTTGAACGTAGAAGAGAGAAATCCTTCCACAGCATAAACTTCGTCTTCTTCCTTAAGCCTTACAAAAGTGGACATAGAGCGGTTAGTTTGCTGAAAATTGAATTTACCAATCACCAGATCAGCCAATAATTTATCTCCACCAAACGCTTTCACACGAGTGCCAAGAGAATCATTCACTTCATACTGAGCCCATTTATCTTTCGATTTAGCCACTAGCCTTTTGGGGGTTATCTTTGACAAAGAAGACAACGCCCCTCGTAAACTACCGTTATCTGCTTCATCTTTAACATTCCCATTCGTTACTTCCCACTGACTACCCGTCTTAACGAATTCCACCGGATCAAAATCATTAGCCCTGGCCATTATTTCTACTTTTGTCACAGATGCAGTGTCCAACTCTACCAGTATTTCCCTGAAATTTCGATTGCCATCTGATCCTAAAAATTGCTTCCCTAAAAGTATCACCAGAAGCATAACAAAGACGACCAATAATATCATATTCCTATTCATAGCTCACCTCCATTCTTTTTACTCGTTGCATTCTCCTGATCTGCGCCCTAACAATACCGTAGATCACTGCAAACAGAAGCGGTAATGCAAAGTTTAACCATTTTAATGTTGTTTTAGTACCATCCTCCAGTTGATCAATTGGCCTGGATGTTACACCTTTTGTTCGCAATTCAATTAATCCGGTATCATCCGACAGCCAATCAATGCTGTTGACAAACAGGCTGACATTATCCGGCTGCACGGCCTGCGGCTGTTGCTGTCCTTCTCTGGCATTGATCACAAAGTCACCATCACCAATCAGAACCATTTTAGTTACTGTATTTCCCGCAAGCGGGCCTTCAACCGCTGCTGCTACCACCTGACTTCCTAATGGAAAATCAGCATCTGTCCACTGTTGTTGAATATTAAAATAAATGGGTACGGAAGACGTACCGGATTGCTCTGAACTATAGGCAAGAGGCATATAATTCATTGTTGTATCCCCTGCAAAGACCAATGGGCTGGCAAAAGGCAGCACCACAGACTCTAACCCTTTGGTCACTGGGTGGTCGGCAAAATTATTGAGAACGGGTAAGAACGGAAACTGTACCTGTGATTGTACCCTGAACGGTCCTTGCTGCTGCTGTACTGTAACAGAAGCACAATTTGCATCAGTCAAAAACTTGTTTTCTACTGTTAACCCTTTTTTCTTTAACCATGGGCCTAATCCAGTAAAAATTGACCTGCCATAAGCCTGCTGGAGATCTCCGTCCACCTTGTTCATGGCCACCAATAGCCTTCCTCCTCTTTCCAGAAACTGGTCTAGTTTCGCCAAATGAGATGCCGGAATGGTATCTGTCGGAGCTACAATAGCCAGTGTTTTAAAACGACCATCAATGTCCTCGGTATCTGTAATGGTTACATCTTCGAAGTTATATAATACAGACAATGCCTGACCTGCCTGCTGCAAACCATATCCCGGCGGTTCTCCATGCCCCTGAACCAGGCCAATGGTAGGCTTATCCACTACTGACAGTTTTTTTATACTAGTGGTCAGGGCATATTCCATAGCTTCCCCTGGCTGCATAAAAGGAATAACGTCCTGCTGATCACCCATCTGAATAATGGCCCCCATGAAAGCTTTCTGTTGTTTCATCTGATCTTTTTCCCTTACGTTGATCATTACCGGACTGATACCGGATTGGGCGGCTTCCTCTTCAGACTGCGGGTCTTCATTTGGATTGATAAATTCGTACACCAGGTTACCACCGGATAAGTTAGCATACTCCACCAGCAAGTCTTTAAAATCCTGACGTGTTTGCGCAATATTTGGAGGTAGGTTTTCTGAAAAATAAGCTTTTACAGTAACCGGTTCCAATAGCTCTTCCAAAATATTTTCAGAAGCATCACTTAATGTAAATCGTTGATTTTCCGTTAGGTCAAATCGGATAAAATAATCTTTTGACATGAAATTGATCAAAAGAAGTATTCCAATGACCAATAAAACCGAAGTATAAAATGATTTTTTTGTTCTCATGATCATGAATTAGTTAAGTTCCTTTTCGCAAGACTCATTTCTGCCAGCAACGTACCAATGGTTATGATACTCAAAAAGTAAACAATATCCTTGGTATCTATAACGCCTCGTGCCATTGATTCAAAGTGCACGGATAAACTCAGTGTATGAAACAATTGACCTACAAAACCTGTAATGTTCGAAGCCAATACATTAAAAATGATATGGAAGAAAAGGCCTATAAACAGCGCCAATAAAAAGGCTACAATTTGATTGTTGGTAATACTACTGGTGAACAGACCAATACTTATGTATGCAGCGCTCATTAGTAGCAATCCCAAATATCCACACCAAACAGCCCCATGATCTACATTACCAATATTCGCTAAGGTAATATAGTAAGGCAAGGTAAAAAGTACAGCTGTAGCTACCAAAACAAAGCAAGCCAGGAATTTACCCAACACCACCTGCCGGTCGCTCACAGCCTTAGTGAGTAATAATTCTATGGTTCCCGTTTTCTTTTCTTCTGCGAGCATCTTCATAGTGATGGCAGGAATAAAAAAGAAAAGTGTCCAGAAGGCGATATCAAAAAAGCCTTTCATACTAGCCTGGCCTACTAAGAAAATATCGGCCCCGTAAAGCCATGTAAAAAAACCGCTGAAGCCCAAAAAGAGTACCAACATAATGTAAGCAATCAAGGAGTCAAAAAATGACTGTAATTCTCTTTTCGCAATTATCCAAATGGATTTCATGATCTGATATACTTTAATTTTGATTAAATATTGAACATTGGTAAAGAATGCCTAATGCTTCGGGAAACATCAGGTGGTTAAATCCCGGAATATATCTTCCAACTTAGTCTCAGTGGGTGTCATTTCGGTAATTACCCACTTATTTTCAACACAACAATTGAATACCTCTCTTTTTGCCGACTGGTCCGGCTTGCTCTGTATTTCAAACCTTAACGGTCCTTTCCGTTCCACACTTGCCACGGAAGGTAAACTTTGTAAAGCTTTCAGGACTTTATCTTCTTCACCATCTTCAACGGTTACTACCAATAATTCCTGCCCCTGGGCCTGCTTACGCAACGTTTCAGCAGTACCATCCGCTACTATCTTCCCTTTGCTAATGATCAGTATCCGATCACAGGTAGCTTCTACCTCTGGCAAAATGTGCGTACTAAGGATTACTGTTTTTTCTTTTCCTATCTCTCTTATCAATCGCCTGATCTCTACAATCTGGTTAGGGTCCAAACCTGTGGTAGGCTCATCAAGAACGAGAATTTCCGGGTTATGGATCATTGCTTGTGCTAATCCTACCCGCTGGCGATATCCTTTCGACAATTCCCCAATCTTTTTATGCTTTTCTGCATTCAACCCGCAAAGTTTTACCATCTCCCCAATTCGCGCTTTGGTGAGGTGCTTGGGTACACCTTGCAAGGCGGCGGAAAATTCAAGATAATCAAGTACAGGCATTTCAAGGTAAAGTGGGTTATGCTCAGGCAAGTAGCCAATGTGTCGACGAAGATCATCCCCTTCTTTGCGCACTGAGTTCCCTCCTATCTTTACATCTCCATGGTCTAAGGCGATGTAATTAGTGATCATCTTCATGGTAGTGGTTTTACCCGCACCATTAGGACCCAAAAAACCTAGTATTTCACCTGTTTTTACCTCAAAAGAAATGTCATCCACAGCTTTTTGGGGGCCGTAAGTCTTTGTTAAGTTTTCAATCTTAATGTCCATAAAAGTGAAATTTGTAACATTCTACATTGATAAAAGATGGATGCAATTATAAGAATTCATTGATTTTCTGTAAAGCCAACTCATAAAAATCAAACATTCTTTTTACTTGATTTTGTCAAGTAATTTATAGTATTTTAAAAAATGATCTCCTCAAACATCGTCCATGAAATCCGTGCATTCAACCGATTTTATACGAATGTAATAGCCGTGCTGGACCAGGACGTACTGAAAAGCAATTTCTCATTGGCAGAGGCCAGAGTATTATTTGAGATAGAACGTTTACAGCCATGTTCCGCCCGTAAAATCATGGAAGTCATCATCATTGATGAAGGTTATTTAAGTCGAATAGTGAAAAAACTTGTCGCTAAAAACTACATAACTAAGATCAGGTCCGACCATGATAAGCGTTTATATCTTTTGAAACTTTCTGCTTCCGGAGTTCGGCAAATGCGGCGATTAGATGAATTAGCTAACCAAGCTACTTTCGGTCTAATTGAACGGCTCACGGCCGACCAGACGAAAACACTGCTTGAAAACATGCAGCATATTCAAAACCTCTTAAATTTTAAAACCTGATGAAACTGGAAGACATTCAAGTAAGAACCGATATCCAAAAGGGTGACCTGGGTTACCTTATTTACCTGCATGGCACTCTTTATCACTTCGGTTTGGAATTCGAACTGTATGTAGCCCGTACCGTGTATGATTTTTACAAGAACATGGATGTTTCCAAAGAAAGGGTGTGGCTGGCAGAAGATAGAGGTAGAATAATAGGTAGTCTGGCATTAAAAAACACAAAAGGAGTTGGTCAATTGCGCTATTTCCTAATCGACCCGGATTACAGAGGACTTGGTCTGGGTAGAAAAATGATGGACCTATTCATGCAATACTGTAGAGCATCTGGTTATAAATCATCTTTCCTTCTCACTGAAGACAATTTAAAAACAGCTAAGCATCTCTACAACAGTTATGGTTATCAATATGTCTCCTCAAAAGTGACTGATTTCGGACTTGTGGAAAAGCGCTACGAATTAAGTCTGTAGATCATCTGGCTTTGTATCTTCGCAATGCGTGTTTATAATTTCATCTACTTCTTCTACCGAAAACCCGAGTCGCTGACCTACCATTTTAACCAGCTCTACTTCTGCCAAAGCAAACTCTCCGTCGACCAAGGCAAACTCAATCATATCCTGCAATTGCTTTTCCCTCTCTTCATGGTTCTGAGGGATCAAGAAAACATACTCGTTTGAATGATCTAACATTACATTTAGCCGATCTAACGGTATATTTTGCTCAAAGGCAATTTTTGACAGCGCTATTCTTTCTGTTTCTTCGATCTTACCGTCGGCACCTGCCAATGAAACTAAATTTCTGAAATGCTCTAGTTTTACTAAATCCAACATATAGTGTTATCGTAATAAATTGGAATCTAAAGTAATTATTCTTTTAGTGCAATTTTTATTTACTCAATGTAAGTTATTATCTGAAAATCAAGCAAATGTGAGTGAATTGCTGAATTTTTCCATTTAAAGAGCGTCTATCTTTTACGCTTGAAATCTCCTGTGCCATTTATCTATTTCCTACATCCCAAAGCATCGAAATGATGATGAAAAATGTCTTTTTCAGTCCAAACTTAAACCGGTAAGTAATAATTATGTTAATTCGTGTCATCATGACAGTTTTAGAAAACGTATCGCTCAAAGCATACAATACCTTCGGCCTTAACACCAAAGCTGCCTACTTCATTTCTATAGGTACGATTAAAGACCTTCATGCCATTTTAAAACGTGAATTCGTACAGAAAAAAGCCATGATATTAGGAGGGGGTAGTAACCTGCTCCTTACCCGGGATTTTGACGGTGCCGTTATCAAAATGGATATCTGTGGAAAGGAAGTCATCGCTGAAGACGATGACAAAGTGCTCATTAAGGTTGGGGCTGGTGAGAATTGGCATGAATTTGTTTTATACTGTTTGGATAATGACTGGGGTGGTGTAGAGAACCTATCACTGATACCTGGCACAGTAGGCGCTGCACCCATGCAGAATATTGGCGCCTATGGAGTTGAAATACAGCATGTATTTGACCACCTGACAGCCGTAAACAAAACCACATTAGAGACCCGCCGGTTTAATAAAGATGAATGTAAATTTGGATACCGGGAAAGTGTATTCAAAAATATTCATAAAGATGAGTATGTGATAACACATGTTGTTTTCAAGCTTACCAAAAGGCATCATACGATCAATACCTCCTACGGTGCGATTGAGGATGTGTTAAAGCAACGAAATATTAAGTCTCCCGGAATACGCGAGGTAAGTGAAGCCGTTGTATCCATCAGGCAAAGTAAACTCCCGGATCCAGAGGAAATTGGGAATGCAGGCAGTTTTTTTAAGAACCCTACGATCGATAAAATAGATTTTGAAGGACTCAAAGCAGAATTTCCGTCCATCCCTGGCTACGAAATATCAGATCAAATGGTAAAAATTCCAGCCGCCTGGTTGATTGAGAACTGTGGATGGAAAGGATATACAAGAAATCATATAGGTGTTCATAAGAACCAGGCACTTGTATTAGTAAATTATGGAAATGGTACGGGCAGTGACCTTAAGATGCTAGCCTCTGAAATTCAGGATTCCGTGGCAAGCAAATTTGGGATAGAACTAAGCCCTGAAGTAAATATTATCTAATGCGAATCGCCATCGATATGATTCATGGCCTCCATCAGTTTTTTGTCTAACGTCCAAAGCGCCATGTTTTGTTCAAGAGCGGCTGAAAGAATATAGCAATCAATAAGACCTACCCCTTTCGCATAAAACTTATATTGATTGGATAATTTGCCCGCTTTAATAAATAAATCTTCCTCCTCTACTTTAGGCAAATACTCCCAGAACTCATTTAAGACCGCACGTTCACGCTGATTTTTGGCTCCTTGAAAGAGTTCTCCAAAAATGGCGCTCATTGCATAAATGTGACCTTTTCTTAAGTAAGGGGCAAAGAGGGTCGAAATATCTTCGTCCCCTTTTAGAAATTCAATCCATACTGAAGTATCCGCTATGATCATCTCTTACGGTTAATCTTTCTGATACCGTATTCTACAAAGGCTTCGTTAAATTGTAGGGGCTCCTTAGATACTTCATCAATAAGGTATTCTACCTTTTTACCTGATACGTAAGACTTCAATGCTATGATAAGACTATCTGTAATATTTTTTCCTTCTGTGAGTTTCATTACCTCTTTTACTAAATCGTCAGGTATTAGGGCCGTTACTTTCATCTCAGTAGAATTTTATTAGATATTTCAAATATACGATATAATATCGTATATAGAAAATTCACATACCATGACAGAAATAAATATCTGAAAATGAATTAACTAGAAAGATTTGACATAAATTAAACCTTTGACTGTTTGAATAGTCTATCGACCAGGAACAATCAACCGATCTTTTGGAAGATAAAGAGCTCGTAGAAAAACTAAAGCAAGATGAAAGCAAAAACTTTGCTTTCAATCAATTGGTGCGTAAATACCAACAGCAACTTTATTGGCATATCAGAAAAATGGTAATCGATCATGACGATGCCGATGATCTGATACAAGAAGTATTTATCAAGGTGTACAAAAAGATCGATAGCTTTAGGGAAGATGCTCAACTGTACACATGGATTTATCGTATCGCCACTAATGAATGCCTGACGTTTCTGAATAAAAAAAGAAAAAGGGTTTTTTTACCAATTGTTGACCTGGAAGGAGTGCTTAGTAAAGTGTTAGATTCGTCACCTCACATCAGTGGAGACGAAGTCCAGCTTAAATTACAGAAAGCACTTCTAAAACTCCCCGATAAACAACGATTAGTATTTAATATGAAATATTTTGATGATATGAAATACGAAGATATCTCCGGCATCACAGGCACAAGCGTTGGCGCGTTAAAAGCAAGCTACCATCATGCTACAAAAAAAATTGAAGAATTTTTAAAAATGGATTTAAACCATTAGCACAACACAACGTCAAAGAAATATGTCACATAAGTTGGAAGATATTGAGAAGAAAAACATCCATAAGTTACCTGATGGATACTTTGACCAGCTACCACAGGTTATTCAATCCCGGATAGCCGACAGAAAAACTGTAATAGATCGGCCCTGGATTGTACCAACACTAAAATGGACGCTGGCAAGTATCACATTACTGGTAGCGGGTTATCTTGTTTTATTCAGTGACAAAGACACACCTACCACTCCGGAGCAGTTGCTGTCTGAGGTAGAGACAGAGTATTTGATCGACTATCTGGCCATGTCAGATATTACTACTGATGAAATAGTAGAAGGATTGGATTTTAATGAAATAGAAGTGGTTTTTGATAACTCATCAACCAATCTATTCGATAGTCCTGATCTAAGAGACCTGGAAAATTTTCTGGATGACGATTTTGAAGTAAATGAATTGTAAAGTTTTAACTAACTGTTTTATGAAACAGATCATAGCAATTTTGATAATGACATTGGCATATTTGACCCAAATACAAGCACAGGATAAACAGACAAGAGAAAAAATCCAAGCTGCCAGAATAGCATTGATTACAGAACGGCTTGGGTTAACGCCTGAACAGGCAGAGAAATTCTGGCCTTTATATAATGAGTTCACGCAGAAGAAAAAACAGCTTAACCAGCAATATAAAATTGAAAAGGCGAAATTGGATATGGAAACAGCCAGCGAAAAGGAGAAAAAAGCACTGCTGGATTTCGGCTTAAAACTTAAGGAACAGTCACTGGGATTAGAGAGAAGTTATTCGGACCGCATGTTGAACATCATTTCTACGGATCAGATCATCTCACTTAGAAAGGCCGAAGGTGACTTCCGGCAAATGGTACTCCAGCAGATTCAAAAAAGAAAAGAGCAACGTCAGAATCAAAGACTGCGTAATAACGAACGTCAGCGACAACACAGAAATAACTGATCCTGAGGAACTTTACCAGCAAATAGGCTATGAAAGGCAAAAAGAAGAAATATAATTGTCTTATCTACTGGCTCTCAATCTTCTCTTGCCACCTGCTTTTTATCCTCATTTCCTTAACACCATCTTATACTCAAAACACTTTAGAGGACGAACTGTCAGCGTTAGAAAAGTCATTGGATGAACTGGATACTGCCGGTCTACTCTTCCTACTTGACAGCCTGGTCAAGATCAACGACCGTATGGCTAAGACCTCACATCTGGCATTGAAAGTCGGCTATAATAGTCAGGTGCTAAACGCAGGCAGAGATTTTGACCTTGATCAGTTCGGCTTGTCTTACGGCGTAGCATTTCATCATTATTCAGGCATTTATGCAGACCTGACCGGATATTCTAACAGCCAAAATGAGCCTAACTACTATCTGAATCTGGCAACCATTGGATACATTGGAGAGTTAGGGAAAAATTGGTCTTACCTGGCCAGTTATGATCATTATTTCTATCGTAAACAAACATCAGATATAGCGCCACCTATTTACACCGACGGCCTTAATATCTCTCTTTACTCCAGCAATCGACGCTTTGAATCAGGCTTACATTATTCTATGGTATTCGGTGATACACTAACAGCCCACCGCATAACATGGTCAGTCCATTACAATCTTGATATTCAGAAAGCCTGGTTTTTTGATAAGATCACATTAACACCTGTTTTTGGCATGACATTTGGCAATGGCACGAGTTTCCTATTACCCTACAGTCGTGAAAACCTACGCAGGTTCAGGGCAGGACGTATTGCATATGAAGAGGTCAATACATTTGGTCTACTAAATTATACACTTTCCATTCCTGTAAGTTTTCATCTGAAAAATTTCAACCTTATGACAGCCTATCAGTACAACATACCTTCAGAGCTTCCGGGGCAAAATGAAACCCTGGATAATTCAGGTTTTATCAGTTTAAATGCTTCCTATTTCCTAAGTTTTTGACAAAACCTAGCAAACCACTTTCGGTGTTATTTCTTAGAGAAGATAGCATTCTTTTATTTATTAGATAATTTTGATGCTAAGCTATGGAACGCCTGTCCTTATTCGAACTAAATGAAACTATCAAAAAGAACCTGGAACAACACCTGGAACCAAGCTATTGGGTAATTGCAGAAATTGGAGAGATGCGGACACATTCCAGTGGTCATTGTTACCTGGAATTAGTTGAGAAAGAAGATGACAAGATCATCGCCAAAATGCGGGCCACTATCTGGGCATATACCTATCGTAACCTGGCCAGTTGGTTTGAAAACATTACAGGACAACCGCTTAAAAAAGGTTTAAAAGTATTATCTCTTATAACTGTTCAATTTCACGAACTATACGGTTTAAGCCTTAATATCAAAGATATTGACGCTAATTTCACCCTTGGAGAAAGGGCAAGACGGAGGCAGGAAGTTATCGCACAACTTAAAGAAGACGGCATTTATGATCTAAATCAGCAGCTATCACTTCCAACTGTCACCCAACGTGTAGCAGTCATTAGTTCTCCTTCTGCCGCCGGGTTTGGCGACTTCATGGATCAATTGAAGCAAAACTCTAAAGGGTATGACTTTCGGATAGACTTATTTAAAGCTATTATGCAGGGAGAAAATGCCTCTGAATCGATTATTAACGCCCTGCTCGCTATCGCACAGCAAGAAGATGCATACGATGTGGTGATAATAATAAGAGGTGGCG
Organism: Fulvivirga sp. M361; assembly: GCF_007097395.1. Lineage (GTDB taxonomy): Bacteria > Bacteroidota > Bacteroidia > Cytophagales > Cyclobacteriaceae > Fulvivirga. The sequence goes on from NZ_VKDC01000005.1 coordinate 500,134, forward strand.
GTTCTCAAATAGACCTGGATTGCTTTGATAATTATGACCTGGCTGCTCATGTAGCCCAGTTCCCATTACCAGTGCTCACAGGTATCGGGCATGATCGTGATGAAACCATCACCGATCTGGTAGCACATACAAAACTCAAAACTCCTACTGCTGTGGCTGAATTCCTGATCAGTGGGATGGTGGCTTTTGAAGATCGTATAGATATGATATTTAGCAGATTATATCAATTAGCACGCTCAGGCATCAATACAAATGACCAGCAATTGGCCAGGTTCGAGCACCGCTTATCATCAGCTTCTAACAGATTATTGGAACGTCAACATTACCACTTACAGCTTTTATGGAAGCAACTACACGCCGGGGCTAACAATGGCATGAATATCAATAGAAAAAAAATAGAAACCATAGAAAAATCACTTGAGTTATTAAATCCTGAGAATATCCTGAAAAGAGGATATTCTATAACCACAGTAAATGGCTCAAAAATAGTCCCGGAAAAACTAAAGGTTGGTGATAATATCAAAACTTACACGTTAGACCAGATCATAAAAAGCGAAGTAGAACAAATCAGTCCAAAAAAATGAGTGAGAATAACCTATCTTATAGTGAATCTTTGAAAAAACTTGAGGCATTATTAGAGCAATTAGAAAATGGAGACCTGGACATAGATCTATTGTCAACAAAAGTGAAAGAGGCCACCGGGCTTATCCGGTTTTGCAAGGAAAAGCTCCGAAACACAGAAGCAGAATTGGAACAATTTTTAGATAAACCGGAAGATTAAATGCCGGTTATAACATCCTGTTTGGCTAACTATTAAGCTTTCTATAATTTCGACCTGAAAATGTAAAGTTTCATTACAGGTTCTCCGACAATGAACAAACTTATACCACTACCTAATATGAACAAGTACCTACTGTCCCTTTTGCTTTATTCAGCTTTATTATATGCTCATGCACAACCTACCTCTACCACCTACTGGCAACAACATGTAGATTACAAAATGGAGATAAAGGTAGATGTGAAAACACATCAATTCGAAGGTTCTCAAAAACTGACGTACACCAACAACTCTCCTGACACTTTGACAAAAGTGTACTATCACCTGTATTTTAATGCTTTCCAACCGGGAAGTATGATGGATGTACGTTCACTTAACATAGAAGACCCTGACCGTAGAGTAGGTAGCAGAATATCAAAATTAAGTGACTCTGAAATAGGCTATCAGCATGTCACCAGCCTGAAGCAAAATGGAAATACAGTAAGCCATCACACAGAAGGCACTATACTGGAAGTAATGCTTAATAAGCCAATTTTACCTGGTCAGAAGGCTACTTTTGATATGGAGTTTAACGGACAGGTACCTTTACAGGTCCGAAGGACCGGGCGTGATAATGCAGAAGGCATCTCTTATTCTATGTCCCAGTGGTATCCTAAGATGACCGAATACGACTACCTGGGCTGGCATGCAAACCCATATATTGCCCGTGAATTTCATGGAGTATGGGGTAATTTTGATGTAAAGATTACTATTGACCCAACCTACACGGTAGCCGGCACGGGCTATCTTCAAAATGCCAATGAAATAGGTCATGGATACGAGAAAAAAGGAAGTAAAATAAAAAGCACTGATAAACCCCTTACCTGGCATTTCAAAGCTCCTAATGTGATTGATTTTATGTGGGCGGCGGACCCTGATTACGAACACACCACAGCACAGGTACCTAATGGCCCTATGCTTCATTTCTTCTATCAAAAAAACCAACAGACAGAAGAAAATTGGAGCAAACTACCAGAAAAAATGGTACAAGCCATGCAGTTTATGAGCACCAATTTCGGCCAATACCCTTACGACCAGTATTCGTTCATTCAGGGAGGTGACGGGGGCATGGAATACCCTATGGCTACATTGATTACCGGAAATCGTAAATTCCAAAGCCTGGTAGGGGTTTCTGTTCATGAGCTCATACACAGCTGGTTTCAGGGCGTATTAGCTACCAATGAAAGTCTATTTCCCTGGATGGATGAAGGCTTTACATCATATGCCAGCTCAATCACCATGCAACATCTGTTCTATCCGAAAAATGATAAAAACCCTCATCTGGGATCACAAGGCAGTTATCTATTGATGGCCAGTAGCGGCTTAGAAGAGCCTTTAACGACACATTCCGATCATTATAAAACAAACCGTGCCTATGGCGTCAATGCCTATTCCAAAGGTGCCATATTTCTAGATCAGTTGAGTTACATTATTGGTCATGAAACTTTTATGAAAGGTATGCGACGTTATTATAACACCTGGAAATTTAAACATCCTACTTCCATCGATTTCATCAGAATAATGGAAAAGACGTCAGGAATTGAACTGGACTGGTACCTGGAACATTTTGCCTATACTACCAAGCAGTTAGACTACGGTATAAAATCAGTGATCGGCCAGGGGGATGCCACTTTCGTAACACTTGAGAGGCTTGGGGAGATGATCATGCCCATTGATCTATACATTGAATATATGGATGGGTCTAAGGAAATCATTTATGTCCCTCTACGAATAATGAGAGGATTTAAGAATGTGGAAGATACTAAAGTGGAACGCATAACAAAAGAGAGTTGGCCCTGGACCTACCCTAGTTACACATTGAAGATCAAACATCCTGCCAGTAAAATAAAAAGTTTGGAAATTGACAGTTCTTTAAGAATGGCAGATATTGATCGTTCGAATAACACGTTTAGGCTTAATGAGCATGTACAAGAGTTTAAAGACCCCACAAAGTAATCATAGAAATAAAAAGGCATACAAGTTTCACAACTGCATTTGCCCTGTATGAGTGAAGTTATGATGTGATAAATGACAAAAAGGCAAATCACATTATGTCAATTTTAAACGAACAATGACCAGAGAACAAGCGCAAAAGGATATAGATGAATTAACAGAAAAGATCAATCATTACAATGATCTATATTACCAAAAAGACACCTCCGAGATCTCTGATTATGAATTCGATCAATTGCTGGCAAAGCTTATACAACTTGAAACTGAATTTCCGGATCTAAAGCAATCGCACTCTCCCAGTCAAAGGGTAGGCGGAACCATTACCAAAGAATTTGAAGCAGTTCGGCACAAACATCCGATGCTATCCCTTAGTAACACCTACTCCGTGGAAGAGTTAGAGGATTTTGACAAGCGCATAGCGAAGGGATTAAATGAAGAGCCTTATGAATATTTCTGTGAGTTAAAATTTGACGGTGTCGCTTTAAGTCTGACATATGAAAATGGACTTTTAATAAGGGGGGTTACACGTGGTGATGGTACACAAGGGGATGACATCACCAATAATGTAAGAACTATTCGCTCTATTCCGTTAAAATTAAGGGGTAACTATCCAACTGAATTTGAGGCAAGAGGTGAAGCATTTTTACCTAAAGAGAACTTCATAAGATTAAATAAAGAGAGGGAAGATATAGGTGAAGAAACTTATGCAAATGCCAGAAATACGGCTTCCGGTTCGCTAAAAATGCAAGACAGCAGCATTGTTGCAAAGAGAGGGTTAGATTGCTATCTCTATTCTATGACTACGGATACCAGGGAGGTCAGTACACATGAAAAATCCATTGACCTTTTAATTGAAATGGGTTTCAACGTATCTCCGACTTACGCAAAATGCAGTAACATCAAAGAGGTAATAGATTACATTCTCCTGTGGGAACAAAAACGTCTGGACTTACCATTGGAAACTGATGGCATTGTTATAAAAGTGAATAGTGTAGCACAACAAAAATTACTTGGAGCTACTGCCAAAAGTCCGAGATGGGCCATCGCTTACAAATACAAGGCAGAAAATGCCACTACACTTCTCAAAGGCATTACGTATCAGGTAGGACGGACCGGAGCTGTTACACCAGTAGCTGAGCTAGAACCCGTTCTTCTGGCAGGCACCACAGTAAAGCGCGCTTCATTGCATAACGCTAACGAAATTACCCGTTTGGACGTTCGTATTGGAGATACTGTATTCGTTGAAAAAGGTGGAGAGATCATCCCAAAAATAACCGGGGTTATGCTCGAAATGCGACCTGTCGATTCCCATGAAGTTGAATATATTACACACTGTCCGGAATGCAATACCTCGTTAATACGCCACGAAGGAGAGGCAGCACATTATTGCCCTAACCTAAACGGTTGTCCACCACAGATCAAAGGACGTATTGAACATTTCATACAGCGTAAGGCCATGAATATTGATTCATTGGGTGAGCGTACCATCGGATTGCTGTTTGATAAAGACCTGGCTAAAAGCCCGGCTGACTTATATGACCTTACTTACGATGCCATTTTTCAGCTGGAAGGATTTAAAGACTTAAGCACCAAAAATTTACTTAGTGGAATACAAGCTTCGCGGGAAATTTCATTTGACCGTGTTCTTTTTGCATTAGGAATCCGATATGTTGGTAGAACCGTTGCTGAAAAACTTGCCAACTACTTCCAAAACATAGACCGGCTGGCAGTGGCCAGTTTTGAGGAACTCATAGAAGTCCCCGAAATAGGTGATCGCATCGCACAGAGTGTAATTGATTTCTTCGGTAATGAAGTTAATAGAGTGGAAGTGGAACGACTGAAATCAGCTGGAATCCAGTTAGAACTGGCACAACAGGCGAGCACAAATATTTCCGATGTACTCAATGGTAAATCTTTTGTAGTGTCTGGTGTATTTGAAAATTTCAGTAGGGATGATTTAAAGGAGACAATTAAAAACCATGGTGGCAAGGTAATTTCCGCTATTTCAGGTAAATTAGATTTTCTTTTAGCCGGAGATAAGATGGGTCCGGCTAAAAAAGATAAAGCGGAAAAACTGGATGTTCAAATTATCTCAGAATCCGACTTTCTTAAAATGATCGACCGTTAAATGTTTAACAAAAGATTCCTGGCGTTTAAAACTTCAAGGTACTTGAAAAAAAATGCAGTCTATCGGTCTACTATGGCCTATCGATCTGCTAAGAATGTTGGAATTGTTTTCAGTGTTGAGGACCTTAAAAAACATGAATTGATCAAACGCTTTAAGAAAGCCTTAGAGAATGATGGTAAGAACGTGAGTGTATTGGCTTATGTTCCTAAAGGGCATCAAAACTTTGAATTCCTGTTTGATTTCTTCACTATCAAAGAATTAGATTTTTGGGGACAATTCAACTCTGAGGCAGTACAAAAATTTACATCCCAATCTTTTGATTACCTGTTTTACCTTGATCAGGAGGGAAATCCGCTAATAAGAAACATTTTGGCTATGAGTAAAGCCAAATGCCGTGTTGGAAACTGTTTGGAAGACAATGCCAATTTTTGTGAGTTAATGATACAAACCCATAATGGTTCGATGCAAAACATGGTAGACGAAATTTACAAATATACAAAACTACTTACCTAATGCCTGCCCAAAAATTAGTTGGTACCGGGGTGGCCTTGATCACACCCTTTAACGAAGCGCTTGAAATTGACTTTACAGGACTAAAACGTCTGTTAGATTCTACTGCTGAAAAAGGTGTAGACTATTATGTGGTTATGGGAACTACAGGAGAATCAGCTACCCTGGATAAAAACGAGAAAAAGAAAATATTAGATTTCGCATGTGCTAATAACGCTAAACAGTTACCTATTATCTATGGCATTGGAGGAAACAACACCAAAGAAATAATAGAGCAAATAAGTGACACTGACCTAACAGCGGTAGATGCTGTACTTTCGGTAAGTCCCTACTATAATAAACCTTCACAAGAGGGTATTTATGAGCATTATTTAAAAATAGCAGACCATAGCCCTGTACCCATCATTCTTTACAACGTTCCAGGCAGAACGGGTTCGAACATTAGCGCTGAAACTACCATTAGATTAAGCGAGCATGATAACATCATAGGAACCAAAGAAGCCTCAGGAGATATTAGTCAGGCTTTGACCATTATAAAACATAAAGCTGATGATTTCCTGCTTATTTCAGGCGATGACTTACTCACTATATCTTTACACGCCATAGGAGCAATCGGTGTGATATCAGTTTTAGCCAACGCTTTTGCAGATATTTTCAATAATATAATGGAGCACTTGAAAACTTCGGATTACCAAAGCGCCACGCAGGAAGTGTTAAAGCTAACAGAAATAAACCCGCTGATGTATGAGCAAAGTAATCCGGTAGGTATAAAACAAGTACTTATGGAGCAGGGCATATGTGAAAATTATGTGCGGCTTCCGTTAGTACCTTGCACAGTTGCTCTCAAAGAAAAAATACAGCATTGCATGACGTTATTTGAAGGGGAAAAAGCTTTGTAAGCTGACCCGATTTAGCTTATCGCTACCTTGAATTACTATTTTAGGGGATTTATATGGTTTTTCCGCAGTTTTTTCTGTTTATGGCATAAAAAAAGGAGCACTTGATCAAGTGCTCCTTTTTCATCTCTTAGATTCAAGGATCATCCTTTATTTTTGACATCCTGAACTTGTACTCTAATATCTTGAGCCAGATTTTTCAGTTCCTGCATACCTTTTCTAACTCTTGTACCCGCAGCGTTATTGTTTTTATCATAGAATTTGTCGAAGTCCGACTCTAGCGCGTGTATTAAGCTTTTAAGTTCTTCAAATCTGTTGGTCATACTTAATAAAATTTTAAGGTTATTGAATTTTTTTTAGTTTGAAATGAGTCGGCAATATACTCAAAATGTTTCTAATTCAACTTAAAACCGACTTTTTTTTACTTTGTGATCGAAATTATCTCTTCTCTCTTATAGACCCCATTGTCCAATTTATTCTTCACAGCCGCAAAAGCTTCAATGGTTTCATTCACATCTTCCAGGGTATGTACAGCAGTTGGTATAAGGCGCAGCATCATGACATCTTTAGGTACCACGGGATAAATTACCATAGAACAGAAAATATTGTAATTTTCCCTCAAGTCCATTGCCATATTAGCTCCTTCTCCAAGCCCCCCTTTAAAAAGTACAGGAGTTACAGGCGACTGAGTAGTTCCGATGTCAAAGCCCTGGTTTCTCAACTCAGACTGCAGTGCGTTTACAACCTTCCAAAGATTACCTTTTAATTCAGGTCTTGTCCTAAGTAATTCCAGCCTTTTCATAGCTCCTATTACCAAAGGCATCGGCAGACTTTTAGCAAAAATCTGGGACCTCATCGTATATCGCAAATATTGAATAATGGAACTGACTCCTCCAACAAAAGCACCAATACTCGCCATGGATTTAGCAAATGTAGAAAAGTAAAGGTCGATACCGTCTTGTACACCAAGCTGTTCCCCAGTTCCTGCCCCGGTTTCTCCCATAGTGCCAAAACCATGTGCATCATCCACCAATAATCGGAACTGATATTGGTCTTTAAGTGCAACAATTTCTTTTAGCTTACCCATGTTTCCTGACATTCCAAAAACACCTTCCGTAATGACTAAAATACCTCCTCCGGTCTCTTCAGTAATTTTTTGTGCCCGTTGAAGTTGTTTCTCCAGATTCTCGACATTATTATGAGGGAATACAAAACGCTTACCCATATGCAGGCGTACTCCATCTATAATACACGCATGTGATTCCGCATCATAAACAATAACATCTTTTCTATCAACAATAGCATCAATGATTGAAAGAACTCCCTGATAGCCATAGTTTAACAGCATCACCTCCTCCTTATCAATAAAATCAGCAAGTTGTTCTTCCAACGCAATATGATTTACCGAATTACCTGACATCATACGAGCGCCCATTGGATAAGCGAGCCCCCAATCAGCAGCGGCCTCCGCATCTACCTGACGCACTTCAGGATGATTAGCCAAACCAAGATAATTATTTAAACTCCAGGTCAAGACTTCCTTCCCGTTAAATCGCATTCTTGGAGCAATCTCCCCTTCCAACTTTGGAAACATGAAATAGTCCTTACGTAGGTGTGAATGCTGTCCTAACGCACCTTGTTCAACACGTAGTTTCTCAAAAATATCCACTATTAAAACTTCTTTAAATTACTGTTATCAAAAAACATCCAAATCTAACACTAATTAGTTTGTTCTCAAAAGTGCATTTTCATTATGTTCAAACCCTATTTAGAAAAAAGCAATTTATTATTTAGCATTGTAAAGACGACTTTATAGCTCCTCTAATATGAATAAGATTAAAAAAATATTAATAGCAAACCGTGGTGAAATCGCATTGAGAGTAATGCGTACCGCAAGGGAGATGGGCATCCAAACCGTGGCTGTTTTCAGTGAAGCAGACCGCCAGGCATCTCACGTTAGATACGCCGATGAAGCTGTATGTATTGGCGCTGCACCGTCCTCTGAATCCTACCTTCGCGGTGATGTGATCATAGATGTATGTAAACGGCTGAAAGTGGATGCAATACACCCGGGCTATGGGTTTCTATCCGAAAATGCCGACTTTGCACGTAAAGTAAGTGATAATGGTATAAAGTTCATCGGCCCCAGTCCGGAGGCCATTGAAACTATGGGAGATAAACTGGCAGCTAAATCTGCTGTTTCCAAGTATGATGTACCATTAGTTCCTGGTGTTGATCACGCCATCATGGATATTGAGGACTCTAAAAGAGTGGCCGAAGAGATCGGGTATCCGATACTCATAAAAGCCAGCGCCGGTGGTGGTGGTAAAGGAATGAGAATAGTGGAAAACACTGAGGAATTTGAAGAGCAGATGCAGAGGGCTATGAGTGAGGCAAAATCAGCTTTTGGAAACGACTCGGTATTCGTTGAAAAATTTGTAACCTCTCCCCGGCACATTGAATTTCAAATACTGGGAGACGAGCATGGCAATATTGTGCATCTATTTGAACGTGATTGTTCTGTTCAAAGACGGCATCAAAAAGTGGTGGAAGAAGCACCCTCTTCCGTGTTAACCCCAGAATTACGTAAAGCCATGGGTGAAGCTGCTGTTGGGGTAGCTAAGTCATGTAATTATTATGGTGCAGGTACCGTTGAGTTTATTGTAGATGAAGATCTGAATTTCTTTTTTCTTGAAATGAATACCCGCCTGCAGGTAGAACACCCGGTAACGGAAGAAATTACAGGTATTGATCTTGTAAAAGAACAAATAAAAATAGCGGAAGGCCATGAGCTGCCGTTCAAACAGGAAGATATTAAATTCAAAGGGCACGCATTAGAGCTCAGGGTATATGCTGAAGATCCTTCAAATAACTTCCTTCCTGATATTGGCAGATTGAACCGTTATGTACTTCCGCAAGGGCCTGGTGTGAGGGTAGATGATGGTTTTGAAGAAGGTATGGAAATACCCATATTCTATGATCCTATGATCGCCAAATTGGTCACCTACGCGGATACCAGGGAAAAAGCAATTGAAAGAATGCTGCGAGCTATAGCTGAATACAAAATATCAGGTGTTGAAACTACTTTGAGTTTCGGCACATTCGTACTCAATCATGAGGCTTTCAAAAGTGGTAACTTCAACACTAAGTTTGTGGAAAAATACTTCAATCCGGACACCATAGTACATGAAGAAGACAAAGAAGAAATCGAATTGGCAGCTGCATTAGGTGCCATGTTGATCAATGAGCGAAATAATGATCAGGCTGATAGAACCAACGGTCAGATCTCCACAAGTAAATGGCAACAGAGAAAGTGGGTGAGTTGACACCCACTTTAATTCAGGCAAGACATATTTGGTATGGAACAACAAGCGGGATTCTTTATCCTTCTTTATAATTACATTTTATGGCAGAAATCAGGCCCATTCAGGCATGGAGATTTAATGAGGAATTATCAGAAAAAATTGATCAACTCACCTCTCCGTTATTCGACGTAGTTTCTAAAAAACAACGGGCAAAGCTTTATCAGGATCCAATAAACAGTATACATTTATCGGTACCCAACAGCAGTAATGAAGCCGCCGAACTGCTGAAAATATGGAAAAAAGAGGGCATCCTTAAACAGGACTCATTACCTGGCATCTATGTATATTATCAACATTTCTCGTTAGCCGGAAGCACAACAGCATATTGTAGAAAAGGCTTTATCTGTAATATGAAAGCGTATGATTGGGACGATCAGGTATTACTTCGGCACGAAAACACCATTCCTAAAGCTGTAAATGACAGGGTAGAACTGCTGGAACATACCCAACTCAATGTAAGCCCAACACATGGGCTCTATACTGACCCGTCCTTTGAGTTAGAAAAGTATATGGATGAGAGTATGCTGAATCCCATTTACGAAACTGAGGACTACCAGGGCGTAAGGGATGTGCTCAGCGTTATTCATGATCGTAAAATAATTGAGCAGTTTCTGCGGGTATTGGGAGACAAGCAAGTGATCCTTGCCGATGGCCACCACAGGTATGAAGGATCCCTTCTTTATAGAAAAAAAATGACGGCAATGAACCCACGGCACAAAGGGGATGAAGGGTATAACTATCATTTTACATTTTTGACCAATACTGAGGCAAAAGACCTGCGTATCTTACCCACTCACCGTCTTGTAAAAGGATTAGAAAGTATTGATGAAGCGAAACTCCTGGCCAAACTGGAAGAAGATTTTATTATCAAACCAGTGGAAGATGCACATATGATCAAGGAAATCATTTTAGGGAAAAAATGGGCGTTTGGACTTTTATTTAATGAAAATACCTATAAGATCAGGTTAAAGCCGGAACGTATCACCACCATGCCATGGAACTTTCCTGATGAAATAAAAGAGCTTGACTTAACGGTACTGCATTATTTTGTAATCGAAAAAGCGCTTGGCATAGCGGGAAAAGATCAACGAACATCCGAGATCATTGAATTTGACCGTAGCTTCAGTGATTGTTTAGCAAAAGTCATTCGTGAAGAGGCACAACTGGCACTAATTACTAAGGAAATCTCGATGGAAGATGTAAAAAAAGTGTGTTACAGTGGTCATACAATGCCTCAAAAATCGACTTATTTTTATCCTAAAGTGATTTGTGGGTTTCTTTTCAGCTCAATTAAAGAAGATGAATTTCAACCACCGGTTTATTCTGGCTTCTAAATCTCCCAGAAGACAGCAACTTCTGAAAGCCCTGGGCATATCCTTCGAAATACTAACGAAAGATATTAGTGAAGATTATCCATCTGAGATGCCAGCAAATGAAGTGGCTAAATACCTGGCGGAAAAAAAGGCACTCACATTTCTGGAAGATTTAAAAGACCAAATTTTGATTGCCGCAGATACAACAGTAATATTAGGAAAGGAAATCTTAGGCAAACCCTTAAATACCAATGATGCAAGGCATATGTTATCCTTGCTTTCAGGAAAAAAGCACGAGGTTAATACAGGAGTATGTCTCTTAAGCAAATACAAAAAAGTCACGTTTTCTGAAACTACAGTAGTGAACTTTGAAAGTTTAACCACATCTCAGATTCATGAGTATGTTGAAAACTTTCACCCTCTTGACAAAGCAGGTTCATACGGAATCCAGGATTGCATAAAGCCGGGGGTTAACCTACTCTCCAGCCTGGAGCAATCTTTCCTAAAGAAAATAAAGAAGCCGGCACTCTTTGAAGATTCATTGCAACAAGAGACGATAAAACCACCGACCTTTTTTATTGAAAGCATCCAAGGGGCTTATTTCAATATAGTAGGGCTACCTATAGAACGGTTGTATCATGAATTGGAAGCCTTTTAATGAAGGAAATTCTAAAATACTTAAAAAAACATCTCAAAGAAGATTTTCAGTGGGACTACTACATAGCCATTACATTGTTTCTGGTTTTATGCATAAGTGTTAACTATTACCTGGATTTTGAAGACTCGATACTGGATAGTTACTACGGTCAAAATATTAGAATATTCTATTTCTTCCTGTTTTATGGATTTGCTTATTATGGCGCAACTTTCATCGCGGTAATCTTTAAGAAACAAAAGAAGCTACTCGGGAACCCCTGGTTCTGGGTTAAAAGTGCTTTCATCCTTTTTATCATTGCCCTGGATGGCGCATTTCATCATCACAATGAATGGGTTCGTGCAAGTATTTCTCCACAAACCCAATATTTTGTTCGAAAAGTACTGGGAAACTTCATTAACATAATGACCATGCTGGTACCATTGATCCTATTCTATAAGTGGCATGACCGACGTTTAGAAAGTTTTTATGGCCTCAGTCTCAAAGGTTTTAACTACCGCCCGTATGTAAGCATGTTGCTTATTATGATGGTCCTGATAGGCTTTGCCTCTTTCATCGACAATTTCAGCGACTTTTATCCTATGTACAAAAGTAGTCTGGCCCATACATATTTCAATGTTCAGGAATGGGTATTGGTGTTGATCTATGAACTGGCCTATGGGTGGAATTTTTTAACCATAGAACTAGCTTTCAGAGGGTTTATGATCTTATCATTATTTACTATTATGGGTAGAAATGCAGTAATACCTATGGTAGTTACCTATTGTTTTTATCATTTTGGCAAACCTGCAGGTGAAGCTATAAGCTCAATTGCAGGTGGATATATACTAGGAGTTATTGCCTTAGAAAGCCGGAGTATACTGGGAGGAGTAATGATCCATATTGGTGTGGCCTGGCTTATGGAACTGTTTGCCTGGTTACAGCAAAAGCTTTTTTGATTAGCTATAGATACTTTGAATTTGCTGACGTACTAAATCAACAGGAATATCTAATAATCGTTTTTCTTCTGCTTCTAGTATATTTCCTTCTAAAACCTTAGTCTTCTTCCCTACCGGGCCCCATCTACCTGCATGCATTGGCTTTTTGGTAGGGTAAAGTCCTATAGCATTAATTCCAGAAGCTGCCGCTATATGTAAAGGACCTGTGCTGCAGGCGAGCAGACCATCACACTGGCTGATTAATTCAATAAAGTCTGGCAAATTAAATTTTGCTGTAACATCCTGAACATGATCAAGTTCAAAAATCTCTTTGTTTTCTGACTTTATCCTGTCCCCCTCTTCCTGCGTACCAGTAACCAGGATATTGAATTTTTCCGGTGACAATTGCTCTGCCAGCAACTTAAAGTTGCTGACGGTCCATTCCGCCGCACTACCCTTTGACTTCATATGAAAAACGAAGTTCACTTTTTCTGTATCTAAATAAATGGATTTGTAATCCGTTTTTTCCCATCCATAGTACTGATGAAGTTCTTCCACCTCATTCGGTAATTGAATATTCAAGTATTTGAGTAATTTAAAATTCAAAATACCTTCATGCTGATCGCTACTTTTTCTGCTAAAATTAACGAGTCGATTACAAGTCCACCAGTGAAATAATCTGTGACTCGTTCCCACTCTCGTATCAATACCAGCTTTTTTTGCCATGGCCGCAAACTTCTTATTTGGATAGACATGTATTACAGTATCCACTTCAAGCTTTTCCAGGTCATCCAATGTAAGTGTATTCACATTGATAAACTTATCTATAAAAGGGGATTTCTTAATAACTGCCTCTGTATAATCATTGCCAAGAAAAAGAACATTACAATCAGCCATATTCTTTTTGATGATACCTGCCATAGGAAGGGTTAATATCACATCCCCTATGCTATCGGTCCGACTGATCAGAATATTATTTGCCATCCTTCGTCAATTGTTTCATTTTGGCATACTTTAAAAAATTAGAAACAGCTGAAAGGTAACAGATAACAAATCCATAAAACCCATCCAAAAAACCTAGCCGGATAAAGTACTTGTGAATGAATGTATATACAGGGTTTAGTACCATATGAATAAGTACATTTACTTTTTTCCCTTTGGCCGCCCCTTCTCTGGCTGCTATATCAGAAAATGCATTAGCAGTACGTACATGATCGGCTATATTGGAATAGGAATAATGCAAAATATCGCCTACCAGTGTTTGTGAGCCGGCCCCAACGCTCAGTATTACTTTGTCATGTGGGTTTTCCCCCCCCCAGAGACCCTTGGTTTTGTTCCATAACCGAAATTTAGTATCAGGGTACCAGCCACAATGCTTTATCCACTTTCCACAATAAGAGGTCAATCGGTTCATCTCATAAGCATCGGCTAAAGGGAGACTTTGATTTTTTAAAGTAGCAATGGACCTCTGAAGTGTCTCTGATAAAGCCTCATCCGCATCTAAAGACAAAACAAAATCGTGAGATGCCAGTGAGACTGCATAATTCTTTTGTTGAATATGCCCTTCAAACTCATGTTCAACAAAGGTTACCCCCAACTCAATACATATCTTTTTGGTACCATCCGTCGAATATGAATCCACTACAATGATCTCGTCTACAACCGATCTCATTGAGGTGATACAACGACGTATATTATTCTCCTCGTTATATGTAATGATGGTCCCTGTTATTTTCAACGATCTGGTTTTTGGGCAAAATTTCTTACTTTCGCAGCTTCAAAGTAAGCCATTTTAACAAACAGTTTTTGATTTAAAGAAAGATTTTGACCCAACCCCAAGAAATGAACACTATCGATAAAATTAAAATGATTCATAGGTTTTGGAGATACAGATTGCGAGCAGAAAAAGAATCTGTCCGGTTTTTATTAGAACAAAATCTGGAAGGGTCAACTCTCATCGACATAGGGGCTAACAAGGGCATTTATACTTATTGGCTTTCAAAAAAAGCGGGTAAAAATGGTAAAGTATTTTCGTTTGAAGCTCAACCTGAGTTGGAAGACCATTTGATAGAAGTAAAGAAGGCTTTTCACCTTACGAATACGCGAATTGAAAGCGTTGGTTTGTCCAGTGAACAGGGTAAATCATATATATACAGATCTAAGATAGGTGCTGGTGGAGCTTCCATAGAAAAACAATTTTCTAATGATTCCAAAGAACTTGAAAATTTGGAAAAAATTGGAATCGAACTGACCACTTTGGATATTTTCGCCAAAAATAACAACCTTCAAAACCTTTCATTTATAAAATGTGATGTGGAAGGTCACGAGTTCTCGGTTTTTAAAGGAGCGAAAGAAACACTAAAACAGTATACGCCTACCTTACTTTTTGAATGTTATCATGATGAAGCCGCATCAGGGGAAATATTCAATTTCCTGACCGCATTGGGTTACTCTGGTTTTTTTATTGCTGGCGGCGAAAAGCATCATTTTTCAAAATTTAATGATTACAAATATCCCCGGTCAGATAATCATAGAAACTATATCTTTATGCGGAAAGATAAAATGCCAGAACTGTCAGCTTAGCAAGCAATCTCCAGCCCCATTTCATTTAAGGTTTCCACTATCATACTTTCATCATTTTTCATCGAAAAACTCTACGGAAGTTTTGCTTCATAGATCTATCATTATGCTAATCGCAAAAAAATAAGGTCAATTTTTTACAACCTGTTCGAAAATTTCAATCAACTTATCGAAATGTAATTTCGTATTGAAGAGCCTGTCCGCTTTTTGTTCACCTGATAATGCCAGGTTTTTCCGTATTTCAGGTTGTTTATAAAGCTTTTCTATGTTTTGGGCCAACTGGTCATGGTTACCCCATTCAAACAACAATCCTTCCTTTCCATTATCTACTATCTCAGGGACACCGCCTGAGTTTGTAGCAATAACGGCCACCCCTGCACGCATAGCTTCTGCCAATACCAACCCAAAGGTTTCGTTCTTTGAGGGCATAATAATCAAATCAAACAAGGGCATTACTGATAAGGGTTGCGTATGAAATCCCTTAAAATGAAAGTGCCCCCTACTTTCATCCTCTATTTGAGACTCCAAATGTTTCTGATATTCTCCGATCATAACATCACCTATGAAATAAATATCATAATGATTGTTAGTCTTTAAAAGCTTGTTTGCAGCTTCTATCACAAGGTGTTGTCCTTTTTGATGTTCAATCCGGCTAAACACACCTATATTGAACTGTCCCGGGTTTACAATAAATGAATTGTCCAGTTGAGTTCTATCGGCTTTTTCTACACCGTAATACAAACGTCCGATTTTAGCATGATCTATAGGCAGCTTCTTTTCAGCTTCCCTTCTTAGCTGATCAGTAATCGCAATAAGAAAGTCGATCCCTCTGTAAATAAAAGTATGATAAAGGTCCTTCTTGCTACCAGGAAGTTGCATTTGTCTGGTATGCACCACTTTGACCTTAGTTTTGGAAAGGTATTTAGCCCAAATAACCAATGGCAGATCATCTTTATGATGAACATGGATCAGGTCAATGCTTTCCTTATTAATGATCGAAATAAGTTTTCTAATACTTGCAAGAGGGAAATGTTTAACCCTGTGTTGAACCTGATAGTGGTGTTCATCTTTGGCATCAGATAAATCAGCCAGCCGGGTATTATTCTTTGTTACTACGACTACGTGATGATCCTGACAAAGAACTTCACAACATTTCCGGAAGTATAGTTCCAATCCTCCAAGCCCTTTACCCAAACAAAGTTCTATTATCCTCATTTGCTCAAATTGATTTATCTTTTGCTTTTTTTTATTTGTACAACAGGGTTCGAAGATAGTAGGAAATTAAAACATCAAAAAAATAAGATTGTACTACTGAAACAGCTTTTCTCCTGTGTCACAAAATGCCCCCTAAACGTTCTATACTATCGTTTTATATTAAATAGCCAGTAGATTATTATCTTATTTCCAAAAGTTCACTTTGAAAAATTTAATGCTTACCTTGCGCGACAAATTGAATTTTAATGAGTAAACAAAAGGCATATAAGGACATTTATTTGAAGTGCAAAAACAAAGGCATTCAACCGACACATACAGCTGAAGTGGGAGTATATTTACCCGAGACGTCCAACATCCTTGATTTTATCAATGATGGCATACGTACTACACTGGTAGAGCCTGACCCGGACACCGTTAAAGTTATCAACAGCTACTTTTATGACCTAAATAATGTTACACTCTATCCTGTAGCTGCTTATTATAAAAATGGAACCGTTTCGTTGTATCGTAGAGCTGCTTCCACTTTTTTGGGAGATTCGGGTCCAAGCCCGGCCATGGTCAACGACAGGTACGAAACTTCCGATGATGATAAATTTGAAGTAGAAGCTAAAATGTTTTCAGAAATAGACGATGGTACCATTGATCTGTTAAGTGTGGATATTGAAGGCGCTGAGTGGTATGTCATTCAACATTTGGTAAGCAGACCTATGGTTATATCCGTAGAGACTCATGGCAAGTATTATATTAATCCAAAGCTTAAAGAGATTGAGGATTGGATGGAACAAAATGGGTATATCATTTGGTATAAAGACCGTTCAGATACTGTGTATATTAAAAAAGAGCTTCACCATCCTTCTGTTTTTGAAAACATAAAGGTTGGCATGTTCAATATCTACCTGCGCTTAAGGCGAGCAAAAAAGATCTTTAAGAGATAGATTCCAGGAGGGGTTCAATAGATATTGATAATGCACATTTAAAATGTCCTTCAGGGCACTTTTGATGTCCATGTAAGCCACAAGGCCTGCAACTTAGCGGTTCCCTTACCTCTACAATTGAAGCATCTTCTGATAATGGCGTAAAACCAAATCCAGGTACTGTAGAACAAAACACTGCCGTAACTGCAGCATTCATAGCACTCGCAAAGTGTAACGGCGCCGAATCATTTACGTAATTCATGGCGGCATCCTGCATTAAAGCACAAGAGGCTAATGGTGATAGTTTACCTGCTAAAACAGTGACCCTTTTTTCATTTTGAGCATCAGATTGTATTTGTTCGCAAATTGTACTATCTCCCGGAGCGCCAAGAAGGTATATGTCAAAGTCATCAGGAATGGCATCAATTAATTCCACCCATTTTGACACAGGCCACTGTTTGGTGTGCCAGACTGAAGCCGGTGCAATACAGATGAACCGATTTTCCTTGTATTTTCTTACTTCATCATAATGGTTTGGCAAGGGGTATAACCTGGGCCTTGCTGACTTTTTCGATGGAGATAGATCACCGATAAGTTGGTAATTACGCTCCACTTCATGCACAGGTGAATCAGCGTCTATCTTGTGAATGAAGGTATAGTTAAAGAGCCTGGATAAAGGATTCTTTTGAAACCCCCTGGTTTGACGCGCTCCGGATAGCACGGTTATGACTCCGGATGTAAAAAAACGCTGTAGATTTATTACGAGGTCAAACTTTTCTTTTCGTAAAGAAAGGATAATACGGATAAGGTTTCTAATCTTATTTTTTTTATCAAACACCCAAACCTTCAAAAAAGGGTGATTTTTTAAAACTGTTTCATTACCCTTTCTGACCAGGTAATGCAGCTCTGCATTCGGGTAACTGACACGAAGTGATTCCAGTAAGCTGGTGCCAAGAATAACGTCTCCCAGAAAAGCAGTTTGAATGACAAGGATCTTATTTAGCGGTCTACTCATTATGGATGCCACCAAAGTAGTAGTATTTAAGGTCACAGACAACGCCTGACCTACTTATCACCGGGAAAATAGTTTAATGCACAGTCAGATATCCCGGTGAGCTATTACTTTTTAGTCTTGTCTTTTTCTTTCTTTTCTTCTTCCTTTATAAGGTCCCCTTCTTCAAGTCTTTTTGATACCACCAAAAATGGTCCGGATACTACATATTCATCCTGTTCAACACCATCAAGTACTTCAATATTTTCGTAATCACTGATGCCAGTCACTACCTCTTTCATTTTAACAACGCCATTCTCAGCAACAAACACAACTTCTTTCACCTCTTCTTTTTTTCCAGGGGATTTGTCATCGTCTTTATTCTCGTCATCTTTATCATCTTTTTTTCCTCGTTCTTTCTCCTCTCCAGGTATCCGCGTGGTCACAGCTGACAATGGCACTGAAAGTACGTTATCTTTTTGATTGGTAATGATCTCCACACTGGCAGTCATTCCCGGACGAAATGGATATTTATTACCCTCCGCTACCAGGTCTTGATAAGAAGAATTTAATATTCTGATCCTGACTTCAAATTCAGTCACTGCGTCGGAAGACGCTTTATCATTCGCAGTATTAGCTATTGCAGTTACCGTTCCTTTGAATTCTTTATCCATATAAGAATAGGAATCCACGTCAATAATGACCGTATCACCAACAGTGACTCTGATGATGTCGTTTTCATTGACATTAACCCTTACTTCCATTTTATTGAGATCTGCTATTCTCATGATCTCGGTGCCTTGAAATTGTTGGGTCCCCAATACGGTCTCTCCTTTTTCAACATTTAGTTTGCTTATTATACCGCTCATTGGAGCTATAATTGTTGTTCGGCGAAGATTCTCCTGGGCCTGAGAAAGTGAGGCTTCACTGCTTTTAACAACAAACTTAGCGGCCTCTAACAGCTCCTGAGCCGATTTCAAATCATTTTTAGCCACGTCATAGTTTTGTTGGGCCAGCTGCCAGTCTGCTTCGGAGATCACCTTCTCATCCCATAGTTTCTGTTGTCTTTCGTAATCCAGTTTCGCTCTTTGGAAAGTAGCTTTAGACCGTGATAAGGATGCCTCAGACGAAGCGCGGTTAGCTCGTTGTGTATTTAGAGATGCCCTGGATTGCTCTAATGCAGCAACAAAATTATCCGGCCTGATCTTAGCAAGCACCTCGTTTTGACGAACTGAATCCCCTTCTTCTACATTCAACGATATTAGCTCACCTGAAACTTCAGGGCTCATTTTTATCTCTACTACGGGCTGCACCATTCCTGAAGCACTGACCTTTTCAGTAATCGATACACGAGCGGCTTGTGCCAGGATTACTTCAGTTTGGTTTGGATTACCAATCCAGCCAGTTGACTTTCCTACAACCACAAAAAGAACGATTAAGATAAATCCACCTAATAAGTAGTATATCCATTTGTTAGATTTTTTCTTCGTTGCCATTGTTTAGAATTCTAAGGTTTTGCCCTGGTAAAAATCCAGTATTTTTAGTTTAAAAATATAGTCATATTTTGCCCTGAGCAGGTCGGACTGAGCTTGGAAAAGATCATTTTCTGCAATTTGATAATCTACGAAATTTACGGCACCAAAGTCATAGCGCTGTTTAGTAACTCTGAATGATTCTTCCCTGGCCTCTACCTGTGTGATGGACGCATAGTATGATTTGGAAGCCGCTTCGACATCATAATAAGCCTGTTCTATCACCTGCCATAATTGATATTTGACATCCTTTAGGTTAATATCCGCCTGCTCCTGACTTATAACGGCACGTTGAATACCGGCTCTTGCCTGAAAGCGATTGAAAATGGGGATGTTCAAATTAAATTGTATGAATTTGCTCAGGTTATCATCGATCTGGTCTCCGAAACTATATCCTTGAACCACCCTGCCAGATGGAACCTCAACTTCGTCTAGCACTACCTGATTAGTACCTTCCACGAAACCTACCGGCTCAAAAGCAGTAGTTGGCTCACCTCCATCACGGATAAATCGTGGTAAATCAGCCGTAGCATCAGAATACCTGGTAGCCATTCCACCTCTTAAACTCAACGTAGGATAAAGATTCCCTTTAGCCGCTTTTACCCCCCAGTCAGCACTTTCCTGTTGTAATTGAGCACTTTGTATTTCCGGTAAATTAAGTAACGCCAGTTCGTAAACCTCCAGTACTGTAACGTCCAATAGGTTTTCCTCTACATTTATCTCCGGGATTACAATTTCTACTTGTGAAGCCGGTGGCAGTTGCAGTGCTTGTTTTAACTGGATCTTTGAAAGTTTGTAGTTATTTTCTGCATTCACCACATTTACTTCATTGGTAGCTTTTTGGGCTTGAAGGTCCAGCAAAGTAGCCTGTGGTAAAGCTCCGGCTTCCACCTGTTTCGTGGTCCTGTCTACCTGTTGTTCTGTTGAATTCAACTGCTTAAGGGTATTATCATAAAGCTCTTTATTGAATAATATATTAGTATACAACGTAATTACGTTCAGAATAACATCGTTTTTGGTTTTATCCAGGTCTTTCCCGCTAGCCTGGAAAGCTGCCTGATTTTGTCTTATGGTATTCCTAAGGTTCATCCCTCCAAAAATGGGTACCGTACCACCAATGGAACCGTCAGAAGCAGCTATACGCTGATCAACAAAAAGGTTAGTGGTAGGGTCAATAGACCTACCCCAATTCCAACTGTAGCTGGCATTTGCACTGGCATTTGGAAGCAAAGCCATTTTAGATTGCTGGAAGTTTATGTTGCTGGATTGTAAATTCAACTCAGAACGCTGAATAGCCAGGTTATTTTCCAATGCGTAGTCTATGCATTCCTGTAACGTCCACACTTCCGTTTCTACCGCTTGCCCGAACAATGAAGCAAACCGGCCAATAAATACTATGAGTAAGATAATTCTCATTGCAAGAAAAATTTATAGGTCTATGTTCGGGATATAGACTACTTCCCTTATCCAGCTAAGGCTCTTCAGGTATTCTAAAGAGACTGGCTTCAACCCTGAGTCCATCTCTATGACCAGGCAGGCAATGTCGTTCTTTCCTTTGCGGGACACCGACATTGTGGCAATATTACAATCTTCATTGGATAGTATGTTAGCTACATTGGCTATGCTACCCTTAATGTCTTCTGCCTTAATGATCAGTGTATGCAACGCCGCGGAAAAATTGGCATTAAAGCCGTCAACCTCCGCTATATTAATAACTCCTCCTCCTTTACTTTCACCAACTACTTCTATTTGTCGCTGACCTCTCGACATATCCAGTTTTATAGTATTAGGATGTAAAGTTGATGCATTTCCTACTGACTTGAACTGATACGTTAACCCTTCCTTTTCAGCATGTTCAAATGCGTTTCGTATTCTTACGTCATCGGTTTTATAATCTAATAACCCTGCTATTATGGCCTTATCGCTACCATGTCCTTCATAAGTACGGGCAAAAGAATTATAAAAAGTAATGACAGCTGTTTCTGGTCCCCCCCCTAATACTCTGATCGCAGCTCTGGCTATACGCACTACTCCTGCGGTATGAGAACTCGAAGGGCCTATCATGACCGGTCCTATCATATCGAAAATACCACTTTTTTCAGCCATGTTTGTTTTTTATAGATGCACTATCAATATTAATTATATTTTTACTCTGCTAATGTTGATATCTGTATAAATGGTCATTTTAATGTATGAAATCGCAAAATGGGCGAATGAAATCATTTACGCTCCAAATCTCTCTGTATGAAGGCTTACTTTAACGGTACCTGGATTGAAAACGATATAAGGCTGCCTCTGAATGATAGGGGGCTTCAATTCGGTGACGGATTGTTTGAAACTATAATTGTCAAAGATGGTGCCGTTAGATTTTTAAAACATCATCTCACCAGAATACAAAAGGGCGCTGAGGTAATGGGGTTAAAAAATTTACCATTTTCTATTGAGGAATTAGAAAACGTTATACTCAAAGTTCTCGCACTTAACAAAATAGATAAACATGCCCGTGTTAAATTACAGATATGGCGCCAACCATCTTCAAGAAATGGCTATCATCCTACCTCATTAGATGTCAATATTCTAGTGACAGCCTCCGAACATGTGCCTTTCGTAAGCAGAGTTATTGAAAAAGTATCATTTTGCACATCAGTTGCACTTACCTATTCAGCTGTATCCCGATTTAAAACAATCAGTGCATTACCTTATGTAATGGCCTCTAAAGAAGCAGAAGAAAAAGGTATGGATGACCTTATTTTACTTAATGAGAGAGGCCTGGTAAGTGAGTGCATCATGTCGAATATCTTCTGGATTAAGGACAAAACGATTTTCACTCCCAGTTTGGCAACAGGATGCATTGAGGGCATTATGCGCAATCATCTGATAACACAATGCCATCAAAGTATTGACCCAATTATTGAGGTCGAAGCCAAACCAGCAGAATTAGCGAAGGCTGATGTAATTTTCAGCGCTAACGTTGCTGGTTTTTATATTTTTCAAAATGTCAACACACGGCCTTTCTCGACCCGGCATCCTACGATGCAAGCCTTGATCAATAACACAGCCTGAAGTACCTGGTGTTACACCATGAATCACTGGTATGTTAAAAGCTCTTGATATTTAAACGTACCATTTCACTCTTAAAAAACGATCTGACCCAGAGGAAGCAAAACTTGTTCAATTATTTTCACAAAAAAAATAAAATGTATAAATCGGCTCAAATCTTACGTAGAGGGCGAATGTTGAAAACATGTGGATAACTTCTTTAGCCAACTATTAAAAAAAATTTTATCCTAACTGAATTAATTTATATTATTGCTCTGTAAGGATACAGTCAATACCCTATGTTTAATGAACCCGATGTTTTAATGAGTAAGGTGAGGATGATCATGGAATCTCCTACTGAACGCACTAAATATCAAGAGTTTACAACCTTTCAGGAAAAGCTTAACTTTATTAAGAATCACTTTATCATGAACGATATGGCTGTTCGATTGTTAGAGCGAAAATATCTCCTTAGTAGTGATAAAAGAGATGAATTAATAAGGACTGTCGAAGATATTATCGACAAAATTGACTGATTAACAGCCCGTTAAACCTTACATCAGACCGCTATTGGTGCTTTAATGCTGGCATGTGCTTCATAGCCTGTGATTTCAAAGTCCTCAAATTTGTATTCAAAGATGGATGCAGGCTTTCTTTTAATCTTTAATTGCGGTAATGCCAGCTCTTTACGAGTTAATTGAAGCCTGGCTTGTTCCTGATGATTTGAATAAAGGTGCACATCTCCACCGGTCCAAACGAACTCTCCGGGTTCCAGATCACATTGCTGAGCAAACAAATGGACCAATAAAGCATACGAAGCGATATTAAAAGGTACACCTAAAAAGTAATCTGCACTTCTCTGGTATAATTGGCAGGACAGTTGACCATTAGCCACATAAAATTGAAAGAGTGCATGACATGGAGGTAAAGCCATTTTGTTTACTTCTGCAGGATTCCATGCACTAACTATATGTCTTCTGGAATCAGGGTTGTCCTTAATCTGCTGTATTACCTGTGCAATTTGATCCACTGTTTCACCTCCCGGGGCGGGCCAACTTCTCCATTGATGACCATATACTGGTCCCAAGTCACCATTTTCATCTGCCCACTCATCCCAAATAGACACACCATTGTCTTTCAAATATTTGATATTGGTATCGCCACTCAAAAACCAAAGTAACTCATGAATAATGGATCTGGTGTGTAATTTCTTAGTGGTTAAAAGAGGAAAACCCTTAGTCAGATCAAAGCGTAACTGTCTGCCAAAGACAGATAAAGTTCCGGTCCCGGTCCTATCACCTTTTAGTACACCATTGTCCAGAATATCTTGCATCAGATCTAAATACACTCTCATACGATTTATGCTTTAGTAGCTCCAAGTAAAGCGTCAAACGAACTTCCTTGAACGCGTTATTTTTTTCAAACTATTGAATACAACAAAGTTAGATAAGCGTGTCGACAGGAATTATCTAACTTAAAGCTAAGTTAGAAATTAGAATAATAGTATTTGGTATTTAAGAATACGGAATTTTGATTTTAGCTTTAAATCCAAAAGAAAAAATCAGCAGTTGATTAAAACATTGGCAATGTGTTATGTTATGTTAGGATAAAATGTATTAATTAATGTCAAGAAAGAGTGCTCGCTGGGGGTTAGTTATTGTTTTTCTAATTACCGTTTTCTTATCTTATTTCATAAAAGACCTACGATTCAATTACGTGTTTGAAGACTTTTTCCCTGTAGGTGATGCGGACCTGAAATACTACATGGAGTTTCGTGAAAAGTTTGAGAATGATAATAATTACCTGCTTATAGGTCTGGAAAACCGCCCTTCTATTTTTGAACAAACTTTTTTATCTAAAGTAGACTCACTTTCCGAAAAACTCAGACAGCTTGAGCATGTCAATTCTGTTGTTTCCCTTACTACCTCTGAAAGGCCTATAATCAGTCAGGCTGGGTTCTACCGGTTGCCCTATGTTCATATTGAAGAACCTGAGCGTTATCAACAAGATTCCATCACTATTTACCAAAGCCCTTTATTAAAGGGGTCATTGGTTTCTAATGACGCAAATGCTGTGGCTATTTTGCTGAAACATGACGAACTAACTTCCAAAAAGGCTTCAGATGAATTTGCCTCAACTACTTTAGCAACTATCCAATCATTTAATTTTGACAACTATCATGTAGCAGGGAAGATCCATGCGCAAAAAGTATTCGTAAGTAAATTACAGGAAGAGCTACTTATTTTCTTATCGGCTTCCCTTATTTTAATCGTTTTTTTCCTGGCTGTAACCTATCGTAGCTGGTGGGGAGTACTCATGCCATTATGCGTCGTTCTCATTTCAGCTTTATGGATCCTTGGGATCATAGGTGCATTTGATAAACCGTTAGACTTCATTATGGTCTTATTACCTACCATCATATTCGTGGTAGGCATGTCCGATGTGGTGCATATAATGACCAAATATATCGAGCAACTGAGGCGGGGAAATAGTAAGATCTCTTCCATCAAAACTACATTCAAAGAAGTGGGACTGGCGACTTTTTTGACGTCCCTCACAACTTCTGTTGGCTTCCTGACCCTTTTAACAGCCAGTATCAAACCCATTCAAGGTTTCGGGCTATTTACCGCTATTGGTGTCTTTGTAGCTTTTATCGTTGCCTTTACGTTGATTCCATTTTCGTTGTTATTACTGCCACGTCCACATATATCAAAAAAGCTCATACATCGCTCCCGTTGGTTCAAAGTACTCAGCAACTTATTCCTTAAAGTACTGAAAAATGCCAGGTGGATCATTTGGGTAAACCTGATATTGGTGGTTCTATCTATCTATGGGATATCAATGATACGTATCAATACACGTCTTATAGAAGACCTACCTGATGACGACCCCTTAAAACAGGATTTTGTTTTTTTTGATGAAAATTTCGGAGGTTCAAGACCTTTCGAGTTAACGGTAGAGGCCAATGGTGACCATTCGATTTTTGACCTCCCCGTTTTACATCAAATAGAGCATATCTCACAATACCTTACCGATTCTATGTACGCAGGTAGTGTAGTCGGCCCCCATGTCATCGTAAAGTCACTTAATCAGGCTGTAAATGGTGGTAATTCCAACGCTTTTACGCTACCTGAAAGTAATTATGAAAAGAGACAAGTGGGGAAAAACCTGAAGCGACTCTTAAAAAGAAATGATGATATAGCGTCTATCGTCACCGACGATCAAAAGCTAGGCAGGATAAGCATGCGGGTTGGCGACATTGGCAGTGAACTATCTCTCAGCAGAACACGTAGATTGAGACGGTATATTCAGGAAACTACTGATCCGGCCATAGCTACATATAAGATTACAGGCACCTCAAATCTCATCGATAAAAATAACGAATACCTGGCCAGAAATATGTTTGAAGGATTAGGTATCGCTTTTGCAGTAGTAGCAATGATTGCCGGGTTATTATTCAGATCATTCCGAATGGTCATTGTTACACTTATTCCAAATGTAATACCCTTACTTGCAGTAGCCGGTATAATGGGAATATTTGGGGTAACACTAAAGTTATCTACCTCTATCGTTTTTACGATTGCCTTTGGAATTGCAGTAGATGATACTATTCACTTTACCAGCAAATTAAAATTAGAACTGGACAAGGGTAAATCCATGCTTTATGCACTCAAAAGCACCTATTTAAGTACTGGAAAAGCATTAATGGTGACCAGCATTATTCTTTCAGGAGGCTTTCTGACTTTGATTCTGTCCTCTTTTGGAGGAACTTTTTACACAGGCCTGCTTATCAGCCTGACCTTGATTTTTGCATTGGTCATTGACATGACACTACTTCCTGTCCTGATTCTACATTTTTCCGGAAAAACCAGAGTTGAAAAAAAACGTAATGAAGGTTAGTCTCTTACCCTATACTACTTGTGAAAGGAAGCCTACTAATTTCAACTGTTTGTATACTCTCCTTGATTATCTTTTTCGTGTCATGGAATACGACAAAAGAAAAAACAGGTGAAAAGATAAATGGTGCAAACCTTGTAGCACCTCCAAAACCTATGGATAAAGAGGCCTTGATCCCATTGAAGTCAATCCATGCCGATTGGATTTCTGTCATCCCTTATGCTTTCATCAATCCAAATGAACCCACCGTGAGATTCGACTTTTCAGATCAATGGTGGGGTGAGAGTATAAAAGGCTCTTCCAAGATGATTGAAATGGCTAAGGAGCAAGGCTTTAATGTTATGTTAAAACCACATGTATGGGTACGTGGTCAAGGATGGGCCGGTGATTTTCAGCCGCAAAATGAACAAGATTGGAAAAACTGGCAGAAAAGTTATGAAAGATACATTCTGACCTTTGCTAAAATCGCGGAATCTCATGATGTTCCTCTACTTTGTGTCGGAACAGAATTCAGAAAAACAACAGTTCAACACCCGGAATATTGGCAACAACTTATAAGAAAGGTTAAAAACATTTACCAAGGTAAAATTACCTATGCTGCAAATTGGGATAACTACAAAAATATTACCTTTTGGGATGATCTGGACTACATCGGTATAGATGCATACTTTCCGCTTAGCGAGAAAAAGACGCCAACCGTATATGAGCTGACCTCCAGCTGGGAAAGAATAGCTCATGAACTACAGGAATACTCTGCCCGGCACAGCAAGCCTATCTTATTTACCGAATATGGATATGAAAGCATAGATTATACGGCTGACGGGCACTGGAAGCATGACAAGGACACTCTTTCTGTAAACTATACAGCACAAATGAACGCATATGAAGGGCTATACAACGCCATATGGGATGAAACATGGTTTAAAGGTGGTTTTTTTTGGAAATGGCACCTTACCACCCCATATAGACCTGAAAGGCTCACCAGAACATTTACACCGCAAAATAAACCGACAATGGATGTCATAAAAAAGTGGTACGCAAAGAATGATTAAATATTAGAAAACGAAAATAAAAGTTTATATTTGGAGAGAATCATTCCAAATATGGACGAAAAAAAATATAAAACCCCTCAATCAGTTTCAAAAGCTTCAGAGCCACCGGTACCCTATACAAGTGCTATAGCGCCCAGCACTTACCTTCATAAGGTTTCCAGCTATAACTTAAATAAAGCACAACTTCCAGGCAAAGCCCTACTTGCCTTACAAGAAGAGACATCATTACCTCCTGGTATATTTGCTGATATATTAGGAATTAGTAAGAGTAAATACTACGACCTGGTTAAAATGAATAATCTTGATACTAAAAATATTGACGCACTTGCTGATTTTATCGCCTTATGGAATAAAGGAGTTGAGGCATTTGATGGGGATAAAAGTCTCTTAAAGCAATGGATGTCTACTCCGAATGAAAACCTGGGTGGTATAGCACCTATATCACTATTGGCATCTCGGCTGGGTAGAAGAGAACTGGAAAGGGCCTTTTTAAGGATTGAGCACAGTATCTACGGATGACCTTATATCATATCGACAAATGGAAGTACCGGAATATTTGGCCTCCAGAAGGCACATTGCACGCATCAGGGAGATGGAATGAAGTAGGTCAATGGATGATCTATTGTTCACCTTCCATTGCACTGGCTAAACTTGAAATCCTCGCAAACGAAAGCTTCCTGCCTATCAAAAGAGTCTGTATGACTATTGAGGTAAAAGAACAGAAAAGTCTATACAAAGTATCAAAGGATCAATTAAGTGATGACTGGTTGCTAAAACCTTACCCAAAGGACCTCACTACTTACAGTAAGAAATTTCTAACATCAGGTTGCCTTATAATGCAGGTCCCATCGGCCCAAAGTCAAAGAGAATATAATTATCTCATCAACGTAAGGCATACAGACTTCAATAACCAAATAACTCTAAAAAGTGTGATCTCAGAACCATTCGACCCGCGTTTAAAATAAAAACCCCGCTTTCTTGTAAGCGGGGTCATTCAGAGGGAGGTTTGAGGAACTATTTAATCAACCGTTACTTCCTCTGTAATTCCTTCAATAGAGACATCAAAGCGTCTGTCACACTCACCATCACCAAAATCGATCGTGATGACTTTATTTTCAGTTTCAATTTGTTTGACACCCGCAACAGGTATCCTGGCTCTTCGGCTAGGGAGACAAGCTC